>CAYNYW010000035.1:0-30198 GCA_964401555.1 uncultured Defluviicoccus sp.
AAGGTCCGGATCCGATCGACAGGCACGTTGGCACGCGCATTCGCGGCCGCCGGATCGGCATGCGCATCAGCCAGACCAAGCTTGGTCAGGCGATCGGCGTTACATTTCAGCAAATTCAGAAATACGAAAGCGGCACCAATCGCGTTGGCGCAAGCAATCTGTTCAAGATCGCCAAGGCGCTGAGCGTCGAGGTCTCGTTCTTCTTCGAAGGATTGAGCGGCGACATGATGGCGCCGCATTCGCTGCAAATGGGCCTGTCCGACCAGCCGACGTCCCCGCTCACCGTCGACCCGATGAGTTCCCGCGAAGCATTCGAGCTGATGCACAACTACTTCCGCATCCCCGATCCGACGGTGCGCAAGCGGTTGTTCCAGCTCGTTCGCGTCCTTGCCTTTTCCGATCAGATCGAGGCGCCGGCCCAGGACGAGTAGGTCCGGGCACCATTTTCCTTCGCTGCCGCTTTCCCTGAATGCAGCCGGACACTATCCTGACCTCCCGGGAGGTGATGCCGTAGCCGGAAGGGATAAGCCGGCGGCACCGCCGATCATCCCCCTCCCACCGCCGGTTCGTCTGCCTTGAACGCCGTATTTTTCGCGATCGTCGCCCTCTCGTTCGCCGTTGCCGGCTTTGGCGAGCTGACCACCGCCGCCGGCATCGACGACGCGATGCGGCCGATGGCGGTGCTGAGCAAGGCGATCGTGGAAAGCGCCGGCAGCGCCGTCACGCTGGCGCTCGGCCTCGTCGGTGTGATGACGCTGTTCCTGGGTCTGATGAAGGTCGCCGAGGCAGGCGGATTGATGGCGATCATCGCCGGCCTGGTGCGTCCGCTGATGCAGCGGCTGTTCCCCGACGTGCCGCCGGGACACCCGGCCATGGGGGCGATGATTCTCAACATTGCCGCCAACGTGCTCGGTCTCGGCAACGCGGCGACGCCGTTCGGCATCCGCGCCATGCAGCAACTCGCCGCCATCAATCCCTTGCGCGCGGGCACGGCGTCGAACGCGATGGTGCTGTTCCTCGCGATCAACACGTCGAGCGTGACCGTGCTGCCGACCGGCGTCATCGGCCTGCGGGTTGCCGCCGGCTCCGCCGATCCGGCCGGCATCCTGCCGACGACGCTGTTTGCGACCATCTGCTCGACCACGGTCGCCATCCTCATGGCGAAGTTGTGTGCGCGGTTTTTCGCGGTGAACGAGACGGGCGCGCCCTTTCCGGCGATCCCTGCCCCTGCCCCTGCCCCCGCCACCGCCGATGCGCCGGCGGCGGCTTCCCCCGACCCGGCGGGCGAGGAGCGCCGCTATCCGGCGTGGGCGTCGTTTGCGGCGCTCGCCGGCATCGCGCTCCTGATCCCGTTGAGCATCTTCTATGGCCGCGCGATCGCGCCCTGGATCATCCCGCTCCTCGTCACCGGCCTGCTGGCGTTCGGCGCCTGCAACCGGGTCAAGGTCTACGAGGTCTGTGTCGAAGGCGCGCGCGACGGCTTCCAGGTCGCACTACGGATCATGCCCTATCTGGTCCTGATCCTGGTCGCCATCGGCATGTTTCGCGCCAGCGGCGCCCTCGATATGCTCGCCAATCCGATCGGCGCGATCACCGGCCCGCTCGGCCTGCCGGCCGAGGCGGTGCCGATGGCCCTGTTGCGACCGCTATCCGGCAATGGCGCGTTCGCACTGCTGGCGTCGCTGCTCAACGATCCGACGATCGGACCGGACAGCTACACCGGCTATCTCGTCAGTACGATCCAGGGCTCGACCGATACCACCTTCTACGTCATCGCCGTCTATTTCGGTGCGGTCGGCATCCGGCGCATCCGCCATGCCCTGCTGGTGGGCCTCGTCGCCGATGCCGCAGGCGTCGCGGCGTCGGTGTTCATCTGCTCTCGCCTCTACGGCGGCTGATTGCGGGTCGGCCAAGCAAGGCCGACACACAAAAGCAAAGCGGCGCCCCCATCGGAGGCGCCGCCGTCGGTTCGGGCCGTTGGACGTCGTCGGCTTAGAGGAAGATGAAGTCGTCCGCCGTCAGATCCTCGATACCGTTGACGATGATCGTCCCCTGATCGAGGGCGATCACGCTGTTGCCGTTCTCCACCGTGATCTGATCCGAGAACTGACCGAAGTCGGTGATGCCGAGCAAGCTTAGATCGATCTGATCCTGGCCATGGGCGAAGTCGTTGATGGTATCGGTCCCAAAGTTCGGCGCCGAAATGATATCGACCTGGAAGATGTCGTGGTCCGCGCCGCCGGTATCGATATCGTTACCGTCCTGGCCGCCGTTGAGCGTGTCGTTACCGCCACCGCCGTTGAGCGTGTTGTTGCCGCCATAACCATCGATGAGATTGTCTTCGTCGTTGCCGGTGATCGAGTTGTCGAGATCGTTACCGAAACCCGAGGTGACGCCCGGTTGCAGGATGAGGTTCTCGACGTTGTCGGGCAGCTGGTAGCCGTCTACGGTGGTGAACACCGTGTCGTTCCCCTGGTCGGGCCCCTCATTGACCTGGTCGCCGGCGCTGTCGACGACATAAAGATCGTTACCGCCGCCGCCGCTCATGTTGACGTCGACGTCGCCGCCGCCGAGCAGGGTGTCGTTGCCGTCGGTGCCGACGAGATCGGTGTTGCCTTCACCGCCCTGATGGAGCGAGCCCTCCGTGCCAGGAGCCGCGGTGCCGCCGTTCACGAACCGCACCGCCTCGATGCCGTCGGGCGCGACATAATTCTTGAGGCTGGTGACCACTGTATCGAAGCCGCCCGAGTCCTGGATGACGTCGCCGGCATTGTCGACGTAGTAGGTGTCGTTGCCGACGCCACCGACCATGGTGTCGGCACCCTTGCCGCCGTCGAAAATATTGCTGCCGTCGGTATCTTCGAGCGTATCGTTGCCGGCGCCACCAAACAGGGTGTCGTTGCCGGCGCCACCGGAAATGACGTCGTTGCCGTCCTCGCCGTTGATGCGATCGTTGCCGGCACCGCCGTCGATCGTGTCGATACCGGCGCCACCGAGGATGCTGTCGACGCCGTCGCCGCCGAGGATGCTGTCATCGCCGGCACCACCAAGGATCGTATCGTTGCCGGCACCACCGTCGATACTGTCGGCGCCGTTGCCGCCATCGATGCTATCGTTGCCGTCGCCGCCGAGGATCTGGTCGAGGCCGTCCTTGCCGAAGATAGTATCGTTGCCGTCGCCGCCCAGGATCGTGTCGTTGCCGACCCCGCCGTCGAGGTTGTTGTTGCCGGCGCCGCCGTCGAGGAAGTCGTTGCCGTCGGACCCCCACAGCGTATCGTTGCCGGCGCCGCCATCGAGGGAATCGTCACCACCCTTGCCGGCGAGGAAATCATTGCCCGCGCCGCCAAGAATCGTGTCGTTGCCTTCCTCGCCGATCAGGCTGTTGTTGCCATCGTTGCCGGTCATCGTGTTGTCGAGGCTGTTGCCGTACGCGTTGATGTTGCCGGTGCCCGACAACTCGATGTTCTCGACGTTCGATGGCGCGCGGAAACCGGTGCCGGTGACCGAGCTGATGACGGTATCGAGGCCGCCGTTGCCGCCCTCGATGATGCGATCGCCGGCATTGTCCACGATGTAGACGTCATCGCCGTTGCCGCCGACCATGTAGTCGGCACCGCCGCCACCATCGAGCGTGTCGTTGCCCTCGTAGCCGTACAGCCGATCGGTGACCGATCCCGGTCCGCCGGTGAGCGCGTCGTCGCCGGCGAACACCGCTTGCAGGAACCCTTTCGAGTCATGCGCGGTGAGAAAGGCCTGAAAATCGGCAAATGGAATGTCGCTGATGCCGTCGACCGTGAACGCCTGCGTCGATCCGACCTTCGACCATGCGTCAATGGTCCCGGTCACCGGCAACAGGCCGCCCCCCGTCGGCGGGTCGAACGAGCCGCCGAGGATACTCGTGAAATTGGACCCGATGAACTGGACCTCGCTCGGCGAGGACGACACGTTCACTTGCGGAAAATCCGCAACGATATTGAAGGCCGCAAGATTAACCGCTCCTGCGATCCCCGTTAGGTTAGCCATCTGTCCCTCCGCTGCTGCGCGATCCGCGTCCCCGGCAGCCAAGCCGCCACCTCACTGCTCCACGAGGCAGTCGCTGGGCCGGCGCATCGGCAATCGCTGGTCAACGTCGTCACCAAAAACATCTCCGCGGGCCGGCACCCCCGGCCGTGGACAAAACGTATGCCCTCGACGAACGAAACGCGGGGATTGAACTGCGCTCGGCCACGCCTACGCGCATCAAGCGTCAGTTGCGCCCCAATACTCCTCAAAGTTGCCCCGCTGGTTTCGCCCCAGTGTTCTCAAATGAAGTGTTGTCAATTACGCTGCCGAATTCAAGCACCTCTTCATCTGTCCACCCTTCTTTGTGCGATCACGGGTCGTTGCTCGGCATCGGTGCACAACACGACACCCGCAGTTGGGGCAGTCCTCGGCCTCTTCGCCCCTTCTTCGGGAGAGTGGTTCCGAAAGACTCGCTCTACGGTAGAGTTTAATAATGCTAAGGCGCGATCACATAGAAGAAATCGCGCGCAGGAACGCCGCCTTCGCCCTGCCCGGGCCCGAATCGCGCGCGCGACCTTCCTCGTCACGCGACAGTGGTGGCGGCGGCAGCGGGTTCCAAGACGCCGGAGCCACCCCGCGTCGCGTGCGCAGCGAATCAAACACAAGATTTCGTGGAACTTCGGCGGCGAAACTCCATCATCTTGGATGTCGGCCGTGTCGCCGAAACGGTGGGCCATGGCGACTAACCCACTCTGGGGAAATGTATTTTTCGCTTAGGTTGTATCTCTCGACAGACATTCTCAAAAAAATCGTTGCATCCTCGGCGGCAATTTGCCACAATCTTGCGTGGTTTTGGCATTGACTAACGCAATCGAGGCGGGTCTGCCATGAGCGTCAAGGTCGAATTCAGCACCATCCGTTACCAGCACATTCACGGGCACAAGCCGCGCGGGTTCGGGCTCTGGTACTTTTTCCTGCCCGGTGGCGTCACGCTCAGCCATCGTGGAACCTATGGCGCAGCGACCCGCGCCATCGCCGCTCAGGCTCAGCGGGTTTGTGCCGCGTCGATCCTGAAGGTCCAGGTCTGCGCCTGATGCCGTGCGCCCGGCGCGTGGCACCCGCGTGAAGGCGCGGCGTGAGAGTTTCGGCGCACCGCGGTGCTCATCGTTAATCATTCTGCAAAGGAACCTGGGCTAGTCTCCTTCGTGCCCTGCCGAACGGCGTGAAGAGGACGACTGATGACCGCGCCCAGCCGGAACGAACGCAATCTGTTCGCGGCGTTGACGATGACGCTGATGGCCATGAAGGACGCCAGCTACGCGCAGGTCCAGGCGGCGCTCGAGGAGCACTTCCGCAATTTCCTCCTCCTCGAAGGCGCGTCGGGGCCGGGCGCCCTGCAGATCACCTGGACCTGCTCGCTGCCCGAGGGCCCCGGTTCGTTCGCCATCTACCGTACGGAATACGATACCCAGTGGCAGCCGCGGCCAAGCGTAGCCGGCGCGCGCGCGCTGGCGGCGAAGGGGTCCGTCGTTCCGTTCCCGAGGCGCAGCGCCTGCGCTGATCCCCAGTTGTAGGGGCGGCAGCCGCCGGCATCCACCGCCTGCACCCGGGCGAGAAATGGCATAAGGCGCGTGTGGCATCCTCCGTCGTCGGCACGGCCTCCCGCCGTTGCGCGCGGGTCACGGGTGTTGCCGGTCACGCATAGATTGCCCCCATTTGGGGGAACGCGCTATCATCGGCGCAACCCTGCTACGAGGTTGCGCAACAATGCCCCGTCCTCCCGCTGTTCGCCTGCCGATCGCGTTGCTCCTCGGGTGTTCCATGGCCGCCGTCGTCGGCTGCTCGAACGTCACGATCGATAAGGAAGTCGCACCAAGCCCGCCACCACCGACGCACCTGCTCATCGTCGGCGCAATCGGGACCCCCGATCCGGCGGCGACGCGCGTCGTCAGGCGCTTCCGTCGCGATTTGACGCAGGCGCTCGCCGATGCGGTGCCGGGCGCCGTCGAGGTGTCCGCCCGCATGCCGGCACCGCTTCCCGCCGACGCGCTGGTGATCACCGGGCGGTTCGCCACCATCGATGCCGGCAGCGAGCTGACGCGCCTCTTGATCGGCTTCGGTGCCGGCCGCCCGACCATCGAGGGCACCTTCGAGGTGGTCGACGCCACCGGCAAACCGCTGTTGCGTTTCGACCAGGACGTGCACTCCAGCGACGGGCGCGGCTGGAACGCCCACTGGGATCCGTACGACCCCGATTCCGGCATCGACGCGTTCGCGGCGGAGACCGCCGAAATCATCGCCGACTGGTATCACGGCGAAGGCCTCTAGCGCCGCCCGCGGGGCGGCAGGTTCAGGGCTGGCTGCGCAGCGCCGCAAGCACACCGGCCGCCGCCGTCGCCGCGGCCAGCGGCCACGGCAGGCCGGCTTCCGCCCGCAGCAGCGCAAACACTACGAAAATGGCGTGGCCGGCGGCGACCGCCCCATGTCCGGCGGCTCCGCCCAGGCTCAGGCCCGCGAACCCGATCGCCACGGCAGTGCCCGCCGCCAGCCGGCCGGTCCAGTCGCCAGGCGGTTGCGCTGCCAGGATCATCCCGCCCAGACAGCCAAGCAGCACGGCGGCATAGGCCAGCAATGCCGCCCTGCCCCATTCGCCCGGCACATGGCCGAACAGGCCAAGTCCACTCAACACCACGACCGGCGCCGCGGCGATCAGCCACAGGGCGGACACAACACCATCGTGCGGCATGACTGCAGCCACCTTCCTTCGCAAAAGCGCTCTCGGTCTCTTCCAAGAAATAGTATGATACGGCCCAATCATCGCAGTCCGCCCGGCGCCGGACGTTCGCGCTCGAAAGCGGCAAGGGACGCGAGGGACTCCACCGATGGCCAATTCTATCACGGTTTACTACGCCACCAACCGCAACAACGAAGGCAGCGAAGACGCCCCCGACTGGGGCGAGCGCTTCTACGCCGACGGGCCGTCCTACTTTCGCGTCGGCAGCGCCGAGGTCCGGCGCAAGGGCAGGGACGACTATGCCTGCAAGGCGGTTACCCTCGAACCCGAAACCCTGGCCACCGCCGATCCAGGCCAGATCCGCGTCGGCTCCAAGAAGGTGTTCGAAGCGCTACGGGCGGAGATGAAGGCGAGCGAACGGGATATCATCTTGTTGATCCACGGCTTTGCGAACACGTTCGCGTCTAGCGTCGAGCGGGCCGCGCAACTGAATTTCGAGTACAAGATCAAAGCCTCGGACGGCAGCGGATCCCCTGGGGACGCCCCCTATTCACCCAACGTGTTCGTGTTTTCCTGGCCGTCAAACGGCCGCGTCTATCCGGCCTACGAGTACGACAGCGACCGCCACGACGCCCAGGCCTCGGGCATCGCCATCGCCCGCGCCTTGCAGCGACTGATCGAGTTCCTGATCGAGATCCGCACTGAAGACAGGGCAGCCGAGCGCACGGCGCGCCTTGAGAGCAGGCCCCTCGATCCCGCGAGCCTGCGCGCCTGCACGCAACGCATCCATCTCGTCGCCCACAGCATGGGCAACTGGGCATTGCGTCACGCCGTCCTCGCGCTCGGCAACGATATCCGCCTGCGACCGTTGCCGCGGCTGTTCGAGCATGTCTTTCTGATGGCCGCCGACGAG
The DNA here is from genome assembly GCA_964401555.1 of uncultured Defluviicoccus sp. Taxonomy (GTDB): domain Bacteria; phylum Pseudomonadota; class Alphaproteobacteria; order Rhodospirillales; family Defluviicoccaceae; genus Defluviicoccus. Next base: position 7,650 of record CAYNYW010000035.1, read on the forward strand.
GACGCCGACTGCTTCGAGACCACGCAGAAGCTCGGCCTGCTGCCCGACCTCGCCCGCTTCGTCCATGTCTACCACGCCAGCGACGATCAGGCCCTGCAGGTCAGCGACATAACCAAGGGCAACCCCGACCGGCTGGGCAGTGACGGGCCCAAGAATATGGAAAGGATCGACAACCGCATCTTCGCCGTCGATTGCAGCGCCGTTTCGAGCACCGACATCGAGCACGGCCGGCATCAGTACTACCGGCTGCGGCCGGAAGTGATCGACGACGTGCGCCAGGTGCTGGCCGGAACACCGCTCGATGCCATCAAGGGCCGCAAGCCGACGTCCCGGCCGCGCAGCTTCCGCATCGTCGAAAAATAGGCGGCGCTTCGGCCACTCCGGGCAATCGCGGCCGCCGCTCAGAGCAGGAAGTCGTCGCCGCCGATCGTGGTGAGCTTGTTCAGGCAGATCTCGAAATCGACCACGCCATCGCCGTCGATATCCGCCTGCAGGAGGCTTCCCGCCTTGACGAAACGCAACTCGCCGCCGGCGCCGGTGAACGCCTTGTCGACGCCGAGGAAGGAAAACGCCGTATCGCCGTTGCCGGCGTCGCCGTCGGCATCGATGTCGCGCAGATCGATGCGATCGGTGCCCGAGACGAAATCGGTGATGGCATCGTGATTGCTGCCGGGGCTTGAGTCGCCGATCCGAGCGAAGACGAAAACATCGTGGCCCGCACCGCCGGTGAGCAGGTCGCGTCCACCGCCGCCCGCGAGCGTATCATCGCCACCGGCGCCGCTCAGGGTGTTCCCCATCTCGTTACCGGTGATGACGTTGGCGAGCGCGTTGCCGGTGCCTTTGATCGCCTTGCCGCCGGTCAGCGTCAGGTCCTCGACCTCGGCCGGCAGCGTGTAGGTCACGCTGCTGCGCACGAGATCCCTGCCGCCACCGGCGGTCTCGACCAGCCGGTCGCCGGTGGCATCGACCACGTAGGTATCGTCGCCGGCACCGCCGTCGAGCGTATCGTTGCCGGGACCGCCGTCGAGGCTGTCGTCGCCGGCGAAGGCGCGCAGAACATCATTGCCGGCAAGCCCGCTGAGCGTATCCGCCCCGCCGGTGCCGTACAGCGTCTCCGCCTTGGTGGTACCGACGAAGGTGCCGCCCGTGGTGTCGACGAGGACGATCTCCTTGCCGGCGAGCCCGAAGTTGTCGCTGCCGAAGGTGCCGGCGAGGTCGACGACGAGATCGGCACCAGCGGCCCGGTTGGTGCCGACGAACAGACGGGTTACGGCGTCGCCAACGCCGATCTCGACCTGGTTGAGGCCAAGGCCGGCCCCATCGCCAAGCGCTGCCGCGCCCGCCAGGTTGACGCCGGTGATCCGCATCAGGTCGCCGAACGCGGCATCGGCAAGGGTATCGATCCCGTTGCCGGTGGCGGCAAAGATGAAAATGTCGTTGCCGCCGCCGCCGGACAGCGTGTCGTCGCCGCCCCCGCCGGTGAGACAATTCACCGCGTCGTTGCCGACGATGACGTTGGCCAGCACATTGCCGCTGCCGTTGATCGCCTTGCTGCCGGTCAGCGTCAGGTTCTCGACCTCGGCCGGTAGCGTGTAGGTCACGGCGCTGAGCACGCTGTCGCTGCCGCCCCCGGCCGTCTCGATCACCCGGTCACCGGTGGCGTCGACGACGTAGGTATCATCGCCGCCGCCGCCATCGAGTAAGTCGTTGCCGGCACCGCCATCGAGACGATCGCCACCGGCGAAGCCGCGCAGGACGTCGTTGCCGGCGAGCCCAGACAGGGTATCCTCGCCGCCGGTGCCGCTCAGCGTGTCCGCCCGGGTCGTCCCGGTGGTCGCGCTGGCGGCGGCGTCGATCAGCAGGATGTCCTTGCCGGCGAGCCCGAAGTTGTCGGTGTCAAATTCGCCCGCGAGGTCGATGATGACGTCGGCACCGGCGGTGCGGTTGGTGCCAATAAAGAGGCGGGTGGTCCCGTCGCCGATACGGATCTGAACCTGGTTGGCACTGAGGCCATTGCCGTCGCCGAGCGTGACGGCACCGGCAAGGTTGGCGCCGGTAATCCGCAACAGGTCGCCGACCCCGACATCGCCCAGGGTGTCGACGCCGTTGCCCGACGCGGCAAAGGCGAAGACATCGTTGCCGCCGGCGCCAAATAGCGTGTCGTCGCCACCGGCGCCGGTGAGCGTGTTGGCCGCCTCGGTGCCGGTGATGACGTTGGCGAGCGCGTTGCCGGTACCGGTGAGCGCCCTGCCGCCGGCCAGCGTCAGGTTCTCCACCTCGGCGGGCAGCGTGAAGTTCACGGTGCTGATCACGGCGTCGGTGCCGCCGCCAACGGTCTCGATCAGCCGGTCGCCAACGGCATCGACATAATAGGTATCGTTGCCGGCGGCGCCCGCGAGCGTGTCGTTGCCGACACCGCCGTCGAGCACGTTATCACCGGAATTGCCGGTCAGGGCGTTGGCAAGCGCATTGCCGGTGGCATCGATCGCCGCCGTTCCGGTGAGCGTCAGCTTTTCGACCGCGGGCAATGCCGCCAGCGAGAACGTCACCGCGCTCATCACCAGATCGGTGCCGCCGTTGCGCGCTTCGTTGACGACGTCGCCCGCCCGATCGACGACGAAGGTATCGTTGCCCGTACCGCCGGTCATGGTGTCGGCGCCGTCGCCGCCGTCGAGAGTGTCGTTGCCGATGCCGCCCAGGAGGACGTCGTTGCCGCCCCCGCCGTTCAGGCGGTCGTTGCCGCCGAGGCCGTCGATGGTATCGCCGTCGTCGGTGCCATCGATGGTGTCGCTGCCGGCGGTCGCCGGGAACGAACGCGACACCAGGTCGATGGCGACGCGCGATCCGCTGCCGAACTGGACGTACTCGATGCCGGTGAGCAGATCGGAGCCGTCGGGACCGACGACGTGGTACGGCGCGCTGGCGCCGGAACGCGTCACCGTGTAGGCGGACTGCGCGCCGGAAAAGACGGCGGTGTCGTTGCCGGCGCCGCCATCGAGGCTGTCGTCTCCGAGGCCGCCGGTCAGCGTATCGTCGCCATTGTTGCCGACGAGGCTGTTGTCGGCGGTGTTGCCGATCAGGGTGTCGGCGCCGGCACCGCCCCACGCGTTCTCGATGGTGACCCCTTTGGCGATGCCGAGCGTGTACGGATTGGAGCCGCCGGCATAACTGACCGCGGGCCCGAGCTTGCTGTAATTGCCCGCAGTGAGATCGATCGTCGCCGCCGAGGACTGGTTGGACCAATCGATGGTGTCGAGGCCGCCGGCGTCCCAAATCGTCTCGAAGATCTTGGCGCCGGTATTCCACGAATAGACATTGTTGCCGGTGTGATAGGAGGTGTTCGCACCATAGAGATATTGGATCGCCTCGATGTCGGCGACCATGGGCGTCGTATAAAAATAACTGCTGCTGTAGCCGTTACCCGCGCTGTCGCCAATATAGTCTTTGTACGACATCACCGAGTATTGGATGGAGTCGTGGGCGGTGGCGACGTAGCCATCTTCATGCGGATGCTTCAAGCCCAGCGCGTGGCCGATCTCGTGCACGGCGGTCGCATAGTAGTAACTGGTCGCAGACGCGCTCGACAGGCCGCGGTAGGTGTTGCCGAACCAGACGTCCCCGCCCTGCTCGCCGGACCCGCTCGGATAGAAGGCATAGGCGGTCGAGGGATCGGCGCTGCCGCCGAATCGCAGCACGCCCGATGACGACGGGCTGTCGCTGACCTGCGCAATGGTGATGTCGGCGACCGCACTCCACGCCGCGAGCGCGCCCTTGACCGCGCTCACCATGGCGCTGGTCAGTGCAAACGGCGAGCTGGTGGGCGCGCCCGAGTAGTCATAGGCGGACGACCCGGCCTGGTAGAACGAATACGTCAGGCTGACGCTGGTGCCCAGGCCACCGCCCCACTTCTCGCCGGCGACGAGCATGCGAATGTCGTTGGATTGCGCGGCGGCGGAGACGGTGGTGGTGAACATGGTCGTGCTGCACCCTCCGGTATTCCGGAGAGGACCCCGACCCGCCCCACTCCCGGGCCGGCTCTGGAAAGTGCAGACAGAACAACGCCTGCCTTCGGGGACCTCCAATTCGAGGAAGATCCACCACAACCCGAAGAGCACAGCGTGTTTCTTGTGATCGCGCGCTTGAATACCACATGCGCAGTGTGTGTTCTAATCTATTGTTTGCGCGCAAACCGTCGTTGTTTTCATGCATATTGCCGGAAATGACGATGGTATTTGTCGTCGTCTGGCAGGGACTACCCGACGCCTGCCGGGACGGCACGCGCCGATAGCCGGATCACCGGCGGATCGTCACCAGACCGCCAGCATTGGACTGCCGGCAACGGGCTGCTGGCGCTGGCGGGTTCCCTGACCTACGATATACCAAGACCCTACGATGGACGCAGTCGTCCGGAAGGAGAGCGGCACCCATGCTTCGATCGCGGATCGAGCAAGCGCTGAAGCAAGCGGTCCTCGCTCGCAACGAATGCGCCGTCTCGACGCTGCGCCTGGTGCTGGCCGCGCTCAAGGATCGCGACATCGCCGAGCGCGGCAAAGGCAATCCGGCCGGGCTCAACGAGGCGCAGCAGCAGGAGATGCTGGCCGCGATGATCCGGCAGCGCCGCGAGAGCATCAAGGCCTTCGAGCAGGGCAACCGCCCGGATCTCGCCAGGCAGGAAGCCAACGAGATCACGGTGATCGAGGCGTTCCTGCCGAAGCAGTTGAGCGAGGACGAGATCGCGGCCGCCGTCGCCGCGGCCATCGACGAGATCGGCGCGCGCGGGCTGAAGGACATCGGCCGGGTCATGGCCCTGCTCAAGCAGCGCTATCCCGGGCAGATGGACTTCGCCAAGGCAAGCGGCCTGCTCAAGGCGCAGCTCGGCTGATCGCGTCGCCCTGCGCCGTCCGGCCGGCACGAGGGATCGAGGGTGTCATGGCCTATCCGGAAGCCTTTCTCGAAGACCTGCGCGGCCGGCTCCGGCTGGTGGACGTCGTCGGCAAGAAGGTCCGCCTGATCCGCCGCGGCCACGAACACTTGGGCTTGTGTCCGTTTCATAAGGAAAAGACACCGTCGTTCACCGTCAACGAAGCCAAGGGGTTCTACCACTGCTTCGGTTGCGGCGCGCACGGCTCAGTGTTCGATTTCGTCATGCAGACGGAGAACCTGGGGTTCGGCGAAGCGGTCGCCCGGCTGGCGGCCGACGCCGGCATGAGCCTGCCGGTGGCGTCGCCGGAGGCGCAGGCGCGCCAGCAGCGCCAGCAGACGCTGTTCGAGGCTCTGGAGAGCGCGGCCGTCTATTACGAGAAGATGCTGCACATGCCGGAAGGCAAGGCGGCGGCGGCCTATCTCGCCGGCCGCGGCGTGACGGCCGAGACCATCGCGCGGTTTCGCCTCGGCTTCGCGCCCGACGGGCGATTCGCGCTGAAGGCCGCCCTGCTCCGCGCCGGCGCCGGCGAGGACACGCTGATCGAAAGCGGCCTCGTCATCCGTCCGCCCGAGGGCGGCGGCGGCACCTACGATCGATTCCGCGGCCGCGTGATGTTCCCGATCACCGATCGGAGGGGCCGCGTCGTCGGCTTCGGCGGCCGCATCCTAGGGCCCGGCGAGCCCAAGTACCTGAATTCGCCGGAGACGCCCTTGTTCCAGAAGGGCCGGCTGCTCTACGGGCTGAGCCAGGCGCTTTCCGCCATCCGCGACGCGGCAGCCGTCATCGTCGTCGAGGGCTACATGGACGCCATCGGCCTCGCCCAGGCCGGCTACCCGCACACCGTCGCCCCGCTGGGCACCGCGCTGACCTCGGACCAGTTGGGCGCGCTGTGGCAGTTGGCCGCCGATCCGGTGTTATGGTTCGATCCGGACGCGGCGGGGCGCCGCGCCGCGGTGCGCGCGGCCGAGCTCGCGCTGCCGCAGATCCGCGCCGGCCGTGGCCTTAAGTTCGCGTTCTCCAATCTCGACACCAGGGACGATCCGGCCGATCTCGCCAGACGCTACGCGCCGCAGTTCGTCCATCGCACGCTGAGCGACGCGATCGCGCTGTCGGAGCTGGTGTTCCGCATCGCGCGCGGCGAGCGCCGGCTGGAGACGGCGGAGGACCGGGCGCGCATCGAGGCGACGCTGGAGCAGCAGGTCGCCCGCATCACCGATGGCGGCATGCAGCGGCACTACCGCGCGTTGTTCCGCGACCGTCTGTTCCAGGAGCTGCGCGCGCACGCAACCAAGGGCCGCGCGCCGGCACCGGGCGCGGCCGCACCGCTGATCGCACCGGCGCCGGTGCGATCGGGGCACCAGGGAGCGGCGCCAGCGGAAGCTATCCCAGCGGCACCGGCCGCCCGGCTCAACGCCGAGCGCCAGGTGCTCGGCCTCGTCGTCGGTCATCCGTGGCTATTCGAGGAGATCGAGGAGCGGCTCGGCAGCATGCAGTGTGGCGATGCGGGCCTCGAAGGCGGCCTGGACGCCCTGCGCCAGGCGCTCGTCGCCGCGCTGTCCGGCCGCGCGCCGTCGCCCACGGCCGGGGCGCTGCAGGCGGAATTGGCCGACGCCGGTTTCGCGGCCACACTGGCAACCCTCGGCGACGATCCGGTGCTCCGGCTGCGGCGCACGCTCGCAACCGAGCCAAGTGACGACGACGTCCGCGCGCGTTGCGCCGAAGCGCTCGCCGTCATCGGGCGCAGCCGGCTGCGCGACGAGCTCAAGCACACGCGAGCAGCCGATGCCACGGCCGAGGACTGGGCGGCGCGGCTGTCCTTGATCGAGGCCTCCCTCGGCTCCGGCGACGAGTGAGGGGAAGCTGGGCGCCCCCTATTCTCGTCTCCAGCCGGCGACCGCCTAAGAGGCTGACCGAAAATGATGCTTTCAAAATCAACGGGTTGCCTGCTGCTGTTTTCGTCATGCGCGGACTTGTTCCGCGCATCCACGGGTCGCAACCCGTTGCGCTGCCTGCAAGAAATCATGGATGGCCGGCCTGCGCCGGCCATGACGATGCGTCATAATACATTGATTTACATAGACTCTTTTTGAGTCAGACTCTACGACAAGTGCTGCGTGCCGAGGTAGGCCTCGGATTGCATCTCGTGCAGGCGCGAGACGGTGCGCTCGAACTCGAACGCGCCGGTGCCCTCCGGATAGAGCCGCTCCGGCCGGGCCTGCGCCGAGCAGATCAGCTTGACCTTGTGCTCGTAGAGCGCATCGATCAGCGTGACGAAGCGCTTGGCCTCGTTGCGCCGGGCCTCCTCCAGCGTCGGGATGCCGGCTAAGAACAGCACGTCGTACTTGGTCGCGATCGCGAGATAATCGGCAGGCCCCAGCGGCCGCGCGCACAGCTCCTCGAAGCTGACGAACGCGATGTCGTCCGAGGCACGCGCGATCTTGAGTTCCCGATCGTGCACGATCAGGGTGTCGGGACCGACGTCGGCGCCGTGGGTGAGCTTGCGAAAGTAGGCATCGAGCCGGGCCTCGGCCGTGGTGTCGGCGGGCACCAGGAACACGTCCATCAGCCGCATGCTCTCAAGGCGATAGTCGGTGCCGGAATCGAGCTGCAGGACGTCGAGCTTCTTCTCGATCATGGCGATGAACGGCAGGAACAGCTCGCGCTGCAGGCCGTCCTTGTAGAGGTCGCGCGGCGGGCGGTTCGAGGTGGCGACGATCACCACGCCCGCCTCGAAGAACGCCTCGAACAGCCGGCCGAGAATCATCGCGTCCGCGATGTCGAGCACCTGCAGCTCATCGAAGCACAGCAGCCACGCCTCGCGGGCGAAGCGGCGGGCGACCTCACCGATGACGTCGTCCTGCTTCGGCTTTTCGCCCGGCTTCGGCCGGCCGGTCTGCGCCGCCTGCTGGCGAACCTGCTTCAGGGTCGCGTGCGTCTCCTGCATGAAGGCGTGGAAGTGCACGCGCTTTTTCTGCGCAACCGGAGCGGAGCGGAAGAACATGTCCATCAGCATCGACTTGCCGCGACCGACGCCGCCGTAGATGTAGAGCCCCTGCGGCGGCTCCGCGCGCCGCTGGGCCAGGCCGAAACGCTCCTTCCAGCCGGTTCGGCCGGCCGACGGCGTGTAGCGGGCGAGCGCGTGGTGCAGGCTTTCCAGCTTCTCGGCCGCCAGTTCCTGGCCGGGATCGGCGCGGATCTCGCCGGCTGCGAGCCGTGCCCGGTACTGTTTGAGCGGTCCTTCGGTCATGGCGGGCTTGCCAATCATGTTGCACTTGCGAAAGAGGCTATTCGGCGCATGATGACTTGTAAAGCATCGGCGCTGGTGCCGACGCGCGCCGGACGGAGCCGCCTGCTGTGGCAACCGTTCACCGGCAAACGGACGAAGGGACCTTGACCAGCGTGTCCGATCAAGTTGCCGTGCTGTTCGCCAACGAAGCCTTCTACGCCGCGTTCGCGGCGCGCGATATAGCGGCGCTGGAGGCGCTGTGGTCGCGCCGCGCCGACGTGAGCTGCATCCATCCCGGCTGGGGGCCGATGGTCGGCCGCGACGCGGTGATGGAGACTTGGCGGGACATCGTCACCGGCCGCCAGCCGCCCGAGATCACCTGCCATGGCGCGCGCGCGGCGGTCCTGGGCAGCGTCGCCTATGTCATCTGCTTCGAGCGGGTGGGCGTAGGCACGCTGATCGCAACCAACATCTTCAGCCGCGAAGACGGCGCGTGGAAGATGGTGCACCACCAGGCCGGCGCCTGCCCGCCGCTGGCCACCCCGCAATCACCGCGCCCGCTCCTGCAGTAGGGCGCGCGCGTGCCGATTCCGGGACGCCCGCCACTCAGGGCTTGGCGGGGGTGGGCGTGCGCGCCTTGCTCGCCGCCAGTGCTTCGCGGAGCTGGCTCTCGCAACTCACGAGCTGGGTTTCGGCCTCGGCCCGCTTGCGCTTGCCTTCGTCGGCAATCTGCAGGCTGTCCTCGATGGTGGCGATCAGGAGGTCGTTGGCCTTCTTCACCGACTCGATGTCGAACACGCCGCGCTCGATCTGGGTGCGCACCTCGGCGTTGGCCTGACGCAGGTTCTCGGCGTTGGACAGCAACAGCTCGTTGGTGAGGTCGGTCGCCTCCTTGAGCGTCTTGCCGGCCTCGCGCGAGCGGTAGATGGTCACCGCCTGCGCCAACTGCTGGCGCCACAGCGGCACGGTGTTGGTCAAGGTCGAGCTGATCTTGTTGACCAGCGACTTGTCGTTCTCCTGGACCAGGCGGATGCTGGGCAGGCCCTGCATCGCGACCTGGCGGGTGAGCTTCAGGTCGTGCACGCGGCGTTCGAGGTCGTCGCGGGTCGAGCGCATGTCGCGCAGTTCCTGGGCCTTGAGCACGTCGCCCGAAGTTTCGGCCGCGCGCTGCATCGAAGGCAGCACGTCCTGGTCGAGCTGGCGCAGCTTCTCGTCGCCGGCGGCGATGTAGTCGGCGAGCACGTGGAAGTAATCGAGGTTGGCGGTGTAGAGCCGGTCGAGCCCGGCGATGTCGGTCAAGAGCTTGGTCTTGTGGTTGTCGAGGCGATCGCCGATCGCGTCGATCTGCTTGCGCACATCCTCGTACTGCTGCAGGAACTTCAGGATCGGCTTGCCGGCGCCGAAGATGCGCGCAAGCCAGCTCGGCTCCTCGTTCAGATCGTCGGTATCGATGTGGAAGCCGCGCAGGGTGGCCAGCATGTCGTTGAGCGCGCCGCCGGCGGGGCCGACGTCCTTGTTGCGCACGCCCTCCAGCATGCTGTCGGAAATCACGGTGAGCTGTTCTTGCGCCTTGGTGCCGAAGAACAGCACCGAGTTGCTGTCCTTGAGATTGAGCTCGGCGAGCGCCTTGTCGATGCGCGCGCGCGCCGCCGGATCGGCGGACTGATAGGCGACGACATCATGGCCGCTGACCTCCGCTACGGCGGGGACCATCGCCGGCTGGACGGCAAGCGGCGGTGTCATGGTCGCCGGTGTCTCGGTGGTGGGATCGTTCGCCATCGCTCTCTCAGAGCCTCCTCCGTCTAGACCACGCCCTCCTGCTTGAGGCGGGTGTTGAGCACCTCGATCTGCACGTCGAGATCAAAGACGTCGTTCTTGATCAGCGCGTCGTACTGTTCCTTGCACGTGCGATCCATGTCGATGAGCAGCGCCCGGAAGTTGTTCTCAAGCTCCGTCGACTGGGTGCGCGGATGCGTGCGCGCGTACTGCTCGGTCACCTTCTGCGTGCCGTCGAGATAGACGTTGAGGAACCGGCGCGCCCGGCGCAAATCGCGCGGATCATCCTCGATCGCCTTCAGCACCTTCTCGACGCCGGCGACGATGCCGGCAAGCCGGTCGCGGAACTCCTTGGACGCGATCTCGCGACCGGCAGCCTCGATCCGTTCCAGCCGGCCGTAGGCCTCGCGCAGCGCCGCCGACAGCTCCGCGGCATCGGTGCCGTCACCGGTGGTGATCACGCGCTTGGCGCGCGGATCGAAGCCGTAGCACAAGAAGTAGCCCAGCACCGCGCCGAGGCCGAAGACGATGCCGATCGGCACGCTTTGGCCGGCCACCGCGATGGCGGCGAAGGCGGTGGCGACGCCGACCAGCACGCCGGCCACGGTCTTCCATGGCCTGGGCGCCGACGCGCTGAACGGTCGCTCCTCGTACAAGGCGGCGTTGCGCAGGCCGCGCCGCGCCAGCAGTGCCGCGATCAGGAACAAGGCATAGGCGCCGCCGGCGCCGATCACGAAACCGATGTCGCCTTGGCCCAATCCGAACAGCGCCTTCAACAACAGCGGCAGCGGCAGCACGAACAGGAGCAGCCCTCGCGTGCGCTGCCGGATGCCGAGCCGTTCGACGGGGTTGAGGCTCATCGCGGCGTCATGCTTTCAAGCTGCGGGCTGGTCAGCCGCCCGGAAGGCGCGCGCTCGGCCAGCAGCCCCTGGCAGCTCGCCACACCGACGGTGGCGAGAAGAAGCACGATACCGAGGATTTTCCGTCCCGATCCCATGGTCGATTGCGCCCGCCGTGTCGCAGCACCACCGCCTCAGAAACGCACCGCCCGGCGAGGCGGGCGTGCCGATCCGGCCACGCCCGCACGCGCCGTCACGCCAAAGGGTCAGGGAATGCGCAGCACCTGGCCCGGGTAGATCTTGTCGGGGTGGCTCAGCATCGGCTTGTTCGCCTCGAAGATCGCCTGATACTTGTTGGCGTCACCGTAGTGCGCCTTGGCGATCTTCGACAGCGTGTCGCCGGACTTGACCGTGTAAAACGTCGCCTGCGTGCCGGCGGCCGCGGTGGTGATGCTTTCCTCCACCTTGGAGACGCCGGCAACATTGCCGAGCGCCAGCACGATCTTTTCCTTGGTCGCCTGGTCGACGGCCGCGCCGCTGACCTTGACCGTGTCGCCGTCGACCTTGACGTCGAGGCCATCCACCGACAAGCCGTGCTTGGCGACTTCCTGCTTGAGATCGTCTGCGGCCGGCGCCTTGTCGCCGCCGCCCAGGCCCAACGCCGCACCCGCCGACTTGATGAAATCGAAAATGCCCATCACGCCCCTCCTTATGATTGCACCTGTGATCGCACCTTCCCTCGGATCGCCGCGCCCGTCGCCCGGCCCGTGACCGAGCGCGAGACACCCGCGGCCGACTTGCGCGGTCCGCCCGTCGCACGCGGGTGTGCACCCTCTCCGCCGCGCACCCCTAACGTGAGCGACCGCCGGCGCCCACGCAAGACCTGCGGCAGGGCTAATACGTGATCTTCGGCTCCAGGGTCTTGGCCCGTTCGATCCATTTCGCCACTTCGGTTTCGTTCGGCACGCGGCGGGTCAGCCTCTTTTCTTCATTGATCTCGGCCATTTTCGCCGCGAGATTGTCTGCCCGCCGATTGCGCAACTCCTTGACGGTATCGACGCCGGCCGCCTCCAGAAGCTCGGAAAACTCCGATCCGATCCCGGAAACGCGCATCAGATCGGCCATGTTCGTCCATTTCAACAATTGCGTCGTGGACAAGCCGGTCTTGCCGGCGATGGTGTCTCTGCCTTTACTCGCACCGCATTGCTCCAGAAGCTGGTCGGTGGTCTTGATCCCGGCAGCAACCAGTTTCTGTGCATAGGCCGGCCCGATACCCTCAATCTCGTCGATTTTGTAACTCATCGCCTTAGTTTCCCCGGATTGGGATGACAACCGGAATAACTTTTCACGATTCTCACGACTTAGCCAAGAACGATTTGATGACGCTTGTGCATCTCGAAATGGCGCCTTGTTCCACGACCGCCGCAAAGCCAGCGTTTGGGCGCGATTTGCTCGACTTGCTATTGACAGTGCCGGCGGCCGCGCGATTAATCCCCTTCTCATATCCAAGCGGCTGATCGGCGGCACCAATGGTGCCACAAAAGCCTCTTCGCGATCGGCGCTTTCCCCCTGCAATCGGAGGACGTGCACCATGGGATGGGCGCTGTCGATCAAGCCGGAAGTCCTGCAGGCCCACCTCGGCACGCGCCACTGGCCCCACATGATCGACGTGCGCCGCGCCAACGCCTTCGAGATCGCCGAACACGTGCTGCCGACGGCGACGTGGCGCAACCATCGCGAGGCGGGGGCCTGGGGCGAGCAGTATCGCAACGGCGGCTGGGTCGTGGTCTATTGCGCGCACGGCGAACAGTTAAGCCAGGGGGCGGCGGCGCTGTTACGCGCGGTCGGCGTCAACGCCATCTACCTTGAAGGCGGCATCAGCGCCTGGCGCAACATCGGCGGCGCCACCATCGCCCGCGAGAAGCTGGTCGCCGCGCGCCGCGAACGGCCTAGCCGCTGGGCGATGGCGCCGCGACACTCCGTCGAGCATCTCGCCTGCCCGTGGCTGGTCCGCCGTTTCCTCGATCCGCAAGCGCTGTTCGTCTCCGTCGAAGCGGCGATGCTGGCGACGACGGCGCAGGAGTTCGGTGCGCTCACCTTCGCCGCCGCGCTGCCGACGGAGACCAGGAACCAGCCGGCACCGGGGGGGTTCTCCGCGCTGATGCGCCAGTTCGGCATCGCCGATGCCGCGCTCGATCGACTGGGCGCGCTGTTGCAGGCCGCCAACGTCGCCCCGAATGCCGCCGCCACGGATGCGGCCAAGGAAAGCGTCGGCCTCGCCGCGCTCGCCCAGGGTCTCGTGCGCGCGTCCAGCAACGAGACGCAACTGATCGAAGGCGCGCACTGGGTGTTCGACGCGCTGTACCGCTGGCTGTGCGACGACCACACCGGCGTGGCTGCAGGGGTCGAGGCGGCGCCCCACTGAGCCGGCGCGCGCCCCACGGCGCGACGCCCGCGACGGACAGACGACAATGACAACACCAGCATCGAGCCCGGGCCGGGCAGAGGCGGCGGTGCCGACGCTCAAGGAGGCGAGCCGCATCTGGCTGAAGATCGGACTGATCGGTTTCGGCGGTCCGGCGGGCCAGATCGCCCTGATGCATCGCCTCGTCATCGACGACAAGCGCTGGATCGACGAGAAGACGTTCCTCGCCGCGCTCAACTACTGCATGCTGCTGCCGGGACCGGAAGCGCAGCAGCTCGCCGTCTACCTCGGCTGGCGGCTGCACCGCACCTTAGGCGGCCTGATCGCCGGCACGCTGTTCGTGCTGCCCGGCACCGTGGTCATGCTGGCGCTCAGCCTAATCTACGTCTACGGCCACGGGCTGCCGGCGGTCGACGGGCTCTTGTTCGGCATCAAGGCGGCCGTGCTCGCCGTCGTCTGCGAGGCGATCGTGCGCATCGGCCGCCGCGCGCTGAAGACGCCCGCCGCCGCGCTGATCGCCGCGCTGTCCTTTGTCGCCATCTTCTTCCTGGGCGCGCCGTTTCCCTTGATCATCGCCGCCGCCGCTGTCATCGGCGCGCTCGGCGCCCCGCCCGCTCCCGCCCCCGCGGCACCGCAGGGTCCGGCGCACCCCGATGCGCCTGGCGCAGGAGCCCGGCGCACCCGGCACCGGCTCGCGGTCATCGTCGCCGTCGGCCTGCCTTTATGGCTCGGCCCGGTGCTGGCGTGCGTGCTGCTGTTCGGCGCCGACAGCACCTTTGCCGCCATCGGCACGTTCTTCGCGAAGATGGCGGTGGTCACCTTCGGTGGCGCCTACGCCGTGCTGTCCTACGTCGCGCAGTCGGCGGTCGAGACGCACGGCTGGCTGACGCCCGCCGACATGCTCGCCGGCCTCGGCCTTGCCGAAACCACACCCGGGCCGCTGATCCTCGTGGTGCAGTTCGTCGCCTTCCTCGCCGGCTTTCGCCATCCGGCACCGTTCGGCGCCTTGGCGGGCGGGCTGTTCGGCACCGTGTTGACGCTGTGGGTGACCTTCGTGCCGTCTTTCTTATGGATCTTCGCCGGCGCGCCCTTGATCGAGCATTTAGCGGCGCGCCGCCGGCTGAACGCCGCGCTCGGCATGATCACGGCAGCCGTCGTCGGCGTCATCCTCAATCTCGCCGTGTGGTTCGCCCTGCACGTCGTCTTCGCCGGCATCGAGGAGCGGCACATCGGCTTGGTGCGGTTGCTGGTGCCGGACTTCAGCCGGATCGATCCGGCGGCACTGGTCTTGTGCGCGGGCGCCCTCGTCGCCATGTTGCGCTTTCGCGCAGGCATGCTGGCCACGCTCGGCGTGTGTGCCGGCCTCGGCCTCGTCGTCCGGCTCGTCGTCTGAGGAGACGATCGGCGCGCCATGCCAGGCAACGATCCCCTAGCTCGCTCCGAGCCGCTCGGTGTGCAGCCCACCTTCGCCGCCGGCGCGACCTTCCTCGGCTTTCCGACCGAGCGCGCCGGCGCGACGATCGACATCGCCGGCGTCCCCTTCGATCTCGGCACCTCGAACCGTCCCGGCGCCCGCTTCGGCCCAGGCGCCATCCGCCAGGCCAGCCGGATGCTGCTCGACGGCGACCACCCGCAGCATTGGGTCGCGCCGACGCGGCTGCCCGCACGCGATATCGGCAACTTTGCCGTCGCGCTCGGTAATATCGAAGCGAGCCTCGCACTGATCGAGGCGCAAGCGGCGCGCTCGCCGCACCTGATCGCGCTCGGCGGCGATCACGCGGTGACGCTGGCATTGCTGCGCGCGCTCGCCAAGCGCTCCGGCGCGGTGGGACTGATCCATTTCGATGCGCACGTCGATACGTGGCAGGAGAGCTTCGGCCAGCGTTACGGCCACGGCACACCCTTCTTCCACGCCATCGAAGACGGCCTGGTGGACGCGAGGCGCATGGTGCAGATCGGCATCCGCTCGCCGGTCGACCGCGCGGTCATGGACTGGACGCTCGATAAGGGCGTGACCGTGCTGACGGCCGATGTCGTCCACGACGGCGGCCCGGCCCGGGTGGCCGAGCGCATCCGCACCGTGATCGGCGGCGACCCCGTCTACCTCAGCTTTGATATCGACGCCCTCGATCCGGCGTTCGCCCCCGGCACCGGCACGCCCGAGATAGGCGGGCTCGCGTCGTGGCAGGTCCAGGCGATCCTGCGCCGGCTGGGCGGCCTCGGATTCGTGGGCGCCGACGTGGTCGAAGTCGCGCCGGCCTACGACGTCGCCGAGATCACCGCGCTCGCCGCGGCAACCGTGGTCTGGGAATACCTCGCGCTGCTCGGCGCTTAGGCGACGCCGGCAGCGCCGCCGCACAAAGCGCTTGCACTGCGGCGAAAAGTTGCTATCTCTGCACTCGACGCAATTCGCACGTGCCTATGCCCCCGCGAAGGGGTACGCGACGACGTAACGCGTCCTTTTTGGTCGAGCCGGTCGACAGTGGGCCGGTGTCTGAAAGGGAGGTGGCTATGGTTGGAGCCCGGCACGGTGCGGCTTCAGTCCCCCGCGCGAATCCTTAAACGATCGTTGCTTCCCGCCGAGTGAGACGGCCCGCCGGTAGTGTTGCCGAGTGGGTGTCTGGCTTGGCCGCAGGTTCGTCCCGGCGCCAGCGACTGGTCGCTGTGACGTGAAGAGTTGACTTGCGGGCGTCGCGCCGGTTTTGGCGCGGCACGAACAGGGACTCCGGTCCCGCTTCGATGATCGGGATTTGCGCCATGAAGCACGTCTCCTTTCCCGGCCGGCTGGTGATCGTCGGCTTCGGCAGCATCGGTCAAGGGGTGCTGCCGCTGATCTTGCGCCACGTCGATCTAGATCCCCGGCGCATCACCATTGTCACCGCCGCCGAAACCGGCCGTGCGGTGGCCGAGCATTACGGCATCGCGTTCCGCGTCGAGCCGTTGACCAAGGCGAACTACCGCGCCGTGCTCGAACCGCTGCTCGGCGCCGGGGACTTCCTGTTGAATCTGTCGGTCGATGTCTCCTCGGTCGCGCTCATCGCGTTCGCGCACGAACGCGGCGCGTTCTACCTCGATACCTGCATCGAGCCGTGGGCGGGCGGCTATACCGATCCGTCGCTGAGCCCGTCGGAGCGCTCCAACTATGCCCTGCGCGAGAGCGCGCTCGCGCTCAAGGCGCCGTTCGCCGGCGGGCCGACCGCGGTTTTAACGCATGGCGCCAATCCGGGCCTGGTCTCGCACTTCGTCAAGGCGGCGCTGCTGGACATCGCCCGCGATACCGGCCTTGGGCACGCGCGGCCGCAGGGCCGGGCCGACTGGGCGGCGCTCGCCCGCGATCTCGGCGTCAAGGTCATCCACATCGCCGAGCGCGACACCCAGGTCGCCACCCTTCCCAAGCGCCCGGGCGAGTTCGTCAACACCTGGTCGATCGACGGCTTCGTCGGCGAAGGCTGCCAGCCGGCCGAACTCGGCTGGGGCAGCCACGAGAAGGCGCTGCCGTTCGACGCCCGCCGCCATGACTTCGGCTGCGACGCCGCGATCTTTCTCAACCGGCCCGGCGCCGCGACCCGCGTGCGCACCTGGACGCCGCTGGAAGGGCCGTTCCACGGCTTCCTCGTCACCCATAACGAGTCGATCTCGATCGCCGACTACTTCACGGTGAAGAACGGCCACGGCCTCGAATACCGGCCGACCGTCCATTACGCCTACCACCCGTGCGACGACGCGGTGCTTTCCCTGCACGAGCTTGCCGGCAAGAACTGGCAGATCCAGGACGAGAAGCGGCTGATGATGGACGAGATCGCGTCCGGCATCGACGAACTCGGCGTGCTGCTGATGGGCCACGCGCGCGGCGCCTACTGGTACGGCTCGCGGTTGTCGATCGAGGATGCGCGCCGGCTGGTGCCCTACAACAACGCCACCAGCCTGCAGGTCACCGCCGCCGTGCTGGCGGGTCTGGTCTGGGCGATCGAGAATCCGCACGCAGGCGTGGTCGAGCCCGACGAGATCGATCACGAGCGCGCGCTGGCGGTCGCGGGGCCCTACCTCGGCGAGGTCGTCGGCGTCTATGGCGACTGGACGCCGCTTGCCGGCCGCAGCCCCTTGTTCAGCGAAACGATCGACGCGAGCTGCCCCTGGCAGTTCGTCAATTTCCGCGTCCTTTGAACGCCCCCTTCTCTGAGATAGGACGAGCAAAGCGATGACACGACGCATTTCCCGGTTCCTCGCCAAGCGGTGCCCCGAAACGCCGTGCCTGGTCGTCGACCTCAAGGTCGTGACCGAGAATTTCCGCAAGCTGCGCAAGGCGCTGCCCGATGCCGCCATCTTCTATGCCGTGAAGGCCAATCCGGCGCAGGAGATCCTGGAGCGGCTGGTCGCGCTCGGCGCCTGCTTCGACACCGCGAGCGTGCCGGAGATCGACATGGCGCTCGCCGCCGGCGCCCAGCCGGAGCAGATTTCCTACGGCAACACCATCAAGAAGCGGGCCGACATCGCCGCCGCCCACGCGCGCGGCGTCCGGCTCTATGCCTTCGACAGCCTCGCCGAGCTGGAGAAAATCGCCGACGTCGCGCCCGGCGCGCGCGTGTTCTGCCGCATCCTGACCTCGGGCGAGGGGGCCGACTGGCCGCTGTCGCGCAAGTTCGGCTGCGAGGTGCCGATGGCCGAAGACCTGCTGCGGCTGGCACCGCGGCTGGGCCTGATCCCCTACGGCGTCTCCTTCCATGTCGGCTCGCAGCAGCGCGACCCCCGCCAATGGGACGCGCCGGTGCGCGAAGCCGCCGCGATCTTCCGCCGCCTCGACGACGACGGCATCGAGCTCAAGATGCTCAACATCGGCGGTGGCATGCCGAGCCGCTACCGGCGCCGGGTGCCCGGCATCTGCTCCTATGGTGCGGCCATCCGCCGCTCCATCCGCGCGCACTTCGGCAACCGGCTGCCCGATATCATCGTCGAGCCCGGCCGCCAACTGGTCGGCGACGCCGGCGTCATCCAGACCGAGGTCGTGCTGATCTCGCGCAAATCGGCGGCCGAGCGACGACGCTGGGTGTACCTGGATATCGGCAAGTTCGGCGGCCTGGCCGAGGTCGAGGACGAGGCGATCCAGTACCCGATCCGCAGCCGGCGCCGCGGCCGCGCCGAACAGGTGATCCTCGCCGGTCCGACCTGCGACTCCGCCGACATCTTGTACGAAAAGGCCGACTACCGGCTGCCGCTCGATCTCGCCATCGGCGATCGCCTGCTGATCCGGGCCACCGGTGCCTACACCGCAACCTATGCGTCGGTTGCATTTAATGGCTTTCAGCCGCTGCGCTGCTACTGTATCTGAAGACCATGTCGATGATCACCATCCGTCACGAAACACCCGACGCCGCCAATTGCATCGAGCACCTGCTCGACCGCGCCTTCGGGCCGGGACGCCACCGGAAGACCGCGCAGCGGCTGCGGGACGGCCGGCTGCCGGCCGACGGGCTCGCCTTCATCGCCGAGGACGGACGGAACATCCTCGGCACCGTCCGCTTCTGGCACGTCCGCGTCGGTCACGGACCGGACGCCCTGCTGCTCGGGCCCATGGCCGTCGAGCCGACGCTGAGCGGCCAGGGCATCGGCCGGGCGCTCATCGGCCAGGGCTTGCAGGAGGCGGCCACGCTCGGCCACCGCGCGGTGATCCTGGTCGGCGATGAGGAATACTATGGCCGCTTCGGCTTCCAGCCCGACCTGACCACGGCCATGCGCCTGCCCGGGCCGGTCGAGCGCCATCGCTTCCTCGCGCGCGAGCTGAAGCAAGGCGTGCTGTGGGCCGCCAAGGGCCTGGTCTGCCCCACCGGCCCCCTCGATCCGATCTGGACACGTCGGCCCGAAGCAGCCTGAACTCAGGGTTCCAACAACGAGACGTCCCGGCAGGCGAACAGATCGCCCGCCGGGCCGTCGGTGCCGAGGCGCGCCAGCCAGGCCAGCGTTTGGTCGGCGCGCAGGGGCCGTGGATGCAGAAAGCGCATTCGATCGCCTAACGTGGCGTTGAACGCGTAATCGCCACGGCCCGCGAGCCAGGCAACGCAGTCGGCGGCCACACCACGCAGCATCGGCACGAATTCGACACTGAGCGCGAACGGCGGCGCGGACAGCCCCGCCAGCGCCTCGGCCTCGTAGCCCGCGATGTCGAGCTTGATAAACCGTGGCACCCCCGCGCGCGCGATCAGGCCGTCGAGGGTGAGCGCCGGCACCGGGAGATCGCCCCGCCACCGCTGGCCGGCAAACGACGGCGCCGCCTGCGCCGCAGCCATGAACCGCCGCGAAGCGGTGGCAATCGTCGGATTGGTCGGATTGAGATGCAGGCAGAGCGTGCCTTCGCTGCGCGCGACGGCGGCGGCAACCAATGTCACCGCGTTGTCCCGGCCGTATAGCGCGCGCAGCACGCGCATCAGCGCCGGCTGCGGCTCGATGGCGACGACGCGGGCGCCGAGCCGGCGCCAGGAGCGAACGCGGTTGCCGACGTGGGCACCGACGTCGAAGGCGAGATCACCGGCACCGAGGAAGCGGGCGTAGAAGCGGTCCATGGCGGCGAACGTCCACGGCCGGCCGTAGTAGATCGCGAGCGAGCGGACGACGCCGTATCCCGTAGCGAGGCCATTGAAGGGCGCGACCGGCATTCTTACCTCGGCGAAAGGACGGCACCATACGCGCGGAAAAGCTACGCTTGCGCGCATTAATGTGCTAACGTCTCGTTATAGTCGAAGGTCATACCAAATCATGTCTACTCCTCGTGCAGGACCGAGGGGTCAAGGGGACAAATGGGCGCGTGCGTTCTGGGTGGTCGCCCCGCACCGGGGCGAGATCCGTGACGTATCGCTTCGCCCCCCTGGCCACGGTGACGTGCTGGTCGAAGCGCTGTACAGCGGGATCAGCCGCGGCACCGAGCTGCTCGTTTTCCGTACCGATGTTCCGGTTTCGCAACGGCAGGCGATGCGCTGCCCGTTCCAGGACGGCGCCTTTCCGGCGCCGGTAAAGTATGGGTACGCCCTGGTCGGCCGCATCATCGCCGGTGCCGATCGCCGGCCGGGCGAGGCGGTGTTCGTCCTGCACCCGCACCAGGACCGCGTGGTGGTTCCGGCCGACGCCGCCATCCCGATTCCGGACGGCGTGCCGCCGGCCCGCGCGGTCCTGGCCGCCAACATGGAGACCGCACTCAACGGCCTGTGGGACGCCGGCATCCAGGCCGGCGACCGGGTCTGCGTCATCGGCGCCGGCGTCGTCGGCCTGTTGAGCGCCTATCTCGCCCGGCGCATCCCGGCCACCGAGGTGACCATCGTCGATCCGGACCCGGCCAAGGCCGTGGCCGCCCGGGCCCTCGGCATCCCCTTCGCCGCGGCGCCACCCGAAGACGATGGTTTCGATGTCGTCATCGAAGCGAGCGGCAATCCGGAAGCGCTGGCCGACTGCCTCGCGCTCGCCGGCTTCGAGGCGACCGTCGTGGTGCTGAGCTGGTACGGCACGGCGACGGCGGCCCTCGCCCTCGGGCTTGAGTTCCATGCCAAGCGTCTGATCCTCCGCTCCTCGCAGGTCGGCGCCGTCGCCGCCGGCAGGCGCGCGCGCTGGCCCGCGCCCCGGCGGCTGGCAACGGCACTGGGCCTCCTGGCCGATCCGCGCCTCGATGTGCTGATCAGCGGCGAGGACCGGTTCGAGCACCTTCCGGAGACGTTCTCGGCCCTCGACCAAGGGAAGCTCCCCGCCTTGTGTCAGCGGATCGGCTACTGAAATGACAAGGAGAGTGCGGTGTTTGCGGTCACCGTCCGCGACCACTTCATGATCGCGCACAGCTTCAAGGGAGAGGTATTCGGCCCGGCGCAGCGGCTGCACGGCGCGACCTACGTCGTCGATGTCGAATTCCGCCGCCCGGAGCTGAACGTGCACGGCGTGGTCGTCGATATCGCGGCCGCCACCCGGCATCTGCAGCAGGTGCTGGCCGAGTTCGACTACCGCAACCTCGATGCGCTGCCCGCCCTCGCGGGCACCAACACGACGACGGAAGTCCTGGCCAAGGTGATTTTCGAGCGGCTGCGCCAGGCGATCGCCGCCGGGCAGTTGGGCCCCGACGCCGCGGCGCTGGCCGCGCTCAAGGTGACGTTGCATGAATCCCATGTTGCATCGGCCTCCTACGAAGGCACCGTCTGAGACCGCGGGCAGCCGTGCGGTGCCGCCGGTCGCGGTGCACTTTCTGGTACCGGGACCGCTGACGACCCCCGCCGGCGGCTTCGTCTACGACCGGCAGATGATCCGGGCGCTGGCCGGGTGCGGCCGGCTGGCCTCGGTGATCACGCTGCCCGATCGCTTCCCCGCGCCACCGCCGCAAACGATCGCGCACGCGTTCGCCGCCCTCGCCGCGATGCCCGCAAACGCCTGGATCATCGTCGACGGCCTAGCGCTGCCGGCGCTGGCGTCGGCACTCGGCCACCTCAACGTCATCGCTCTCGTGCATCACCCCGTGTGCGACGAGACCGGGCTGAGCGAACCGGCGCGGCGCCGCTGGTTTGCCGAGGAGCGGGATGCGCTCGCCGCTGTCCGCCATGTCATCGCCACCAGCGAGACGACGGCGCGCCGGATTCGCGACTTTGGAGTCCCCCGAACGCGGGTGGCGGTGGTGGCGCCGGCGGTCGATGATGGCCCGTGCCGCGTTTCTGGTCCGGCGTTTGCATCGCGGGACCGGGAGCGGCAGTTTTTGTGCGTCGGCAGCATCGTGCCGCGCAAGGGACATGACCTTCTGCTGCACGCGTTCGGGCGGTTGCGTCACTTGCGCTGGCGGTTGACCGTGGTCGGCGCCGCGCGGGATCGGGCCTTTGCCGGGCGGGTGCGACGGCTCGCGCGTTCGCTCGCGATCGATCGGCGGATCGTGTGGCGCGGCGCGGTCTCCGAGCGCGCCCGCGACATAAGCTACCGCAACGCCGACATGCTGGTGCATCCGGCACGACACGAGGGATTCGGAATGGTGGCGATCGAGGCGGTCGCCCGCGGCAAGCCGGTCATCGCCTTCGACATCGAAGCACTCCAAGAAGCCGTGCCGCCGTCGTGTCGGTGGCTGGTGCCGCCGGCCGACGTCGGCGCACTCGCCCGGGCGCTGCGGCGCGTGCTGTGCGCCCCCGCATCGACCCACGCGCTGTGCCGCAACGCGCGGCGCGAAGCCCGCACGCTGCGCCGCTGGTCCCTGGCCAAGGATCAGTTCGTCACCACGGTGGCCCGCATCATGGCAAGGGACACTGCAACCTTGAAAACAGAACGGCCGATATCCGGAAGGCCTCATTGGGGAGTTTACGAACATGCAGCACCCAGTCGTTGAAGACAGTGCTGGCATTGAAGACCGCGCTGGC
>CAYNYW010000036.1:0-28895 GCA_964401555.1 uncultured Defluviicoccus sp.
CGCTCCGGCGCGCCGCTCACCGACAAATTCCACCATCTCCGTGGACGCTAACCGTTCTCGGCATCTTGCCGCCAAACTGTGGCTGTCGCGCAAGCCACTTGAGGAGAGCCGTCCACGAGCAAGGCTATCACGATCGGATCGGACATCGCGAAGCACGGCTTCCAGGTTCACGGCGTGGACGCTGAAGGTATGATCGTTGTCCGGCGGAGGCTGCGGCGGTGCGAGGTTGTCGGCTTCTTTCAACGAGCAGGAGCCTTGCCCTGCCTTGCGTCGTCGGGTCGGCATCGAAGTATGTGCAACGGCGCACCACTGGGCGCGCGAGCTCCGCGCGCTGGGACATGAGGTCAAGCTGACGCCACCGAGCTCCGTGAAGCCGTATGCAAGGCGCCAGAAACGACCTGACGGATGCTGAAGCGATCTGCGAGGCTGTCACATTGACTCCGATGTCAGTTAGCCGTCGACAACTCGATGTCGAGGGTGCGTACGATCACGAGGCTCGTACCGAGGAGGCGCTCCGCGCCACGGGACATGCTCCGTTATCGTCAGCCTTCGAGACGCGTCAGGGTCTTGGCGTCGGTAATCCAGGCGGCGGCGTCGCCGGCACCGGCCTTGACCCCGGCTTCGCGCATTATGCTGCTGAGTTCCCGTGGCGCCATGCCGGCGAGCTTGCCGACGGTGACGATTCCCTTGCGGATCAGGGCGTTGCGGGCATCCAGCGGCAGAGACGACAGGCCGTCGACCTTGGCCTCGCTGGTCGTCTCCCGCCGCTCGTCAATGCCGAGGGCGACGGTGATTGCGGCCTGCGAGCCGGCGAGCGTTCGCAGCGTCGCCGCCTCGCGGGCGGAGATCTCGTCGACCAAGGCGTCGAGCCCGGCGAACTTGGCGTCCTGCGGCAGGATCTTCGTCGCCTCGAACACCGTACGGCCATCGTCGAGCTTATCGTCGCCAAACGCGGCGACCAGATCCTTGACGGCGACCTCGTTGGGGAATCGCTGGCGAACCTCGGGCTTGTCGGTGACGTACTTGGCCATGTAGCCGGCGGTGCGCACCCGCCCGCCGGCGACTGCCTCGACGCCCATGGCCTCGATCGCCGGCAGCACGATGGTGCCCTGTTTGGTTTGCCAGAGGCTGACATTCTGGTCGAAGAACTTGGTCGAGCCCATGTAGATGCCGGTGTCGATCAGCCCCGGGACGTACTTCGGAGGGACGGCCACGGCGGGGCCGATCGTCGATCCCTTGTTGCAGCAGTCGAAGAGGTCACCATTGATCCGGTTGATCTCGGTCCTGAGTTCGTCGAGCAACCGGCGCAGGCTCCCACGCATCGCAGCGAGGCAGGCGCTGAGTGTGGCCACCCGGGCGCCTAGCGCGTCGAGGTCGGTTTCGATGTGGTGAAAACGCTGGTTGAAGCCGTCCTCACCCGGCGTCGCCCCGGCCTGCACCACGTCCTCGCCGTCGACCCAGTCAGCGTGGACGAACTGGCGGACGAACGGCGCGATCTGACACGCGGCTTCGGCGGCGGGGAAATTCTCCGCATAGCCGAACACCCGCTGCGTTCGCCCCATATTTTCGAAGATCCAGCTGGCGGCGATAATCTTGGCGTCGGCCTCCGTGACGCCAACCTTGGTCATTTCGTTGTAGACTTGGTCGACGGTCATGCCGCCGAAGTTGATCGTCTGCTGGGCCATGGTCTGCGCTCCTCAGGACACGGGTGAGCCGGGGTCCGGATCGACGTCGTAGGCGCCGCGCAGCCGCCGTCGCTGGAAGGCGCGGAACGTCCGGAACACCGCCGGGGACAGAGGGTCGGCGATGCCGTCGCCGTCGAGATCGACGTGCTCCCGGCGGATCGAAAAGGTGTTGATCTCGACACCGATCGGATGGCTGACACCGAGCAGATTCATCAGGAATTCGTACTCGGTGATCGAGAGCACCGCCTTATCGGGCAGCTCCACCCGGAATTCATAGGGATCGGTCAGGCCGGTGCGGGCATAGCCGACGGCGACCGCGACGTAGACACCGGGGGCGCGGGCGATGAACAGGGTGCGGCTGCCGATCGCCTTAATCTCGATGCCGGGCGCCGCGGCCCCGGCTCCCCCGCTCGCCCCGACCGGCGTCGCATACCAGCGAAAGCCGGTGGCCCGTCGCTCGTTAAGGTTGATCCCGGCCTCGGGCAAGCCGATGACGCCGACGACGAGAAGGACCTCGTTGCCAGCCCCGATCAGCGGCAGCACCGAGACCATGCCGTTGTCGCGCAGGTGGCCGGCGAGGGCCGCGAGCGGTGCGATCGCGGCCGGCTGGCCGGCGGTGATCTGGGCCGCCTGGGCGGCGTCGAGGCGAACCGTCTCGATCAGTTCGGGCGGAAGCTGGTTCAGCGCGGCGACCGCCGGGGCTGGATCGGTGACCACCGGCAGGCCGGCACCAGCGAGCACGGCGTTCGCCGGATCGCCGGGCGCATGGACGGGAACCAAGCCCCAGCGGGCCTGCGCCTGGGCATCGGTCAGCACCGCCCACGCGGCGCCACCGTCGGCCGCCCAGGCCGCGGCCGCCGCCGCCAGCCCATTGGCCAGCACGACGTTCTTGCCCGGATCGCCGGGCGCGTGATAGCGCGCTTCCAGCGGCAGCCCGACGCCGGGCGCCGTCTGCGTTGCTCCCGACAGGACCAGGCCGAACATCGGGAAATGCGACAAGAACAGGGTCGCCGCGTCGACCCTGTGCACCGTCTGCACCCCGCATAGCCGCCAGAACCAAGCGAGTTCGGGATCGTCGGCGACGGCCGGCACCGTCCCGGACCGCGCATTCCGCACCAGGGCGGCGAGCTCGGCGTCGGCAGGCAGTGCCTGGTTGGGATCGAGCATCCTGGTGCGCAGATCGTCTGCCTCGGCCGCAGTCGGTGGCGTCACGTCGACGCCAAGGCCGAGTTCGTAGCGGCTGCCAGCGGCACCGTCCTGGGCGCGGGTCACCGCCCACACCTTGGCGAAGCCTAGGGCGCGCCCCAACCTTCCGGCCCGATCGAGCGTGCGGACGAGATGCGGCGCGATCGCCGCGCTGGCGGCGAAAGCGAAGGACTGGCGGAGGCTCGCGCGAAGCTGGTTGATCTCCGTCCGCGTCTTCTGCGGCAAGAAGCGCGTGCTGTGGACGGTATTGGCGGCCGGCGTGTTGGACGGCCAGATCAGCCGGTCCTGACGGATCTGGGCGAGAAAGTTGACGCGAGGCCCGGCCGGACCGACCTCGATCAGGTGCAGGGCGACGGCAATGCGGTTGTCGGCCTCCAGCACACGAAAGCGGTGCCCGCCCTGGATACCGGAGAACAGGCCGGCGTTCGGATCGGCGTCGGTGCCGGGGCCATTGAGCAGATCGACCAGGGATCGGCGCGTTCTTAAGCGGAACGGTCTGTACAGCTGCAACCGGCGCGCATAGTCGGCATCCGGCTCGGCGGCAGGAATGCCGCCGACCATCCGCAGCCGGGTGACGATCTCCTTGCTGGCGGCATCGAAAGCGATCTCGTCGCGGAATCGCGCGACGCCGACGTCGGCGCCCATGCGGTCGAGGGCGTCGCGGCGGGCAGTCGCCAGGGTGCGCATCGCCAGCAGCTCGCGCGCCATGCGGCGCTGGCGCGCGTGCTCATACTCGCAAACGAATAACAAGCGGGCGAGAGTGCCTTCCAGCACCGTCGCCTCGACCAGCGCCTGCAGCGCCGCACCAGCGACGGCAGTCACGGTGCCGTCCTCGTCGATCCGTTCAGCGGTGATCCGAACGATGAAGCCGGCGACCACATCGACGTCCACCGCCGTCTGCGGAGCGTGCACGAGGACCGCCGCTCCCTGCTCCGAATACGGCGCGAAGGTTGCTTTGGCGAGGACCGGAGCGCCCGGGACGGCGGGATCGAGCGCCGGGGTGATACGCACGCTCTCGCTGCCGAGCGGCACCTTCAGCGACACCAGGAGAAGTGGCCGGCGGGTCGTCCAGTTGACGTCGATCCGACCGTCGGCGGCGAGCGGAACGGATGTTTGCATCGCCCCGCCGCCGAACGGACCCGGCAGGTGGCTCAGCAGGTTTGTGTGAACCGCCGACCCCAGGTCGTCAGACGCGAGCCGTTGCACGGGCGCCACCATCTCAGACGATCTCCAAGAGCGGCGGCGTGCCGGCCGCGGCACCCGGCAGTGCGTCCAGATCGACGAACACCGGGATCTCGTTGGCCCGGAGCTCGACGTTCTGACCGCAGGTGAAGCGCTGGACGGTGGTGCCGGCCGGGGCTGCCGCGAAAGACAGCGTCGCGAACGACGCCGGATAGCGGATAAGTTGCACGTCACGCGCATCGACGACGCCCGGCTCGTTCATGATGGTCCAGACGACCTCGGCGGCACGGACCGGCTCGCCGAAGGGAAGCTCGTCGACGTAGCGGCGCAGCCGTGCATAGATCCGGGCGCGCAGTTCGCTCGCTGCCTGCGAGGCGTTGATCGCCGCACGCGAGCCGCTCGGCAGCGGCAGGCCCTTGACCACGAGTTTCGCCTCGACACCGACCCCCACTGTCTCGGCACTCTCGATGTTGGCGAAGATGCCAATCGGCCGAATGTCTTCGAGCGCCGATTCAACCTGGGCGTGCAGGCCGTCGGGTCCGCCCCAGATCGCCGCCGGCGTCGGCGCGACCAGAACCGTGAAGTAGTAGGGGCTGCCAATGTCGCGTTCCGCGGCGAACACCCGCTCGATGAAGTTGAAGTTGCCGAAGATCGACTGGTTGATGTCGAGGCCACCGCAGCCGTCGAACACCTGCACCCGGCGGACTCCGGCGACCAGGGAGAGGGCCGTTTGCACCGCTTCCACCGTCCAGATCGAGCGCGGCGCCTGCAGCAGCAGCTGGCGGTAGCGGGCGTCGGACCACTGCAGCTCGCCGCCGGTAAAGAGTGCGGTGTGGGCAATCGCGACCAACGGCGCGCCGGCCGCCACCTCCGCGTCGTTCAGCTCGGCAAGCTTCTGGTCGGCGAAGTTCCAGCGGTCGATTTTCTGGTTCGGCTGGTTCGGATCGAGATTGTGCGACGGCCCCGGGAAGAAGGCGACGGCACCGACCGTGCGTTCGGGATTGGCGTCGGTCAGCACCGCCGTCTCGTCGGTGGCGATGTGGTGGCCGCCCGGCGTCGACATTCGGCAGCCGCGCGGGATCGTGATCTGCGGAAAGCCGGGAGGCAGCGGCGGCGTCAGGGTCAGCTTGACGCGACCGCGCGCCGGATTAAACGGGCGCGCCAGCCCGAGATCCTCGCCGATCCGGCTCAGCGCCGCGCCAACCGCGGAGACCGCGAACATGTTGTCGTATACGCTGGCAATGGTCGACCAGGTCCGCGCTTGTTCCAGTGACGCGACTTCGAAGACCTTGCGCATGACCGAGGCTGGCCCGAGGTCGATGTCGTCGCCGAACAGCCTGCGGGCGACGGCGATCTTCTCAGCGACCAAGCGGACGTAGGGTTTCGGCACGAAGCCGGTGTCGCTGATCCCGAATCCGGCGGAGCCCGTCGAGCGGAGCACCTCTTCCTCAATGGCCAGCACGTCGCCGAGATCGATCTGGGTCTCAGAGGACATTGAACGGTACCTCCCCGAGACGGACGACGGCGTGGTCGCCCGAGATGGTTTCGAATTCGACCTTGACGAGCATCGTCCGGCTGGCGCGCAGCGCCTGGCGCTCGGCGTCGTCCGGCGTGCCCGCCTCCAGCCGTCCGTCGTCGAGTTTCACGTCGACGATGCGCTGGACTCGCGGATCCTGGCGTAGCGTCGCGATCACGCTCATGCGGATGCGTTCGCGCATCAAGATCCGGCTGGTCTCCTCGGCAACCGCGTTCAGGCCGTCGAAACCGAAGCCGGTGTTGAACACGTCACTGCCGAGCAGCGTGGTGAAGGCGACCTCCAGATCCTGGGCGAGGTTGTCGAGCGAGCGGACCACGGCAAAGTCGGTGCCACGGGCCGTCGTCTCCAGGCGGATGTCGCGCACAAGGTCGAGACCGGGAAACGTCGGCGTGAATGCGATCCCCCAGCCGAGGAGGCGGTCGCGGATAAGGGCGAGTTCGGGGCTCGGGTCGGACATGTCAGGAGGCCATGAGCTTGGTCTGGTTGGCGCTCGCGGTGAGCTTTTCCGGGGTGCCGCTGATTGCTCCGTCGCCGGCGCCGGTCAGCGTCGCGAGGGCGACCGGAGCGCCACTCACCTTGAGCTTGGTCGCCGCTCCGCTGGCGCTCGCGACTTTCGTGCACTTCTTGCTTCCGGAATTGGCGTCGGTCACGGTCTTGCAGTCGGGGATCGACTGGCCTTCGATGCCGTCGACGCGCAGCACCTCGGCGCTCGACACCTTGAGCTTTGGCTGGCTGCTGGTCTGGACATTGCCCTGGCCGGCACACGTGATGCTGCTCGATTTGGTCAACACGAACGGCATGGCCTCCGCTCCCTCACTTCACTTCCATCGCCTCCAGAACCTCGACATCGACCTTCTTCGCCTTCATGGTGATCGTCCCGTTCTGTCCGGCGTCGATGGTCAGGTTCTTGCACATGATCTCGATCGACCCGTCCGGCTTGATCACCAGCTTCGCGGCTCCCTTCGTATGCTCGATGGTGATGGCGCCGCGCGGGTTCGCGGGATCCTTGGGGCGGGTTCCGGCATTCCCGAGATCGTCTTTGCCGACGCGGATCGTCAGTTCGCCGACCTCGATCCAGCGGTTGCCGGCGGCATCGGTCAGGTCCTGGCTGACCTTGCCGTTGTGTTCCTGAGGTGTCTCCTTGTCGCCGACCGAAGATGGCGGAGCCCCATCGAGAACGGGCAGCGACAGCCACCAGTCGCCCGGTTGCGACACCGGTCCGTGTCCCGATTCCCATAGTGCGCCGATGTCGAGCTTGTCGTCGGCGCGGCCGTTGCGGTGCGCCATGACGACGCGGGTTCCGGGATAGCGCGGCAGCACCAGCCCGCACTTGCCCCAGGCAAACGGGCTCACATAGGCGATGCTTTGCCACGGCGTTGGCTGCTCGCGCTGGATCGGCAGCCGGCGTGCGGCGTTGGCGCGGCCGTCGGTGGGCATCAGGCCTTCCCATACCGTCTCGGTCTGCGAGGGTGGCTCGACCGCGCCCGACGCGTTGGTGTTGACGGCGCGTACCTCGCCGACCTCGACCGTGCGGAATTCCTCAAGCGCCGTAGCGTGTACCCGCTTGACCTGGGCCGCAGCGGCGGCGGCCGGATCGGACGATCCCGAAGGCTTCTCGGTCGTCGGCGCTGAGGCCGAAGACGCGCGGGTGTCCCACGCCGCATCACCCACCGCGTCGATCCCGAGCAGGCTCAGTTGCGTCATGAAACCGGCGGTGCGGCTCAAGGTGTGGCGGACCGAGGTGACGTAGCCCAGCGTCTCCTTTTTGAACGTATCCCCCATGTCGGGAAGGAAGGGTCCCGCGAAGGCGCCGACGATGGCGGCACCGAGGCCGGGAACTGTCTGCTTGAGGTTCGGCGTCGGATCGTCGAAAACAACGACGTCGCCCGGTTTGAGGTCGGACCGACCCTTCAGGGTCATGCGGTAGCGCTGGCGCTTCTTCGGCTCGGTCCCGCCGACCTCGCTGCTCGCGTACGGATCGGTCTCTTCCTCGCCTTCCGGCACCGTTTCGAGCAAACCGGTGGCCAGCGACAGTCGTTTCGGTTTGGCCCGTTCCGGCAACGGGATCGGCCGCTTGCCGACATGGACGGTACCGTCGCGAACCAGCAGCATCTGCCGGCCGTAAAGGTTGAGCGCGCCCTCGATGGCGCCGGCAATGCGTTCCACGGCGGCGCGGTACAAGAGGCCCTGGCCCAGCGTCACCTTTTCCTCGCCGGCGGCGGTCCCCTGATCGGGCGTCATCCGCCCCGTCGCTCGATCCATTCCCCAGGTCGCAAATGGCACCCCGGTCTTCCGTCCGATCTGCGAAAGCGCGGTGCTGTAGTTCTCGGCGGTGATCGGCTCGCTGACGCGGCGGTCCGAGAGCCAAGCGAGCGCCAGTTCATTGGCGGTGATCACCGTGTCGTAGGTGCGGGCTCCGGCGCGCCGATCGATCTTCTTGATCTTCAGGACCGCGACCAGGGTCTCCTTGAGTTCGGCATCGCTCGGTGCGGCGTTGACGCCCAGCATATTGGTGAAGTAGGCGCCGAACGACGTGTTGGCGTCGCGCCAGAACAGGTAGAGGCGGATGATTTCTGGCTTCTGTGGGCCGCCGGCGGCGATCAGTGCGTAGTGCTCGTCGGTCATGCCCTCGATGGTCAGCGTCGTCGTGCCGCCCTTGAAGCCCTCCTCCAGGGTTGCTTCGATCTGTGCGTAGTAGTCGCTGCTGCTGATCGCCAGTACCGGCTTCGACAGCTCCAGGCGTGCCGGGGCGGCATGGAAATGGATGGCGAAGCCGGCATCGTTGCCGACGGCACCCTCTTTCACCTGAGCGTCGAGGAAGGACATCAGCGGACGATCCTCATCAGTTTGCGGGCGCGGAGCAGCGCCAGGTCGCGGGGCAGGCCGACGATCGAATGGATGCGCTGGGCCGGTGGTCGGCGGAGCAGCACGCGTTGGTTGGTGATCGGCGGGCCAAACGTGTCGGAGGCGCGGTCGGCGAGCCGCCACGCGATCTGAATCGACGACCCGAAATTCCCTGCACCGCGTACCGAGCCGGCGTAGATTTCCCACGCCTGCAGCACGACCTCGATCACGACACCGTCGACCGCATCGCCGGAGTCGGAGATGCGTCGGATGACGCCGACGTTAGCCGGAACGGCGCCGAGGGTACGTCCGTTGCGGCGCACGAGCAGGCGCAGCGGCGGGCGCGGCGTCAGCGCGAGCGCCTCGGCGGTGTTCGGATCGTATGGCAGGCGTTCGTCGGCCGATGTCGCCAGCAGGGCGCCCGGATCGGCATCGAGCCACCGGCGGGCGAGGCCGGTGGGCAACAAGAGCAGTGCCTGGAAGCCATCCGAGAGCGTGAGCGTCGCCGGCAGGCCGGTGGTGACCGACTGGGTCTGGAGCTGGAAGTCAGCCGGCGGCGTGGTCGGCGGATCAGACACGAGCAGGGGGCCGAGTGTCGGGGCGATCATCAGTTGCCTCCGAAATCGGCGAGTGCGCCGACGCCGACGCTGGCGACGTCAAGCAGCTTGCCGAGAATGCTCGGTCGCGGCAGGTAGGCCATGGCGATGGTGACGTCGATGACATCGCGCCGCTGCGCCGAGGCGGCGAAGGTAAGCGACTGAATTTGCATGTCGGTGCGGATCGTCAACGAGGTGACCAGGACCAGGCCGGTGAACATGCCCCCCGAATAGGCGGCGAGCGCGGTGCCGCGTTTGCTCGCCTCGGCCATCATCTCGAGGGCGAATTTCCAGGTGTATCGCTCGGCGCCGACGAGCACGCCGCTCAGGTTGATGGTATCGTCGTGGGTGGCGACGATCGCCTTGTGTGCGGTCGAGCCGATCGGCGGCAGGTGGTACTGCTCGCTGATCGATATCTGGGTCACCGCCCATAGCGGCACCAGAAGGGCGGCGCCGTCCCACAGCACGGCCGAGGGCACGTTGCCATAGTCGACGAAGCTCTTGGTGATGGCCATGGCGTCGTCTCTCCTTCCCCTACGGCAGCGGCACCACAGGCCCGGTCGGCGTGACGCGGATACCGAGGCGCGCCAACTCGGCGCTGATCGCCGTCACCTCGCCGAACGCACTGGTCACCCGGAGCTTGATCTCGTGGCGCTTGAGGATTGCATCGATGCGGGCGAGCGAGGCCGGCTCGAAGCGCTGATCGGCCGGCAGCGACTGCAAGTGTGCATCGATGTCGTCGGCGGCGCGTTGCATCCGCTCGATCCCGTCGAGCGCACGCATGTCCGGGCGAAATCCGGGGACGTCGCGGCGCAGCCGGGCGATGTTCTCGCGGAACTGACGCGCATCGTCGCGCAGGTTGCCGACCAGGTTTTCGAACAGCGCCGAGACGCTCGAGACGGACGACGCCTTGTGCGACTTGTCGTCGAGGATCCACACCCAGCCGTCGTGGCCGATGCCGACCAGGTCGGTGCCGGGCCGACGGGTGTGGATGTCCGGGCCCTTCAGGAAGAAATCGATCTCCGGCAGTGAAAGCGCTGCCGTGTGCTCACCGAACACCGAACGCACGTAGGTCATCATCTCGCGCCGGACGTAGGCGCGGAAACCGCCCGGATCGCCGCCGCGGCGCTGATAGTTGTCCCACATGGTCTGCAACTGCTCGGCGCTGCGCACCTCCTGCAGCACCCAGGCGTCGGCCTCGACGGCGCGGCGCAAGGCCGGGTCGGCTATCCCCTGCAGGACCGCTTCGCCTCGGCCGGCGATGCCGGTGCGGCCGCGCGTGCGTGACTTGCCCAACTCGCCGATGGCGGTCTCCAGGTTGGCAAGCTCGGCATCCGTCATCTTGCCGCGCAGGCGCTCACGCAGCTTGGCGATACCGGCGTTTCGAGCGGACTCGCCGTCGGCGGCGACAGTCCGCCACAGATCGCCAGGCGCCACTTCCCCGGCGCGGCTGAGCGCCGCCCGCTGGTCATCCGGAAGCTCGCGAAAGCGCGCCAGCATGCGCTCGACCGGTTCGGCGTGAACGCCACCCTCGGGCGGGCCGCCGCCCTCCTTGCTGCGAAAGTCGTTGAGCAACTGGTGGGCGTAGTCAGCGCTGTCGTCGGTCAGCTTGAACGGTTCGTCGCCAATCAGCGCTTCGCGCGGCTGGGTGAGATCGTGCATCTCCTTCTGCAAATGCTCGAAATACTGACCAAGCGTCGCGACGTCGACACCCTTAGGCAGTTCGCCGCCTTCCAGAACGTGATCGAGGACGGCGGCGATGTTGTCGCGCAGCACCTCGATGCGATCGAGACGGGAGAACACGTCGTTAAGGTGCAGATCACCGACGTCGTCGAGCATCCTGCGGACGACGAAGTCGAGCAGCGAGCGGGCGCGGCGGTCGCCCTGCCCGGCGTGCTCGCCAATCGTGCGATAGAACGCCTTGAGGCGCGGGTGCTGGTCGGCGACGCCGCGGATCACCGACGGCTCGATGTGGGTGGAGACGCGGAATTGGACGTGCGGGCGGGTCACCGCAGGCCTCCCCTGAGACCGGCGGTGGCGCCGGACGATTTCTCGTGGTTCAGCATGGCGAGCACGAAGCGGGCGCCCTCCGGCCCGCCGACCGATTCCTCGATCATCGCCTCGCGTTCGATGTGGGCGAGCACCGGCGCCATCGCCTTCTGGATCACCTGGTCCATCACTATGTTGACCGAGAGTTCGCGGACGAAGGCCGTGAGCAGATCCTGGCGCATGGCGTGGAGCATCTGGCGTGCGACCGAACGGGCGATGGATCGGCCGAAGGCACTGGCGCCGGCGCGCAATCCCTGGCGCAGCCCAGCCCGGAGGCCGGTTCTCACCACCGCCTTGGCACCTCGTCCGGCGGCACCGATGACGGTGCCGGCCTCTGGGATCAGCGACAGCGCGAGGCCGAGATAAGCGGCGAACAGCTCCATCTCGACCTCAGCCCGGGTGAGCACCAGTTCCGGATCGATCATCGATTCGAACAGCCGCTCCTTCTCCTTGGCCTTGGCCACGTCGTGGAGGGCGATTTTGACACCGACGATGAACGCCGCCGGCGGGCACAGCACGGAAAGTATGACGAGCCCGACCATGATCCCGAAGCCGGTCAGCGCCTGGCGCCCTTCCTCGCTCATGAACAGGTAGTCGATGCCGCGCGCGTAGTACGGGTCGCCCAGGAAGAATTCGCCGATTACGAGATGCGCCTGCAAATGGATGCCCTGAAGGGCGTAGCAACTACCGGAGACCGTCGCTTCGGGGATGTTTTCACTCAGCCGGCTCGCCCGGAAACAGAACCAGCGGTCCTGTCGCGCCTTGCCGAGCATTTCCTCGTTATTGGCCTGCATCTCGAGGAGCACCCGCCACAGCTCCTGGCGGATCGCCCGCCGGTTGGTCTTGAACCGGCCGAGCACCTCGGGGATGTCGGTCATCTGCTTGACCAGCGGATCGATGCCTTCCGCCATGCCGCGCTGCATTGGCAGCGCCTGCTCCAGATCTTGCATCGACCACAGCGTCCCGTGGGAGTCGCGGACCCGAGCCGTCCCGTCGCTGCCGGTGACGATCTGATAA
Source organism: uncultured Defluviicoccus sp. (assembly GCA_964401555.1). Lineage (GTDB taxonomy): Bacteria > Pseudomonadota > Alphaproteobacteria > Rhodospirillales > Defluviicoccaceae > Defluviicoccus. Next base: position 12,117 of record CAYNYW010000036.1, read on the forward strand.
GCCGCACCGGGGGCATAGGCTTGCTCGGCATGGGCGACGAAGGCGCCTGACAAGGCACGGGTGGCGGTGATCCACTGGGTCGCCGGATTGATGGCGGCGATCGTCGCCGTGACGTTGCCGCCGGCGGCCTCCGTCACGTTGTAGACGGCACGCGCCCGTTCGTAATTCTTCAGGTGATCCCTGAGTTTCTGCAACTCGGCATAGTCGGTGAGCTGCGTCACCATCAGCTGCTCGAAGATTGGCGCGTACTCGTTGAACTTCGAGATCCGCAGATCGATGCCCTTGCGCGAGGACTGCAGAAGCTGCAGCAACATCGATTGGCAGGTGGTCAGGAAGACCTCGCCCACGGCCTCGTCCATCGCCGGGGAGAAATCCTCCATGAAATGGAGCTGCCAGGCGACCGGCTCGCCGGCCCAAATTCCGGTGATCTTGCCGCGATGCTGCGGCGATCCATAAAGCTCCTTGATCCGGCGCATCAGGGCGGTCAGCCGCGGCACGACGCCGGCGAGATGCCGCATGAACTGGATGGCGGGCGACACGACGGGGCGGAAGTCGAGCGCACCGAGATTGCCGCTCTTCTGTGCGACGGGTTGGGTGAAGCCGCCGGGCTCCTGGCCACCGATATAAGTACTGATGGCGGCGGCACGGGCGCCTAGCACCGTCGCCGCGCGTATCGCGAAATTGGCGGCGTAACACGATCCGTCGTCGCAGCAAGGCTCGATCTGCAGCCGGTAGGCGATCTCCTCGATGGCTCGCCGAAGGCCGACGGCATCATCCCCAAGCTCGTCGAGCTTCGGTTCGCCCTCAAACGACTCACATTCGAGGCTGAGGGTGAAAAGGCTCGGCTTGATCGGCGGGAACATAGCGCCCTTCACGCCGGGCTTCGCCTGCTTTTCCGGGTAGATGACAAAGCCGCCGCGACGGCCGCCGTCACCTTCGCCGGTACCGTCGCCGGCGCCCTCTTGTCCCTCGCCGGCACCGGCTCCAGCACCCGCGCCACCGCCGCCCTTCTGCTTGCCGGGCTTACCCCCCTTCCCGCCTTCTCCTTTCCCCGCCTCCGCCTTCGCGCCGGGAACCTCGAAGGCGACGGGCAGCAGGTTGGCCGGACCGGTCCAGTTCAGATTCTTGTCGTCATCCGGCGTGGCAAACAGCGTTACTTCCTGGCCGTGCATCTCGATGACGACGACGCTCGAAAGTGTTGCATCCTTTGGAAGCTTGCCGAGGAACCCCTGCACGCGCCGGTCGATTTCCTTGTCGACCGCGGCCTGCACCAGCGCACCGTATTCGGCCGACGACATCGTCTCCGGTTTCGGTTTGGCGTTTCGATAGATCATTTCAATGCCCGGCCCAAACCGCTCGGACGCAAAGGTGCGCAGCCCGACGTCGCCTGCGATCAACGAGCGCGTTGCGGTAGCGGGCGCGGGCGGCGGCTCGGAGTCCGTCTTCAGCTCGAACGGCGGCACCTTGTCGGCACCGGCAAACTTGTAATAGCCGAACGATTCGAACCCGAACGTGCTCACCGGCTTGGTATCAACCAGGACGAACCAACTTCCCGGCATCTTGACGATCAGGCCGCGCGGCACGTTGGCAGGCGGCAACCCCCAGATCCCGACGGCCGCGCGGGCAAGCGCAGACCAATCGGCCTGTTTGATTTGCTGCTTGGTCAGGACCTTGAAATCGAACTTGGGCGGCGGCTCAGGATTGAGGATGAGCGGGTCGTCGTCGAAGGTGATGTGCGTGACCCCTGGGGCGTCGGGGTTGGCGTCATAGCTCGGGATCCGATAGATGCCGAGCAGCGGATCGTAGCGGCTGCGATCGAACGGCTCCTCGGGCGGATCGCTGAGCGGCCAGGGATCAGCACTGGATTCGCCTTTGGATCCGCCGATGTCGCTTCGATCCATGGCAGCGGCGATCGCATCGGTGATGCGGCTTTCCAATTCGCTGCGTGCCGCTTCCGGCAGCGTTCGCAGGTCTTCGCCGTGCCAGCGGAACGTCGGCGATAGACGATTTGTTCCAAGACAATCCCCGCGCGGCGCCAACACCACATTCCTGCTCTGCGCCAGTGCCCGTCCGACCGCCGCAGCAACCGCAGTCTCGATCCAGTCCGCGTGGTCGAGACCGGCGCGGGCGTCGATCCGAAGGCGCACGGGAACGTGGACGGCGACCGGCATCAGACGACCTCTTCAAGGCTCTCGGCCAGGCGGGCGAGGGCGAGATCGGCGATCTTCTGGGCGTCAATCGACGCGCCGCCGGCGCGCACCTCGATCTCCACGGGAAAGTGGTAGTTGACCACGGTGCGATCGTCGGCGCCGATCTGCTCGGCTTCCGCCGCGCCGGTCGATGCCGACACGACGATCTCGCCCGCGCGGACGCGTGCGAGTCCGCTTTGCGTCACCTTGACGGCGCGGCCGCCGCCCGGTCCATGGGGGTTTTTCGCCGCCATCGGCTTACGGGATGCTCGCGGCGGCGCCCGTCGACGGGGTTGCCTTGCTGGACAGGCTGAAGCCGCTGAAGGTGGCAGCCGGCGCGCCGGAGATGGTCGCCGTCGTCGGTGTCGCGCTGGTGATGATGCAATCTGAGAGGACGACGTCCTTGAACGACCAGTCGTCACCTTCCTCGTCGTCGAGCATGATGTCGAAGCGCGTGCCCTCTAGGGCGAGCCTGGTGAGCTTGCCGACGACATCACCCACGGCCTTCACCGTCATCGAGAACGTGATCGACTGCGGCGAGTAGATGACGCCGAGGTGCGTCTCCTCCACCGAGTGCAACGGTTCCGACGCCAGATTGAAGGACGGTGAGAAGGAATCGATCGGGCGGATCACCTCCCACTGCGTGCCGTTCTTTTCCTTGTACTTGATGGCGAGGCGCGTTTTCCAATCCATGGCAGGTCTCCGTCGGGTCCTAGAGCTTCGTGACGAGGCTGACCTTCAGCGTGCTGACGGCCGGGCCGTAGGTGATGGTGACCATCATGTCGACGGTGCGGTTGGCGCGCGCCGTGGTCACGATATTCGCCTCGGTCGGCGTCCACGCCGCCTGCGGTATGCTGAGGATGTCGAGGACCGGGATCTCGATGGTGTAATCATCGATCACCGCATTCCGCTTCAGCGGCCCGAGGATGCCGTCGGTCGTCACCTTCAACAGCGTCATGCCGGCCTTGGTGATCCTGGCGTCGCCGATCAGACCAATCAGCCCGGCGCGCAGCCGGAACTCGATATCGTCGAGGGTGCGCACGAGATCGATGTGCAGAAGGCTAGCATCGGTCGTGAACAGGCGGCCGTCGGCGAAGTGCAGGCTCTCGCCGACGATCAGTGCCGGATCGATCAGCGGGATGATGTCCGCCTCCGACAGCCCCTTGATCTCCGACGGACTGTACTGTTTGGCCTTCGGCATGGTGATGCCGCGGACCTTCTTCAGCACGACGCTGATGTGCGGTGCGAAGCCGGCGACCGCCGACATCGCCGCGGTGGCCACATCCTGCGTCGCGCCGCGTGCGGCGATCATCACCATCCGGCTCGTCGAGCTCTTCAGGTTGGCGACCGCGGCGGTGATGTCGGCGACGTAGGTCGTCGACTTGTCGGTGGCGGGATCGACCATGGCAACGCCGATGCGCCTTTGCCCCTGGGCCGACATCGACTCCACGTGCGCCTTGAGCGCCATCAGCCCGGTCGGTGGGTTGGCACCGGCGGCGGCGGCGCCAATCGTCTTTTCGCCGGCGAGGGACACGAAGGTGACGTCGTCAGCGGCTTCGAGACCGGCGAGCGCGCCGGCATAGTTGCCGCCAGCGGTCTTGACGCCGTAGATCTTCGACGGCTTGGGGTCCTGCAGCATCGCCAGCTCGATCGAGTCGTAGAGGGCGTTGCGGATGACGTTATTGTTGGCGTCCTTATTGGCGAAGTTGGCGACCGCGTCGTCGAGTGTGTCGACGCGGACAGGAACATTGGCAGCAGCAGCGCCGCCGTTCACTCCGGCCGGGACATTGCCGACGATGGCGATCACGCCGGGCGCCCGTTGCGCCACCGGTGGCGCCGGCGGGACGATTTTGACTTCGATAAACGGAAACGCTGCGTCGGGCATCTGCTCCTCCTGCTTACGTTCGCCCTCCGGCCACAGGCGGCCGATCCCTGGGATCAGCTCACCGTCACCAGTCCTATTCCTTCTCGTGCGAGCCACTGGGCTGCGGCCGCCCGGCGCGCCGCACGCGCCTGCGCCGCATTCATGCCGGCAGCCGCTCCCGGCCAGTCGGCATCGTCGAACAGAGCGGCCGGCACCATCCAAACGATGACCAGCGACGATCGCTGCCGGGTCCCGCCCTCCAAAGGAGCCGCCAGGCCGTCATCCGACAGGCGTGCGCGCACCAGCTTGCTTTCACTGAGAAGCTCTGCGGTCGCGACGGCCGGCCCGCGGATCAGCAAGGCGGCGGCGAACGGCAGGGTCTTCGGGCTCGGCGCGCCACCGGCGGGCGGCGAGAACGTGATCTGCAGGGTGCTCTCACTGGCGACGCCGCGGTACGTCTCCAACAGCGCGGTCACCGTGGTAACGCCGAGCGACGCCAGCCAGCGATCGAGCTGGATGTCGCTGAAAGCCGTCGGCTCGTTCATTCCAGCGCGAACGCGGGCGAGGACTCGGGCCCGCCGCTCCGCTTCCAGGACGACTGGATCGGCTGGCAATGCGCCCAGCGCCGCGGCGATGTCGGCGTCGATATCAACGACATCGAGATCGGCGCGCCGTACGTTGACGGCGACGATGGTGCTGTCGAGCGGCAGGGTTCTGACGACGATTCCGCCACGCCAGACGGCATCGACGCGGATCGGTGCTTGGCCACCGAAACCGCTGCCGCGCAGCCGGAACTCGGTGCGATCGGTGCCCGTCGGGCCGCTCCAGTAGCCGTCAAGCGTTCCGGGCGGCACCACCGCAAGGCCGATCTCCAGACGATCGAACACCGGGTTGAACGGCGGCGTGATCGCCATCGCGTTTGTGTCGTAGGCAGCGGCGATCAGGCTCGCCAGCGCCTCTTGATCGAACAGGGCGGCCCGAGTCGCCGCGTCGGCCAGCCGAACGAGAGCGCTATCGACGAAGTTCATGCGTCTTAGATCCGTGCGGCGTTGGAGGTTGGTGCGCGGTCGCGCTCACCGCCGCCGGTAAACGACGGCACCGCCGGCAAGGACGACGCGCTCGAACGAGCCATCGGCGACCAGGCTTTCGAGAGCGGCTTCGACAACAGCAGGATCGATGAGCGGGTCCGCTTTCGCGAACCACCATCCGGCGACACCGTTCGCTGTGTCGGCCGCATTGGGGTGCTCTGCCACGTGACGGCGGATTCTCTCCGCGACACTGCGAACGGCGTCTTGCTCATCGTTCACCGACCCCACCGAGAATCATGGTCACGCACGACCACCACTCCCCCCTGGGGCAAGCTGCGTGCCACTGTGGCAAAGCCGCCAATGCTTTGAAATGACGATTACTTTTCTTGCCGCCGGAGACGGTATGGCGTCGGCGCCGCAGGTGCATCGATTGCCCCCACGGCGAAGCCGTTGATCTGTGTGGCAAGACAGATGCGGCGATAGCGACCCACCATCGGGGCGAAAAAGTCCCACCGCAACGCAGGAGGGGCGACGGCGCGTGCGGATGCCTTCAAAGAATGAGGGGGGAGAACCGGTCTACGACAGCGTCGGCGTCGGCTCGAAGCTCTCGCGCGAGAGGCCGTGTTTTTTCAAAAGCTTGCCTAGCCGGCTGCGGTCCTTGCCGGCGATCCGCGCAGCGAGAGAGAGATTGCCGCCAGCGCGGGTCAGCACCTCCGCCAAATAAGCTCGCTCGAAGGCGGCGACAGCCGAGGCCTTGGCGGCACGAAAGCTTGTGTTGGATTCCTTGGCCGGAGGCGTTCGCGTCCCGTCGGCTGGCGACGCTTCGGTCAGCCCGAGCATCTCTGGCCGAATGCTGAGGACAGGACCGTCGCCGAGCATAAACTCGCGGTGGATCAGGTTCTCGAGTTCGCGCACATTACCCGGCCAAGGATACCGCCCGAGCAGCGCGAGCGAGCGTTCGTCGAGGGATTTCGGCGGCCGGTGATAGCGACGCGCGAACAGATCGAGAAAGTGCCGCACGAGGGGCGCGAGGTCCTCCGGGCGATGCCGCAGGGCCGGCATCATCAGCCACAGCACCCCCAGACGGAAGCGCAGGTCGGCACGAAAGATGCCGCGTGCGACCATCTCGTCCAGGTCCTGGTTGCTCGCGGCGATGATGCGGACGTCGCCGCGCCGGTAGTTGCGGGCGCCAACCGGCCGCCAGACCTGGTCCTGCAGGAAACGCAGCAGGATCACCTGCCCCTTGACCGAGAGGCATTCGATCTCGTCGAGGAACAGCGTGCCGGTATCGGCCATCGCGATCAGTCCGTCGCTCGCCTCCCTGGCATCGGTGAAGGCGCCACGGGCGTGGCCGAAGAACTCGCTCTCGATCAGGGTATCGGGGATCGCACCGCAGTTGACGGGGATGAACGGCCGGTCGCCACGTTCACCCAGGTAATGGATGGCACGCGCCGCCAGCTCCTTGCCGGTTCCCGTCTCGCCGAGGATCACCACATGGACGTCACACGCGGCGAGCTTGCGGATCGTCGCGATCGTCGTCGTCAACGCCGGCGAGACACCGACGAAGTCCGGAAGCTCCGCGGCGACCGGCGGTCGCGCCCGTTGCGGCTCGCGGTTCATGTTGCCGGATCCGATGGGTGGACCACGAGTGCACAGACCCATTCGGATGATTCAGCCGAATGGGTTAGATGTGCACTAGAAACAACAGGTTGTGTGCAGCGACCGCGCATTCTTTGAATGCGCCGCTGCACTAGCGGCCGGGAACGTCGCCGAAGGCGCTTCCCCGCAGCGCATCGAGGCCGCATTTCGCCACGCACCCGCCGCCGCTCTGTCGAGGGCAGTCCCGGGTTGGCCATGCCCGCCGCCTCCCCGTTCGATCGCGCCGGATTCCCCCCTAGGGTTCCCGACGTCCGATGTGATTGAGCCTCACTCTCAGTACAATTTCATCTTAGCATGACCGGGTGCGAGGGGCCAGCGCCTGCGTGTGGCGACTGCCGAGTTCCTCGCCGCTCCGGTTGCAATTAACATGGATGGATGCCGTTCGTTATCGGTGCAACGATCGACCGCTTCGCGTTGGAGTCAGCGGTCGCATCGGCGCTGTAGAGGCTTGCTTGACTGCCGTGCTCAGCTTGTGCGTTTGTGGGCGCAGGCGGCGGCGCAGCGGTCTACGAAGGCCGGATCGAACGCATCAAGGCCGCTGGGCCGAAAAGGTCACGGCGGAAGGCGCCGATGCCAAGGCTGGGCGTCCGTTCCAGCACCAGCTCGGCGAGCACCAGCCCGACCCCGCTTGACATCGCGATGCCGGCGCTGGTCAACCTCCCTCGGATCGGTGGACGCTCTTGCCGAACTCCGCGAGGGGCAGGAGGGTGTTGGGTGACGAAATCACGCCGGAAAGTCACGGATGAGTTCAAGCGAGAGGCGGTTGCGCTGTTGCAGACAAGCGGCCGGCCGCTGATGCCCATCGCCGATCCTTTCGCGGACCATGGGGATGCAGCGGCGCACTCCTCCCCCCCCCCCAAAAAAAAGCCGGGGCGGTGGTTCGACGCACGAGACAACCGGTGTATGATGGAATGGAATTGAAAATAGTGATGCGCTGAACCGGGAGGAGGGAAGGATTATCATGGGACGATTCATTCTATCGGTCATTGCCATCGGCATCGGCGCGCTTGTGTCGCTGTCGGCGCAGGCTCAATCCGTTGCGGGCAGCAAACCCAACATCCTGCTGATCGTCGGTGACGACGTCGGTTACGGAGATTTGGGCCCCTACCTCGGGGGAAGTGCCCGTGGGATGCCAACCCCCAGCTTCGATAAACTCGCCGCGGAAGGTATGATGTTTTCGACCTTCTATGCACAACCGAGCTGCACGCCAGGCCGCGCTGCACTTCAGACGGGTCGCATCCCGAACAGAAGCGGATTGACGACCGTCGCGTTCCAGGGCCAGGGCGGCGGGCTGCCCGCCGCCGAGTGGACGCTGGCGTCCGTGCTCAAGCAGGCGGGCTATCAGACCTATTTCACCGGGAAATGGCATCTGGGTGAGGCGGATTACGCGCTGCCGAATGCGCAAGGCTACGACAAGATGAAGTACGCCTTCTTGTATCACCTGAACGCCTACACCTATTCCGATCCGAATTGGTTCCCGGCCATGGATCCGGAATTGAGAAAGGTGTTTCAGGAGGTGACGAAAGGCTCACTTTCCGGCAAGGCGGGAGAAAAAGCGACCGAGGACTTCAAGGTCAACGGCGAATATGTGAACACGCCGGAAAAAGGTGTTGTCGGCATTCCGTACCTCGACGCCTACGTCGAGAAGGCTGGGCTGGAATTCCTTGAGGAAGCGAAGAAGTCCGGTGCGCCGTTCTTTATCAATGTCAACTTCATGAAGGTACATCAGCCGAACCTTCCGCATCCCGACTTCGAGCACAAATCGCTGTCGAAGACCAAGTATGCAGACTCGATCGTCGAACTCGATGCACATATCGGCAATCTTCTGAAGAAGCTTGACGAGTTGGGATTGAGCGACAATACGGTCGTGTTTTTCACCACCGACAACGGGGCTTGGCAGGATGTCTACCCCGATGCGGGATACACGCCATTTCGGGGCACGAAGGGAACGGTGCGTGAAGGCGGCAATCGTGTTCCCGCATTCGTGCGCTGGCCCGGCAAGGTCCAGCCCCATTCCAAGAGCGACGATATTGTAGGTGGCCTCGACCTGATGGCTACCTTTGCGTCGCTTGCGGGCGTCAAGCTGCCGACCAAGGACAGGGAAGGACAGCCGACGATCTTCGATAGCTACGACATGACGCCCGTTTGGCTCGGCACCGGAAAATCCGAGCGCAAGGACTGGTTCTACTTCACCGAGAACGAACTGTCGCCGGGCGCGGTCCGCGTCGGACAATATAAGTTCGTGTTCAACCTCCGCGGCGATGACGGGGCAAAAACCGGTGGTCTCGCCGTGGATACCAATCTCGGCTGGAAGGGGCCCGAAAGCTACGTCGCGACGATCCCCCAGGTCTTCGATTTGTGGCAGGACCCGCAGGAACGCTACGACATCTTCATGACCAATTTCGTCGAGAGCACCTGGGCGGTGCTTCCCGCCAACGAGGCAATCAAGACGTTGATGAAGACCTACATCGACTATCCGCCGCGCAAGCTGCAGAGTGAAACCTACACCGGCCCGATCACCATCAGCCAGTACCAACGCTTCATGAACATCCGTGAATCGTTGAAGGGTGAGGGCTTCTCGCTTCCAATGCCGTCAGGCAATTGACGAGAAGAAGCGATGGTTCGCCCCGTCTTGCGGCGGGGCGAACTGTTGCTTGCAAAGCGCGATGTGCCCGGAAAACGTCAGGCGATGTGCAGAGGCACTTTCGCCGCGCGCTTTAGTTCAGGTTTGCTGCGACGCGGGCGTTCGGCAAAGCGACGCATCATCTATAAAACCAGAAAACCAGTAGATGCAACATGCCGTCTAACTCAGCAGCGCGGACTCCTCGCGCGAACAGAAAGATCCGTCTAAAGATCCGTCTAAAGATCCGTCTCCTGGCGCCGGTTTCCGTGGCGCTCGCCCTCAGCGCCTGCCATAGCGCCTCTGTCGGGAACGATCCGTCGCTCGCAACGGATTACCCTCGGCGGACAACGATCGGATCGTCCCGCGCGCAAGCAACCACACAGGCAACGACGTATCAGACATACGAGGTCGTGGACGCTTCCGCGTTACCCGTGATGCCGGCGCGCTCCCCGCGTGTCGTCGCGGCGGCGGATTCACCCGGCCAGGCTATCGGTTCGGGCGCCCCGCAAGGCGATCTCGCCGAGGTCGGCCGCAAGCTTGCCGACCCGACCTCCGACGTCTGGGCGCTCTTCACGGAATTCGACTGGAACTTCGTGCAGGGCAAAGCCACCACCGAGTATCGCGACGCCCAGGAGATCCTGTTCCAGCCGGTCCTGCCGATCCCGCTTGCCGAGAACCTCAAGCTCATCAGCCGGCCGGTCCTGCCCTTCGCGAGCGTACCGCTGCCCGATGGGGACGGCGGCTTCGATCGCAAGACGGGGCTCGGCGACATCCAGTTGCCGTTGCTGCTCATTCCCCGCGGCCTGTCCTGGGGCGGCGACAGCGTGACCTATGGGGCCGGGCCAACCTTGGTCTTTCCCACCGCAACCAGCGACCAGCTTGGCGCCGACCGCTGGGAGGCGGGGCCGGCACTGGTCGGCGTCTTCAAGAACCAGCAGGTCACGGCCGGGGCCCTGGGACAATACTGGTGGTCATACGCCGGTGGCAGTCCGTCCACCAACCACGGCTCGCTTTTGTATTTCGCCTTTTACAATCTGCCGGATGCCTGGCAGATCGGCACCAACCCGACGATCACCTACAATGACAAGGCAACCTCGGACAACAAGTGGAGTGTGCCGATCGGGCTCACCGTCGCCAAGACCACCAAGATCGGCGGCATGCCGGTCAAGTTCCAGTTGGGAGCAGAATACTTTGTCGTCAACCAAGACGACTATGGGTCGCGTTTCCAGGTCAAACTCAACATAATTCCGGTCATTCCAGCGTTAATCAAGACGCCTGTATGGGGAGGAGGATAGAGGTATGATTGGGCGCCGAATTAATCGCCTGTTGGGCGCGGTCGCTATTCTCGGGCTTCTTGCGACAACCCGGAGTGTCCAGGCTGCCGATGATCTCTTGCCGTCTTGGAACGACGGCGCGGCGAAGGCGGCGATCGTCGACTTCGTCAAGGCGACGACGGCCGAGGGCAGCCCGACGTACGTTGCGCCCGAGGATCGCATCGCCACCTTCGACAACGACGGCACGCTGTGGCCGTCGCACCCGATGTACACCCAACTCGCCTTCGCGCTCGACCGCATCAAGGCGCTCGCGCCCCAGCACCCGGAATGGAAGACGACACAGCCCTTCAAGGCAGTGCTCGACAATGACCTGGCGGCGCTGGCGGCGGCGGGCGAGAAGGGGCTGGTCGAATTGGTCATGGCTTCGCATGCCGGCATGACCACGGACGCGTTCGAGGCGATCGTAAGCGATTGGTATGACAAGGCGCGTCATCCGCGTTTCAAGCGGCGCTATACCGAGCTGGCGTATCGGCCGATGGTCGAGCTGTTGGCGTTTCTGCGGGCCAACGGCTTCAAGACCTATATTGTTTCCGGCGGCGGCGTTGAGTTCATGCGGCCGATGACGGAGACGGTTTACGGGGTTCCGCCCGAGCAGGTGGTGGGCTCGACCATCAAGACTCAGTACGAGGTCCAGAGCGGCAAGCCGGTGCTGATGCGTCTGCCGGAGATTGATTTCATCGACGACAAGGCCGGCAAGCCCGTCGGCATCAACAAGTTTGTCGGCAAGCGGCCGCATGCGGCCTTCGGCAACTCCGACGGCGATCGCGAGATGCTGGAGTGGACGGGAGCCGGCGGTGGCGCGCGGCTGATGATGCTTGTGTTCCACGACGATGCCGAACGCGAGTATGCCTACGGTCCGGCCAACGGGCTGCCGGACACCAAGTTCGGCACCTTTCCGCAGGCGCTCATGGATGAAGCCAAACAGAAGGGCTGGCTCGTGATCAGCATGAAGAACGACTGGAAGCGGATCTTCGCAACGGACGTTCCGTCAGATCACTAAGCTCCGGGAAGGGCAATCATGATGACAGCCATGAGAGGCGGACGGCGGCAACTCGCCCTTCTCGCCGCGCTGTTCGCAGCGACCGTGGGCGCGACGAAAGCACACGCCGGCGGCTTGTTCCTGTACGAGATGGCGACGCCCGATCTCGGCACCGCGTCGGCCGGGCGGGCGGCGACGGCGGACAACGCCGCGACCGCGTTGGGCAACCCTGCCGGCATGACCCGGCTCGATCGATCGCAGATGTTGGTTGGCATCCAGCCGAGCTACGGCATCGCCCATTTCGACAAGGACAGCGAAACCACGGTCTCCGGCGGCAACGGCGGCAACGCACTGGGCTTCATTCCGGGGCTGGCCGGCTACTTTGTCTACAGCGCGACGCCGGACCTGAAGTTTGGCGTTTCGCTGGGCTCCGACTTCGGCCTTTCCTCCCGCTACCAGAGCAACTGGTCCGGCCGCTATTATGCGCAGCAGGAGGAGATCCTCACCCTTGGCGCATTTCCGGTCGCGGCCTATCGGATCAACAAGTGGCTGTCGGTCGGCGCCGGCGCGCAGATCATCTACGGCAAGTTGAACTCGAAGACCGGGATCAACGACGTTCTCGACGGCGGCGACGCCAGCATCGACATCGGCGCCGATGATGTCGGCTACGGCGGCATCGCCGGCATTCTCGTCGAGCCGGTCGAAGGAACCCGCTTCGGCGTCACCTACACCTCGCAGGTCAAGCTCGATTTCAAGGAAAATCCCACGACCAACAATCTCGGCCCGCTGCTGCAGGACGCGTTCAACACCTCGGGGCTCACCGGCGCCAAGGTGAACCTTGGCCTGACCATTCCCAACCAGGTGATGGTCAGCGGTTATCACGACGTGAACGACACGCTCGCGATCATGGGTAACGTTGTCTGGCAGCAGTGGAGCCAGTTCGGCAAGCCTTCCCTGGAGGTCACATCGACGACGAGCCGCCAGACGACCACCAACCTCAACTACGACGACACCTGGGGCTTCGCCATCGGCGCCCGCTACAAGTTTGCGCCCGACTGGCTGTGGATGGTGGGCTTTGCCTACGACAGCTCGCCGCAGTCGAAGAGCAACCGGACGCCGGCGTTGCCGCTCGACCAGCAGTTTCGTGTCGGCACCGGCGTGCAATACGCGCTGAATGATCGCATTACCATTGGTGCCGCCTACGAATACGAGAACCTCGGCGACGCCGACATCGAACGCAGCAAACCGCTCGCCGGTACCATCCAGGGCACGTATTCGACCAACGAAATTCACTGGTTCAATATGACCGTGGCATGGAAATTCTGAGAGGGTCAAAGCCGATCGGCTTCGTGGTTGCGCTTCTGTCGTTCGCCGTCTGCGCTATCGTCGCCACCGCCGCTCGATCTTCGGACGTCGCGCCCGGGTTCGTCGGCAGTGCCGCCTGCGCCGGGTGCCATCTGCCCGAGATGGAGGCATGGCGCGGCTCGCACCATGACCTCGCAATGGCGGAGGCGACGGACAAGACCGTCCTCGGCGACTTCGGCGGCGCGACGTTTACCCAGCACGGCGTCACGTCGCGTTTTTTCAGGCGCGACGGCAGGTTCTTCGTCAACACCGACGGCCCCGACGGCACGCTCGCCGACTTCGAGATCCGTTACACCTTCGGGGTTTACCCGCTCCAGCAATACTTGATTGCCTTTCCGGGCGGCCGGATGCAGGCGCTGGGGATCGCCTGGGACTCGCGACCGAAGGACAAGGGCGGCCAGCGCTGGTTCCATCTCTACCCCGACAGGAATTTGCATGCCGGCGATCCGCTGCACTGGACGGGGATGGATCAGACGTGGAACTTCGAGTGCGCCGAGTGTCATTCGACCGAACTGCGCGAGAACTATGACGCAGCGACCAACAGCTACGCCACCACCTGGGCCGAAATCGACGTCGCCTGCGAAGCCTGCCACGGCCCCGGCGCGGCGCATGTCGCCTGGACGAGAGCGGGCAAAGCCGGCCCGGACGGCTTGAGTGTACATTTCGACGAACGCGCGGACGTTCACTGGACGATCGATCCGGCCACCGGCAACGCCCGCCGCTCGACGCCGCGCACCTCGGCGAAGGAGTTGGAGACCTGCGGGATGTGCCACTCGCGCAGCGCCAAGATCGCCGAGCCCTGGCGGCCCGGCCAATCGCTGCTGCAGACCCATCTGCCCATCCTGCTGCAGCCGGGGCTGTTCGAGGCCGACGGCAAGAGCTTCGATGAGGTCTACAATTACGCGCCGTTCCGCCAGAGCAAGATGTTCGTCGCCGGTGTCTCCTGCAGCGACTGCCACGATCCGCATTCACTGAAACTGGTCGCCGATGGCAACGCCGTCTGCGAACAGTGCCATGATGGGCAGAAGTACGCCGCCGCGTCACACCACCACCACGAGGATGGCTCGGCGGGTGCCCGTTGTATCGCCTGCCACATGCCGGTGAAGACCTACATGGAGGTCGATCCGCGCCATGACCATGCCTTCCGGATACCGCGGCCCGACGAATCGGTGCGCTTCGGCACCTCCAACACCTGCACCGACTGCCACGCAGACAAGAGCGCGGCCTGGGCCGCGGCCGCCATCGAGGGCTGGTTCGGTCCCAAGCGCTTAGGCTTTCAAACGTGGACCGAAACCTTTTTCGCCGCCCGTGCAGGAAAGCCGGAAGCGGCCACATTACTGCAGAAGCTGGCGACGGATTCCTCTGCACCGTCGATCGCGCGGGCAACCGCGTACGAAAGCCTCGCCAGCTTCCCCAGCCGCGAGGCGGCGGCGGCAGCGCAGCGCGGTCTCACAGACGCCGATCCCTTCGTGCGGCTTGCGGCGCTGCGCGCGTTGCAGCCCTATCCCGTTCAGCAGGTCTGGCCGCTGGCCAACCGCCTGCTCGCCGATCCGATTCTGGGCGTGCGCATCGAGGCGGCCTCGCTGCTCGCCGACATGCCGCAGGACCGGCTGACCGCCAACGAACGCGGTGCGCTGGCGCGGGCGTTGGACGACTACATATCGGCGCAGCGGGTCAACGCGGACCGGCCCGAGCATCGCGTCAACCTCGGCACGCTTTACCTGCGGCGTGGGCAGCTTGCGCAAGCCGAAACGGAATTTAACGCTGCACGCCGGCTGGACCCCACCTTTGCCCCTGCCGACGTCAGCCTGGCACAACTCTATGCGGTACAGGGGCGCGACGGGGATGGTGAGCGCGTCCTGCGCACGGCGCTCGTGCGTCTGCCGGAGAGCGCCGACCTGCATCATGCGCTCGGCCTCAATCTCGTGCGCCAGCGCCGCAATGCCGAGGCATTGCCGGAGCTTGCCAGAGCAGCGGCAATCGATCCCGCGAACGCTCGCTACGCCTATGTCTACGCCGTTGCGCTCAATGCCGCAGGACGAACGGATGATGCGATCAAGACGCTGGAAGCCAGCCACGCCCGCCATCCGGCCGACCGCGACACCCTCTTCGCCCTCGTCACCATCAACCGCGATGCCGGCCGCACCGCCGCCGCCGTCACTTGGGCCGAGCGGCTGGCCGCCATCGATCCCTCGGCCCGACCGTTCGTCGAACAACTCCGGCAAACCGCTCCATCGCGGTGAGAGCGGAAGCCAATGGGGCCGAAGAGGGAGTCCAGCAAAACTACCGGCACGCCATTCGACGTCGTGCTTGCCTGGTGCCGTCGGGGAAGTGGTTGCAATTCGAAGGTGGCGTAATCTCCGGCTTGTCCAACCAGCCAGCACCGGCGCCGGCGCACCGGGGGAGATTACGCCATGACGACGGATAGCACGACGGCTGTAGACGAGACGACGCTGTTGCTGGGCGAAGCCTGGTCGGACCCGATCGAGGCGGGGATCCGGGATATGATCCGGGATTTCATCGAGGAACTGATCGAGGAGGAACTGGCCGTAGCTCTGGATCGACGCCACCTACGTGCAGGTCCGCGAAGCCGGAAGGATCGTTTCCGTCGCCGCGATAATCGCCGTCGCGGTCAACACCGATGGTCGGCGCGAGGTTCGGCGCTGCGGCAGGCGCCGGACTTGGCTGCGCGGCCGCGACAACGTCCTTGAAGCGCTCCCTGATCCACGTGGCCGGCCACAACCTCGGGCTTCTGATGCGCCGGCTGACCGGTGCCGGCACGCCGAAGGAGGCCGCCGCCCGCAGCCGGGTGCTGCTGTTCGTCGCTCATCGCCACGACACCGTGGCGATCGTCATCTTCGCCCTCGACGAAGCCGGCCGCGGCATTCTCGTCGTCACCGTCACCGCCGAGCCAACATCAGCGCGACCGACACATCGTCAACAAGCTGATAAAGGCCGCTGCGGTTCGTGACGAGGACGGGATTCGCTTGGCAGTTATTGGGATGCTCGGTAATCTCGGCGTAACCAACGCGGCACCTATCGTCTCAAGGGCTCTTAACGACCACAATAAGGAAGTGCAGCGGGCCGCGGCAAACCTGAAGCGAACGTTCGCGCTCCGCCTCGGCGCATGGCCTGCGACGCGGAGACTGTTGGCTTGCCAGCTCGACTGGAGGACATGCCACTGATAGACGCTGGCGAGAAGGGACCTATCCCCATGAGTGATCCAGCGACTGCTCCCGACCCGAACCCGAAGACGCGAGATTTCTCATCTGGGTAGCTTTCGGTAAGGAGGTCGGTGTCCAGGCCGTCAGCTTGGTGCTGGGCACGCTAATCGCAAACTGGCTGACGCAGCTGACGACAGGCATTAGCGAATCGCCCCTGAAGACTCTCATCTCAACCGTGGGTGGGGTCGGCAGCCTGATCCTCGTTATCTACTTTCAACGTTATGTTAAAATCCTTGGCGCGGACCCGCTATCGCACAAGTCGCCCGAGGGGCAAGCCTATAACGATCTGCGGGAAAGCCTCGAACGAGGCGGCACGCCTGCTCTCATCTACGCTCGGTTACTGAAGGGCTTCCTCGGTAAGGTCGACCACTTCTTCGGCGATCCCAAAGAGCCGGACCCGACGTGCTTTTCACGCCTCTTCGGGCTAAAGAACAAGGCGTCCCTCTGGACAGCTCCCGCCTTAGAGCCTGACCGGAAAAGAGTTGCGTGATCTCAATGGGTTGTGATTCCATGG
>CAYNYW010000037.1:0-26441 GCA_964401555.1 uncultured Defluviicoccus sp.
AGTTGGCAACTGTGAGCGCACCCCGGGGGCTCAGCCCGTTGCATCGTCTCAAGAACGGCGTCTCATCCTCCATTGGTTGGGATTGACCCCACCGCTGCGACGCTGTCCTGCCCGCCTCCGGATCGATGTGACAAGGGCACGTCGATCACGCCACGCCCGATTACGCCGTCATGTCGCCACGACAACAAACGCCCATGTCGCGGCCGGGAAGGCTATCTCATTTTGCAGGCCGTGCGCCGGCGCAGCTATACCCCGTTTGGGGCAAATCCATCGGTGGCCGGCGATGCGCCACATCGATCCACAGCCGGGACGCGCGTCATCTTCAGTCATGCGCGCCTAGCGCGTCAGGCAGGCGGCCGCCGCAAAGAACGGCAGCATTTGCGGCGCTTGAGCAACCGATTTGGGGCAGCCAAACGAGGGGAGCGCACGCAAAAAAAGCGCGCGCCGGCGTGCTCGTCTCTTCGTGCCGGCATGCTTGGCCGTAGCTTCAGCGGCCCGAGTGTGTTGTGGATTCGGGCGCGGCCTCGATCAACAGACCGCAGGCGAGCAGATCATCCGCGGCGGCCTTGAGGACGGCGAACGGAATCTTGGCGCGCTGCGCGATGTCAAGAACACTGTGGGCGCCATCCGATTGGTTCAGGAGCCACAGCATGGCTTCCTCGCGCTGGCTGACGCCGGTGCCGCCCGTGGGCCGGAACAGCCCGCGCTTGCCCAACCTGGGCTCACCCTTGGGACAGGTGTTGAGGAAGCGCCGGTCGTGCTCGATGACATCGATGATTTCGAGGCAGACGTTGAACGCCTCTTCCAGGCGCTCGGGGCGGACGAAGTCCGGGTTGTCGGCCGATGTGTGATACTCGGGGTAGCGACCGTAGGCGGTGCGGCTGAGCCGGCCAAGCGGCAGGTTGAAACCGGGAGAGCAGAACTGACGCTCGTCGTAGCCGTAGGGGCTGAAATCTTCGAGCATGACCGGGCCGGGACGCCCCGCCAGCACCAACGGCACGATGCGATCGATGGCGGCATCGCCGCGGCGCGAGCGCTTGTAGGTGAAGCCGCCCGGATCGCCGAAACCAGTGAGCACGAGGCCGAAGCGGACGCGCGCCGCCGTCGCCTCGTTGCGGCTGAGCCAAGTGAGTGAGCCGATGGTGCCCGGCGCGAACAAGAGGCGATAGGTGTAACGCAGGCGCCGGCCGGCGAGCGCCCGGGCCAGGTGCGCCAAGAGAGCGATGCCACTGCAATTGTCGTTGCACAGCGACGGATGGCAAACGTGGGTGAACAGCAGCACCTCATCGCTGCTCTCGCCGGGCAACACGCATTCCCCATAGCTCAGGCTGCCGGGGAACAGCTCGGAGTCAACCAGCACCTCGTACCGCCCCGGCGCCAGCGCCTGCATCTGTCGATGCGCAAGACAGAAGCCCCAGGTCTCCTTCCAATAGGTGGTGCGGTAGGGGATCCAATCGGGCCGGTCGGGCAGCGTGTGCAGGTGCGCCTTGAGCTCGTCCAGCTCCATGGTGGTGTGAACCGGCGCGCTGTAGTTGACCACGTGCAGGTTGGAGGCACGAAAATCGACCAACCGGTTGCCGGCCCGGTCCTTGATCCAGGCGTCGCGGATACGCCATTCCTTGGGCACTTCCCAGTCGAACACCGGCGTGCCCGTCGGCACCTCGCTGACCGCGAGCGGCGCGATATCGTTCACAATGGCCAGCGTCTGGCGCACGCCGTCACCGGTGATGCTGCGGCAGATCGGGTAAAGCCGCCGCATCAGGGCAAAGATCTCCGCGCCGGTCGCGCCGTGCATCGCCGGCGCGGGTGTCCCTGACTGGCTGGACGCCGATGCCATCTGTCGCGGTCCTTCGCTTGAACTTGCGGGAAATCGCTACCCCTTCGGCCGGCCGGCGTCCGTCCCTGTCATGCCGGTCCGGCGCTCAGGGAGTCTCCTGGCGATGGGCCATCTGCGCGGCGCTGGGTGTCCCCGCCGTGGCAAGGTCGCTGCCGAGCGCGGTGTGCTTGAGGCGGCGGATGGCGCGGTAGAGCGACGGGCTGATGAAGCCGACCAGATCGCTCAGGAAGAGCACGGTATTGGCGTTGACGGTCCACCAGCGCAAGAGATGACCGTAGCAGCGCAGCCGCTCGGCCGCCTCCGGCACATCGCGATTGACGATCTTGACGTAATGAACAAACAACGCGAGCTGGCCGAAACGCTTCCAGCCGTTGCGGCCGGTGTTGTGATGGCCGGCCCAGGCGACGCGATCGACCAGATGCGTGGCACGCTGCGGGTGTTCGCGATTGCCGAACAGCGGTTCGCGCACGCGCAGGAACCGCCCCTTGAGGGCAAGCTGGGCGGCGAAGACCCGCTCGGCCAAGTAGTAGCTGTCCATCAGCACGCTTCCCGCCAGGAACTCGCGGCGTACCAGGGCGAGGCATTCGAGATTGCTGTGCTTCTTAAGAATGTATTCTCCAAAACGATCCGACGCCCGCGGCGATGCGGTTACAACCTCAAGTCCGCTGTCGTAATGGGCGATCCGATTGCCGACCTCATCGATGACCGCGGCATCGGTATCGCACAGAACCGCATCGGGGGCGGCATCAAGCGCCGTGACACACTTCTCCAGGTAATCGGGGGCGATGGTGTCGTCGTGCGGCTGCCACTTGAAGAACTCGGAAGGCGACGACAGCTCCAGGGCACGCGAATAGTTCACCGCGGCGCCACGGTTTACCTCGCTGCGGGAATAGCGCACCCTCGGATCACGCGCCATCGCCGCGCGGCAGATCTCCGGCGTCCGGTCGGCCGAGGCGTTGTCACTGATAAACAATTCAAAGTCCTCGAACGTCTGACCGAGGACGGAATCGATCGCATCTTGAATATATTTTTCACCGTTGTAGACCGGCATTCCAATACTGACTCTGGGCACGCTTGCGCCTCCCGTTGATTGCTCTGCACGCTCTGATCTTCGTGAAGGAGTGTGCACAACTTATAATAGACGCATTGCAGGGATGCAAGCCAAAATCCCGCGAAGCGCCGATTGTCCGGCAAACATCGACATTGGTCCGGCGCTCGGTGCTATGATCGGTGGCAAGCGCCGGCCGACGCGCCCGCCCCGGGTGCCGTGGCCAGGCAATAATCGCAAGAAGATGGGGACGATGCCGATGAGCGAGCACCTGATCCGGGGCAAATTTGAGCGTCCGGTCGATCGCGCGGCCGTCGCCGCCAACTGGCGGGGACGAGGTTACTCGTGCGATCTGTTCGTCGATCCGCCGGGCCGTGCCTGGTGCGATTTCGTACACAACCGTAACGAGTTGGTGACGGTCGCCGAGGGCCGCCTGGAGTTCACCATCGCCGAGGATCGTTTCGTCGCGGAGCCGGGCGATGAGGTGTTCATCCCCAAGGGCACACGTCACTCTTTGCGCAACATCCACGCAGCCGTCACCCGCTGGCTGTTCGGCTACGACTAGGAATGCGGGCGCGCCCGGCGGACACGATGCCTTGCCTCGCCAACGTGATCGGCCACCGCGGCGCGGGCGTGCTAGCGCCTGAGAACACGCTTGCGTCGTTGCGCGCCGCGGCAGTGCTGGGGCTCCGTGCGGTCGAGTTCGATGTCCGCCTGAGCGCCGACGGCGTCGCCGTGCTGATGCACGACGCGCTCCTCGACCGCACCACCGATGGCCATGGCCCCGTTGCCACAGCGCCTCTCGCGGCCCTGCAGGCGCTCGACGCCGGCGCCTGGTTTGCGGCCGCGTTCGCGGGTGAGCCGGTGCCGACCCTCGACGCCACGATCGATCTGTGCGCAGCGCTCGGGCTTGGCATCAACGTCGAGATCAAGGCCGAGCCGGGCACAGGCGTGCACGCGGGCGTGGTGATCGCCGAACAGCTTGCCGCCCGTTGGCCCGCCACCCGGTTGGCGTGCCTGGTCTCGAGTTTCGACACCGCCGCGCTGAAGGCCGCGGGCGACGTGGCGCCTTTGCTGCCGCGGGCCCTGATCGTGGGTGCATTGCCGACCGACTGGCGCCCGGTTCTCACCGCGTTGAATCTGACCGTCGTGCACTGCCGTGCCGACGCCCTGAGCGGCGACGTCACCGCGGCGCTCGCCGCCGCCGGCGTCACCTGGCGCTGTTACACCGTCGATGACGCAGGGCTGGCGATGCGCCTGTTGGCCACGGGCTGCGCCGGTCTCTTTACCGACCGGCCGGACCACATGGCCGGCCGGATCTGAGAGTTTGGTCTCAGCGGTTGACAGTCGGTCGCGGCCGATCTTCAGGCCGCGGGTGGCAGCGAGGATGCCGGCGGCGGCTCCTCGCCCAAACAGGCGTGATACTCTGCAACGATGTCTTGCAGCAGTTGCTCATAGGTGCGGTAGCTGTGCGCAAGGCCGGAGACCGGATCGCTCTTGCGGCGCGGGTCGAGGAAACAGTGGCCGACGATGGCCCAGCGCGGGTCGAGGCCAAAGCGATGGCAGCAATACGCCAGCACCCAGACGTACCGGGCGTAGGCGGCGTCGGCATCGATGTTGGCCCCGTAACAGTATTCGACGCCGACCGCCGCGTCGTTGGCATCGCAGCCGTAGCGTCGGTTGTCGGTGGGCACGTTGTACAGAACGTGCCACGCCTTCTCTGGTCGGCCGGTGAGTGCCGGAATGCACTCGATGATCTCCTTGTCGTCGACGAAGATGTGCGCGGACACGCTCACCTCGTCGCGCGAGTGCTCGTAGTAGCGCACGTTGTTGCCGGCGGTCGAGCCCGGATTGCCGGTATCATGGGCAACGAGAAAGCGGACGGCGGGCGCGATCGGCCGCATCGACCGCCGCTTCGACGGACCGGTGAGATAGCGAGCGACCACGGGATACTTGACGCTAAACGTCATGGTCTTACCCTCTTGCAGCGCGCGCCGAACCCGTGGTTGGCGCGGGTGATGGCTGGAGCGATGAGACGGAAGGCGGTGCGCGATAGGAATAATATACTATTACACCATATATCCGCGCGTGTATAGGACTAAACACCGCGATTAGACGCTCAGCGCGTCCTAAGCAGCCGAGGCGAGACGGAACGGATGAGGGAAGGAACACGCAAATGGCGATGCACTCCCACCGGCGCGCACTGATCACCGGCGCTTCGGGCGGCATCGGCGCGGCGTTTGCCGCCGAGCTTCCGGCGTTCTGCGATCTGTTGCTGGCCGGTCGTGACCAGGCGCGGCTGGGCCGCGTCGCAGCACGGCAGTCACGGCCACGCCGCGAGGTGCAGACGCTGTGCGCGGACCTCACCACCGCCGACGGTACCGAGACGTTGGTGGCGGCCGCAGACGCGTTCGGTATTGATCTCCTCATCCTCAACGCCGGGGCCGGGCTGGTCGGTGCGGTGCTCGACCACCCGGTCGTGGACGAACTGGCCACGGTCCAGCTCAACTGCGTCGCCGTCGTTGCACTGGCGCGCCGGCTCCTGCCGGGGATGATGGCGCGGGCACGTGCCGGCGGCGGTCGCGCCGGCCTCATCATCGTCGCCAGCGCCGCGGCGTTCGCGCCGGTGCCCTACTTTGCCGTCTACGCCGCGAGCAAGGCCTTCGATCTGCATTTTGCCGAGGCGCTTGCCGAGGAACTGCGCGCCGAGCCGGTGGACGTGCTGGCGGTGTGTCCGGGAGCGACCCGCACAGAGTTCGGCACGCGCAGCGGGGCAGGCTTCGCGCACATGCCCGGTGCCCTCGACCCGCGCGCGGTGGCCGCCGGCGCGCTCTCGGCGCTCGGCCGGCGCACCGTCTATCTCAGCGGCCCCGTTGCCCAAGCGACGCTGGCACCGGCACTCCTGCCGCGCCGGGTGATGACGGCGGTGCTCGGCCGAGTGGCGCGCGCCATCGCCGTTCGAGGGGATTGAGGAGCGCATCCGCGATTAGCCCATTTGGGTTAGATTAAGGCAAGCGCTTGCGCGGCCATGGCGATGACGGCACAGTACGGCCCTACCCCCACCTTTGACCGCTGCAACCGAGAGCAGGTCCCACCCGTTGTCATCCCGTTCGGAAATCCTTGAGGCGCTCCGCGACGTCGGTGCCGCCGACGATGCCGCCATCGATCTCGCTGAGACTGCCCTGCTCTTGGGCGCGCTCGATTGCCCGGACGTCGGGCTGGCCCCTTATCGCAGCCATCTGGTCGAGATCGGCGAGCAGGCCATCGCCGTTGCCCGCCGCTCGGCGAGTGTGTCCATGCAGGCCGCCGCCTTGCGCAGCGTGCTCGCCGGCCGCTTCGGCTACCAGGGCGATAGCGAAACCTACGACGACCTGCGCAACGCCAATCTCATTCACGTCATCGATCGCAGGCGCGGGCTGCCGGTGGCGCTCGGCATCCTCTACCTGCATGCGGGCGAGGCGTACGGCGCCGAGTTGAAGGGACTAAACTTTCCGCATCACTTCCTGTTGCGCCTCACCGCCCGCGGCCAGCGGCTGATCATCGATCCGTTCGCGGGAGGCCAAGCGATGGAGACCGCCGATCTCCGCCAGCGCCTCAAGGAACATCTCGGGCCGGACGCCGAAATCGAACCGGTGCATTACCAGGAAGTCGGCAACCGCGAGATCCTGATCCGGCTGCAGAACAACATCAAGAGCCGGGCGATCGGCGCGAGTGACCTGGGCCGGGCGATCGAGGTTCTGGAAGCGATGACGCTGATCGACCCGCAGCGCGGCAGCCTGTGGTGGGAGCTTGCCGTGCTGCACAGCCGGCTCGGCAACTTCAAGACGGCAATCGCGACGCTGGAAGGGTTCCTGCTGTCGGGCGCCGATGCGGCGGGCCGCGATCGTATCGAGGATCTCCTGAAGCGCCTGCGCGGCCACATCCATTGAGGCGGAGGCAAGGCGGAGGCGAACCGCCACCGCCGCGGCGGTTGCTCACATCTTCGCGTGCATGTCTGCCCAGGCACGGCCGAGGGCGTCGCGAAAGGGAGGTGCGGCGATTGCAATCAGGGCCTGGGCGCGGGCATCGAGCCCAAGGCGGCGCAACGACGCCACGCCCTGCTCGGTGACGACGATATCGATGTCGCCGCGGGTGACGCTGGTCGGGCACGCCGTCGGCAGCGCCGGCACGATGCGCGAGACGGCACCGCCCGCCCCGGTCGCCGGCAGACAGACGATGGCGCGGCCGCCCGCGGACAGCCGCGCGCCGCGCATGAAATCGAGGATGCCACCGGCACCGCTGACTTGGCGGCCGTCCACCGTCTCGGCGTTGGCCTGACCGAACAGATCGACCTCGACCACGCCGTTGATGGCACAGAACCGCTCGATCCGCCGCAAGGTGGTGATGTCGTGGGTTTCGCCGACGGCCGCGAAACGCACCAGCGGATTGTCTGCGACGAAGTCGTAGAGAGCCTGCGCGCCGAGTGCCATGCCACAGGTGACGGCGCCATCGTCACCGGCGAGTGCGCCGGCTTCGACCAGGGGCAGCAGCGTCGAGGTGATCGCGCCCGAATGCACCTTCAGCCCACGGTGATGCCGGAGCGCCGGCAGCACGCCCTGGACCTTGCCGATGCCGACTTCGAGGGTGTCGCCGTCTTCGATCAGACCGGCGACGTGACGTGCGATGGCCTGCCACACCGGATCGCTGGCGGCGTTATCGCCCAGGAGCGGCGCGGCCTCCTCGAAGACAAAATCCACATCGGCAAGGGCGATGGAGCCGGCGCCCCGGGTGCGTGGCATCGAGGGGTTGATGTGAACCGCGATCCGCTTGGCGCCCGCCGCCACCGCCGGCGTGAAGTCGTTGGCGACACCGAAGCCGAGCCGCTCCTGGGCATCGGGCGGCGCGACGTGAAGAAAGGCAAGGTCAATGGCGGCCTCGGTTGCGAGGTACTGGTAGACCTCGAAGTAGGAGAGCGGCAGGAAGTCGACGCGGCCTTGTGCGAACGAGGCATGCAGTTCGCGGCCGATGAAGAACGCCGTGGCCCGGGCGTCCCGATGCAAGGACGCGTAGTCACAGTGATTGATGCCGGGCAGCCACACCCCGGTGAAGTGGACACCCGCAGACGCCTCGGGTGCCGCCCGCAGCGCCGCGATCAACGGCGCCGATTGGCCGACCCCGCCCGGCGTGTAGACGCGCGTCCCGGGCGCCAGCAGGTCCGGCAGATCGCCCCAGTTCAGTGGCCGGGCCGGCATCCGCGCCCCACCGCCGGACAAGTCCCCGGGCCCTAAACGATCCTGGTGCCGAGCACGGCCAGGAACTGGGCGAGCCACGCCGGATGCGCGGGCCACGCCGGCGCGGTGACAAGGGTGCCGTCGGTGACCGCCTGGTCGATGCCGATCTCGGCGAAGGTGGCGCCGGCACCGCGGACCTCGGGCGCACACGCAGGATAGGCCGAGACCGCCTTGCCCTCGATCACCCGGGCGGCGGCGAGGATCTGCGCGCCATGGCAGATCGCCGCGATCGGCTTGCCCTTCTGTGCGAACGCGCGGACCAGAGCCAGCACCTTGTCGTCGAGCCGTAAGTATTCCGGCGCGCGGCCGCCGGGAATCACCAGCCCGTCATAGGCATCGGCCGCAACGTCGGCAAAGTTGGCATTAAGGGTAAAATTGTGGCCACGCTTTTCCGAGTAGGTCTGATCGCCTTCGAAATCGTGGATCGCCGTGCGCACGCTCTCGCCTGCGGCCTTGCCGGGACAGACCGCATGCACGGTATATCCCACCATTTGCAGCGCCTGGAACGGCACCATGATCTCGTAATCCTCGCCATAGTCGCCAACCAGCATCAGAATCGTCTTCGCGCTCATTGCCCGTTTCCTCCTCCGGTCCTTCTCCCGTCACCGGGTGCAGAGCAGTCCGGCGGCTACCGAACCACGCTCGCTGCTTATCTTAGCATGGCGTCTTAGCATGGCGTCTTAGCATGACAGCGAGGCCGCAAACCATTGCTTGGGCCGCCTCGAACGCAGGCTGCCGGTTGTACTTGTCTCGCGGCCGCGAAGCGGCTAGGTTCGGGTCATGAGAAAGATCTGTTTGTTCGCTCTCCTCGTCGCGCTGCCCGGCTGTGCCGAGGTGATGGAGGGACCGCGGTTCGTGCCGTATTCGGCCGATCGCTTCTACATTCGCTCCGCGCCGACCAGCAGCGACCAGGAGGTCACGGAACTCGCCCAAGCCGCTTGCAAAAAAGAAGGCAAGCAGCCCAAACTGCAGAAGAGCGAGCAGTACTACACGTTCGACGTCCGCGACGACACCTACAACTGCGTCGGTCCCTGACGCGATCGTTGTGCGGCTGCGCTCGGACGGAGATTCGCCCTGAGCGTGTAAAGCAAACGTGTGATCCGCCTACACGGGCTGTGGCAGGGGCGTCACATGTGCATGACAAGGTGATTCGCCGGCCCGTCGCTCCCGGCAGCAGCCTTTCATTACGGACGCTTCCGCGCTATTTTATTAGCAGATTTGATCTGCTGTGGAATACCACCGGAGTTGGGCGGGGTGGTGGGTGGCCTCCGCAGCCTGTGGGGAAAGGCGCAAAGCAAGGCAGTGAAACGGGTGCTGCTCGCAGTCGTCGGATCGGTCGGGGTGATGATCTCGACAGCCAGTGCGTGGGCGGGCGATCGTCCGGATACCGCCGGCAGCGATAGCGACGTGGCGGCGACGGCGAGTGAGAGCAAGTTGGCGCCCGCGACGCAGGGCACGCTGCTGCCGCAATTCAGCGGCAGCTCGGGCGATTTCTCGTTGTCCCGGCAGCCGACCATCGGCGCCCTGCATCGCGACGAGAAGGGGTATCTTGAGCCCGGTTTCTACGTCGATGCGATGAGCAACCATCGCAGCGTTCCGACACCGCCCGAGCGTGTCCGCCTCGGTGAGACCGAGACGGTCCGTACCTGGGACGTCGGCGCGATCATCGGCTACCAGTTGAGCGATAATGCCGACCCGCGCACCGGTGCAGGCATTAACTTGCAGCTGGTCACGGGTGGCCCCGACTTCGAATCCGGCATGCTGCTGCAGCCCGGTTTCGACTATACCGTGCCGTTTTCGGACTCGCTCCAGCTCAGCGCGCGGGTCTTTACCACCTATGCGCCGCAGGCCGGCAATCGCGCCGCGGCCGCCCAGCCGGAAGCGACGTCACCCACCCTGCGCAGCCTGGACACCGAAGGCGGCTGGCGCGATGTCGGCGTCAATCTCGGCGTCGGCTACAGCGTCTCGGAGCGCTGGACCCTGGAAACGCAGGCCGGTTATACGCAATCGCTGGCCGAGCGTACCAAGGCGCCGGGGAGCAAGGACGAGCAGCAGCCGCGTGGCGAGATTTTCGGCGGCGTGTTCCTCAATTACCGTTTCTGAGAGCGCCGCGCACCACTTCCAAAGAGTGCCGCGGCCTACCGTTCTGGTGCGAATTTCGGACATCGGCGGAGGGGAGGCGTGTTGTCATGCAGTATCTGCATACCATGGTGCGCGTGCGCGACATTGCGGCGAGCCTCGATTTTTACTGTAACAAGCTGGGCTTGAAGGAAATCCGCCGCATCGACCAAGAGAAGGGTCGCTTCACGCTGATCTTTCTCGCCGCCCCTGAAGACGAGGACCGGGCGCGCCGCGACGCCGCACCGATGCTGGAGCTGACCTACAACTGGGATACGGAAAACTACACCGGCGGCCGCAACTTCGGCCACTTGGCCTTTCGTGTCGGCGACATCTATGCGACGTGTGCGCGCTTGGCGGCCGGCGGCGTAACCATCAACCGGCCGCCGCGCGACGGGCGGATGGCGTTCATCCGCTCGCCGGACGACATCTCGATCGAACTGCTGCAGGCGGGCGACGCTTTGCCGCCCGCCGAGCCGTGGGCAAGCATGCCCAACACCGGAACGTGGTAAGGCACTCCGCGCTCACTCGGAGCGCCCCCTACCACGTGTAGGAAACAACCAGCCCCAGCGCCGCGTTGTTGGCATCGCCCTTGTCGTCGACAACCGGGCTATCCTCGGCGTCGCCCACCATCCGCTTGTACTGGGCGATCACCGAGATTCGCCACGCCTCCGTCAACGCGTAGCCGACGCTCCCGAACAGCGAAAAATCCTTCACGTCGGCGTCGGCGCTGCGGCCCTTCAGGCCAGTCTTGGCGGCATCGCCATTGCTGATCCCGAAGTAATAGCTCATGTAGCCGTCAGACGCGTACGAGAAATTGGCGCCGGCGCCCAGGCTCCATCGCTCGCTGAGCGCGGTCTTGTACGTGACGCTTGGTGTCAGGATGTAGCCATTGGACTTGTCCGACACGTCAACCAGGAATTCCGCGGCCAGCGCCAGGGTAGAGCGTGGTGTTACACCACCACCCGCGCTGCCGAGCGGAATGTCGTAGCCGCCCTTGACGCCCAGTTCGAATTCGCGATCGACGTCGAGCTGCCGCACGGACTTTTCGTCGGCATTGCTATATCCCCGGCGAACATTGAGGCTGGGGCCGAGACGCCAGTTCGCATCCGGGATCAGGTTCGAGGTCAAATGCAGGCCGAGCAGGGTCGCATGCACCGGCCCTTTTTGCGCCTTGACCAGCGGTAGCGGCACCAGGGTGTATTTGTCGGAGCCTTCGTATTCCGGCATCAGCGCCGGCCCCAACCCGAGCGTCCACCGCCACTCCTTTTGCCGCACGTCGGTTCGATCGGGCGTATCGAGACCGGCGGCCTCAGTCGGCGCGTCCGGAACCTGCGCCAAGACCGTCGTCCAAGGAACCAACACCAGGGCGCCTGCCAACGCCGCTGCCACACGTCGTCCGTTCATCGCCACCGCCTCCTTCATTGGAAAGGATGCGAGGCACCCGTGCGCGTCGTCGCCGCGCACCAGCGCCGGGTCATCCAACTTGCTCCGATCAAGGCTACGGCCGGGTTGGGAGGAACGGCAAGGATCGCGCACGCATGTGCCACGGTGTCAACACGAGTGTTGCGATAACGCAACGAGACGTGGTCGTCGCAGGGCGTGTTGCCGCCCCCGCTTCCGGAGAAGTCCGTGCGGGGGCGGCAATGGCCTCAGTGGTCGCCCCCGCCCGGCGCCATGAACTCGGCGAAAAAGTCGTTACCCTTGTCGTCGACGACGATGAAGGCGGGGAAATCTTCGACCTCGATTCGCCAGATCGCCTCCATGCCGAGTTCGGGGTATTCGATGCACTCGACCTTCTTGATGCAGTCCTGGGCCAGCCGCGCCGCCGGACCGCCGATCGAGCCCAGGTAGAAACCGCCGTGCTTCTTGCACGCCTGCGTTACGGCGACCGAGCGATTGCCCTTGGCAAGCATGACGAGACTGCCGCCCGCTGCCTGGAATGCATCGACGTAGGCATCCATCCGGCCCGCCGTGGTCGGTCCGAACGAGCCAGACGCGTAGCCGTCGGGTGTCTTGGCCGGCCCGGCATAGTACACGGCCAAGTCTTTGAAGTACTGAGGTAGCCCCTCGCCGCGGTCGAGCCGCTCCTTGAGCTTGGCGTGGGCGATGTCGCGGGCCACGATCACCGGGCCCGACAGCGACAACCGGGTCTTGATCGGGTAGCGGCTGAGCGTGGCGCGAACCTCGGCCATCGGTCGGTTGAGATCGATCTTGATCACCTCGCCGGACAGCCGGTCGGCGCCGATCTCCGGCAGGTACTGGCCCGGGTTGGTCTCCAGCGCTTCGAGAAACACGCCCTTGCCGGTGATCTTGGCGAGGATCTGGCGGTCGGCCGAGCACGACACGCCCAAGCCCACCGGGCACGAGGCGCCATGGCGCGGCAGCCGGATCACGCGGACATCGTGGCAGAAGTACTTGCCGCCGAACTGGGCGCCGATGCCCATGTCCTGGGTCATCTTGTGGACCTCGGCCTCCATGGCGAGATCGCGGAAGGCGCGGCCGGCCTTGTTGCCCTCGGTCGGCAGGTTGTCGAGGTAACGAGCCGAGGCGAGCTTCACCGTCTTCAGGGTCATTTCGGCCGACGTGCCGCCGATGACGATGGCGAGATGGTAGGGCGGGCACGCGGCGGTGCCGAGCGTGCGGATCTTCTCGTCGAGGAACTCCTTGAGCCGCTTCGGATTGAGGAGCGCCTTGGTCTCCTGGTAGAGGTAGCTCTTGTTGGCCGAGCCGCCGCCTTTGGCCATGAACATGAATTTGTACGCGCTGCCCTTGGTCGCGTAGAGATCAATCTGCGCCGGCAGGTTGTTGCCGGTGTTGGCCTCGTTGAACATGTCGAGCGGCGCGACCTGGCTGTAGCGCAAGTTGGTCTCGGTGTAGGCCTTGAGGATGCCGGCCGACAGCGCCGCCTCGTCGTCGCCGTTGGTCCACACCCGCTCACCCTTCTTGCCCATGATGATGGCGGTGCCGGTGTCCTGGCACATCGGCAGCACCCGGCCGGCGGCGATATTGGCGTTCTTCAGAAGCTCGAAGGCGACGAAGCGGTCGTTGGCCGAGGCCTCCGGGTCGTCGAGGATCTTGCGCAGCTGGGCGAGATGGCCCGGGCGCAGCAGGTGCTGGCAGTCCCGCATCGCCTGGTCGGCCAGCAGGCTCAACGCCGCGACATCCACTTTCAGGATTTCCGCGCCGTCGACCGCCACCGTCTCGACATAGTCGGTGGTCAACAGCCGGTAGGGCGTGGTGTCCTCGCCCAAGGCAAACATTTCTTGATAGACAAAGTCGCTCATGCTCGGTGCCCCTCGAGACCCATTCCCCGTCGCGATTGCGCGTGCAGGCAATCCATCGGCCCGGCGGTTGTCGCGCCGCCGCTTTGCCGCGCTGCAACAGCCCCGTGTTTTCCTACTTTTTGCGGAACGAGTCGAGGGCGATGACCTCGCCGGAACCAGCATGGGCGTCGTCCCCGGCCGTCGGTTCCTGGTCGTCGGCACCTTCCTGCGCGGCGCCGGCCGCGATGGTGCGAAGCTGGACACCGAAATTGACGGAAGGATCGCCGAACCCGCTGATCGCGGCAAACGGAATGCGCAGCCGACTGGTGCGTCCCTGGAACTTCAAGGTGACCGCGAAGGCATCGTCCTCGATCGTCAAGTCCCAGAACTGGTGCTGCAAGACGACGGTCATCTCGTTGGGATAGCGCGCGGTCAGTTCGGCCGACAGCTCGACACCGGGGGCATCCGTGGCGAAGGTGATATAGAAGTGGTGCTGGCCCGGCAGGCCGTTCTCGGCGACAAACGCGAGGGCGCGCCGAATGACGCCACGCAGCGCTTCGTCGATCCACAGGTCATAGGACAGCGTCGGTGTCAACATGCCTTGCGGGCTCGCCTCAAGGGGGGGCCGGGGGCGGAGTGGGAGGCTTCTGGTGCCAGGTGCCTCCCCAACCCCGCTCAGGCCTTAGGCGGCCAAAGCATATGCCTCATTGTCGTTGGCATATATGGAATTGGCCCGATCACGGTGGTACCATACCGGGCGAAAACCGTGCCTTTACCACGCGCGTCGATCCTGTTTCGCCCCCATTGCAGGGACTTACCTCGCGGCTGCCACCAAAGCACACCGCGCCGCCCTTGAAGAGTTGGTGGAGGCGCCGGGCACTGCCCCCGGGTCCGCAACGCTTATTCCGCGCGGCGTTTATCGCCATAGTCGATCTCTCGACATCACAATATATAGTCTGTTACCGCCCTGTTGCGCAAGGACCACGCGGACGCGACCCGTCCGCTTGCCGCAATAACGGGCATTTTCAGACCCACAGCGTGTGTGTTGCCAAGATTAAGGAGTGCCGAGACCGATGGCGTTGAGCGAGGAACATCAGGCGGAGATCGCGCAGAGCCGGGCGGTGCGGTGCGAAACGCGGCGCACGTGTGTGCCCGCCCTGGAAGAAATCCTGTTCGAGGCGATCCCGGTGCTGGATCACGGCTTCATCCGCATCATCGATTACATGGGCGACGACGGCGCCATCGTGCAGGCGGCGCGCGTGTCCTACGGGCGCGGCACGCGCAAGATCCAGGACGACGCCGGCCTGATCAACTACCTGATGCGACACCGGCACACCACGCCCTTCGAAATGTGCGAGATCAAGTATCACGTCAAGTTGCCGATCTTCGTCGCCCGCCAATGGATTCGTCACCGCACCGCCTCGGTCAACGAGTACTCGGCGCGTTACTCGATCCTCGACAAGGAATACTACCTGCCGGCGGCGGAGCACCTTGCCGCCCAGGCCGAAAGCAACCGCCAGGGGCGCGGCCGCGTGCTGTCGGCCGACGAAGCCGCGCACGTGCGCGCGCTCCTGCGCGAAGACGCCGAACACTGCTATCGCGATTACGAGGAGATGCTGAACACCGACACCCAGGGCAACCGGCGCGATCCGGGACGCGACGGCCTCGCGCGCGAACTGGCGCGCATCAACCTAACGCTCGCCACCTACACGCAGTGGTACTGGAAGATCGATCTGCACAATCTCTTGCACTTCCTCAGCCTGCGCGCCGATCCGCACGCCCAGTACGAGATCCGCGCCTATGCCGAAGCGATGCTCGCCACCGTCGCGCGCTGGGTGCCGATCACCCATCGGGCGTTCCTCGACTACCGACTGGGCGCGACCCTGATCTCGGCGCCGGCGATGCGCGTGATCCGCCTGCTGGTGCGCGGCGAGCAGGTCAACCAGGCCGAGAGCGGCTTGAGCCCGCGCGAATGGCGCGAATTACTGGCGGCGCTGGAGCGCGATGGGTGAGCGCAACCGCCACCACTACCTGCATTTTCTATTTATCATTGATAATTTCACGCGAGCGGAGCACCATGATAGTAGAATGAAGGCATAAGATTGCCGGCGGTCAGCCGGTCCGCGCGAAGGGAGGAGACGGTCGTGCGGAGTTTTCTCGCGGAGAAATGGGTCGAGCTGCTGGCGCTGTCGCTGATCGGCGTCGGTTGGATGATCAGCACGCTCTAGGTCGGGAACGGTGCGGGCGACTTCCTGAACTGCTTGGCCAGCGCCAAGCCCTGGCGTTGATAAGACGAGCCGATGCCGGCGCCGTAGAGCTTGTCCGGCACCGCCGTCAGCCGCTCGTAAACCAGGCGGCCGACGAGCTGGCCATCGCGCAGCGCGAACGGCACCTCGAACGAGCGGATCTCCAGCACCGCCTTGGAGCCGGCGCCGCCGGTTTCCCTAAACCCGAAACCGGGATCGAAGAAGCCGGCGTAGTGCACGCGAAACTCGCCGACGCGGGTGTCGTACGCACGCATCTCGGCCGCATGGTCGGGGGGCACCGCCACCGCCTCTCTTGACGAGAAGACATAGAAGTCGCCGGGATTGAGGATGACGGTCCCTTCGCCGTCCGGCACCACCGGCTCCCAGAAATCCAGCGCTCGATAGTACCCGACCCGGCCGAGGTCGATCAGGCCGGTGTGGTGGCGCGCGCGCCAGCCCAGCGGGCCGTCGCCGGTCCTCCTCAGATCCACCGTCACCGCGATGCCCTGATCGATGTCGGCCTCTCCATCCTCGGCATCGACGATGCGCACCTCGCGCTGCAGGCGCTTCAAGGCGCTATCGGTTGCGGGCGCGCCGCCGCGACGCAAGCGAAGCTGATTGAGGCGGTCGCCGGAGCGCGCCACGATCGAAAAGGTGCGTGGGCTGATCTCGGCGTAGAGTGGGCCGCTGTAGCCGGCCGGCACCTGATCGAACACGACCCCGCGATCGGCGATCAGCCGGGTGAACACGTCGAGCCGCCCCGTCGAGCTCTTGGGATTGGCGATGCCGGACAGCGGCGCCTTCAGGCGCAAGCTTTCCACGAGCGGCACGATGTAAACGCAGCCTTTTTCCAGGACCGCGCCGTCCACGAGCGCGAAGCGATGCATGGCGAAGCCGGCCGTTCGTTCCAGCACGCTGGCATGCGCGCCGGGCAGGAAGCTCGCCCGCACCCGGTAGGCCTCGTCGCCCAGGCGCAGATCGAGGCTGGCGGGCTGGATCTGCTCTTCTCCGATCTCGACCGCGGCCGTGATTTCGCCGGAGCGGACCAGCGCGCGGATCTCCTGGCTCGGCAGCAGGCCGGCCGTGCGAGCACCAAGCCTCGCCTCGCTCTCCAACGACACACCGCCCTTGTCCGCCACGTCCGCGCCCTTGCGCCAGGATTGCGATCGGTGGCGCTCTTCTTAGTCCGTCCCCATCGCCGCCGGCAACCGATTGGTGACGGCCGCGTCGCCGGGGGATTAGGCCTTTGCCGGCCGCGGCCGGCGCGCTAGAGTCCCCGTCCCGCGCAAACGGCTTCAAGGAGTGCCGCCCGGTGAGCGTCGAGACCAGGACCAAGCGGACGACCTGCCCGCAGATCCGGGCGATGAAGGGCGGCACGCCGGTGGTGTGCCTGACCGCGTACACCTCGCTCACCGCAGTCCTGCTCGACGACGCCGTCGATCTGCTCCTGGTCGGCGACTCCCTCGGCATGGTGCTCTACGGCATGGAGAGCACGCTGGGCGTCACGCTGGAGATGATGATCGCGCATGGCAAGGCGGTGATGCGCGGCTCGAAAAAGGCGTGCGTCATCGTCGATCTGCCGTTCGGCAGCTACCAGGAATCCAAGGAGGACGCCTTTCGCAGTGCGGCCAGGGTGATGAAGGAGGTGGGCTGCGCCGGCGTCAAGCTCGAAGGCGGCGTCGAGATGGCCGAAACCATCCGCTTCCTGGTCGAGCGTGGCATTCCGGTGTTCGGCCACGTCGGGCTGTTGCCGCAGTCGGTCAACACCGCGGGTGGCTTCCGCTCCCTGGGCCGGGGCGAAAAGGAAGCCGCCGAGATCGTCGAGGACGCCAAGGCGGTGGCGGATGCCGGCGCCTTCGCCATGGTGATCGAGGGCACCTTCGAGGCGGTGGCGCGGCACATCACCGAGGTCGTGCCGGTGCCGACCATCGGCATTGGCGCGTCGCCGGCGTGCGACGGCCAGATCCTGGTCACCGAGGACCTCGTCGGCCTGTTCTCCGAGTTCAAACCGAAATTCGTCAAGCGCTACGCCGAGCTCGGCCGCGGCATCCTGGAAGCCGGGCGCGCCTATGCCGAAGAGGTGCGCGCGCGGCGCTTCCCCGGGCTTGAGCACTGTTTCGGCGTCAAGGCCGCGGCGAAGGCCGAGGGCTGAGGCAGGGACCGACCCGATGAGCGCGCCGGCATCCCCCGCGATCGTTCGCAGCGCCGACGATCTGCGCGCCCGGCTGGACGAATTGCGGCGGGCGGGCGAGATGATTGCCCTGGTCCCCACCATGGGCGCGCTGCACGAAGGCCATTTGTCCCTGGTGCAGCGGGCGCTGGCGTACGCGACGGTGGCCTGCGTCACCTTGTTCGTCAATCCGACGCAGTTCGGCCCCAACGAGGACTTCGACCGCTACCCGCGCGACGAGACCGGCGACCTCGCCAAGCTGGCGGATGCCGGCGCGCATCTGGTGTTCGCGCCCGCGGTCGCCGAGATGTACCCGCCGGGTGCCGCCACCCGCGTCAGCGTGCCGGGCCTCGGCGACATCCTCGAAGGGGCGTTCCGGCCCGGCTTCTTCACCGGCGTTGCCACCGTCGTCGCCAAACTCCTGATCCTCACCCTGCCCGATATCGCGCTGTTCGGCGAGAAGGACTACCAGCAACTCCTGATCATCCGCCGGATGGTGGCCGATCTCGGCCTGCCGGTGAAGATCGAGGCCGGCCGCACCGTGCGCGAAAGCGACGGGCTCGCGCTGTCCTCGCGCAACGCCTACCTTTCCGCCAAAGAGCGCGCCGTCGCGCCTTCGCTCCATCGCACGCTTCGAGCACTCGCCGAAGCCGTCGCCACCGATGCCTTGCCGAGCACCCGGGCGCAGGCGGCAGAGGCAGAGCTGCTTGCCGCAGGCTTCACCAAGGTCGACTACGTCACCGTGCGCGATGCGGAGACGCTGGAACCATGGACGGGACATCCGCGACCCGGCCGCGCCCTCGCCGCCGCATGGCTCGGCCGAACCCGGCTGATCGACAACCTCGCCGTGCCCATCCCCGGCGCGTAACCATTGCCCGTTTCAGGGGGACGAGTAGGTGATGCGCAGCACCCGGCCCCCCGCATCGTCGGAGACCAGCAGCGAGCCGTCGGCGAGTTCGGCGACGTCGACGGGCCGCCCCGATGGCCGACGCCGCCCGGGATCGCCGTCGAGGAACCCGTCGAGGAAGGGCTCGTACCCCATCGGCCGCCCGCTGCCATCGAAACGAACGCGCACGACCCGATACCCGTCGGGCACCGTGCGATTCCACGAGCCGTGCTGGGCGACGAAGGCGTCGCCCTGATATTCCGCCGGGAACATCCGGCCGCGGTAGAAGGTGATGCCGAGCGCGGCGACGTGGGCACCGAATTCGAGGGCTGGCGGGGTCGCCGCCTGCGGAGGCTCCTGGTCACGAAACTGCCGCGTCCGCGCCGTACCACCGCCGTAGTAGGGAAAGCCGAAGAACAGGCCCGGCGTCGGCGCCGCGTTGAGTTCGTCGGGCGGCAGATCGTCGCCCATCCAGTCGGCGCCGTTGTCGGTGAAGTACAGCACGCCCGAGCGTGGCTGCCAGTCGAAGCCGACGGAATTGCGCACACCCGACGCGAACACCTCTGCCGCCGCGCCGGTTTGCGCCGGAAGCCGGATGATCGAGCCCTCGAACCCGTCCACGGCGCAGACGTTGCACGGCGCGCCGACCGCGACGTAGAGGAGCCCGTCGGGGCCGAACCGGGCGTAGCGCCAACCGTGGTGCGCCTTGTCGGGCAGGCCGGTGAGGATCACGTCGGCCGGCGCCTTTTTCAGTGTGGCGAGATCGGGTGCGGCGAAGCGAAGGATGCGGTGCCGCTCGGCCACGTACAGATACCCGTCGCGCCAGGCAATGCCGTTGGGAACGTTGAGACCGGTGCGCACCGTCTCGACGCCGTCGGCGCGGCCGTCAGCATCGGCGTCGATGATCGCCGAGATCCGATCGCCGCGGCCACCGACGAAGACGGCATGGAGGGTCGGCACGACGGCAAGCGAGCGGGCGCCGCGCACTTCGGCGTAGGTCTCGACGCGGAAACCTTCGGCTACGCGCAGCGCATCGGGACCGGCCGCCGTGGCACGCCCAGGCAACGACGCGGCGACGCCGAGCACGACGCAGATCGCCCCCCAAGCAAGACGGCCGGTGAAACGGCTGCCGAAGCGGCGGGCGAAGCGCCTCACACGATCCTCCTCACACGACGGCGACCGGTGCCGGGTCGCGATCCCAGGGGAAGTCGATCCACACATCCTGGGCCACTTCGCGCAGGTAGGTATCGACGAACGGCTTGCCGGCCGGCTTGACGTAGAGCGCGGCGTAGTGTGCCGCCGGCAGCATGGCGCGCGCGGCCTCCGCCGTGGCACCGGAGTCCGCGACATCGTCGATCAGCAGCCAACCTGCGCCATCGCCGACGCTATCGGGGACCGCCTTGATCAGCTCGATGTCTCCCTTGGTGGTGCCGTCGTAGCTGGCCACGCAGATGGTCTCGATCAGGCGGACATCGAGCACGCGGGCGACGATCGCCGCCGGCACCAGACCGCCACGGCTGATGGCGACGATGCCCTGCCATGGCCCAATGGGCTTGAGCCTGCGGCCAAGGTCGGTCGCTTCGCGATGGGTCTCGTGCCAGGAACTGGAGTGGACCTTGTGTGCCGACTGTAATCCGCTCATTGCCGTCACCTCGCCGCGGCTGTCCGTTGCCGCGCTCTTGTAACACGGCACGCCGCTCGGGTTCGAGCACGCTGGTGCGGCCTCGTTCCATGTGCGAAGCTTCCCGCAATCGCCCGGCACGGGCGGGCGATCATCAAGGAGAAGGAGGGGCGTCGATGACCCGATATGGCTTCGTCGCATCGGGCGGTGGTTACCGGAGCTTCTACACCGAAGGCGTTCTCGTCTGGTTGAAGAAGCACGGCTTCAAGGTGCCGCACATCACATCCACCAGTTCCGGCAACAACATCGTCATCGATTACCTGTTGTGGGACTGGAAGAACGAGGAGCTTCCACCCGTCCTGACCCGCACGATGCGGCTGTCGGTGACCGACATCTTTCATGTCTTTTCGAATTTCCTCGGCCTGCGTCCGCAGTTGCTGCCAACCGGCACGCACCTTTTCACCGTGGACAAGGACCGCTGCCGGAAATCCCTGCTGCTCGAAGATGCCGACCGGCGCGCGCTCCTGGTGGAGCACCTGAAGGCCGTGCGCTGGGACATCCGCGCCACCAACCTCACACGGCGCGAGGGGCGCTTCTTCAAGGTCAATGAGATCCTGTCGACCGTCGACGATGCCAGCCTCGATGCGTTCATGGACGCGTTTCTCGCCGGGATTACCACCATCCCGTATTTCAAGGCGATCACCATTGCAGACGAATACCACATCGAAGGCGGCTACCTCGACAACACGCCACTGCGGACCCTGTTCGAGGACGACACCGTCGATGAAATCATCGCGGTCGATTTCACGGACTACGACTATCACCACGCGCTGGACAAGCTTTACCGGTCGATGACGTTTACACTGCCCTTCAACAGCATCGATATTTACCTGCTCGTCAGCGATATCCAACTTACCTTGCCCAATGCGCGGGTGTTCGCCCAGGCCACCCTGATCAACGAGATGCTGAAGGCGATGAATAAGACGACGGCGGAAATCGCCGGCAAACGCTATTACGTGAAACCGCTGCACGTGCTGCGCCCGAAGAACCTCGAAGCCATGACGATTTCGCTGAAGGACAGCACCGCCCAGAAGCGTTACTTCGAGCTTGGCCTACAGGAAGCCGAAACGCTGTTCGCGACGGCGTAAAGAATTGCGGCAACAGGCGGTCCTGCCTCCTGAATGCTTGGCCGGCGAAAACGTGTTTCCTTGCCTGTCAAGGCCTTGCAGGAACCGCGGCAAGTGCTAACATGCGCGCCGTCGGGATACCTGGCTGCCGGCCGCCGCCCGCGGGACGGGTGCGGTGGCATGTCACGCAGGATAATCACGAAGAGAATTGCGCGGGAGGGCCGAGGTACCTAGTTTTCCCAGCTCCTGCCAACAGACGCTCGGCCATTGAACAGGGCGCAATGAGGGTTTGGCGTAACGAGGGTGAAGGAGACAGACATGGCGCAACAAACGGACCCGGTGGTGATCGTCGGCGCGGCGCGGACGCCGATGGGTGGCATGCTTGGCGATTTCGCGGGAGTGGCGGCGACGCACCTGGGTGGAGCCGCGATCAAGGCGGCGCTCGAACGCTCGAAGGTCTCGCCCGACGATGTCGGCGAGGTGATCATGGGCTGCTGCCTGATGGCGGGCCTGAAGCAGGCGCCGGCGCGTCAGGCGGCGCATTTCGGCGGCGTGCCCTGGCACGTAGGCGCGACGACGCTGACCAAGATGTGCGGCTCGGCGATGAAGGCGGCGATGTTCGGCCATGACAATATCCTGGTCGGCTCCCATGACATTATCGTCGCCGGCGGCATGGAGAGCATGTCGAATGCGCCGTATCTGGTGCTGAAGGGGCGCACCGGCTATCGGCTGGGGCATGGCGACCAGCTCAAGGACCACATGTTCTACGACGGTCTCGAAGACGCCTACGAGGAAGGCCGCGCCATGGGCACCTTCGCCGAAGACTGTGCGGAGATGTACCAGTTCACGCGCGAGGCGCAGGACAAGTTCGCCGCGGAGTCGGTGACCCGGGCACAAAATGCGTCGAAGGGCGGTACCTTCAAGAAGGAGATTGCCCCGGTCCTGATCAAAGAGCGCAAGGGTGACCGCCTTGTCGAAAGCGATCAGGCACCGTTCCAGGTCAATATCGACAAGATCGGCACGCTGAAACCCGCATTCCGCAAGAACGGCACGGTCACGGCGGCAACCTCGAGCTCGATCTCCGACGGTGCCGCAGCACTGGTGCTGATGCGCCGTTCCGAGGCCGAGAAGCGGGGGATCAAGCCGCTCGCCATCATCCATGGGCACGCGACCCATTCCCAGGAGCCGAACCTGTTCACCACCGCGCCGATCGGCGCATGCCGCAAGGTGCTGGAGAAGGCCGGCTGGAGCCCCAAGGACGTCGATCTGTGGGAGATCAACGAGGCGTTCGCGGTGGTCACCATGGCGGCCATGCGCGATCTCGATCTATCGCCCGACCAGGTCAACATCAACGGCGGCGCCTGCGCGCTGGGCCACCCGATCGGCGCCTCGGGCGCGCGCATCGTCGTCACCCTGCTCCATGCGCTCGAACAGCGCGGCGTGACCAAGGGCGTGGCGGGTTTGTGCATCGGTGGTGGCGAAGCCACCGCCATGGCGATCGAACGGGTCGTCTGAGGACTGCGGCCGCCGCCCCGCGTCGCCGGGGCGGCGGTTTCCTGCGTCCGGCGCCACCCCGGCGCGGTTTTAAGCCAAGCGGGGGCATGGCGGCTGAGAGCGGTGCGCGGCAAACGGCGCACCAGAGGGGACGGGTGGCGGGCCCGCCAGCCGTCGATTTCGGGGGATCTCAAAAAAAGGGG
The DNA here is from genome assembly GCA_964401555.1 of uncultured Defluviicoccus sp. Classification (GTDB taxonomy): domain Bacteria; phylum Pseudomonadota; class Alphaproteobacteria; order Rhodospirillales; family Defluviicoccaceae; genus Defluviicoccus. The sequence continues at coordinate 23,287 of CAYNYW010000037.1, forward strand.
ACAACAACCATGGATGTTAAAGGTCAATCAGCCATCGTCACCGGCGCCGGCTCTGGCCTGGGTGAAGCCACCGCGCGTGCCCTGGCGGCGGCCGGTGCCAAGGTCGCCATTTTCGACATGGCCGAGGAGGCCGCGGCCCGCGTCGCCAAGGACGTCGGCGGCGTGGCGTGCATCTGCGATGTCGCCAACGGCGAGTCCACCGAAGCCGCGATCGCCAAGGCCAAGGCGGCGCACGGTGCGGCGCGGATCGTCGTGCAGTGTGCCGGCATCGCACCGCCGGCGAAGATCGTCGGCCGCAAGGGCCCGCACGGTCTCGACCTCTATACCAAGGTCATCAGCGTCAACCTCGTCGGCATCTTCAACGTCATGCGCCTCGCGGCCGTCGATATGCTGGCTCTCGATCCGCTGGAGACCGGCGAGCGCGGCGTGTTCATCAACACCGCCTCGATCGCCGCGTTCGAAGGTCAGGTCGGCCAGGCGGCCTACGCGTCGTCGAAGGCCGGCGTCGTCGGTCTGACGCTGCCGGCGGCACGCGAGTTTGCGCCGTCCGGCGTGCGCGTGTGCTGCATCGCGCCCGGCATCTTCAAGACGCCGATGATGGCGGGCCTGCCCGAAGAGACGCAGAAGACGCTCGGCGCGGCGGTACCGTTCCCGTCCCGGCTCGGCAACCCGCCGGAATACGCGGCACTCGCCATGCACATCATCTCCAACGCGTACCTCAATGGCGAGGTGATCCGCGTCGACGGCTCCTTGCGCATGCAGGGCTGAACGTCACCTCGACATTCCCGCCTCGGAGCCGGTGCAGGCATTTGCACAAGCCCATCGGCTCCGAACAAGGGCTTCCTCGGCACGACGGCGCGTGCGGTGAGAGCCGGTCCTCCGTTCGGCCGTGCGTCGCGGCGACGCACGGCAGCCGGGCGACATTACGACGGTTACTCTGCGTTTGCGCCGGCGACAGCACGTGTGCCCGGAGGGGTGAGACCCGCCATCGTCGGCTCCAAAGCCGGCGCAAAGGCACCGTCCGGAGTGGCTTTGCTGCGGGCGATGACTTCCAGACCCGAAATCAGGTTCTCTACCGAGCGTGCCAGTGGGTGGCCGCCGCGGACATTGAGGCAGCCGCAGCTCTCGGCCATCCAGTCGACGTGAAAGAACAGCTTGGCGAGCGCGCCTTCGAGCGTCGTCGGCACCGCCTCGATCAACGCTGCCTCGGCCTTGTTGAGCCGTTTGCTTGCCGCCTCGAAGACCGGTGCGGTCTCATCTTCGGCGCTCATGATGCCCGCCGCCAGCGTGTCGGCCGTCCTACGGGCAAGCGCCAGTTCCCTAGCGGCGCACACCGCCGGATCACTATCGTCACCCATTTCCAAGATCCGTTCGAAAGACACCCCACATTCTCCCGCGTCGTCCGGTCGCCATGCCCCACGAGCGCCGGCGCTCATCGGCGCTGCTTTGAGATTTCTCATTGCCGGCTTCCAAAGCTCCAGAGCATTCCGCCCCGGCGTGTTCCTCAAGAAATCGGCACCGTTCTCAACGGGTATGTAGCTGCGCGCCAATCGCAGCCAACAATCACTCTAATGTGAACCGCTGGCGCGATCAACTTTCTTGCTTGCCCGTTGCAGTGGCGCCGCAGTGTTCGAAAGCGGCGAGCGGTTGCCAATTCGCGAACGTGGCGGCCTGACCGCGATAGGCGCCGTCCTCGTCGCTCAGGTTCCAGACGGTGGCCCGTCGGATCAGGAAACGCCGGCCGCGGCGCGAAATGCGCACCCCCTGATAGTCGTCGATAAAGCCGTTGGCCGTCACCTGCGCCAGAAGCCGCTCGCGCTCGGCACGCGCCAGCGGCTCGGCCGACAACCGCGACGGCATGGCGCGCAACTGTTCCCAATCGACTTCGAACAGTGCCAGCGCACAGCGGTTGCCATAGGTAAAGAAAGGATCGACCCCGGTGCCGTGCGAGAGCACCGCAAACGGTGCTTCGAACACCCAGCGCGCCCGGCCTTCGGCCGGCACCTCGGGCGGGATCAGCGCGCGACCGGTCCACCGTAACAGGCTCGCTACCAGCAGCGCGACGTGCGCTCCGAGAAAGCTATTCTCTTCGCTCGGCTCTGCCCACCTTGCATCGGCCGAGGTCGATCCCGCGTCCACGCTTTCCCGCGCGTCCGCCACCCACGCCACGCTAGCCCTCGGGCAGCGGAATGAAGGCGTCATCGTCGATGACCTTGGCGAACGCCCCGCGTTTCCAGTCCGCCTTCGCCTGCTCGATTCGCTCCGCCCGGCTGGAGACGAAGTTCCACCAGATGTGCCGCGGCCCATCCATCCTGGCGCCGCCGATCACCACCAGCCGTGCGGCCGTGGGCGCGCGAATGGCGATGCCGTCACCGGGGCGCAGCACGAGCAGGGGGCCCGCGCGATGCGGCTGCCCTTCGATCGCGATCTCACCGGCCACGACATAAAGTGCGCGCTCTTCGTGCTCGGCGGGCAGCATCAGGGTGGAGCCGGCGTCGAGGCTGGCGTCGGCGTAGAGCGTGGGCGAGAAGACGCGCACCGGCGAACGCCGGTTCCAGCCGGTGCCGGCGATCAGCACCAGCCGGCAGCCGTCGCCCTCGATCACCGGCAGTTCGGGCGCGGGCACGTGCTGGAAGGACGGCGTCGTCTCCTCATCCGCCACCGGCAGCGCAAGCCAGGTCTGGATGCCGAACAGGCGCGAGCCCGTTGTGCGCACGTCCTCAGGCGTCCGCTCGGAATGCGCGATGCCGGCGCCGGCCGTCATCCAGTTCACCTCACCCGGACGGATGCGCTGGATCGAGCCGATGCTATCACGGTGGAGAATCTCGCCTTCGAACAGCCAAGTCAGCGTCGACAGCCCGATATGCGGATGCGGGCGCACGTCGATCCCGTGTGACGGCGGCAATTCCGCCGGCCCCATCTGATCGAAAAAAATGAACGGCCCCACCATCTGGTGGTCCATCGCCGGCAACACGCGGCGCACGGCGAAGCCGCCGAGGTCGCGCACGCGCCCCTCGATCGCGCGCTCAATCACGCCAGATGGCCGCACGCCTTGCGATTGCGCCCGCTCCCGCATGGTCTTTCTCCCGCGCCCGGTCCCTCGCGCTTGCCGGCGGATACCGGCGCCGGGGTCTCTAAACCGTCGGAAATGGCGC
>CAYNYW010000038.1:0-24990 GCA_964401555.1 uncultured Defluviicoccus sp.
GGATTGGGCACACCATACGGTGACGTGGCAGGCCGACATCAGCCGTCTGGCCACGGTCTGAGGTGCGTAGCCAAGGGCCGCCAGGTGATCCTCGTAAGCCCATACGAATGGCCATAGCGTTCCGGGGTCCATTCGCCGCAGTTCGGTCGGAACTGGATTTGCCATGTTTGTCCTCCTTGTGCCCCGATGCCACCAAGGCATCGGAAGAGGACCAATGTTATGTGACGCGATCCATCGTTGAAGGCGGCGGCAACAGCGACGTTGCCGCCGCCGGCTCCACATAAAAAATGACAGCACATAATATCCATAATGTGACGCGTCACATTAGGGGTACTTCATCATCTCGTCCTGGCCGGGGACGTAGGGCTCGCCGCGGAAGTTGAGCACGTTGGCGAAGCGGACAGAGCAGGTGTCGAGCCGCTTGTCGCAGCCGGGATGGACGCGGAAGGCATCACCGACTTGGACGGGATAGCCCGGCGGCAGGAACAGCGTGATCTGTCCCGAGGCCTGACCCCACGACTTGACCTCGATCGCCCGGCCGGCGTTGTCGCCGGTCTCCCAGGTCAGCACGCCGCCGTCGAACCAGCCGTCCGCGGCGCGCGGCTCGTCGATCGCGGCAGTGAACAGGGCGCGCTCGAAGACCTCGGTGACGGTGCCAGCGCGCGACCAGGCGTTCTCGGCAACGAACACCGCTGTGCCGTCGGTGGTCTCGGCGCCGGTCGTCGTGTCGTACGCCGGCTGCTCCGTGGCGGTGGTGCCGGCGGTGATGCAGCGGTAGAGGCGGTTCTCGTAGACGGCCGAGCCCTTCAGCGGTGCTTCGGTGTCGGTGAAGCTGGCGGACACGCTGTCCAGCGCCGCGTTGCAGAACGAGCCGCTCAGCCGCTGGCCGAGAAAGCGGACGCGGATCTTGCGCGTGCCGGCGGGCACGGCGGCGTCGCTCACCGCCCGCAGGTGCCACACGCCAGCCGGGTTGAAACCCTCTGCGCCTGAGTCGAAGGCCGTCGCCAGGACGGTGTCCGCAGCATCGAGCAGATCGACGATGACGCGGCCCTGGTCAAGCGCGTCGGTGGAGCCGTTCGCCCGCTGACAGGCGAACGAGGCGACGTAGGCGCCGGCATCGACCTGGGTCCCGTCGATCAAGCCGGTCATGTCGACAGTCTGCAGCGCCTCGAACGCCGCCACGCTGTTGCCCTCGAGGAAGTGGCTGCCGGCGTGCGGCACGAGCGGAGAGTTCGCCGTCTTCGCCGAAGCGGAACCGGAGACGACGGTCCAGCCGCCCAAGTTGCCGGCATCGAACCCGGCGTTGACGAACGGCACCGCCACGGTGGCGATGCCCGCGGTCGCCGTCGGCACGCGCACCCGATCGCTGGCAGCATAGGGCGTGCCGCGGGCGATCACCGGCGCCTCGATCGGCACCCGGCAGCGGGGATCGCCGAGATCGGCGCGGCATTCCGGGCTGTAGAGCTCGCCGATGCGCACGCTGAGCGCCTGGGTCATGCCGCGCAGCTCGGTGCGGAACAGCCCCTGATCCGTCAGGTGCACCTCGCCGAACCAGCCGCGGCGCAGCCTGAGCTTGCCTTGAGACAGATCTGCCCAGTTGACGAGGAAGACGTGCACCTCGGCGTGATCGAACAAACCCGCACGCAGATCCTGTTCCGAGATCTGCTCGTGATCGAGCACGCCCTCGACGTCGAGGTTGTCGACCGCCATGCCGGCGTCATTGGCGATCGCCGAGCGCGAGTAGCCGGAAGACGCGAGATAGAGGTTGCCGTCGAACGCCAGGTCGCGGTCGTGATCGGTGAAGTAGAACGCGCGCCCATCCTTCCGCGTCACCCGCCAGCACGTGGCAAGCGTCGTCACCTCGCCCGCGAGATGCGCGGCAAGGGCGGAAGAGATGGATTTCATGGGTGGAGCGTCGTTACGTCCGGATCTCGACGATCGGGATCTGGCCCCAGCGGCCAAGGTCGTAGGTCTCGATGGTGATGTCCATCTGATCGGTGTCGAAGCGGGCCGGCACGTCGAACTCGAAGTCGGCGGTGATGACGGCGCTGACGGCCGGTGCCGAAGTGAACGTCACTACCCCCGTCGCTGTATTGACGTTCCAGCCCGACGCCTGCGGCGCGCCGTTGACGTAGATCCTCGTTGAGCCTGCGACCGGCTTGGTGATCGTCCGCGTCTCGGTGATGCCGCCCGAGGCGTAGTGCTTCACCAGCGGAAACGTTTTCGTCGCGCCGTCGCCGGTGCCGATCAGCTGCGCCAGCGCCTCGAAGTCGGTCCAGTCCTTAAAGCGGAAGCCGTAGGCCCGGCCCTTGCGCGCACGGAAGAAGGCGATGAGGCTCGCCACCTGCTCCCGGTTCTTCAGTCCCTGCGCGACGTTCCACCGTCCGCGCGCCGCCGCCCAGTTGGCGTTGCGCTTCTCGTAGCCGGCGATGGTGGTGACGATCGACGTCGAGTAGCCGGGCCCGCCGGCCGCGCCATAGGCGATGTCCGGCGGGAACTGCACCTCGTGAAACGAAGTCATTCGGAGAGCGTTGACGTTGTTGCGCGATTATCGAAACGCTGGAGAGCTATTCGAACAAGGAGCGTAGCCACAGCCCTGCGACGGCCATTCCGCCGAGCCAAGCGGCGACCACAAGAGCCGCGCCCGCCCAACTTCTTGGCCGCTCCTTCAGCTTACGCGCTGCCTCCGCCCTGAGCTCCGCCATGACCTCCTCTGGAACGAGCGCAATCACGGCTGAAATCCCAAGCGGAACGAGCACGAGATCATCGAGATAGCCCAGCACCGGCACGAAGTCGGGGATGAGATCGATCGGGCTGAGCGCATAGGCCGCAACGGCAGCCGCCAACAGCTTGGCGTACCAGGGCACGCGGCGATCGCGCGCGGCCAGAGAAACCGCAAGGACATCGCGCTTTGCGGCATCTACCCATGCAGCAAGGCGAGTTATGAACGCGCGAAGCATGGTCTCCATCCTGAGAATGCCCTGCCTTTATAGGTTCCGCCGCGCCCGTTCCATGGCACGGGCCGCCTCGGCGGCGATCTGTCCCTGGCTCCGGCGGAAGCCGCCGGCATCGGGGGTGGTGATGTTCATGACGACGGTGACCGGACGGCCGCCGTCGCCAACTTTGCCTTGCTCGCCCATCGCCGCCATCTGACGCTCGGTCAGCACCGCCTCGCCGCGTTTCAGGATCGCCGGGATCTCGTCCGGCTGCAGACCGGCAATGCCGCCCGAGTGGTAACGCGTCGCGGCGAGAAAGATCGCCGGATCGACCATGCGCGAGCGCATGCCCGTCTCGCCGGCAATGCCGCCCTCATGGAACAGCCCGGCAAGGAACGTCCCGAGCCCGGCGAACAGTCCGCCGGAAGTGCCGCCGGCCGCTCCGGCGGCAGCACCACCGCCACCGCTGAGCAGGCCGGCCAACGGGCCGGTGATGCTCTCGCGGATCGCCATCCGCGTCAGATCGGCCATGATCGAGTCGACGAGCGAGCGGAAGTCGAGCTTGCCGGTCTGCACGAAGCCGACGAGCGCATCCTCCATGCCCCGAAAGGCATTGCCCATCACCTGCTCGGCGTGCGACGCGGCATCGGTCACCTCGGCGGCATAGTCCTTGAGGCCGCGGACAACGCCGTCCTGCCAGTCGCGGCTGGCGCGGAGCGCCCGGTCGCCGGCATCCTCGGCCTGCCCGTACGCGTCCGCCAGGGCGCGGCCGTGCGTCTCGGCATCGATGGCGCCGGCGCGCATCAGCTCGTCCAGGCGGGCGATGGTCTCGGCGAGCTGCTCCGCGGGGGTGCGCGTCGCCTCGATCAGCCGCGTGCCTTCGGCGCGCAGCTGCTCCTCCTGGCGCATCGTCTCGGCCAGCTGCTCGCGGGCTTGCCGTTCGTCGTAGAGGCTGTTCGCCAGCCGCTCCACTTCGGAACGCTGCTCCGCCGTCGCTCCTTCGGAGAGACGCGACAGCGCCTGATCGATGAACCGCTGCCGCTCGTCGCCGAAGGTGGCGAGGTCGCGCGTCAGCCGCACGATCACCTCGCGGTTCGCCTCGTAGGCGCGTTCCGCCGCGTCCGCTGCATGGCCGGCCGCTGCCTCGGTCGGGATCTCGAAGTGCACCGGATCCGATCGCGAGAAGTCGCCGCCCCAGCGCAGGCCCATGGACTTGCCCACCTGCCCCAGCCGCTGCCATTGCTCGGGACTGCCGCCGCCCGCGATCGCCACGTCGAAGGCGAGGCCCTGTTCGTGCTTGGATTTGCCGGGTGGCGCCGCCGGCAGGCCCGTCTTGCCGCGGGCGAGCCAGGCGTCGTACAGCCGCTGCTGCTCCTCGCGCGAGCGGACCAGCGAGGTTACCTTGAGATCGATGCCCTCGGCGGCGGCGCGCTCGACCAGCTTGCTGGCGTAGTCCTGCAGCCGCTTCCGCGCCGTGTCCAGGTCGACGCCCTTGCCTTCGCCGGCCCCCTTGAGTGCGGCCATCTGCCGGCGAGCGAGTTCCTCGGCTTTGCGGATGGCGTCATCGATCTCGCCGGCATTCGATTTGTCGGGAGCGCGCAGCGCCTCCAGCCGCTTTTTCATCTCGGCAAGCTCGCGGTTGACGGCCGCGATCTTCTCCGCCGGCGTCGCCAGCCGCTCCAGCGCCTTGTCGATCTCGCGGCTCTGGGTGGCCAGCGCCTCCGTCCGCCGCTCGGCCTCCGCCGCCCGGCGGCCCGCTTCGGCGCGCGCTTTCTCGGCCTCCGAGGCTTTCGCTTCCGCCTCGCCGATGCGGGTGAGCGCCTCCAGTTCCTTCTCCAGCGCCGCCACTCGGCTGCGCTGCGCATCGAGATCGAAGCGCTGGCCGAGCAGCGGCGTGCCCGGCCCGGCCGTTTCCAGGCGCGAAAGCTCGTCGCGGGCCCGGGTGAGCCGGCCCTTCGCCGCCTCGATCTGCGCGGAGATCGGATCGTCCTCGAACACCGTCGTCAGCTTCTCGATGGCGCCGGACAGCAGGGTGAGCGCGCCCTGGGCGATGCCGGTGACGGCCGGCGTGCGACCGATCGCCTCCAGCAGATTGCCCCAGGCGTCCTGCAGCCGGTTGGTCGCACCGGTGAGCCCGCCCGCTTCCGCCGCCCCGGCGCCGCCCACCTGTTGGGCCAGCGCATCGAGGATCACCCGCTGCGCTTCCGCCGTCTGGCCGGTCTCGACCAGCGTCCGGATCAGCTCCTTCTGGCTGTCGGTGAACGAGACGCCGACGCGGCGCAGCGCGGTGAGCCCGTCGATCGGGTCTTCGAGCGCCTTGCCCAGTTGGGTTGCCGCCGAGGATAAGTCCTGGCCGAACACGGCGGCCATGTCCTGGGCCAGCGTCAGCGCCCGGGTGAACGTCTCGCCCGAGACCGAGCGGAAGGTGGCGAGGATCGAGGCGGCATCCTGCACTCCCTCGGCGGTGGCCAGAGTCGAGGCTTCGATGCCGTCGGCGAAGGAGGATATCTCCTTCGCCGTCAGCCCGGAGGCGTAGCCGGTGGCCTTCAGTACCGCTTCGAGCCGCCGATAGGACTGATCGGCCTTCGCCGCCTCCTCGACGCCCTTGCTCACCGCGATGCCGATACCGGCGAGTGCGGCGCCGGCGGCAAGGCCGATCGGACCCAACCGGGCGAGGCCAGAGCCCACCGCGCCCAGCCGCCCGCTCATCGCCTCGAGGCCGCCGCGCACCTCGCCGGCAACGCCGTCGAGCGCCTGCAGCGCGCGCGACGCCGGCCGTGCCGCGTCCTCGATCCGCTTCAGCGAGCGGTGACCGGTATCGCCGACATCGCGCAACTCGGCCTTGACCTTGCCACCGTCGATGACGGCGAGGCGGATGGCAAGCGAGCGGTCAGCCATGGTTCGGATCCGCGAAGGCGTTGATGGAGAGGGAACGGACTTCCGCAAAATTTTGCGGAAGTCTTAAGTGTCTGAGGTCAGTCGCCGATTGAAGGCAGCGACGACGCCCGCTTCGGCCGCCGGCAGCAGTTCGGCAAGCGCGCAAACGTCGTGGCCGAGGGCGGCACCGATCGCCAGCGCTGCGGCGAGATCGATGCCGATGACGATCGCGGCGTTCGGCGCCAGACGAAGCTGGCCTGTGCAGCGGTTGACGACGTCCCACGCCTGCCAACCGGCGTCGGTGAGCGGCTCGTGTTCGACGTAGGGACAACGATTACCATCGGCGCCGATATCACCCCTGGCGCACGGCCGGTTCAGCGTGGCGCAGGTGCCGCAGTAGGATGGCCCGCCGCCGAAGTGCCATTCGGCGCGGGCCCGAGTGCGTTTTTTTCCTCGTCCAGCAGCAGCGCCGGGCCGAGGTAGAGCCGCTCGAACGCTTCCGCCATCGGCCACAGATCAAGGAGCGCGTCGACAGCTTCGGCAGTCAGCGGCGCCGGCTCACCGTCGGCATCGCCAACGCCCTCCCAATCCTTAACCGCTAGGCGTCCGAGCGCCTTGACCAGCGTCGCCGTCCGTTCGCCAACAGCCTCCGCTTCATTGTGGGACGACACGGCGGTCCGCTGCACTTCGGCGCGCGCCGCCATCATCAGCGCCGTGGTGCACGGCCGGACGTGCACGCGCACGCCATGGCCGAGGTCGAGCCAGTGCGGCTCCCGCTTGAGATCAAGTCGGATCATGGATACAGTTTCCTCAACGATGGCGGACAGCTTGTCGAACAGTGCTCGCGGGCGCTATTCCCTGTTGCAGCGGCGGAGCGAAAATCACAGGATATCAGGGCGGAAAGGCACGGGCCACGGCAGGTTATAGTCTTATAGAAGCCCGAAAGGTTGCCTTCGTGGGCTTGTAAAGATTGCATAATCATTGTTAAGCGACAAGAAACCGACGACGAAGGTAAGCTGATGACCGCTCAATCCGTTGTTCCCTTCTCCTCTCCCGACGGTGCCGGGCGGTGGGCGAAGGGGCTACTCATAGCCACGCTCGCCCTGTCTGTGGTCGCCGCCGTGTCGGGGCTTCTGCAGATCGAACTCCTCTCCCGGGCTGCCAGCGCGGGTATCTCAAACGCTGAGGCAGCCGCAAATGATTCAAGACAGCAGCTGATCGGCGTCCTTCAAATCCTCGTCTTTCTCGGGACAGCCGTGGCTTTCCTCATCTGGTTACATCGCACGCACAAGAACCTGCCAGCACTCGGAGGGCGCGAGCTGAAGTACACACCTGGTTGGGCCGTCGGTGGCTTTTTCGTGCCGTTCCTCAATCTCGTCCGTCCTCTTCAGGTCATGCGCGAGGTCTGGCATGGCAGCGATCCGGCGGGCTTTGAACGCGACGTCGGGGCCGGCGGTCCCGCTATACGAAACCAGCTTGGAACGCCTTCGCTCGTTGGATGGTGGTGGGCACTGTTCCTATTCTCCAGCTTTCTCGGGAATATCACGGCCCGGATGGCGTCCGCTTCCAACCAGACGCTGGCCCAACTGCAAGCGCTCAGCGCTCTTCTTGTTTTCTCGGACTTGCTGGACGTTCCAAGCGCGCTTGTGGCTATTCGCCTCATTGGCCGCGTCACAAGCTGGCAGAGCGAGAGAGCCGAGCTTGTCCGCCGCAGCGGCAGCGGGTCTCCGACAGCGAGTGCTTCATTGGAAGCGTAACCGTGTGAGACTTCTTGCCTAAAAACCGGTTGCAGGGGACGGTCCGCTGCATGGCCCGCCGCTGACCCGGAGCGTTAGTAAGAAGCCTGGATGAGGTCGATGCTCGGTGTGCTGCTAGGTTCCGCTCCTCCCCTTATTTAGGATGCCAGAGGTGTGCTGCTTCGGCCGACCGGTACGTCTCTTCATAACGAGCGGCGCCAGCTTCAGACGTAGCATGAACCGGCGCCTCCATCACACGTAGCTTGCCACATCGTTGAGTAGGCGGGCGCGCAGCATGGTCGCGTTTGCGTCGTCGTATGCGGCGCGCCAGTCGAAGTTGGCCTCGACGCCGCCGGGGCCGGAGATGGCGTACTTCGGTTTGGGCAGGAACACCCTAAACAGCTCGAAGGTCAGCGACCAGCCCTCGGCCATCGAGAAGCCATACTCCAGAGCGACGGGTTCGCCGTTCGCGGCTTCCGCCACCAGCGTCGCCCCATCGAAGCGCACCGTCATCGCCCCCTGGCACGAGGCAAACGTCGGCTCTGCCGCCTCGATCTTGCCGTCGTCACGGATCACGCGCACCCGTTCCAGGTTGTTGGAGAAGGTGAGGTTGCCGCCGGTAACGCCGGCCAGCGGCACGCCGCCGCGCCGGATGCAGCCGCGGCCCTGGCTGAAGCGCTTCAGCGCAAACGCATCCGGCGTCGCATCGATCGTCGCCGCCGCCTTCTCCTCGCCCTGCGCCACCAACTGCACCGTACCGTTCGCCGGCCCCTCCTGGCCCATCTCGAACGCGAGGCTCTCCATCACCGTGCCGAGATGGCGGAAGAACACCGGCGTGATCAGCTTCGGATGGCCGATCTCGAAGGTGAAGCTCGGGATTTCGTCGCCGCCCGACAGCCACTCGTGGAGGTAGCCGCCGCCGGTCAGCGTGCCGTAGGACGCCATGCCGCCGGAGTTCGCCGAGGCCGCCAGCGTGAACGTGTTCCCAGTGGTGCCGGCGGTGTCGAACTCGATCTCCAGCCGGTCGTCCGCCGTGTTCGCCGTGTAAGCGCACCTCGAGACCTGCGTATCGGCAGACCCATTCAGATCGGATGCCAGTGCCGTCAGCGTCGCATCCAGGCCGGCGCCGATCTGCGTCTGATTGCCCACAGGCGTGCCGCTGACGAACGTCCAGGTGACACCGTTCAGCGCGATCGTGCTGTTCGGTGCCGGTTGGCCTGCAAACGTGATCGATCCTGCCGCCTTCGTTTGCACCGTCGCCGCATCACCGAACAGCCCGGTGAGCCAGAAGCCCGAGCCGCGCAGGTCGACCGGGATCTCAATCTTGCCTTCATCCGTAATCAAGCCGCGATAGGGATCCTGGGCATTGCGGCCTCTCCCCAGCAGCGGATCGTCGCCGAGCGGCTGTTCCGATGACAGATCCGTCGACTTGAAGTCGAGCGAACGGTAGCCGCTCGCGGGCGCGACGCCGTACGCCGTCTCGCGGCACACTTTCAGCGTCGCGTCGGCGCCATAGGCGCGGACTTTCGGCATGGTGGTTCTCCGGTGGTGGGGAGGTCAGACGGCCAGCGGATCGCTGACCAGGTACTCGATAGTGACGGTGATGCGCGCGGTGAGGATCGGCGCGGCACCTTCGATGGTGAGCACCGACGTCTCTGGCGCGCTCCATGTGAGGTTTTCGGCGAGGCCGCCAAGGCCGCGATCGGCGGCCAGCGCGATACCGATCTCGGCGAGCAACGCGTCGAGCGCCGTCTCGCCACCGCCGCCGGTGGGCTGCGTCACGAACGCCTCGATCTCGGCGCGGTGGCTGAAGAACTCAGTCCGCGGGTTGAGCGTGACGTCCGGCTCGCCCGGATCACCATCGCGCAGGATGACGAGCCCGCCCGCCGGTACGCTCGACGGCAACGCCTCGTTTCGCTTGACGGTGGCAAGCGGGATGGCCCGCAGCCGGGTGGAGAGCGCCGCGAGAACCCGCTCACGAAGTGACACGGCGACTGTCCCGCATCATCGACGGATATCGCACCTTGATATCGGGCCGTTCATCGGCGATAGAGCGCGACGGCTCCCCCTGTGTCTGCTTTGGTTGTTGCGGAGATGCGGGGGCGGCAATACTTGTCGCGGATACATGGGCTTGCGATGACAAAAACTGGGGCAACGCTGTTTTCTCCGCTGCAATTGGGGCCGTACCAACTGCCCAACCGCATTGTCATGGCGCCCTTGACCCGCAGCCGCGCTGGTCCCGGCGACGTGCCCCGACCGATGGCCGCTGTCTATTACGGGCAGCGCGCATCGGCGGGTCTGATTATCAGCGAAGCGTCGCAGATCTCGCCGCAGGGGAAGGGATATGCCTGGACGCCCGGCATCCACAGCGCCGAACAGGTCAAGGGGTGGAAGGCGGTGAAGGAAGCGGTGCACGCCCGCGGCGGGCGGATGTTCATCCAGCTGTGGCACGTCGGGCGGATTTCCCATCCCGATTTGCAGCCCGGGGGCGCGCTGCCGGTTGCTCCGTCCGCCATTCGGCCCAACGTCGAGGCGTTCACCGAGCATGGCATGAAGCCGGCGGTCACGCCTCGGGCTCTCGCCATCGAGGAGTTGCCCGGCATCGTCGACGATTATCGCCGCGCCGCCGAGAATGCGATGGCCGCGGGGTTCGACGGCGTGGAGGTGCACGGCGCCAACGGCTATCTGCTGGATCAGTTCCTGCGCGACGGAGCGAACAAGCGCACCGATGCCTACGGTGGTCCGGTCGAGAACCGGGTGCGGCTGGTCATCGAGGTCGTGGAAGCGGTCAGCAAGGTATGGGGGCCGGAGCGCGTCGGCCTGCGCATCTCGCCGGTCAACACCCGTAATGATCTTACCGACAGCGATCCGAAGCCGTTGTTCATCCATCTGGTCGCCCGGCTCAACCCGCTCGGGATCGGCTATCTCCACATCATCGAGGGCGTCACCACCGGCCCACGCAAGGTCGAGGGCGGCTTCGATCTTGGCATCCTGCGCCGGCGCTTTGCCGGCCGGACCATGCTGAACAACGGCTATACCCGGGAGTTGGCGCTGTCAGCGGTGGCCGAGGATCGGGCCGACCTGATCGCCTTTGGCCGGCCGTTCATTTCCAATCCCGATCTGGTCGAGCGGCTGCGCGCCAACGCGCCGCTCACTCCGCCTGATCCCGCGACCTTCTACGGCGGTGACGAAAAGGGATATCTCGACTATCCGACGCTGGCGGCATGATCGAACTCAGGACGGGTGAGATCCGATCACCCATGCGCTTATTGGTGATGGGAAACTCCGGGTCAGGCAAAACGACCTTGGCCCGTCGGCTGGTAGAAGAACAGCGGTTGGCACATCTCGATCTGGACAGCATCGTCTGGCTGCCCGGCGAGAGCCCGGTGATGCGTGAGTTCGCCATGGTTTGCGACTGTCTGGACAGGTTCCTGGCCCAGCATCTGGCTTGGGTGATCGAAGGATGCTACGGAGAACTGATCGAGCGGGCATTGCCCGCCTGCTCGGAACTGATATTTCTCAATCCTGGAGTTGCCGTCTGCCTGTCGAACAACCTGAGACGACCTTGGGAGCCCCATAAGTACCCGACGCAAGAACAACAAGATCGAATGCTTGCCGATCTTCAGGCGTGGGTCCAGAGCTATTACGTCCGGGATGATCCCTGGTCGTTGCGGGTCCATCGGCATCTCTTCGAGTCATTCGATGGCCCAAAGCGTGAGGTTGTACGCGTCGACGAAGCCTGACCCCCACACAAAACACGCTCGACACGACCAATGCCCTTCACCTTGCCCAATTCCGCAGCACCAGCTGTGGCAGCGCCCGGATCCATTTCTGTGCCGCGCCGTCGACGTCGAGGCGCTTTCGCACCGTCACCTGCGGCACGAGGATGAACATCGGCACGGTGGTGCGGCCCGACAGCCGGGTGAATGCGGCACCCTGGCGCCGGCCGATGTTCGCCGCCGCACGGCCGCGCTTCGTGAGCCTGACATTATCGGCCACCAGCAAACTTGCGCTGCCGCGCCGATACACGAACCTGAGCCGCAGCCCGTGGATGCGTTCCCAGGCACCGGGCGTGATCTTCCGCCGGCCATCGCCGAAACGGCCGGCGGCCGGCGTCGGGATGGCGAGGAACAGGCCCTGTTTCGAGCGGATGACGGCACCTTCGGAGTACAGGCGGACCAGGCCCGGCGCCTTCGACCAGACGTAGCCGGCGCCGCCGATGCTCGGCTGGCCCTTCGGATACACCTCGCCGCGCCAAGTATTGGCGAGGCGCGAGCCGAGGCCGGCGCCGGTGATCTGGCCGCGCAGTTCGGTCTTCAGGCCATCCGTGGCCTCGCGGACGCCGACGGTGACCGCCCGCTCGGCAGCGCCGAGTTCAGCCTTCAGCAGCGCGTTCAGATCGCCGTGAATAGCCGCTCCAAGCCGCATACATCGCCCCGCACCGTATTGAAAGTCGTTCGCAGATGGAAAACATATCGTCGAGGGTTGTTATCCTCGAACCATTCAGGGTGCCGACGTGCTGATTAGATTTCTTGCTGCGCTTGCCGTGCTGGTGGTTCTGCCTTTTCACGGGCCGACGCTGTCGGCCGCCGAGGCGCCACGCATCCTGATCGTGGCGACGTCGCACGCCGAGGTCCCCGGATCAAACAAGAAGACCGGCCTCTGGCTGTCGGAGTTGATCGACCCCTACTGGGTGTTCCGTGATGCCGGTGCCGATGTCCGCATCGCGACGGTCATGGGCGGGGCGGCGCCGATCGATCCGCGTAGCGGTGATTCGAGTGACCTGCCCAAGGCGTTCCGGAACGATGCTGCGGCAATCGCCAAATTTACCGAAGCCCCGTCTGTCGATCGGATCGATGCCTCCGGCTTCGATGCCGTGTTCTTTGCGGGTGGCCACGGCACGATGTGGGACTTCGCTGAAAACGAAACGATTGCCCGGATGGTCAGTGAGTTCGTTGGCAACGGCAGGGTCGTCGCCGCGGTTTGCCATGGCCCAGCGGCGCTGTTGTCGGCGAAGGACAGTGATGGCCGGCCGGTGGTCGCCGGCAAACGGATCACGGCGTTCTCCAACCGCGAAGAAGCCGCCGCCGGTTGGACCGGCTTAGTGCCTTATTCACTGGAGGACCGTCTGAAGTCGCAGGGGGCGAATTTCGAGGCGGCCGGGGTCTTCCGCGGCAACGCGGTGCGGGACGGCGTCATTGTCACCGGACAGAACCCTGCTTCGTCCGAGGCGGCGGCCAAGCTCGTTCTGGAAGCGCTGCAGCAGAAGTCCGGCGCCACAACCAACTGATACCCGGTCAGGCCGGCCGTGCCTCCACCGTCCAGACGAGCCGCGCGGCATCGCGGATCGGCGCGCCCTGGATGACGTAGAGCACGCCGCCAACGTCGAACGTGTCACCTTCCGTTGGCGCGGCCGCCTCGCTGACGCGAACGTCGATCAGCAGCGTTTCGGTGACGATGCGCGTCTCGCCGAACTCGCCCACCCGATCCGGCCGACGCAGGATGACACGAACCGTAACAGCGGGATCGGCGCCGCCGGCGCGGTAGACGGCATCGAGACCAAGGTTCGGATCGGCGAATAGCGCGTCGATCGCCGCGGCGAAGGCGGTCATCAGTTGCTCGAAGTGATCTTCACCGCCAAGCGCGGGCGCTTGTTGATGGGCAGCACCGAGGCCTCGGTCTTCACCTCGATGGCGCTGCCGTCGGGGCGTGCCAGTTGGCGCGCGTACATCGGGAGGCCCAAGGTGTTCACCGTCTCGATCAGGTTGGCGGGCGCGCCGTAGGTGACGAAGGTATCGAGCGTGCCCATCGGAAACGCGATGCCCTCGCCGGCCGGGACCAGCGTCTCGGTCGAGCCGGTCGAGAGCGTCACCGTCGCGTTGTACTCCTCGAAGACGATGCCGGCGAACGGGAAGCGGCGGCGGGTGTCCTCGCGCAGCGGCTGGGCGCCGGTCGAGGAGAAGTACTTGTACGCATCCTCGACCTTGGCATGGCCGATCAGCTTGTCGAAGAACTCCGGGCTGACGAGAGCGAGCACGCCGGTCATCGTTTCGCCCTTGAGCTCGGTCTCGATTTTGCGCAGCACGTCCCGCACCTTGGCCTGGACCTGCGTGCCGGCGGTGCCGAGGAGGAAGTCGACGGACTGCTGGGCGAGGCCGAACTCGGTGAAGTAGTTGTAGAGAGTGGTGCCGGCGCCGTCCTTGACGATGCCCTTGAGCGCGTTGACTTCCATGTACTCCCGCGTCTGCGCGTGCTTTACCCGCATGCGGGTGAGCTTCCTTTCCATCACGGTGGCCAGCGGATCGGCGGCGTCGCTCATCCCGAAACCCCTGACCCCCTGGATGTCCTGCGGGGTGATCGCGTCGTCGTGCGGGATCCAGGGGATGGTGAACGAGCGCATCGAGCGGACATCGCGGTTGGCGACGGTGGCGGGACCGCCGAGCGGCACCGACGGCAGCAGGTTGAGCACGCCTTCCGCCTGCTCGATGACGACGGAGCGCTGGGTGACGCCCTCGAAGCGGAACAGCCCCATCTGCCCCAGCCGCGTGTAGACGTTGGGCAGGATATTGAGGGCTTCCGTCATGTCGGCGAGCGAGTAGCCGCCCGCGTCGAAGGGGTTGAGAATGGCAACCATGTCCAGGGGTTCCTTTGATCGGGAGAAGCGTCAGGCCGTTTCGCGGGCGACGAGGCCCACTGCGGCGAGTTGGCTGTGCTTGGCCGCCTTCTTCGCCGCGTCATTGACGCTGGCATCGAAGCCGAGCGCCGCCTTCGAGACGATCACCGGACCGCGGGCGGCGATCAGGCCGGTCTTGTCGGCGGCCGTCGCATCGACTGCCTCCAGCAGCACGGCGACGGCGGTCTCGGCCCCCTCATCGCCGGTGACCGTGGCATTGGGCGAGAGCCGGTACTTGCCGCTTGCCGTGATCTTTCCCAGCACCGCGCCGAGCGGATAGCTGGCGCCGGCTTTCAGCGTCACCGTCTCGCGGCAGTAGCTGCCATTCAGCTCGAACTTGAGCAGATCGCCGAGCGTCGGGTTCATGGTCAGAACGGGCATGGATCAGGCCTCCTTTAGCGGTTACCGGCGGCGGCGCGTTCGCGGGCGCGCCGGACGATGGGGCTGTCGCCGCTGGCGGCGGGTTGCGGGCTGATGGCGACGACGTCGACCGCTTCCGAGCGAACGGCCAGCGTCTCCAGGATCGTCTGGCGCAGCGCGTCGGGTTTGAGCCCCCGGCGCAGGGCGTTGGCCGCATCGATGTCGATACCAAGCCGCGCCGCCTGGGCGGCAACGGTGGCGATCTCGGAGAACTCGGCGCGCAGCCTGTCGGCGATGGCGTGCGCATCCGGGGCGGGCGCTGGCGCCGGCCGATCGGGCGCTTCAGCGTTGAGCGGAGCTTCGGGCAAATCCGAAGTAACTTCGGTTTTGCCGGCTACGTCCTCCGGCGGTTCGATGCCGGTTTCGTCGATGACGGGATCGGGGGTGTCCATGGCGGTGGTCCTTGGCTGTCGTGGAGATTGGCGAGCGGCGGCACTGATTGCGGGCGGGCCGGCGCGGATGCGCTTGCCACCGAGCGCCGCCTCCAGATCGGCGATGGCTTGGGCGACGGTGCCGATCCGATCGGCGAGGCCGGCCGTGACTGCCCGCTCGCCGCGGTAGATGGCCGCTTCCGTAGCGCGGACGGCATCGGCGCTGAGGCCGCGGTTGGCGGCGACGAGGGCGATCAGTTCGTCGTAGAGGTGATCGACATCGGCCTGGATGCCGGCGGTGGCCCGCGGCGACAACGGCTCGTGCGGATTGCCGTCGGTCTTCCGCGCACCGGCGTGGATCAACGTCCACTTGAGACCTGCCATCGCATCGGCGCCGCTCTCGTCGAGATGCACGGCGACGACGCCGACCGAGCCCACCTCGCCGGTGCGGCTGACGTAAAGCCGATCGGCGGCGGACGCGATGGCATAGGCGGCCGACAGGGCCGATTCCGAGGCGACCACCCACATCGGCTTGGCGGATTGCCGCTTGGAGGCGCCGATCGCATCCACCAGATCGAACAGGCCGCCGACCTCGCCGCCGGGGGAGTCGACCTCGAGAACGATGCCGCGCACCGCCGGATCGTCGGCGGCCGTGCTCAGAGCATCGGCAACGGCGCCGTATTCGCTGGCGCCGAGCAGCGCCGTCAGCCAGTCGCCGCGGGCGACCAGCGGCCCCAGCACCGGGACGACGGCAATGCCGCTTTCGGTGACCGAGTAGCCTTGCGGGCGCCCGATCTCCTGCAGCCAGGGCGGTAGATCGCTGCCATCCGTGAGCGCGGCGGCGCCGGCAAGCAACGCGTCCAGGCGCCCGGGCGCGATCGCCCATGGCCGGCCGGAAAGCCGGCTGGCGGCGAGGTTCCTCAAATTCATGGGCGTGTCAGCTGGTTGTGGCTTCGGCGTTTTCTGGAGCGGTGTCTTCACTGGTGTCCAGCGCGACGGGTGCCGGCGCTTTCGCATCGAAGTTCAGCCCCAGCGTTCGCTCGCGCGCCTGATCGGCGGCGATCTCGGCGTCGACCTGCTCGGCGTCGTAACCGCGCTCGGCCAGCGCCTGGGTGCGGCTCTTCAGCCCGGCAGCGATCTGCTCGATCTCCGCCTTGGCGTCCTTCAACGGATCGACCCAATCCCACTTCGGCGGCAACCAGGCGCAGGCCTGAGTGCCGCGCCGGTTCGCCTCGTACCCCGGAATGTCGAGCCCGCCGACCAGCACCGCGGTGTCCATCCACCTGGGCCACACCCGCCGGCACAGCTGCCAGACCATCACCGCGTGCTGGTACGCCTCGATCCGCCGCCGGAACTCCAGCAGCGCCAGACGGGCGTTCGAGTAGTTGGCCTTGATCATGTCGTTGGAGAGGTACGCATACGGAATGCCGAGCGCCGCCGAGACCTGCAGCAGCGTGCGGTACTGGAACGGCTCGTAGGTGGCGCCCGAGTCCGCCGGATCGGAGGTCTGCACCTGCTCGCCCGGCTCCAGCATGACGATCTGCCCCGGCTGCAGATCCATCGTCCGCTCGCCATCCTCGCCGGTGCCCTCGGCGAGATCGAACGGCTCGGCCGGCGCCGGCGTGGTGATGAACAGCGCATGCATCGCCGCCACCTTCTTGCGGTCGAGTTCGGCATCGTCGTACTGATCCAGGAGGAACAGCTTGACGATGGCCGGCGCGAACTTTGAGACGCCGCGCAGCTGGCCCGCGTCGACCGGATCAATGACGTGGATGATCTCCGATGCCGGAATGCGCACCGTCTCGCCACTCACTCCCGGATCGGTGACATCGCCCGGATGCCGGCGGAGGAAGTGGTAGGCGACGCGCCGGCCGATGCGGTCGAACTCGATGCCCTGGCGGATGACGGTGCCGCCGGCCAGCACCTCATTCCGCGTCAGCGGCAGCATCTCCGCGGGCAGCATCTGCAGCTGCAGGGGTACGACAAGCCCGTCCTCGGGCCGACGCGGCCGGAAGCGGAAGAACACCTCGCCGGCGATGAACACCTCGCGCGCCGCGCGCCGCTGCAAGCCGTAAAAGTCGGTGAACTGATCGGCATCGGCGTCGTCGGTCCAATCGAGCCACAGCTTCTGCACCGCGGCCTTGAGCGTCGCATCGGCGATCAGCGACGACGGCTTGATGCCGGCGCCGACAACGTTGCCGGCCCAGCTTTCGATGGCGTTGGCGGCATAGCCGTTGTTGCGGATCAGCCAGCGGGCGCGTGCAGTGATGTCGGCGCCGGCCGCAGCGATCAGCGTATTCAGGTGCGCCCGGCTGGGCTGGAAGCCCTTCAGCCGGCGGTTGGCGAGCCCGGCCTCAAAGCCGCCGATGAAGGCGCCGATCCGGCGGCGCCAGTGCGTCAGCATCCCCGGCATCAGAGGCCCTTGCTCGCCGAGGTGAGAATCCGCCGCCGCGGTGTGCCGGTCTCGGCTTGCGCGATGCGCTTTTCCAGATCGGCCAGCGCCGCCGCCATCTCGGCGTCGGTGGCGTAGGTGATGCGTCGGCCCTCGTATTCGACGGTGCGGACGCCGCGATAACGGGCCGCGAGCAGCGCGTCGCGTTGCGCGGTCATCTCGTCGAGGGTCATCGATCAGCTCATGTAGCTGGAGCGGAACACACGCCGGCCGCGGCGGGGCACCGAACAGAGCCGGCCGGCGGAGGGTGTCGCCGCTCCCGGTGCTCCGGGGTCTGTCTGGCTGTGCGGGCCAGCCGGGATTTCGCCAGCGGCGACGGGGTCGGTGACGTTCAATTGCAGCTCCAACTCGCGCCACCTGCGCTCATGCCAACGGTCGGCGCCGGCGATCCAGGCGGCGGCCCGCGCATAGACGCGGCAGTCGAGCGCCTCGTTGCGTTCGCGCAGCTTCTGCCATTCCAGCCTCGTGAAGCCGCGCTTGGTTTTCACGGTGACCAGCTGCTCGGCGACCAGCTGCTTCACCCACTCGGCATCGACGCCGCGCGGCAGGTGGATGGTGCCAGCGGGATACGCCTCGCCGTCGACGGGGGTTGCCGATCGCAGGAAGCGGTAGGTTTCGCTCTTGAACGTGGCGACGGCGACCGTCCACAGCCGGGCGCCGCGGCGGATCTTGACGCCGCCCTCGGTGGCATCGACGTGCGTCGGTCCCGACACCGGCGCCGAACGGTTGAAGCCCTCGGCGCCCTTCAGCGGCAACACCTGGGCGAAGCCCTGCCGCCGCGCCCAGGCGTAGACGGCCGGCGCCTCGTAGCCGGTATCGATGCCAAGGCGGGCGAGGCCGAGCCGGACACCCGACGCATGCGGCCAGGTCTCGCCCAGCAGCGCCGACAGCTGCGTCCAGGTCGCCACCTCGCCAGGACCTCCGTCAACGACGAGATGATCGATCAGCCAGCTTTCGAGGCCGCGGCCCCACGCCCAGACCGACACCTCGATGCGGTCCTTCTGCACGTCGGCGCCGGCGGTAAGAAACAGCCCGCCCATGGGCACGGTGCCGATGCGCCAGTCCTCCCGCCGTTCGTACAGCCGCAGCCAGTCGGGCGCCTCGCCGGTCTCGGCCCAGGTCTCGCCCAGCACGGTGTTGATGAACGAGCGCTTCGCCTCGTCCGACGACTGGCACGCCTCCCATTCGCGGGCAATCCGCTCCCACGACAGCCAGCCGACCGGCGAATAGAGGCTGGAGAGATGAAAGCCGATGGACAGCGGATCGACGGGGACGGCCGTCGGTCGCCATACACCCTCGGCCAGCATCCGCGTCTTGTGGTGCTCGGCGATCGGTTGCTCGCAACCTTCGCAGACATAGGCCGCGGTTTCCGGCTGGCCCTTGTGCCAGCGCAGCCGTTCGAAGATCAGGAACTGGGGGTGTCCGCAATGCGGACAGGGCACGAAGAACCGCCGCTGGTCCGAGGCCTCGTATTCCCGTTCGATGCGCGACAGCCCCTTGATCGTCGGCGTCGAGGCTAGGAACACCTTGCGCCGCCACGAGAAGGTGCGCGTCCGTGCTTCGGCGAGCGCCACCGGATCGCCCTCGTCGTCGGCCGACGGCGGATAGGCGTCGACCTCGTCGAGGAACAGATACCGCACCGGCATCGAGCGCAGGCCGACGGCCGAGTTGGCGCCGGTCAGCACCAGGATGCCGCCGGGGAACTCCTTCGACAGCACGGTGTTGCCTGAGTCGCGCGACCGCGCCGGCGCAACCTTTTCGCGCAGGCTCGGGCTCTCTTCGATCAGCGGATCGATGCGCTGCTGCGAGAAGCGCTTGGCGAGCTCTACAGACGGCTGCACCGCCAGCATCGGCCCGGGCGCGTGGTGGATGACGTAGCCGATCCAGTTGCACCCGCTCTCGCTGGCCCCCAACTGTGAACCTTTCATGAACACGACCCGCTGCGCCGGGTGGCGCGGACTGAGCGCATCCATCAGCTCCTGCAGATAGGGCGTGCGCGACGTCCGCCACGGCCCGGCTTCGTTGGCGCCGCGCGGGCTCAACACCCGGTGCCGATCAGCCCACACCGAGACGGTGAGATCGGGATCGGGTGTGAGGCCTGCCGTCCACGCCCGCAGCAGATCCTCGGCGCCGTCGAAGGCCAGCGGAACTTGTGGCCCACCGTCCACAAGTTCAGCCGCGCTGTCACCGGAACTCCGGCCGGATATCGACGAGGTCGCCCAGGTGCTGCCGGACATGGCTCTCCAGAACCGTCTGCATGGCGTGCGCGCTTAATCCCAGATCGGCCGCCATCATCGCCGCGACCCGCGCCGGCCAGCCGGCCCAGGCGTCGCGTTCCTGTCGCGCCAGGCGGAATACCAGTGCTGTGGCGCGCGCCCGGTCGACCAGCTCACCCTTCAGCTTCTGCAGCCGCATCTTGCGTTCCTGCGCCTTCAGAACCTCGTTGGCGGTACGCGCCTGCAGGTACGTCATGCCGCCGGCTGCCTGCGGTGCCGGCAGGCCCTGTTCGCGCAGCGTCTCGGCAACGGCGCCGACGGCGGCTTCTGGAACCGGGCGCAGCGACGGCGCGTGCCGGCCACGCTGCATCGACGGATCGGTCGCCTGCGCCCGCCGCGCATCGGATGCCGCGGCGTCGATCGAGCCGTCGGCGTGCAGCACCAGCCGGCCCGAGGCCCGCGCCTTCTGCACCGCGCCGCGGGAGACACCGGCGTGCGCCGCGTATTCGCGCTCGCTCATCCCGGCGCGATTGCGGTACGGAGGTCTCGCGGGCATCACGCTCCGATGCGGTCGTGTTCTATGCTCAGGCGATGGACGGATCGCCTAAGGCAGCGGGGCCGCGAAATCGGCGGAAGACAAGGGCGACGCTTCTCGACGAGGTGCCGCTCGCCGAAGGCCGGCTCGGCGACCTGCCTGCCGAGATCGGCGCCATGATTTGCGAAGCCGTGGCGCGGATCGACGCCTGGACGCCGAAAGGCGTCCACTTCGGCTGGGAGAAGGCATTCAAGAACAAGGGCAAGTTTCCCGTCGTGATGAGCAAGGCGGAAGCGCGCACGCTCGTCCGGCGTGTTCTGCTCGAGGCCCCGCTCAAGGTGTTCGCCAATCGCCGCGACGGAGTCCCCGCTGACGGCGAGTTCCGCATCGTCGCCGATGCGGGTGACATCATCGGGACCCGCGGACAACGCGCGTTGCGGATCGTTCTCGCCCGCGACGGCGCAGGGTACGTCATCGACAACGCGTTCCCCGTGCTCAACGCCTGAGCCGCTTGCCGCCTCCGACTGTGCCGCGTTCCATCGCCCCTCAGGACGATCAGAATATGATCCGCTGCTGCCCGATAAAGCCATGATGTGGATCGCTTTTTCCCTGGATGTCGGGGCGCGCTTACGCCCTTATGTGTCCATCAAGAGCGAATGAACCAGGAACGAAGGCGAATACGATGACCACCACGATCCTACCCTCAACCAACGAAACGTGGGGCTTCTGGGGCACCATCGGTCACGAGACGGCCGATCGCAGCGAGGCGTGGGCGCTGGCGATGACGGCGATCGCCCAAGCGACCGGCGGCACGCCGGAAGCGGTGCGGGACTTCCTCGACAGCCGCCACGGCCGCCACTTCGCCGACGACGTTGCCAACGGACTCTTCGCCGGCCTGACGCTGGCCGCCGCGATCGACGCCGCGGTCGCCAAGTGGATGGGCTGGCGCATCGGCAAGCACGCCGAACGCGAGCACGGCATCCCCCGCGATCTGCCGTACCTCACCGGCTGGGTGACGCACTGCGCGATCATCGCCGACACCACCGACTGACGCGAACGCCCGATCGTGCCGGCCCCGACCGCTGCCAAGCGTCGGGGCTCGAGGTGGTAGAAGGCGCCGCATCGTGTGGCGCCGTTGAGAGGATGCCCCCGATGACCACCGAGACCACCTACAGCCTCGCCCAGCTGGCGCAGATCCTGAGCGCCCTGGAGAACGAACGCCGCAATCCCAATACAAAGCGCAACGCGATCAAGGCCATCGAGCGTGCCGCCGCCCAGATCGGGCTCACCGCCGCCGATGTCTTCGATGCCGCCGACGGCCTCTTGAGCGGCCGGCTGGACGCCGCCGCCTTCCGCGCCGCGCTACGCGACGAAGGATGCGAACCCGCCACGTTCATCTCCGAACCCGTCGCCGAACCCGCCGCAGACGCCGTCGATCACGAGCCGGCCGAAGCCTACATCCTGCCGAATGCCGGGCCGCTCGCGGTCACGCCGCGCCGCCGCGCCAGCAGCCGGCCCGACAGCAAGCAGGCGCGGATGATCGCCATGCTCAAGCGGCCGGAGGGCGCGACCGTCGAGCAGATCGCCGAAGCTACCGGCTGGCAGCGCCATACGTGCCGCGGCGCCATGGCCGGCGCGCTGAAGAAGAAGCTCGGTCTCACCATCACGTCCGAGAAGGTGGACGGAGCACGCGTCTACCGGATCGCCGAGTGAGGGAGGCAACCATGCCGAAGCCCACGTTGCAGCAGCGTCTCGTCGGCGCGATCGTGGCGAGCGGCCGGGGCACCCTTATCGAGAGCCGCAGCCGCAAGTACGTCACGCTCAAGCGGCCGGACGGCGGCTTCTACTTCGTCGGAAAGGCGGGAGCGCTGCGCTTCGGCAAGACCGTGTCCGATAGCATGGCCGCGCCCGATGAGTTCAAGCAGCGGCTGCTCGCGGAAACAAGCAAGTCGCCATAATCAAAAAGGCAAGAAGCAGTCCACTCTGGTTTAACATAAGCAAAACGGGCGTTGTTATATTTGCGCCCGTCTTTGCTTATTGCGTCTCTTTTCCTTGATTAGACTTCGCCTAAGAGCGTTACTGTCGTCGTTGGATTGGAGCGACGACGATGCTGAGCAACAGGACTTTCGGAATCGAGATCGAGGTCTTCGGCATTACCAGGCAGGCCGCAGAGACCGCCCTTCGCAACGCCGGCATCGATGCCCGCATCGAAGGCTATAACCACGAGGCCCGCGGCCATTGGAAGATCGTGTCGGACGCCAGCGTTCCCGATGGCTTCGAAGTGGTGAGCCCGGTGCTCAAGGGCGAACACGGCTTGGCGCAGGCGAAGGTGGTGCTCGATGCGCTGAACGCCGCCGGAAGTCGAGTGGATGTCCGGACTGGCTTCCACACGCACTTTGGCGCTTCCGACCTCTCGGCGGCCGAGATCGCGACGGTGGTTCGCCGCTACGCCAAATTCGAAGACGACATCGACGCCTGGATGGCGCCGTCCCGCCGCGGCAACGCCAACCGCTTCTGCCGCAGCGTGCGGTCCTTCCTCGCCAGCGGCAGCGTGATGCAGAAGCTCGCCAGCCGCTCGACCGCCGAGGCTTGCGATGCCTTCGGCACCCGCTACGCCAAGGTCAACCTGGAAGCGTGGCGCCGCCACCGCACCATCGAGTTCCGCCAGCACGGCGGCACCGTCGAGGCCGAGAAGGCCTTGGCCTGGATCAAGTTTGGTTTGGGCTTCATCGAAGAGAGCCGACGCGTCGCCGCCGGCACCAACACTGAAGCGCTGATCCCCGCCGATGGGAAGATCGGAAAGGTGGTCACCATGCTGAGCCGCATGGGCGGCGCCAGCATCGACGATCTGATCGCCGCGACCGGCTGGCAACGCCATACGCTCCGCGCAGCGATCTCCACCCAACTGCGCAAGCGCGGCCTCGATGTGGTCAGCCGCCGCGAGAACGGCACCACGGTTTATGCCATCATCAACCGCGCGGTCGACGCCGCCGACCACGTGATGGCCGGCATCGACGACGAGACGGCCGCATTCTTGCGCCGCCGCGCCGCCCACTTCGCACGCCGTGATCCCCGGGCACTTCGTCCCGGGGAGCGGGCAGCATGAAAGGAAAACCGCGAACGATGCTCTACGTCGCGTATGGGTCGAACATGAACCGCCGGCAGATGGCGCGCCGCTGTCCGCAGGCCCGGCCGCTCGCCGCCATCCGGCTCGAGGGCTGGCGCCTCGTCATGAAGCGCGTTGCCGACATCGAGCCCGATTGCGACGCCGTGACGCCGGC
The DNA here is from genome assembly GCA_964401555.1 of uncultured Defluviicoccus sp. Classification (GTDB taxonomy): domain Bacteria; phylum Pseudomonadota; class Alphaproteobacteria; order Rhodospirillales; family Defluviicoccaceae; genus Defluviicoccus. The sequence continues at coordinate 23,498 of CAYNYW010000038.1, forward strand.
GGCGTTGTGGGAGATTACCCGCCGCTGCGAGCGCGCGCTCGACGCCTACGAAGGCTTCCCGCATCTCTACGTCAAGGAGCGGATCGCCGTCGCTCTGCCCAACGGCCGCCGCGCCAAGCCGATGGCCTACGTCATGAACGGGCCGCGCCAGCGCGACTACGGGCCGGCGTCCGATGGCTACCTCGCTTCGATCGCCGACGGCTACCGTGACTTCGGCTTCGACGACCTCTCGCCGCTGCGCGAGGCGCAGGTCGAGGCGATCACCATTGCCCGCCGCGCCGAGCGGGCATCGTGGTTCGACGGCGCCACCGTTTCGCCGCCGTGGGCGGCAGGGGTGGCTTGGGGCTGCGAATGAGGCGGACGGCCATCCGTTACCGCGCCGTGGACGACGGCCGCGTTTACGAGGCCGCGACGGCGACGGACTTGGTGGAGCGTCTGCGCGCCTTGAGCTTCCTGGAGCACGGCGATGCCGCCGACTTCATGGCACAGATGTCGGCTAATTGCGCCGCCTGGGACGGCAGCGATGTGCGCGCCGACTCGGCCGAGACCTTCGTTGATGACCTCGTCAGCTGCGGCTTCCTTCAGCCGGCATAAGTCAGAACGCCCGTCGCCGGCGCAGGGGCGCGACGCGCTGTTCGGCCGGCTCCGCCTGCGCGACACGGATCGCTTCGAACATCCTGCGAAGCAGGTAAGAACGGGCGATCGAGATCCCGGTGAAGATGGAGCCCAAAGCCAGGTTGTCGGCGAACGACGCTTGCAGTCCGAACAGCGGGAGCACCAGCATCTGCGTTGCGATCGCCAAGCCGAAGCCGACGGCGACATTGCTGATCGCCTCGATCAGCGACATCCGCTGCGACTGCTTTGGAGATGGTTGCGGAGGTTGGACTCGAACCAACGTCTCGGGGGTATGAACCCCGCCAGGAACCGCTCCTTGCACTCCGCGTTGATCGCCCATCAAGCCACCTTCGGCAGCCGTTCGCCCGCTATCGCATCGAACGTGCGGCCGTCGTCATCGAGCGTCGCCGGTTTGCCACTTGCCGTCTGCCAGCGCTTGACCGCCACATCGACGTACTGAGGGCTGATCTCGATGGCGAACACCCGCCGGCCCGTCGTCTCGCCGGCAATGATCTGCGAGCCCGAGCCGGAGAACGGCTCGTAACAGACATCGCCTGGCCGGGCATGCTGGCGCATCGGGATGGCGAAGACGTCCACCGGCTTCGACGTCGGGTGATCGGTCTTCTCGCCCACCTTAACCGTCGGCAGCGGCCACACCGTGCTGGGGTAATCGTCTGACACCCGCGGCGGCTTGTTGCCCTTGAGCCAGCCAAAGAAGCAGGGTTCGTGCTGCCAGAGGTAGTACGAGCGCGTCAGGATGCCGCGGTCCTTGGCCCAGACGATCTGCTGGTGGACGAAGGCGCCGAACTTCTCCCACACGCCTTCGACCATCGCCTGGCGGCGGCTGGCGTGCCAGCAGTACCAGGCGGCGTTGGGCA
>CAYNYW010000039.1:0-24652 GCA_964401555.1 uncultured Defluviicoccus sp.
TCGCTCCGGCGCGCCGCTCACCGACAAATTCCACCATCTCCGTGGACGCTAACCCGATCCGTCGCCCCCAACAGCAGCGCGCCAGCATCCGACGTTACCCGCCTGCCATCAAACGACGCCACCACAGAACGGCCTTCGACACGTGCAAAATCAAACAGACTCAGGCTACACTCTGTCGGCATCGGGGAACTCCGGGGAATCTCGTCAACTCGTTCTCGTAAAACAACTTTCTCAGATTCGTCGCCCCGATGCACCTACCGTGTGTGAGATATCCGGGCTAGTTGCAGCAGAGCCGGCGGCGCGCTACAACGCTGGCCCACCCCGCCACCGGCGGCGGTAAGGTCCCCTTCCTCAAGCCCATCGGTGCCATGGCCGCTTATCAATACATCTTCGTGATGCGGGCGCTGACCAAGATCCTCACCGGCGGGCGCGAGTTGTTCAAGGGCATCACCTTGTCGTTCCTGCCCGGCGTCAAGATCGGCGTGCTGGGCCCCAACGGCTCGGGCAAGTCGACGCTGCTGAAGATCATGGCCGGCATCGACCACGACTTCGCCGGCGAGGCGTGGGCGGCCGAAGGCGTGCGCGTCGGGCTGTTGCCGCAGGAGCCGCAGCTCGATCCGGCCAAGGACGTGCTCGGCAACGTCATGGATGGCGTCGCCACGACCAGGGATCTGCTGGACCGCTTCAACGAAGTGAGCGCGCGTCTCGGCGAACCGCTCGACGACGACGAGATGATGCAGCTACTCGATGAACAGGGCGAGTTGCAGGAGAAGATCGACGCCGCCAACGGCTGGGAGCTGGAGCGGACCATCGAGATCGCCATGGACGCGTTGCGCTGTCCGCCCGGCGATGCCGCCGTCGCCACGCTCTCTGGCGGCGAGCGCCGCCGGGTCGCCTTGTGCCGGCTTCTACTCGAACAGCCCGATCTGCTGCTGCTCGACGAGCCGACCAACCACCTCGACGCCGAGACCGTCGCCTGGCTGGAGCAGCACCTGCGCGACTACCAGGGCACGGTGATCATCGTCACCCACGACCGCTATTTCCTCGACAACGTCACCGGCTGGATTCTCGAACTCGACCGCGGCCGCGGCATCCCTTACGAGGGCAACTATTCGTCGTGGCTGGAGCAGAAGGAAAAGCGCGTCCGCGTCGAGGAGAAGCAGGAAGCCGCCCGCCAGCGTACCCTCGCCCACGAACTCGAATGGATCCGCGAGAGCCCGCGCGCGCGCCAGGCAAAGTCCAAGGCGCGCATCACCGCTTACGAATCGCTGCTTGCCCAGGCGGCACAGGCGCAAGTCGGCACCGCCCAGATCGTCATCCCGCCGGGGCCGCGGCTCGGCAGTCTGGTCATCGAGGCCGAGCACCTGAAGAAGGGCTACGGTGAGCGCCTCTTGATCGAGGATCTGGACTTCAAGCTGCCGGCGGGCGGCATCGTCGGCGTCATCGGCCCCAACGGTGCCGGCAAGACGACGCTGGTGCGCATGATCACCGGCGTCGAGCAGCCCGACGGCGGCGCGATCCGCATCGGCGAGAGTGTGGCGCTCGGCTACGTCGATCAGTCCCGCGACACGCTGAAGGCCACCAACACCGTCTGGCAGGAAATCTCGGGCGGGCTCGACGAGCTTGAACTCGGCAAGCGCCGGGTACAGAGCCGCGCCTACGTCGCCCAGTTCAACTTCCGCGGCGCCGACCAGCAGAAGAAGGTGGGCGACCTCTCGGGCGGCGAGCGCAACCGGGTGCATCTCGCCAAGATGCTGGCCTCGGGCGCCAACGTGCTGCTGCTCGACGAGCCGACCAACGACCTCGACGTCGATACGTTGCGCGCCCTCGAAGACGCCCTGTCGGCGTTTGCCGGCTGCGCCGTGGTCATCTCCCACGACCGCTGGTTCCTTGATCGCATCGCCACCCACATCGTCGCCTTCGAGGGCGACAGCCAGGTGGTGTGGTTCGAGGGCAACTATCAGGACTACGAGGCCGACCGCCGCCGCCGGTTCGGCGCCGACGCCCTGCAGCCGCACCGCATCAAGTACAAGCCGCTCGTCCGCGCCTGACGTCCGCGCACCGTCATCGTCGCGCCCAGCGCAGGGCCAGCGGCCCGGCGAGCGCGACGATCCCCGCGGACGCGAAGGCGGCCCACCACGCGCGGGGGTCGGCGGCACCGAAGCTGGCATCGAGCACGAGGCCGAACACCGGCGGGCCGAGACCGGCGCAGCCGAAGCCGACCAGGGCATGCAGCGCGAGCGTCGCGCCGCGCCGCTCGGGGGCGGCCGCCTCGACGGCACCGGCGGTGAGCGCGCCGGAGTCGATCATCACCAGGGCGATGTACACCAGCACGGCGATGACGGCGGCGCCATACGCCCAGCGCGCGGCTGCTCCGATGCACAGCGCCACCGCCGCCGAGGCGAGCATGACGCCGGAAATCGTCCGGCGCCGGCCGAAGCGCACGCACGCTTCGTTGCCGCCGATGCTGGCCGCCATCGCCACCAGGCCGCTGATGCTCGCAACGCCGGTCGGCGATGGCCACAGGCCGGTCGCGGCGGCGCCGAAGCCGAGGTTCGCGCTCAAGAATGCGACCTGCCACGCGCGCAGCACGAACAGCTCCCAACAGTGGGCGCCGTAGGCGAGCACGTAGCCCATGGCGGCCCGGTTGCCCAGCGCCGCCCGCAGCCCGGCGAGCGCGGCGCCGGCCGGCGGCTGGTCGTCGCGGCGGATCGGCGGCAGGGCGCGCACCAGGAAAACCGCCAGGAGCGCGGCGAGCGCGGCGACGGCGAAGGCGGCCTGCCAGCCCCAGCTACGGCTCAGCTCGCCCGCCAACAGGAACGAAGCGGCAGTGCCGAGGCTGAAGCTCGCGGTGTAGGTCGATACCGCGCGCGACGGCCGCGCGCCGTCGTAGCGGTCGACCAGGACGCGCAGGCCCGGCAGGTAGGTCGCGGCGAGGCCGATTCCGGCGATGAAGCGCAACACGAAGGCGGTCCAGAATCCCGCGGCGAACACCGCGAAGGCCGCCGCGCCGATCGCCGTCAGCAGCGTGCCGCCGAGGTAGATCACCCGCGCATCGAAGCGGTCGGTGAGCGTGAGCAGCACCACCGCCGCTACGGCATAGCCGACGAAATAACCGCCGGCGATCCAGCCGGCCTCGGCGCTCGACAAGCTCCAGGCGACGGTAAAGCCGGGCAGCAGCGCCGGGAAGGCGAACACGCCCACCATGGTCAGCACTTCGGCCGCGCACAAGCTGAGGATGAGCCGGCGATTGCCCTGCCTCACGGCACACTCGGGCGCCCGGGAGCCGCGCTGGCACCTGCGTCGGCCGTCGTGATCCCGCCCGCGGAAGCGCTCAGATGTGGATGGCGCGGCCGGCAACCGCCAGCGCCGCTTCCTTCACCACTTCGGCCAGACCGGGATGACCGTGGCAGGTGCGCGCCACGTCCTCGGCCGAGCCGCCGAATTCGATGGCGACGGCGATTTCCTGGATCAGGTCGCCGGCTTCCGCGCCGACGATGTGGCAGCCGAGGAGGCGGTCGGTCTTGGCGTCCGCCAGGATCTTGACGAAGCCGTCGGTGTCGGCGTTGCAGCGCGCCCGCGCGTTGGCGGTGAACGGAAATCTGCCCACCGTGTAGGCGACGCCGTCGGCCTTGAGCTGCTCCTCGGTGCGCCCGACGGCAGCGGCTTCGGGCCACGTATAGACGACCCCGGGGATCGCCTCGTAATTGACGTGGCCGCGCTGGCCCGCGATCAGTTCGGCGACCGCCACCCCCTCGTCCTCGGCCTTGTGCGCCAGCATCTTGCCGCCGATGACGTCGCCGATGGCGAAGATGCCGGGCACGTTGGTCTGGAAGTCGTGATCGACGGGGATGAAGCCGCGGCCGTCGCAGACGACGCCGACCGCTTCCAGGCCGAGGCCATCGGTGAACGGCCGCCGGCCGACCGAGATCAGCACGATATCGGCGGTGAGCGTCTCGGCGGCGCCGCTCTTGACCGGCTCGATGGCGAGCCGCACGCCGGCCTCCGAGACCGTCGCCGCCGTCACTTTGGTGGCGAGCTTGAAGGAGAGGCCCTGCCTTTGCAGGATGCGCAGCATCTGCTTGGCGACTTCCCCGTCCATCCCGGCCAGGATCTGATCGAGAAACTCGACGACGGTGACCTGCGCGCCGAGACGCCGCCAGACCGAGCCGAGTTCGATGCCGATGAAGCCGCCGCCCACGACGACGAGCCTCTCCGGCACGCGCGCCAGCGCCAGCGCACCGGTGGAGCTGACGATCCGCTCCTCGTCGATGGCGATCCCCGGCAGGCTCGCGCTCTCCGAGCCGGTGGCGATCACGATGTTCTCGGTCTTCAGGGTGCGCGCCTTGCCACCATCGGCGCTTCGGACCTCCACGGTATCGGCGGCGGTGATCACGCCGGTGCCCGCGAGATGTTCGACCTTGTTCTTGCGAAACAGAAACGCGACGCCCTGGGTCAGGTCGTGCACGACCTGGTCCTTGCGCGCCATCATCGCCGCCAGATCAAAGTTGAGCCCATCGGCCTTGATGCCGTGGTGCGCGAAGCCCTGCAGCGCCTCTTCGTAAAGATGCGAGGACTGCAGGAGCGCCTTCGACGGAATGCAGCCGACGTTGAGGCAGGTCCCGCCGAGGCTGCCGCGCTTTTCGACGCACGCCACGCGCAGGCCCAGTTGCGCGGCGCGAATGGCGGCGACGTAGCCGCCCGGACCGGCGCCGATGACGACGAGATCGTAAGTGTCCGCCATGTCGGTGCTTCCGCCCTCGCTGTTGTCCTTGGGAAAAGAGGCTCAGCTTTCGATCAGGATGCGCTGCGGGTCCTCGACGCATTCCTTGACCCGGACCAGGAACGAGACCGCCTCGCGACCATCGATGATGCGGTGATCGTAGGACAGCGCCACGTACATCATCGGCCGCGCCTCGATCGCGCCGTCGGCCATCACCATCGGCCGCTCTTGGATCTTGTGCATGCCGAGGATGCCGGACTGCGGCGGATTGAGGATCGGCGTCGACATCAGGGAGCCGAATACGCCGCCGTTGGTGATGGTGAAGGTTCCGCCCTGCATTTCCTCGATCGCGAGTTGGCCGGCGCGCGCCCGCTTGCCGTAGTCGGCGATCCTGGCCTCGATCTGCGCGAAGGAAAGCTGATCACAGTCGCGCACCACCGGCACCACCAGGCCCTGCGGCGAGGACACCGCGATCGCGATGTCGTAATGGTTCTTATAGACGATGTCGTCGCCCTCGATCGACGCGTTGACCGCCGGGAACTCCTTCAAGGCGACGACGCACGCCTTGACGAACAGCGACATCACGCCGAGCCGCGCGCCATGCTTCTTCTCGAAGGCCTCGCGGTACTGGCTGCGCAAGGCGTTGGCGGCCGTCATGTCGACCTCGTTGAACGTGGTCAACATCGCCGCCGTGTTCTGCGCGTCCTTCAGCCGCGCCGCGACCATCTTGCGCAGCCGGGTCATGCGCACCCGCTCCTCGCGCGGGGCTGTCGCCGCGGCCTGCGGTGCCGCTGGCGCCGGCGCTGGGGGGGCAATGCTCGATACCGGCGCACCGCTCGCAGGGGCGCTGGCCGGCGCAGCGGCGCCACGGGTTTCGATGTAGGCGAGCACGTCCCCCTTGGTCAGCCGCCCATCCTTGCCCGAGGATGGAATCGCGGCGGGATCGAGCCGGTATTCCTCGATGAGCTTGCGCACGGCGGGCGACAACCCCTGCGGGGCGAACGCGGGCGCAGGCGTCGCAGCCGCCGGCGTGGCAGCCGGCACGGGAGCGGCGGACGGCGCCGGTGTTGGTGCGGGTGTCGGGGCCGCGGGTGCCGGAGCAGCCGCCGCCTTGGGCTTTGCCGGTGCGCCAGCGGCGGCGCCCTCGCGGATCACGCCGAGAATGGCCCCGACCGCAACGTCGGTGCCGGCGCCGACGCCGATCTCCACCAGCACGCCCGCCACCGGTGCGTTGACCTCGACGGTGACCTTGTCGGTCTCCAATTCGACGACGGGCTCGTCAGCCGCCACGGCTTCGCCAACCGCCTTGAACCACTTGGCGACCGTCGCCTCGGTGACGGACTCGCCCAGCGTCGGAACGATGATTTGTGTCGTCATGGTGCTGCCCGCGTTTTTTTCGGGGTGATGTTGTTCGGCCCTAACGTGCGACCCGCCGGAAGGGCTGCTGGATCGCCTTGACGTCCCCCACCAGCGCCTGCTCGACGAGGAAGCGCTGCTCCTGCTCATGCGTCTTTGACAGACCCGTTGCCGGCGACGCCGCGGCTCTGCGGCCGACGTAGGTCGGAATCACCGGGTCGCGCTTCAACTCATCGAGGATGTTGATCAGGCGCGGCAGCACGAAGGTCCAGGCGCCCATGTTGGCCGGCTCCTCCTGGCACCAGATCACCTGCGCCGCCGGGTAGCGCGCGATCGTATCGACGACGCGCAGTCGCGGCCACGGATAGAGCTGCTCGACGCGCACGATGGCGACGTCGTCGAGGTCATGCTCCTGGCGTGCCTTGACCAGATCGTAATAGACCTTGCCGCAGCAGAACACGACGCGGCGCACGCGCGCGTCTTCCGCCAGCGTCGCCGTCTCGGGGATGACCCGATGGAAGCGCGAGCCGGGGCCGAAATCGGCCAGTGTCGAGACCGCCATCTTGTGCCGCAGCAGCGACTTCGGCGAAAACACGATCAGCGGCTTGCGGAAGTTGCGGCGGATCTGGCGGCGCAGCGCGTGGAAGTAGTTGGCAGGCGTCGTGCAGTTCACGACCTGCATGTTGTCTTCGGCGCAGAGTTGCAGATAGCGCTCCGGCCGTGCCGACGAATGCTCCGGCCCCTGGCCCTCGAAGCCATGCGGCAGCAGCATGACCAGGCCCGAAAGCCGCAGCCACTTCGATTCGCCGGATGCGATGAACTGATCGATGATCACCTGGGCGCCATTGGCGAAGTCGCCGAACTGTGCCTCCCACAGCACAAGCCCGTCCGGCTCGACCACCGAATAGCCGTACTCGAAACCGAGCACCGAGGCTTCCGCCAGCGGGCTGTCGATGACCTCGAAGGTGCCCTGGCTGTCGCTGATATGGTTGAGCGGAACGTAGCGCTCCTCGGTTTCCTGATCGACGATCACCGCATGGCGCTGCGAAAACGTGCCGCGCCCGCAGTCCTGGCCGGACAGCCGTACGCTGGCGCCCTCGGCCAGGAGCGTGCCGAAGGCCAGCGCCTCGCCCATCGCCCAGTCGATGCCCTCGCCGCTCTCGATCATCTGGCGTCGTGCATCCAGGAGCCGCAGCAGCTTGCGGTTGACGTTGACACCCTTCGGCACCGCCGAGATCGCCTCGCCGACGGCGCGCAGCAGGTCCGACGAAACCGCCGTCTCGTCCTCGCGCTGCTCTTCCTCGCCGATCAGTGTCTTGAGGCCCGCCCAAGTTCCCTGCAGCCAGTCCGCCTTGTTCGGCTTGTAGGTGGGCGCCGCCTCGAACGCTTCACTGAGGGCGGCCCGACAGCCTTCGGTGATGGCGGCGACGTCGGACAAGCTCAGCACGCCCTGTTGCACCAGCTTCTCGGCATAGAGGCCGCGCGTGGTCGTGTGGCCGGCGATGGTCTTGTACATGATCGGCTGGGTGAACGACGGCTCGTCCGCCTCGTTGTGGCCGAAGCGGCGATAGCAGAACATGTCGATGACGACGTCGCGCTTGAACTCCTGGCGGAACTCCGTCGCGATGCGGGCGACGTGCACGACTGCCTCGGGATCGTCGCCGTTGACGTGGAAGATCGGCGCCTGCACCGTCTTGGCGACGTCCGACGGGTATGGCGACGAGCGCGAATACGACGGGCTGGTGGTAAAGCCGATCTGGTTGTTGATGATAAAATGGATGGTGCCGCCGACGCGGTAGCCCTTGAGTTCCGACAGCTCGAAGGTCTCCGCCGCGAGGCCCTGGCCGGCGATGGCCGCGTCGCCGTGGATGAGGATCCCCATCACTTTCGAGCGCTGCGTGTCGCCCCATTGCGTCTGTTTGGCGCGCACCTTGCCGAGCACGACCGGATCGACCGCCTCAAGATGCGAGGGATTGGCGGTCAGCGACAGGTGGATCTCGTCGCCATCGAACACACGGTCGGCGGACGTGCCGAGGTGGTACTTGACGTCGCCCGAGCCCTGGACATCGTCGGGATACGCGGCCTGGCCCTGAAATTCCGAGAAGATCGCGACATAGGGCTTCTTGAGAATGGTGGCGAGCACGTTGAGCCGGCCGCGATGCGCCATGCCCATCACCACTTCTTCGATCCCCAGTTGTCGGCCGCGCTTGAGGATCTGTTCGATCGCCGGGATGGTCGCCTCGCCGCCGTCGAGCCCGAAGCGCTTGGTGCCGGTGAACTTGACGTGCAGAAAGCGCTCGAATTCCTCGGCCTCGACCAGCCGCTCCAAAATGGCGCACTTGCCGGTGACGGTGAAATCGGTCTGGTTGCGGATGCTCTCGATGCGCTGCTGGATCCAGGTCTTCTGGTCGGAATCCTGGATGTGCATGAACTCGACACCGATGGAGCCGCAGTAGGTCTCCTTCAGGATCTCCAGGATCTGCCTTAGGCTGGCCGTCTCCAAGCCAAGCACGTTATCGATGAAGATCGGCCGGTCGAGATCGGCGTCGCTGAAACCGTAGGTCTTGGGATCGAGTTCCGGGTGGTATTTTCGCCCTTCGAGCCCGAGGGGGTCGAACTTGGCCATCAGGTGGCCGCGCACGCGATAGACGCGGATCAGCATCAGGGCGCGCACGCTGTCCAGCGTCGCCGCCCGCACGTCGGCCGCCGACAGCGCCGCCGCCCTTGCCGCCATCGGCCCGGCCGCGACCGCAGCCGCACCGCCGTTGCCCTCTTTCAGGGTATCGGAGATCAGCGAAGGTCGTCTCGCCCAGCTCGCACCGCGCGCGTTGGCCAGCACCAGCGGTGCCTCGTCCTTGAGTTCGGCGAAAAAAGAAGCCCAGCCCGGGTCCACCGAACTGGGGTTCTCAATGTACCGACCGTAAAGCTCGGCGATGTAGGGGGCGTTGGCTCCGTTCAGGAAGGATTCGCTTGGACTCGCCATTTCTCCCATCGGCGGCGCGGCCGGCTGTCCGACCGCGCCTGCCCTCTCCTTGAGACTACGAGATGCCTATGCTCCCGCTCGTGCAGCGGCGCCTTCCAAGAAGGCGCGGGCGCCGCGCGTAACATATTGTTTCCAGTGCACATCTGCCCCATTCGGATCGTTCAGCCGAATGGGGCTGTGCTCTAGATGGTATCAGCCGCGCATCACCGCCAGCATCGTGGTGCCGAGCGCCGACGGCGACTCGGTTACGGTGACACCGGCACTCTTCAGCGCCGCAATCTTGTCGCCCGCCGTGCCCTTGCCACCGGAGATGATGGCGCCGGCATGACCCATGCGGCGACCCGGCGGTGCGGTCAGGCCGGCGATGAAGCCGACCACCGGCTTCTTGGTCTTCGAGTGCTTGAGGAAGTCCGCCGCCTCTTCCTCCGCCGTGCCGCCGATCTCACCGATCATCACGATGCCTTCGGTGGTCGGATCGCCCAGGAACAGATCGAGGCAATCGATGAAGTTGGTGCCGTTGATCGGATCACCGCCGATCCCGATGCAGGTGGTCTGGCCGAGCCCGGTCGCCGTGGTCTGTGCCACCGCCTCGTAGGTGAGCGTGCCCGAGCGCGAGACGATGCCGATCTTGCCAGGCGTGTGGATGTGGCCGGGCATGATGCCGATCTTGCACTGGCCCGGCGTGATGATGCCGGGGCAGTTGGGCCCGATCAGCCGCGTCTTGGAATCCTTGAGCGCGCGCTTGACCTTGAGCATGTCGACGACCGGGATGCCCTCGGTGATGCACACCACCAGCGGGACTTCGGCGTCGATCGCCTCCAGCATGGCGTCCGCCGCGAATGGCGGCGGCACGTAGATCACGCTCGCCGTGGCGCCCGCCTTGGCGACCGCATCGGCGACGGTGTCGAACACCGGCAGATCGAGATGCGTGGTGCCGCCCTTACCAGGGGTGACGCCGCCGACCATCTTGGTGCCGTAGGCGATCGCCTGCTCGGAGTGGAAGGTGCCCTGCGCGCCGGTGAAGCCCTGGCAGATCACCTTGGTGTTGGAATCGACGAGGACGGGCATCAGGCGGCCTCCTTCACGGCCTTGACGATTTTCTGGGCGGCATCGCCAAGATCGTCGGCAGAAATGATGGGCAGGTTGGAGTTGGCGAGGATCTGCTTGCCCAGATCGACGTTGGTGCCTTCCAGACGGACGACCAGCGGCACGTTGAGCGAGACCTCGCGCGCCGCCGAGACGACGCCTTCGGCGATGACGTCGCAACGCATGATGCCGCCGAAGATGTTGACCAAGATGCCCTCGACGTTGGGATCGCGCAGGATGATCTTGAACGCCTCGGTCACCCGCTCCTTGGTGGCACCGCCGCCCACGTCGAGGAAGTTGGCCGGATCGCCGCCCGAGAGCTTGATGATGTCCATGGTCGCCATGGCGAGGCCGGCGCCGTTGACCATGCAGCCGATGTTGCCATCGAGACGGATGTAGTTGAGGTCGTGACGCGCCGCTTCGAGTTCGGCCGGGTCCTCTTCGTTCTCGTCCCGCAACTCAGCGACGTCCTTGTGGCGGAACAGCGCGTTGTCGTCGAAGTTCATCTTGGCATCGAGGGCGATCACGTCGCCGGCACCGGTCACCACCAGCGGATTGATCTCGACCAGCGAGGCATCGAGACTGATGAAGGCGTTGTACATGCCCATGATGAACTTGGTCGCGGCATTGACCTGCTTGCCTTCGAGCTTGAGGCCGAAGGCGATCTTGCGGGCATGGTAGGGCTGGATGCCGGTGAGCGGATCGATGGCGACCTTGAGGATCTTCTCCGGCGTCCGCTCGGCGACTTCCTCGATCTCCATGCCACCCTCGGTCGACGCGATGATCGTCACCTTCGAGCTGGCGCGGTCGATCAGCATGCTCATGTACAGCTCGCGCCGGATGTCGCAGCCTTCCTCGACGTAGATGCGCTTGACCACCTTACCCTGCGGTCCGGTCTGCTTGGTGACCAGCGTCATGCCGATCATCTTCTCGGCCGTGGGGAAGATGTCGTCGAGCGCCTTGACCACCTTGACACCGCCGCCCTTGCCGCGACCGCCGGCGTGAATTTGCGCCTTCACCACCCAGACCGGCCCGCCCAGGTCCTTGGCCACCGCCTCCGCCTCCTGCGGCGTGTAGGCGACCCCGCCGCGCGGGACCGCCACGCCGAACTTGGCCATGAGCTGCTTGGCCTGATACTCGTGGATATTCATTCGTTGTCTCCGATTCCCTCAGATTCCCTCAAGCTATGGATGCGCCGTCCCGGGGCGGCGGTCGTACCGGCCTAAGGCACGATCGGCGGCCAGCCTTCGCCCGCCCGCGCCGCCGGCCGGGTAAATGCCGCTACATCAAGCCCTTGGCGACGTCGATCAGGGTCTTGACCGCGTTGACGGAGTGGTCGAACATCTTCTTCTCGTCCGCGCTGAGCGCGATCTCGACCACCCGCTCGACGCCCCCCGCACCGATCACCGTGGGCACGCCGACATAGGTGCCGCTCAGGCCGTAGACGCCGTCGCACCAGGCCGCACACGGCAGGACGCGCTTCTGATCCCCGAGGTAGGCTTCCGCCATCGCGATCGCCGAGGTCGCGGGCGCGTAGAAGGCCGAGCCGGTCTTGAGCAGGGCGACGATCTCGGCGCCGCCGTCGCGGGTGCGCTGGACGATCTTGTCGAGGCGCTCCTGCGTGGTCCAGCCCATCTTGACCAGATCGGGCAGCGGAATGCCGGCCACCGTCGAATAGCGCACCAGCGGCACCATGGTGTCGCCATGGCCTCCGAGCACGAAGGCGGTGACGTCTTCGGCGGAAACCTTGAATTCGTCGGCGAGGAAGCAGCGGAACCGTGCGGAATCCAGCACGCCGGCCATGCCGACGACCATGCTGTGCGGCTGGCCGGTGTATTCGCGCAGCACCCACACCATCACGTCGAGCGGATTGGTAATACAGATGACGAAGGCGCCTGGGCAATGCGCCTTGATCCCCTCGCCCACCGACTTCATCACCTTGGTGTTGATGCCGATCAGGTCATCCCGGCTCATGCCGGGCTTGCGCGCCACGCCGGCGGTGACGATGACGACGTCGGCGCCCGCGATGTCCGCGTAACTGTTGGTGCCCTTCAAGCCGACGCTCAGCACCTCGACCGGCATCGATTGGGCGAGATCGAGTGCCTTGCCCTGCGGCAGGCCCTCGACGATGTCGAACAGAACGACGTCGCCGAGTTCCTTCAGGGCGACAAGATGGGCGAGCGTGCCGCCGATGTTGCCGCCACCGATCAGCGCGATTTTCTTGCGTGCCATGCAACCACCCCCTCAAGGACGTTTTGGCAGCGCGCCCCGCGCGCCGGGGCGCAAGCCTTACAATGATTAAACATCGTTAGTAGCGCGATTTGCGCGAGTGGGCAAGCGATGCAGGGCATCGCCGTCACTACCGTTAGGCCGGCTTCGGCGGTGACACGCCAGGGCCGCCGGTCCACCTCTCGCCCCAACCAAAAGCGCGCAACGGTTTATTGGTCAAGCCAGCCGTTTGCCTAATGGTCGAACGGCGCGGGTTCGCCGCCGTCGGGCAAGACAGGCGAAGGGGCGGGTTTAAGTTCCCGGTAACTCTTGCATGCTATAACAATTTCAAGACACAATAAATTCAGTTTAGAAGAACAGCACCAAACACAACGCACGCACATAAAGTTCAAAACGACACAATAAACACACAAAAGTGATCTCATTTATATATTTCGACAGCCAGAACCCCCTCTTGTTATAACAGCCACACCCCGTACTCACCTGCTGAACCTGGAACGCAACCAAGAGGGCGAGAAGGAGTGCTTTGATGGCGACCATTCCGGGCGCATCATACGATGATTACATTACGGGTACGGCGCACGCTGAAATCCTGTCCGGTCACGGCGGCAACGATTTCATCCACGCAGGCGGCGGCAACGATCTGGTGAACGGCGGTTCCGGCAACGATGCCCTGTTCGGCGATGCGGGCAACGATCTGATGTCGGGCGGCTCCGGCGACGACCGCATGTTCGGCGGGACCGGCGACGATCTACTCGACGGCGGTTCCGGCAACGACCTCCTGCAAGGCGACGGCGGCAACGATCTGTTGTCGGGCGGATCGGGCGACGACTTCGTCTTCGGCCGCGAGGGCAACGATTTCGCCTACGGCGGCAGCGGCGACGACACGGTGACCGGTTGGACCGGCGACGATACGCTCGACGGCGGCTCCGGCAACGACCTCCTGCTCGGCGGCGATGGCGATGACATGCTCTCGGGCGGGTCGGGCGACGACCGGCTGGTTGCCGGCGACGGCGATGACATGCTCTCGGGCGGCGCGGGTGACGACACCTTGTTCGGCAACGCGGGCGACGACGAAGCCAAGGGCGGCGCCGGCAACGATCTGATCTCGGGTGGCGCCGGTGACGATGCGCTGTTCGGCGATGCCGGCGATGACAAGCTGTTCGGTGAAGCCGGCGACGATACGCTCTCGGGCGGTGCCGGCAACGACGTGCTGTCCGGCGGCCAGGGCGATGACCTCCTGCGCGGTGGCGCCGGCTCGGATCTGTTCATCTTCAACGGCGGCGGCGGCAACGACGTCATCGTCGACTTCGAAGAGGGCAGCGACCTGCTGCGCATCGCGAAAAACATCAACGGAACCGATGTCAGCGCGGCGGGCGACCTCGCCCAGTTCGTGAGCGACGATGCCGGCAACGCCGTCGTCGACTTCGGCCATGGCGACCAGGTCACGCTGCTCGGCGTCTCGGCCGACGAGGTCACGGCCGACCCGAACAAGTTCTTCTTGGTGGTCTAACACCGGTGACGCGGTGGGCCCCGTCGGCGCAACGATGGGGCCCATCTGCCGCCGGTTGTCCATGGGTGGGGAAACCGTGCGCGCGCGCATCCGACATCCCGATAATCCGATACCGGCGCTGAAGACACTGCGCATCGCGCGCGATGTTGTCGTCCTCGCCTGGGAAAACGGTCATCCGAGCGGCGCCAACGCCCGCCGGCTGCGAGTGACCCGCGGCGAGGAGACCCTGCGGCCGCCCTACGCGCATACCGAGCTTCCGCTCGCCGACGGCGGGTGGCGCAGCCTGCTTGCGGTCAGGCTTGCCGAAGGCGCCGGATCGGCGGCTCCGCTTGCCGTCTGCGCGGACGACGCCCGCGTCGTCGCCGCTGAAGGCGGTGCGTCGATCCACCCGGTGTTCGTCGAGGACTTCGATGCCATTGCGCTGCTCGCTGGCGCCAACCCGGCCGGCCGGGTCCGCTGCAGCCGTTTCGTCCTCGACGTCTGTGCAAGCCTGTTCGGGCTCGGCGCCGATTCGCGGTTCATCGCCACCGCCCGCGATCTCCTGGCGGAGCTGAACCCGAACCCGCCACCGATGCACTGCCGGGCCGCGGTGCTGGGCGGCCATGTGCTATGCGAGGCCCGTGTCCCCGCCGGGCTCGGCGAGCGCCTCGGCGCCACGGTGCTCGGCGTATCGGTCCGACGCGCCAGTTTCGCCCCCGCGGCGGCGGCGATCGATCCGGGCGCAACGTCGCGCACCATTTACCTCCTGCTCGAACGCGATCGCATCTCGCCATCCTGCGACGTCGTCTTTTTCGGCGAGGGTGGCGCTGCCTGTCGGCGCCTGCGCGCTCCCACCGCTCCCCTGCCGCCGATCCTCGGCTGGCTCAAGGGCGACACCGAACGCTTCGACGCGGCTCGCCGCTATCTCATCGAGAGCCTTGCCGGACTTGCGCGCGACGAGGGCGAGGCGAGCGCCCTGCTGCGCGCACTCGCTCTTTATGGACGATCCAGCCAGGGGCTTCGCCTCGGCGATTGGGGCAATACCATTGCCGCGGGAGCCGACCTGCTGCTCGGCTGCGAGGCCGGCCTGTTCATCGCCGGCTGGCTCCACGACCCGCACCATCTCGTGAACGCCATCGAGGTGACCGGCGCCGGCGGCGCGCACCGGCTCGCCCTCGACCAACTCGGGCACTATGCGCGCCGCGCCGCCGATCCGGCCAATTCCGGCAATCCGGCCGCCGGGCACGACCACGGCTTCGTCGCCCTCATCCGCGAGCCGGGTCCTGCCCAGGCTTGGCTGGCGCGGCGGCTGGCACTCGCCTTGCCGTCCGGCCATCGTCGGGAACTCAGTGACCAGCCCGTGACGCTGCCGCCGGCGGCAGCGCGCGCGGCAGTGCTGGCGAGCGTTGCCGGTCAAGACCTCGGCAACCGGCTGATCGAAGATCATCTGGAGCCGGCGGTCCGCGCGTTGGATGAGGCACTCGTCGGCTCCGCTGCGAAGGAGCCGGCCGAGGTCGTCGCCATCGCTGCCCAGCCGGCCCGCCCGGCGGTGAGCATCGTGCTTTCATTGGGCGCAGACGATGCCGTCGTCCGCTGCCAGCTCGCCCTTCTCGCCATGGACTGGCCGGCGATCGATGCCGAATTGCTGCTGGTCGCCGGCCCGGGCGGCCTGACGCCGGAGGATCGCTCGGCCCTGCGCGGCCTCGTCACTGCCTTCGGCTTGAGCGCGCGGCTCGTCGTGCCGGCCGACGATGCCTGCGCGGCGACGGCTCTCAACTCCGCGGTCGGGCTCGCCCGCGCGCCGCTGGTGGCCTTTCTCGGCGCGGGTATCGTCCCCGAGGCACCCGGCTGGCTCGCCAGGCTCGGCACCTTCCTCGCTGACCACCCCGAATGCGTCATCGCCGGGGCACGGCTGATCGAGGGCGATCACGCCCTGCTCGATGCCGGCACCGAAATCGCCATCGGCGATGGCGGCGCCTGGATCGTGGCGCCGCGCTTTCGCGGCTACCCGCGCGATTTCCTGCCGGCGGCCCTGTCCGGTCCGGTCCCGGTGGCATCCCGGCGCTGTCTGCTCACGCGCAAGGCCTTCTTCCTCGATGCCGGCGGCTTTTCGCCCGCATTCCTCTCGGCGCCCTACGCCGACGCCGATCTCTGCTTCAAGGCGCGCACGACCGGCGGCAGCGTCTGGCATTTATCCGACCCCACCCTGTTCGCGCTCGATGCCGTAGGCGCGCCCGCCGCCAGCGGCGAAGACCCCATTGCCACCCTCCTCGACCAGCGCTGCCTCGCGCGGTTGTGGCGCGACCGCCTGTACGAGCCGGAACCCGTGGACGAGCCGGAACCAGCAGACGAGTTCGAGCCCGCCGACCACGCCGTCGCACCGATGTCGGCAGTCACCGCCGCTTGCCCAGTCATCAAGCCGAAGAGCCCGCGCAAGCGCCGGCGCCGCCAGGAAGAAGCCGCATGAGCACGCCGCGGGTGCTGTTCATCTGCCATGGTCACCCCGCCCTCGTCCCCGGCGGCACCGAGTGGCTGGCGTACGATCTCTTCCGTGGCATGCGGGACGAGGGCTTGGCACACACGCTGTTCCTGGGCTGCGTCAGCCCCCTGCACCGCGCCGATCGCCAGGACACCCGCCTGCAAACCATCGGTCGCGCCGCGGACGAACTCCTGTTGTGGGTTGCCGGCTTCGATCGCATCGGCCTCGCGCAGACCGAGCCGCTGGCGGCTGGGCGGCACTTGCGCGAACTCTTGAGCCGTTTCCGCCCGCAGATCGTCCATTTCCATCACTTCAGCCGCGTCGGCCTCGAAGCGCTGCTCACCGTCCGCCGGGTCCTGCCCGCAGCCCGCATCGTCGTAACCCTGCACGACTACCACCTGATCTGCGCCAACGACGGTCTCATGCTGGCGGAAGACGGTCGACTGTGCCACGGGGCGGCGCTCGACTCGTGCCGGCGCTGCCTGCCCCAGATCAGCGCCGAGCGGCTCGTGGCGCGCGGGATCTACGCCCGTAATCTCCTCAAGCTCGTCGACCAATTCATCGCGCCGTCGCGTTTCCTGAAGGAACGCTACGTCGAATGGGGCCTGCCCCGGGCCAAGATCGCGCTCATCGCCAACGCCTTGCCCGTCGATCCGAGCGCGTCGGCCGCCCGATCGGCACACGCGCCGGTGCGGCCGCGCCGGGTGTTCGGCTATTTCGGCAACGTCGCCCCGCACAAGGGCGTGCTCACCGCGCTCGCTGCCGTGCACGAGCTTGGCGAAGACGGCGCCGATCTCGCCTTCAACATCCATGGTGGAATGAACTTCCAGCCCGAATCCTTCCGGCGCGCGTTCGCGGACGCGCTCGGCGCCGCCCAACCGTTCGCCTGGCATGCCGGCGCCTACGAGCGCCACGAAACGGGTCGCCTGATGGCGGCGGTCGATTGGGTGATCGTGCCGTCCGTGTGGTGGGAGAACGCACCGCTGGTGATCCTCGAGGCCTTCGGCCAGCGCCGCCCGGTGATCTGCTCGGACATCGGCGGCATGGCTGAGGCCGTCGAAGACGGCGTTTCCGGCCTGCATTTCCAGACGGGCAACCCGCACACGCTGGCGCGCGTGATGCGCCGGGCCCTGACCGAGCCCGGGCTGTGGGAACGCCTGGCTGCGGCGGCACCCCCGGTACCCTCGATCAAGGACGCGGCCAGCCGTCACCTCGCGGTTTATGAGTCCCTTTTGCGCAGCCCGGAGGCCGTGTCGGCATGACGGACGACTTGGGTGCGGCCCCCGATCAGCCCGCCGCCGGGACGGACGCCGTGAGCGCCATGCCCTCGATGCGGGTGGCACTCAGCCTCGGCATCGTCCTCGACGCCGACACCCTCGTCGTCGCCGGGATCGCCAGCGGCGAGATCCCCGAGCGAACCGTCCTGGCCTTTGGAGCCGCGCACGAGCGCCGTGGCAGCCTCGTCTCCTATTGTTGGCGCACGGAAGCGACCGACACCACCCCCTGGCACTTTCTCGCGGTGATGCGGGCGCCGCACGTCGTGGGCCTGCAGGGCCTGCCGATGGCGCTGATCACCGGCGACACGAAAGACGCCCTGGCGCTGCCCGGCATCGCCACCTTCGAGCTTGACGTGCCGCCCCTGATCGCACTCTTGCGCCGGGAGGGCGCGGACGTCGCCGCGATCTTCGATTTCCTGCACACCAACCTGCTCACAGCAGCAGGGGCGGACATTCCCGGCCGTGTCCGCCGCTTCCTCCAGGACTTCCTCGATGCCATCGCCGTGCACGACGGTTTCATCGAGATCGTCGGCCGCCCCGATAGCGGGGGACTCCTGCTGCAGGGCTGGTCCATGCACGTCGCCACCGGCACGCTACCACTCGGCATCTACGCCGGCGCCCTGGCCTGCCATGAAGGAGAAGCGGCGACCTTCGAACGCGCCGACCTCCTGGCGACGGCAAGCGGCCTCGTCATCTTCGTCAAGTCCGCCGGTACGCTCGACGTGGACGCGATCAAGCGGCTCTTCTTCGCGTCCGACGGCACCTACTACCGGCTCGATGTCGTCGAGCAGAAGATCATCCTCGGCGGAAAAGACGCCGTCGCCCACGTCAAGGACATGCTGGGCCGCCTCGACGGCCCGCCCTCCACCTTGCGCGCGCTGAAGCGGGTCTGCCGGACCCGCTTTGGCGGCGAAGAGACCGTCTCGGCGCTTACGGTGCCGGTCCGTCTCGGCCAGGACCTGGTGGTCCAGGCCCCCGGTGCCGGCATCTTCATCAATGGCTGGCTGCTCGATCCGAAGCGCCTGGTACGCATGGTTCTCCTCAAGAGCACGCGCAACTTCTGCCAGCGCATCGATGGCGATTGGGTCCGCCTGCCCCGACCGGACGTCAGCGAGGCGTTCGCCGGTGATCCGCTATTCGCAGGGCAGATGCGGCCGGCGCAGCACGCTCACGGCTTCCTCGTCTTCGTCGAACGCACGCAACCAAACAGGGCCGACGAGACCCATTACCTCGAACTCGTGCTCGAAGACGAGAGCTGCGCCTTCGTTCCGTTGCATTTCAGCGATGGCGAGCCGTCGGTGCTGCTGCGCCAGATCCTGGGCCTCGTCAGCCTGGACCACCCCTCGATCCGCACGATTGTCGCCGAGCACATCGGCCCGGTCGCCGGCGCGCTCGCCGCCCGCAGGGAACTGATATCCGAAGCGGTGCTGACCGGCCGCTTCGGCCGCGCCATCGCACGACCCAACGTT
Organism: uncultured Defluviicoccus sp.; assembly: GCA_964401555.1. Taxonomy (GTDB): domain Bacteria; phylum Pseudomonadota; class Alphaproteobacteria; order Rhodospirillales; family Defluviicoccaceae; genus Defluviicoccus. Next base: position 19,095 of record CAYNYW010000039.1, read on the forward strand.
TCCGTGATCGTACCGCTCGGCACCGGGTGGCAGGACTTCGATGCCAGCCTCGCCCGGCTGGCCCTCGATCCGGATTTTCGCGAGGCCGAGATCATCGTCGTCACCGAAAGCGGTCGCGCCGAGCAGATCACGCAACGCCTGAAACGATACGCCGCGTTCTACGACGCCTGTGTCACGCTGGTCGTCGGTGAGGGACCACTCGACACCTTCCGCGCCGTCGAACTGGGCGCCGAGGCTGCTCGTACCGACTCCCTGCTGTTCCTGTCGCCGGCGCTTGCCGCGCCGAGCGCCGGCTGGCTGTCGCGGTTGGCCCGAGAGCTGCGGGGTCGCAACGACTGCGCCGCCGTCATTCCCAGCCTGCTCTACGAAGACGATTCCGTCCGCTTCGCGGGATTGCCCGGGGCGGGCCGGCCGCCGGCATCGCTTGGCGGGCACGACCCGCACGCGCCGGCCTTCCACGGCTATCCCCGCCACTGGCTCGCCGGCGCCGAGCCCCAGGCGGTGACCGGCGGGACGATCGAGTGTTGCCTGATGCGCAAGACAGCGTTCTCCGCGCTCGGTGGCTTCTCGCACGAATTCATGGCGGCAGAGCTGAAGAACCTCGATTTCGGCTTGCGCCTGCGCGCGTCCGGTCGGGAGCAGCGCTGGGTACCGGACGTCATCCTCTATGCCTGGGACGATGGCGAAGGCGGGCCCGACGAATACTGGATGCGCGTGCGTCGGCTGGTTGATCAATGGGCGTTCGGCCGCCGCTGGCACGACACGCTCGCCGATGCCGCCGGAAGAGACGGTTAAGAGGCCACCGATGCGCGTCTTGATGCTTTCCCATGGCCACCCGAGCTTTTCGATCGGTGGCGCCGAAGTCGCCTCCTACAATCTGTTCAAGGGATTGAACGCCCTGCCCGGCTGCGAATGCCACTACCTCGCCCGGGTCGGCCCCCCGATCAAACCGCATCGCGACACGCCGTTCCTCAGCCTGCGCCAAAACGCACGAGAAACGCTGATCTATCTCAACGACTACGACTATTTCCGGCTGTCGAACCGCGATGTCGAGACCTTGGGTCGTGACTTCACGCGTTTCCTGCAGGACGTCGCCCCCGACGTCGTACATTTTCACCATTTCCTCGGCTTCGGTGTCGAGGCCGTCCACGCCGCACGCCGGGCGCTGCCCGAAGCGGCGCTGGTGGCGACGCTGCACGAGTATCTGTCGATCTGCAACAACCACGGGCAGATGGTCAAGACGCGCACCGGCGCGCTGTGCCGGGGCGCCTCGCCGGCGGAGTGCGCCATCTGCTTTCCCGAGATCGGCGCCGGCGCATTCCTGCGCCGCGAGATGTTCATCAAGACCCTGTTCGAGCCGATCGAGATGTTCCTCTCGCCCAGCCGCTTTCTTCTGGAGCGGTTTGCCGCGTGGGGGTTGCCGCCGGCCAAGCTCGGTTTCCTCGAAAACGGCCTCGACATCGGCGAGATCGCGCCGCCACGGCCGCTCGCCAGCGAGCGCGGCCGCCGCGGCCGCTTCGCCTACTTCGGCCAGCTCAACCAGTTCAAGGGCATCAAGGTCCTGATGGAGGCGGTCGCCCGCGTGCCCGCCGACGTCTGGAGCAACGATGCCGTCTTGAACGTGTTCGGCGGCAATCTGGAACTGCAGCCGGAATCCTTCCAGCAAGAGTTTCGCGCGCTCCTGGCCGCGGCCGGCCGGCGAATCCGGCTGTTCGGCAGTTACCGCAGCGCCGATCTGCCCGCCCTGATGCGCGAGGTCGATTGGGTGATCGTGCCGTCGACCTGGTGGGAAAACTCGCCGGTCGTGATCCAGGAGAGCGCGCTGCATGGTCGTCCCGTCATCTGCTCGGACATCGGCGGCATGGCGGAAAAGGTGCGTGACCGCATCGACGGCCTGCATTTTCGCGCCGGCAGCGCCGAAAGCCTGGTCGACCGCCTGGTCGAGGCGCTGCGCACGCCTTCGTTGTGGGAGCGCTTGCGCGCACGGATCCGCCCTCCCTTGGGCCACGTCGAGGCAGCGGCCCGCCATCTCGCCCTGTACCACCAGCTTCTGGCGAGACGACGCAGCGGCATAAGCGATGCCGACGGCGATGGGGCGGAGCGGATGCGGGCGGCGGAATGTGGCGCAACGGCAAGGGTGGCGGCGCAATGAAACCGACCGAGCGCGGCGAAGACCTGTTTCGCGAGGCGACCCGGCGCTGCCTGCCGGGCATCGCCTACGCGGTGCTCGTCGGCCTCGTCATCAACGCCTTGACGCTGGTGATGCCGCTTTACACCATCCAGATCTACGGCCGGGTGCTGTCGAGCCGCAGCGTCGAGACGCTGACCTTCCTGACGCTGCTCGCCTTCGGGGTGCTGGTCTTCCACGCCATCCTCGATTACGTGCGCGGCCGCGTGTTCATGGTGGTCGGCGAGCGCTTCGTCCGCCACCTTAGCGCCGCGACGATGGAGGCCGCGGTCATCGCGTCGCTGCACAAGCCCTCGGCCGCCAGCGCCAACGCCGTACGCGATCTGCAGGACATCCGGCAGTTCATCACCTCGGGCCCGGTCAGCGTGCCGTTCGACGCCCTGCTCTCACCGCTGTTTCTCGTCACCCTTTATCTCCTCCACCCCGCCTTCCTCGCCGTGGCGCTTGCCGGCATCGCCATCATGCTCGGCCTTAGCCTCGCGATGGAGATGATCGCCCGCCGCCCTGCCGGGCTTGCCAACGAGGCGCTGTTGCGTGCCAACGCCCAGGCGGGCTCGGCGATGCGCCACGCCGAGGTGGTCGAGGCGATGGGCATGCTGCCGGCCATCGTCCACCGCTGGCGTGCCCAGCAGAACCGGGCGCTCACCATCCTCGGACACGGCGGCCAGGGCGCCAAGGCGATCAGCGCCGTCACCCGCGCCATCCGCATGGCCTTGCAGATCAGCATGCTCGCCACCGGCGCCCTCGTCGTCATCGAAGAGCCGATCGCGTCGGGCTTTATCGTCGCCGGCGCCATCATCATGGGTCGCGCGCTGCATCCCTTCGAGCAACTGATCGACGGTTGGCGGCAATGGTCCAACACCTTCAGCGCGCTTGCCCGTCTGCGCGCGCTGTTGAGTGAGGACAACACGTTGCGCAACGCCGTCGCCGTCGAGGCCGAGATCGGCCCCTTCGTCGCCGACGGCGTCGGCTTCGTGCCGGCCGGCCACGACCGGGCGATCCTCAAGGGCATCTCGTTCACCCTCGAACCCGGCGAAGCGCTCGGCATCATCGGTCCATCGGGTGCCGGCAAGTCGACGCTGGCACGCCTGCTCGTCGGTGTGTTCCGGCCGACATCGGGCGGCATCTATCTCGACGGTCACGACGTCTCGGCCTGGGAGCGCGGCAGCTTCGGCCGCCACGTCGGCTACCTGCCGCAGAACCCGGTGCTGCTCGAAGGCACTATCGCCGAGAACATCGCCCGCTTCACCGAAGCCAATATCGCAGACGTCATCGCCGCCGCCAAACTCGCGGACATCCACGAGACCATCGGGCGCCTGCCGCTCGGCTACGAAACGCGGCTCGGTGAGGCAGGACTGACGCTGAGCGGCGGCCAGCAGCAGAGGATCGCGCTCGCCCGCGCGCTGTTCGGCAGCCCGCGGCTCCTGGTTCTCGACGAGCCGAACTCGAACCTCGATCTGCCCGGCGAGCAGGCGTTGCTCAACGCCGTCCGCCAGATCAAGGCCAACGGCGCCATCGTCGTCTTGATCGCACACCGGATGTCGGTGATGGCGGTGGTCGACAAGGTGCTGGTGTTGCGTGACGGCAGGTCCGAACGCTACGGCGAACGCACCGACGTGATGAGCGGCCTCGCGGCGGTCACCGCCCCGGTCCCACTGGGCGAGGCGCGCCTGGCGCGGATCGCCGGCGCGCGCGCGGCCCGATGACAACGACGAGGGTGTCATGAGACTGCTGGTCGCCCCCCGATCGAGCCGTCCTGCCGCGCCGCAGGCGGCGAGCGATCCCGAGCCGTCGTTGCGCGGCCCGGTGATCGCTGGCTTGGGCGCGATCGTGGCTTTCCTGGGCGTCTTTTTCGGCTGGTCCCTGTTCGCCAGGCTCGACAGCGCGGTCGTTGCCCGCGGCACCGTGATCGTCGACAGCCATCGCAAGACGGTGCAGCACCTCGAAGGCGGCATCGTGCGCGAGATCCTGGTCCACGAGGGCGACAAGGTCCACGAGGGCGATGCGCTTGCGGAGCTCGACAGCACCCAGGCCGATGCCCAGCTTGGCCAGTTGCGCAGCCAGAGTGTCGCCGTCCAGGCGCGGCTCGCCCGGCTCCGCGCCGAGCAGAGCGGGCAGCGGAGCCTTGCCTTCCCAGACGCGCTCACGCGCGATGGTTCCGATGCCATGGTCGCCGACGCGCTCGCAACCCAGACGCAACTGTTCGAGACGCGCTGGCGCGCGTACGACGGCAACGTCGCCATTGCCGAAAAACGCATCGAGCAGTTTCGCGCCCAGATTGCCGCCACCCGGGAGCGCCTGGAAAGCCTGGGCCGGCGCAGAGCGCTCCTCGGTCAGGAGCGCGACGGCGCCGCCTACCTGGTCAAGAAGGGCTACGAGAGGCGGGTGCGTCTGATCGATCTCGAACGCGACATCGAAGACATCAAGGAACAGGAAAGCCAGCTCGTCGGCGCTGTCGCCGAGGCCGAAAAATCCATCGCCGGCACCGAGCTGGAGATCGCCAACTTAGCGCATGAACGGCAGTCGGCGATCGCCGAAGAATTCGAAGCCGCGCGCGCCCTGGAGGTCGATCTCGCCGACCGCCTGCGGGCCGCCGCCGACGTGCGCGAGCGCAAGACGATCACCGCCCCGCAAGACGGCGTGGTCGTCGACCTCCGGCTGGTAACGCCGGGCGGTGTCATCGCGCCGGGCCAGCCGCTGATGGACATCGTCCCCGTCGACGACAAGCTGATCATCGAGGCCCGGGTCCGCCCGGCGGACGTCGAGGTCGTGCATACCGGCCAGCCGGCACAGGTACACTTGGCCGGTTTCAACGCCGCGACGGCGCCACCGCTCGACGGCACGCTGAACTACGTCTCGGCCGACATGCTCACCGATCCGCGCAACGCCGAAAATTACTTCGTGGCTCGCGTGACGCTTGCCGAGGACGAAGCCAAGAAGGCGCCCAGCCTGTTCCCCGGCCTGCCGGCGGAGGTCCTCATCGTCACCGGCCAGCGCCGGGCGATCACCTATTTCACCCAGCCGATCACCGACCGCCTGCGCCGCGCGTTCCGCGAAAACTAGTGCGGCACCCCCTCCGGGCGGCTCACGCCCGAACAAGGGTGTCGCTGCATAACATAGTGAAGCGTGTGCACTTTCGGCACAAACCTACCGTACTACCTGTCCGTGCCGACGCACTCGTGGTCCGATGCGGACGGATGAGCCTTAACCGCTCGCCTCCCCAATGACTAAGGTTAATGGCTCGCTCGCACGGCCCGCGGGCAAGAAGGCATCCTTCAGCGGATGGTCGTGCCATCGAGCTTGCCCAAGGAATAGTGATCACGTCCGTCAAGGTGGTGGAAATTCGGGTGTGGTTTGAGGTGGCCATGGA
>CAYNYW010000040.1:0-23908 GCA_964401555.1 uncultured Defluviicoccus sp.
TCGCTCCGGCGCGCCGCTCACCGACAAATTCCACCATCTCCGTGGACGCTAACATCCCATTTTGCTCACGCGTGATGGCGTCCATCCGTCGGCGCAGGGCCTTTCGTCCCCGGACAAGCAGTGACTCCAGCGCCGATTCCGACACGTTGAGGATCCTTGCTGCCTCGGCGCCGCTCACCTCGGCATAATAGAACAGCACCAGCGCCGCTTTCTGGCGCGGTGGCAGTGTATCGAGCGCCTGGGCGAGCAGCAGCGCCGTCTCCGATCTCGCCACCGTCTCAAGACCGGCAGCATTCGGATCGTGCGTCTCATCGGCCGCGTCCAGCGGCAAGGGTGCGTCGCGTCGTCTTCGATCAAGGCAGAGATTGACCACCACCCGGTACAGCCAAGTCCGGAACTGCGCCGCGCCGTCGGGTCGCCAACTCGGTGCCGTTGTCCATACACGCAGAAATGCTTCCTGCGCGATTTCGTCGGCATCCGCCCTCTGGCCGACCAAACGCTGGGCCAGCCCGAGGACGAATGCCATGTGGCGATGCATCAGAGTTTGAAATGCGTCGTGACTGCCGCAGCCGACGCGCGCCATCAGCGTGCGATCGTCGGTGTCGCAGAGATCGGCGCGTCCCGTCATTCCGTCTGTCCACCGATCGATCTTCGCTTGTCTCTCGTCGTCGTAGCCGCATCCCGGTCCACTCCGGCCTCCCTGCCCTGCCGACAGTGTCATGGCTTATACGGCCCGTGTGGGGGTTCCCTGCGCCGGGCGCGACGAAAATTTGCGTAAAATGCGTCGGGCGCATGATCGCAAAAGGCGAAAACATTGATAACATTGTCAAGGGAATTTTATAATAAATCAGGATGAAAGAAGACATGCAGAGGCGTAGATGGGTATTATGCAACATATATACAAATCATCCTGGCTTTGCGTTTATTTGTTTTAATCATTAATGCTGCCTGTACGTCATTTTTTCTGCTATGCTTCCGCAGGATTTGATAGATCGAGCCGTGAAAGAGGACAGTGGCAGACAGGAGATGGTTCCGTCTGTCGGCCGAAGGGAGAGTCCCCCTCATGACACAAGTCTCAAGCACCTGTTGCGGGTCCTCCAGCCTGAGCCAGCTTCAGCAGCTATCTGCGCAGCGGGCTACCCAGGCGGGATCCGGCTCCGATCAGTTGGCGCAAGCGCTGTCCAGCCTCAGCAACTCGGGCACCGGTCAGTCCACGGGCAGTGTCTCGCTCAGCGCCAGTGATCTGCAATCGATCTTCCAGCAACTCGGCGATGCGACGCGCAGTGCCCTGCTTCAGGCGCAGTCGTCGGACGGCACGGGTTCCGCACGCGGCTCTGGTGCGCCGCCTCCGCCTCCGCCGCCGGGTGATGGTGGCGAGGCGCTGGCCGATCGCGTCCAGGGGATGGACGCCGATGGCGACGGCGACATCTCGCGCGCCGAGTTCGTATCGGCGCGGCCGGATGGCGTCAGCGAGGATCAGGTCGGCAGCCTGTTCGACCAGATCGACACCGAAGGGGCAGGCACGCTCAGCACCAGTGCGCTCGCCAGCGGCCTCGAACAGCTTGGACCACCGCCGGGTGGGCATCAGGGGCCGCCGCCCGGGCCACCGCCGGGGCAGGGTGGCCAGGATTCGAGCACATCCATCACCGGCGGCACCGGCACATCGGACAGTTCCGCATCCTCCTCGACTAGCGACGAGGCGACGGCGCAGAACCTCATGGACCGGCTGCTCGCCCAGTTTGAAAAGGCCGCCCAGTCCTACGGCATCGGCAGTGCCTTGGGCCAGTGCAGCAGCGGCAACGCGCTAGCGTTTTCGGTGTAGTGGCGCGTCTCGCCGATCCCCGTCAGGCCGCTTCCGGCCCGGGGATCGGCAGGGCGTTCCGCCTTGGCCATGCCCTGCATCACCGTTGCCTTACGCTTGCTTGCAGGCAGCCGTCCCGGCAGCCTAAATTAGACTGAATTGATGGAGAACGACGGCACCGCGAGTATGACGCGAGTATAAATAACAGGATACGTACTCCCCAGGTGAGGGGCGCAATGAGCCGCCAGACCAGCACCGTCGGCCGCTATCTCGCCCAGAGGCTGAAGCATCTTGGTGTCGGTCATGTGTTTGGCGTGCCCGGTGATTACGTGCTCACCTTCATGGATCTCCTCATCGAAAGCGGCATCAAGCTGGTTGGCACCTGCAACGAGCTCAACGCCGGCTATGCTGCCGACGCCTACGCGCGCATCAACGGCATCGGCGCGCTTTGCGTCACCTACGGCGTTGGCGGCTTCAGCGCCCTGAATGCCGTCGCCGGCGCCTACGCCGAGCAGGTGCCACTGGTCGCGATCAGTGGCGGACCGGGGCTGATGCATCGGAGACCGTCGATGTTGCTGCACCACAGCGTCGGCGATCTCAGGACACAGCTCTCGATTTACGAGCATCTCACGGTCGCTTCCGTCCTGCTGACCGACCCGGACCAAGCCCCCGCCCAAATCGACGCCGTTCTCGCCGCTTGTCTCACGCACAAACGGCCGGTCGCGATCGAGATCCCCGCCGATCTCGTGCGGCGTCCTTGCGTCGCACCTGGGCCGTTCCAGTCGCCATCGCCGACAAGCGATCCGGAGGCTCTCGACGAGGCGCTGGACGAGATCGCCGCACTTCTCGTGGCGGCCGAGTGTCCGGCCATCCTCGCCGGCGTCGAGCTGCACCGCTTCGGCCTGCTTCAAGATTTCGAAGTTCTGGTCGCCAGGACCGGCATGCCGGTTGCCACGACGCTTCTTGGCAAGACCGTCATCTCCGAACTCGATGCCTGCGCCATCGGCGTTTATGAGGGCGCGATGAGCCGTCCCGAGGTGCGACGCGTTGTCGAGGGCGCCGATGTTCTTCTTTGCCTGGGTGCCTGGATGAGCGAGATGGACTTAGGTATCTATACCGCCCATCTGGATGATCGGCGCATCGTCAATGCCAATTCGGGCCGGGTACGCATCCGGCACCATTTCTTCGAGCCGGTCACGCTGCGCGATCTGCTGCGCGGTCTTACTGAGCGGATCGACGCCGGCAGCGTAAGCCGGGGGGCTTTCATTCCCGTCGGCGAAGCCTTGAAGGACGACGCAACGTTCGAGCCCGGCCGGCCGGTTACCGTGCGCAGCCTGTTCGCCCGCATTAACCGGTTGCTTCGCGACGATACCATCGTCATTGCCGACGCCGGCGACTCGCTGTTCAGCAGCGCCGATCTGGTCATGCACCGCGAGGCCGAGTTCATCGGCCAAGCCTTCTACCTCTCCATCGGCTATGCGATTCCGGCGGCGCTTGGCGTGCAACTGGCGGCACCCGACCGCCGTGTCATTGCCATCATCGGCGACGGTGCCTTCCAGATGACGGCGCAGGAGGTGAGCACGATCATCCGGCACCGGCTCACGCTGATCATTTTCGTGCTCAATAACGAGGGCTACACCACCGAGCGTTTGATCCATGAAGGCCCATACAACGACATCCAGGGCTGGCAATACCACCGCCTGCCGGAGGTTTTCGGCGGCGGGTCGGGCCGTTGCGTCCGGACCGAGGGCGAGTTGGAGGCCGCGCTGGAACGAGCCGAGAGCTACAGGGGTGGTCCGGTCCTGATCGAGGTGATGCTGGACCGCCGAGATTCGTCCGACCAGCTCAAGAGGTTGTGCGCCGAAATCGCGCGCAACCGTTCATCGGCCGCCGAGGGCTGAGCGCCGTGGCCGCACCTGCCTGATATTTGCCGAAACGGCGTTCCGCAAGCCGTACGGGTGTCAATTCCCGGCGGGAGAGATCATTGGGGCGCTCGCAGCGCCGTCCGCCGTGATCGCACAAACGGTGCGCGCCCGTTGGATGCGTGCCGGACGGGTATCCTGCGCTCGTTGCTTGAGCGGTGGTGGATTTGCCCCACGGGTGGCGATTGTAAACCACCATCGGGGGGCCAGCGCCAAACGCGCTTTTCCTGTAACCCGTTGTCGTTGTTATATTTCATAACTTGGCACGCGGCTTGCTATAAGGTGTTGTCAAGGGCTCCGGCCGAGCGGAGACGGTGCCCGGGACGCACGGACGCGGAAGGAGGCCGACGATGCAAACCACTCACAACCACCACAACCACTCGTTGACGGCGCTGCACGAGGAGATGCCGGTCGCACGGTCGCGGGCGATATGCGCACGCAACGGTCGCCACGGCGCCGTCCGTGCCGGCAAGGCCACGACGGCGATCGGCCCGCGGGTGCGCAGCCGCCCTGAACGCGGCGTGCTTTCGGCAATCACCGCGCAGACGCGGTATCATGCGCTTGCGTCGGACATCAGGCGTGGCAACGAGGATGCCCGCTCCGGCGATATCGACGCGGCAAACGGCCGCGATGGATTGCCGCTGGTGGCGGCGAACCGGTTCATGATCAGGGCACGGCGACTGGCCGAGGCTGGGGACCTCGCGAAGGCACGCGCGGCGATGCAGGCTGCCGAGGACAATCTCCTGTTCAGCAGCGTGTATGCCATGGACCCGCTGTGCGAGGCGGAGGAATCGTTGCACGGGGCGGTCTGCCGGCATGAACTAGGCGCCTTCGCCGCCGCGAAGACCGAACTGCAGCGAGCGATCGGGTGTCTCGACTATGCCATCAACGATCCCGACGCGGTGACCAGCGTGCTCGTTGCGCGGTTGCGCGATCAGGCGGCGAAAATCGAGGGCAAGATCGGTCTCGACCGGTGTCGCGTGGCCCGGGGCCTTGCCGACCTCCATGTGCGCACCAATGCGTTGCGCGAGCGAAGCATCGAGATGTTCGCCACCGACTTTGATCGGCGTCATGACGGCGGTGCGTTCAAGGCGGATCTAATCGAAGCCAAGCTGCACATCGCGTTTGCAGTAGCCGATCGATGGATCCGCCGCCGGAGCAGGACGGCCACCGCGGAATTGCGCATCGTCGATCGCCACTTTGCCCGCGCGCAGGCGGGAACGGGCGGCGCCGTCCGCGCGAGGATCAACGCCCAGCGGCTGGCCGTCAAACGGCTGACAGAACGCGAAAAGACGAACCGGGCGACGTTCGTGCATCTTCGTCGTGTGCTTCGCACCCTCATGATGACGTAGGGAGCCTGGCCACAGCAAGGTTCTGTAAGGCAGTATTCGCCAATCGTTTACTCCCGAATCGGGGACGGCTCACATGTACTCATCCCGACTTGGCACGATCATCGCTGCGGCTGTTACGTCGGGTCTTCTCGCCACGGCCATGGTGACGGGCGTTTCCGCCGCCACTCCCGTCGAGGAGCAGTCGTTGAAGGCGGCGCTGGAACAGGGATCGGACGAGGCGGGCTCCGAATTCCGCCAACTCTGGCGCGATGTCGAGGCGCAGACCGAGCGCACCCGCGCGCAGTACCGCACGTTGGAACGTGACCTTGGTCAACGCATCGCCAGCCAGTAGCGCCACGGCGGACGCATTGTGCGGTGTTGCGCTCATTGCCCCCCGCGCAGGAAACGGATACGCGCCATCCGCGCATGCCCGCGTACTTGGGATTCCCGCGCTTGGGTTCTTGGCCATGATGTGGATGGCATGATGGAAGCGGCGGAAATATCGTCTGAGAGCCTGAGCGGGTCTGAGGGGACAAGCGCGATTGGTGGGGCTCGTGACAAACCTTCGGGAGATAAGACGTCCGATCTCGCGGACGCCGCCGGTCACCTCTCAAGGCTGATCCTGTATCGCCCCCTGTGGATGCCCGTTGCCATCACCGGGGCCTTCCTTGCCGTCGCGCTTGGCGTCCTCCTCGCAATGTCGTGGAGCAACGTCAATCGCCTGCATCCCGTTCATCAGCACATGCAACAGTTGAACCGCCTCCAACACGCGAGCCTCGGCCTGCAGGAGATGTTGATCGAACACCTGAACGAGAGCAGCCCCATCGACAGGACGAAGCTCGAAGGGCTTCGCCAGGAGGTGGTCGACATCATTGCCATGGAAAGTCATCTGGTGCCGGAAAGCCCGGCGCTGCTGCGCCAGGCTCAGGCCATCCTCGGTGATCTCTCCCGTGACCCGCGGGAAGCCCTGATCGCGACCCTTGCCCAGATCCGCCGGGTGTTGGCGCTTGAGACGGAAGCCCATGACAAACTGGTGTCGCAGGTCAATCGGGCAACGATCGTTGAATTCAACATCGTCGTCGCCACGATCATCGTCTTGCCCTCCCTCGCCATCTCGACACTCTTTCTTGTTCGCAAGCGTGTGCTGGTACCGCTGTCTAACTTGAGCCGACTCCTGAACCTGCTCGGCCGCAGAGACTACACGCCGGCGCCCATCGAAGACGTGGATCCGCTGCTGCGGCCACTGATCGGCAGCTACAACGAGCTGGTCGACCGGCTCGCGGATCTCGAACAGCAGAACGCCAGCCGGCAGGAGACCCTCGAACAGCACGTGCGAATGGCCACGGAAACCCTCCTCCAACAACAAAGGACGTTGGCGACGGCGGAGCGCCTGGCCGCGGTCGGAGAGGTTGCCGCCGGTATCGCCCACGAGTTGCGTAATCCGCTCGCCGGCATGCAGGTGGCTCTCGGTAATCTCCGCAACGATCTGTCTGATCGAGAACACGTCGAACGGCTAGACTTGGTTGTTGCCGAACTTCGGCGTGTCACGACGCTGTTGAACGGCCTCCTCGATGGTGCGCGCCATACGCCGGAGCCCCTCGTCGATGTCGTGCTCGATCAGACGGTGGGGGAGCTTCTGGCTTTGGCCCGCTATCAGATCGCACGAGACATCCAGGTCGGTTATGACGTCCCGGCCGGCTTGGTGTGTCGCCTGCCGAGCGACCGCTTTAAGCAAGCGCTGCTCAATCTCGTCGTCAACGCGGCAGACGCCCTCGACCAGCGCAGGGGCCGGATCATCGTCTCCGGACGGAGGGACGGCGGTGCGTTGCGGCTCGTTGTCACCGACGACGGCCCTGGCTTCCCGCCCAGGGTGTTGGAACAATCCGGTCGTCCGTTCGTGACCGGACGCAGCGGCGGAACGGGCCTCGGTCTTGCCATGGTCCGACGCCTGGCACGGGATCTCGGCGGCGATCTACAACTCTCGAACATCGCGCCGCACGGCGCCCGCGTGGAGCTGAAGTTGCCAGGGCGGGTGTGCGATGAATGAAGCACTTCTTCTTATCGAGGATGAGACACTGCTCGGCTCCGAGCTGCAGCGGCACTACCGCCGCGAAGGTTGGGACGTGACTTGGGCGAAGGATCTGAAGCAGGCCAATGACATCCTGGTCGATCAGAACGCTGGCCCACTCGTCATCCTCTCGGACATGAACCTGCCCGACGGCAGCGCCCTCGACTTGCTTGAGAGAACCAGGGCGAGGAGCATCGGTGGTGAATGGGTGTTTCTCACCGGCTATGGCGAGGTTCCGGATTCCGTCAGGGCACTGCGTCTGGGTGCCTACGATTTTCTCACCAAGCCCTGCCAGCAGGAGCGGCTCGACCTGGTTGTCGCCGGGGCGGCCCGCAGTGCCCAGGCGCAACGGCGCCTGCGCGAGGAAGCAAAGGAGCGTACGCGGCGGTACTCGATCGACTCCTTTGCCGGACACAGTGCCGCGGCGCGCTCGGTCCGGGATATCCTGGCGAAACTGGCCGGAGTCCCTTTCAGCGCCCTGGTCATCACCGGCGAAACCGGAACCGGAAAGGGAATGGCCGCGCGTATCCTCCATCACTCCGGGGCGCGGGGCGCAGGGCCGCTGATCGAACTCAACTGCGCGGCCCTGCCACGAGAATTGCTTGAATCCGAGCTGTTTGGCCACGAGGCGGGCGCGTTCACCGGCGCCAAAGGACGCAGGCGCGGCCTGATGGAGCAGGCACACGGCGGCACCCTCTTCCTCGACGAGATCGGCGAAATGGATCTCGATCTGCAGTCAAAGCTCCTCAAGGCGATCGAGGACAGACAGCTCCGGCGCCTCGGTGGCGACCAGGTGATTGCCGTCGACGTACAGATCGTCGCCGCCACCAATCAGGACCTGCGCAAACGCGTCGAGGCCGGACGCTTCCGCGCCGATCTCTATCACCGCCTCAGCGTCTTTCACCTGCATTTACCGCCACTGGGAGAACGCAAGGGCGACCTTCGTGACCTCGTTCCGCTGTACGTGGCCGAATACAACATCAAGGCTGGTCGGTCGGTGAAGGTTATCCCCGACGAGGTCTGGCGGATGCTCGATGCGCACGACTGGCCTGGCAACGTGCGTGAACTGCGCAACGTCGTCGAACGGTGCGTGTTGTTCGCCGACGGCCCCGTCTTTCCCACGCAGTGGCTGCAGCTCGGGATGCCCGACGGAGCGGCAGGGTTCGCAGCGCCCGCAGCCGTTGAGCGAGACCGGCTGATCCTGCCGATGGACGGCAGCATGGCCCTTGACGACATGGATCGTTTCATCATCCAGACCGCACTGCAACGCCACAACTTCAATGTCGCCGCCACGGCTCGGGCGCTCGGCACGACCCGGGAGACCATACGCTACAGAATTCAGAAATACGGTTTGGGAAGAGACGAGGAAGCGCACGCCACCACAGGCAATGGAACATAGCAGGATGCTGAAAAGGTGCGGCGGGGCGGGGAAGGGAAGGGAAGGGAAGGGAAGGGAAGGGAAGGGAAGGGAAGGGAAGGAATCTCAGCCTTCCAGGCCGATATTAAGGAACGCCATGACCATGTCCTTGTTCCGTAATTCACCGACCAGCAGTCGTGGCGGCGCAATATCGAGCCTTACCAGCGTCGGGCAGGCGATGATACGCAGCTCGATTGCCTTATCGAGGTCACTATACACATTATAGAACGCAATCTGGTCCGGGCCAAGATGTAGCTCATCCCTGATCTTCAATAGGTTGTTTCTTGCGAACCCCGAAAGCAGATTCGAGTCCATGAATAATGCCAGCCGCAATTTTTTGTAGTGCTCTTGTGCAATGCTATCGTCCAACTGCGTATAACCTCCATGCCTGCGCAATGCCGCAGAAAACATTTTTTTCTTACTCTACAGATCCAACCTTTATTGCCTTTCTTTGTAAATCCTCAAGCTCAAGCCTGGAGATCTCAAGCTGCGTCTCCATGATCTTCAGGTCCGCCACGGACGCTGCGATAGAATAATCCATAGCCCTGCGCTTTTGTTCAAGGGATGCTTGTTGAGAGGCAATGGCAAGTGCCTTATTCCTCAGGTCGCTTTCCAAGCGTAATTGGAGCGTCCGACGTGCGGAACCAAGAACAAGTCCATGCTCTCCAACATAGGAATCGGAGAGAACGATTCCGTTGTTGGTTATAAAGAATTCATGTTGTTGATTTGAGTGGGCAGTCCCCCGCGATTTCATCACGAGAATGCTGCGATTGAGCTCACCGTCTTGCACGATAAGGTCAACGAGGATGACGGTATCGATCAAGGACGATACGCCGACCCCACTGATTTCGTGCACCGGCATCAGCGTCGTCGTCTGGTTGGTGAAGATGGCGCTCATGCCGTGGCGCTTGGCGATCCCGATCAGGCGGGCGACGAAATTGAAGGCGATGTCCTCGGAGCCCATGCGCGTGCATGCCGAGATCGCATCGACGACCAACAGGTGGGGGCGGAATTCCTCCAGGCGATCGAGCACCTGGAACAGGTGTTCCTCGGCGCCGGTCGCCTCGGGCAGGACGGCAAAAATCTCGGTGAGCTTGTCGTTTACCGGCGTCTGCAGATCGATGCCGGCGCTCGCCATGGTTTGGACCATGGATTCCGCGGACATTTCGTAACTGACGAAGAAGACCCGCTCCTTGCGGGCATTGGCGGCGGCAATGATCGTCGCCGCCAGCGTCGTCTTGCCGGATCCGGTCGGCCCCGAAATCAGAACCGTGGAACTGCGCATCAGACCGCCGCCCAGGACGTGATCGAGATGATCGACGCCGGTCGAGAAGCGGTCCATGGCGCCGCCGGGGCGCAACAGCTCGATCGAGGAAACCGGCAGCAGACGCGTGCCGCCGACACCGATATGATAGGCGTGGGCGTTGCCGTTGAAGCTTGAGCCACGGTATTTTAAGATGCGAACGTGGCGGGTGACCGTATTGTGCAAAACAGAGTGATCCAGGAAGATCACGCAATCAACAATATAGTTCAGGAATTCGTCGTACGTTGATGGTATTAAAGCGCCATTGTGCGACTTAGATGTAATAACCGTCGTGATGTCACTGTCGACCAGCCATCGATTGAGATCCTGAAGCTCCTTGCGCTCATGGGCCTGATCGTTGTTGAGGCGCGTAAGCGCATCCAGTCCATCGAGAACCAGGTGGCGAATCTGTCGTTTCTTCAGATGGTTGGTGATCGTTGCCAGCAAGCCACTCAAGGAGAATGCCCCGACGATCTCCGTCTGGGCGGGGAGGCTTGCATCGATCAGAGTTAACGTATTGGCTGCCTCGGCAGAGGCAATATCAAAACCAATCGTCTGGGCATTGCGGCGCAGAGCCTTCGGACTCTCCTCGAAAGCGACAAATGCCACGGCCTGTTGGTTTTCGCACACGCCCATGACGAAATTCAGTGCTAAATTCGTCTTTCCGCTGCCGGGACCACCGGCAATCAGCGTTGTGCGACCGACCGCGTATCCACCTGCAAGAACATCATCAAGACCATGAACACCAGTAGATACTTTCTCAAGCCTGAACATCTGTAGATAATGACTCCGCTGCTAGTGCAGCGGCGCATTCAAAGAATGCGCGGTCGCTGCACACAACCTGTTGTTTCTAGTGCACATCTAACCCATTCGGCTGAACCATCCGAATGGGTCTGTGCACTAGGGGAAACCGAGACTTCCGACCGAAGTATAGTTAAGGAAACCGCCGCTATTGCAGCACGCGCAAGCGTGCGCAAGGAATGCCGCCAACAAAAGGGCGGCATCCTGCCAGAAGGTTGTGTCGGTGAAAAGCGTTTTTCGCGCCCGCCGCACCTCTCCCGCAATGCGGCGGCAGGCACACGATTGGCGCGCCGCACACCGTTTGAGCCACCCAAGCGCGCTCAAGGATCGTCAGGAAGGCAAACGTGGCGATGTCCGGCGCGGTCAGGGCGCGGGCGCGTCTTTTGGTAGAGCATCTCTTCTCGCAATTCGCAATAATTGGCGCAGACGAGTGATCCCATAACCGCTGGTTAAGCAGGGAAACCGAAATAATTTACTTGCGGTGTTGGGCCGAGCGGGCGGCGGCTGTGCCACCTGGTGATGCCGTCAGCGCCGCCAAGCTTGCCACCAGGTTCGCAGTCTGCGCGCGCCTGCCGCCAGCCGTGGATGGCGGACGATGAAGGAGCGCAGGTCGAGCCACAGTCGCAGCACATGATGATCGCGCAGGTGACGGCAAACATGCATCTGATGGGTGGTGCGTACGTGGTTTGCGAAGCGATACTTGAAGCTTTCCTCGCCGATGGTGAAATCGAATTCCTTGAGGCCGCGGGCGATGGCGTACTCGAACAGGTATTTGATGAGGACCTCGCCGGGAGAATGTTTGACGTAGCCAACATTGAACGTCGGCTTGTACCAGATCAGCCGCCCGCCGTACTCGAAGCCGAAATGCAGGGCGATGACATCGTCATTGAACAGCACCGCGGAAAACAGGAGCCATCCGGTTGGCGCCAGATTGGAGGCGAGGCAGCGGTAGAGCCGCTTTTGCCGGGCGTCGAGGAACTGGCTGGCCTTGTCGGTGCGTTGCCAGCGGCGGATGTGGTGCTCGAACAGCAGATCGAGCATGGCCGGCACGTCGTCGGGCGCGACACGCGCGACGAACGACAGCCGGCCGCGTTTCTCAAACGCGCTGAAATGTCGCTTGAGGCTTTTCTTTTTCAGCAGCGCGGCATCATCGGCGCCCTGCCCGAAGACGCGGGTCGGTGCTTCGTGGGCGATGCGCAGATCGACGGCGCAGCGATGCGCGCGGAACTCTTCCGCAAGGCTCAGCGTGCGCGATGTGCCGGGGACGTTGGTCAGGCGCAGCAGATCCCAATCGCCTCGATGGTCGATCAGCCAGCGGGCAAAGGCCGCCAGCACTTCGGGGTGGGCGCGGTCGATGAGGAAGTCGGCGTAATCGGAGGCCCGGGTGTCGGTCGGGCCGGTGCCGATGAACTCGATCAGCCGCCTGTGCGTCGCCAGGATGCGGCAGCGCGCGAGCATCAAGGGCGCAACGCCGACCAGCATGGCATCGCCGCCGGTCCCGCTCTCGGCAAGAATGACGAGCGGACGCACCGCGTCGCCGAATGCCTGCCACCAACTCAGGTGCCATTCGAAAGTCTGGAAGATGGTGTCGGTCTCGCTGCGGACGACGAGCGCGTTCCAGCGTTCGCGGTGTTGGCTGGCGGCTTCGGGGAAGTCGATTCCGCGCAGGGTAATCGACCGCTCGGTCGCTTCGGTCGGCTGGATCACGGAAGGGGCGACCACCATCGTCGATGCCGGCGCGGAGGCTCGGCCTTGCGTTCAACTGATCGCGTCGATCTCGTCGTCGCTCATGCTGCCCGGCACGATGGTCGCCGGCACCCGCAGCTTGCCGACGCGCTTCATGACGTAGGAAACGACGCGGCCGGGTCCCTCGGAGCCGGTGGCGGCACCCAGCACCAGGACGGAGAATTCGTTTTCGCTGTCGAGCAGGCGCATCAGTTCCTCAGTGAGTTCACCCTCGCGGATGTAAACCACGGGGGTCGCACCGGAGAGCTTCTGCACAACCGAGGAGACCACCTGCAGCATCTCTTCCGCCTGCTCGCGGCGCTCCTCCGCCATCAGGTGCCCCACCGCCATCCAATGCTGAAATTCTACCGGCTCGATGACGTAGAGCAGCGCCACCCGGCCGCCGGTGTTCTTCGCGCGCCGGCAGGCGTAGCGCAGGGCCTGATGCAGCTCCGCGGTTTCGTCGACGACGCACAGGAAGGTCCGCGGTGATGCCGGCTTGTTGGGCCCGCTCGTCTTGCCCGGGCCCTCCTGGTTTTCCATGCCCACCATTCAGCCCTTGCGGAATACGAGACTGGCGAGCCATCCTGCCACCGAGGCGATCGCGATGGCAAGGATGCCGTAGGCCAGGGCGTAGCGCTGCGCCAACTCGAACAGCCGTGCCTCGAACCCGACCCTGCTCACGATCAGGGGCGTGATCTCGGCGGTCGCCACCTCGCCGTCACGGATCAGGTAGGTGGCCACGGTATAGGTGCCGACCGGCGCGTTGGCAGGGATCGTCATGTCGGAGCGAAACAGCGAGCCGCCGAGGAAATTCACTTCGCCGATCGCGCCGGAATAAAGAGCGAGCTTCTCCTTGTTGCGGATCAGCGCCGCACGGAACGACCGGCGATCGGCCTCGGAAACGTTGCCCCGCGGCATGAGATCAAGCTCGTCGAGGCCGATCTGGTGCCGCGCGGCGACGCGCTCGGGCAGAAACTCGGCCAGCGGCCGGCTCGCGGCCGCCGCATAGAACCCGGGGACCCGATCGAAGACGACCTCCTGCGCGTTGACCCAGATGCCGGCCCTACGGTCCTTGCGGCGCACCACCTGCGGGGCTTCCGGACCGCGGACGACAACGACGACGTCTCCGGCGCCGCCGGTGGTGCCGAACAGGAGCGCCTCGGTTCCGGAAAAACCGGTGGTGATCGCGACGAGATGATTGGACAGGGCGGCGACCAGATCGGCGCCGGTCGGCGGCGCCGTCAGCGCGAGCAGGACAACGGCAATCAGGGCGGAAGTTGCTGCCCGGCGCATGGTCAGTGGGCGCATGGTCAGTGCTTGAGGATTTCGCCGAGCACGAACAGGTCCGCCGGCGTGGCGACGAGGTCGTAGCCCAGTTTGCCGGCGACGATCATCACCAGGACGGCAAGCAGCGCACGCAACTGGTCACCGCGCAGATAAGCGCCGGCGCGCACGCCGAGCTGGGCGCCTACGACACCGCCCAAGAGCAACAGCAGCGCCAGCACCAGATCCACGGTGTGCGTCGTCAGCGCGTGCAGCAATGTGACGTTGATGGTTACGAAGAAGATTTGGAACAGTGACGTGCCGATGACGACCGAGGTCGGCATGCCCAGGATATAAATCATCGCCGGCACCATGATGAAGCCGCCGCCGGTGCCGAGGATGGCGACCATCACGCCGACGAACAGGCCGAGTGCGTTGGGAAGCAGCGCACTGACATAGAGGCGCGAGCGGCGAAAGCGCACCTTCAGCGGCAGCCGGTCGATCCAGCCTCGGCGCGCGCGTGATGGGCGTGCCGGCGCCCTTGAGCGCAGGCGGGCACGAATGCTCTCGGTGAGCATCAGGCTGCCGATCACGCCGAGGAAGCTGACGAACGAGAGCTTGATGACCAGATCGATCTGGCCGATGCCGCGCAGCAGGGCGAACAGCCAGACGCCGACCGTCGAGCCCAGGAGGCCGCCGGCCAGCAGCATCACCCCCATCTTGAGATCGACGTTGCCGCGTCGCCAGTGGGCCAGGACGCCCGAGATCGAAGACGCGACCATCTGGTTGGCGCCCGACGCGACGGCAACGGCGGACGGGATGCCGATGAAGATCAACAGAGGCGTCATCAGGAAGCCGCCGCCGACGCCGAACAGCCCGGAGAGGAAGCCGACCAGCCCGCCGATGCCCAAGATGACGAAGATGTTGACGGCCATCTCGGCGATCGGCAGGTAGATGTCCATCGGTGGAGGGCCTCGCTTGCTCCGACGGCCGGTGATCGCCGCCTGCACCGGTGCGGCTCCGCCCTCGCCACACCGGCCGAAAGCCGCGTTGCTGCCGGATATTGTCCGTGCGCACAATACCGGGACGCCAACCGGCGGCAAAGGCTTATCCCCGCGCAAAGTCCATTGTTTTCTCACCTTTATCGCCGGTAGCGGCGAAAGTGCATCGCTTCGCGAGCGCGGCCGGCGATCAGTGGCGGCCGGCGCGGCCGCGCTCGCGGAGTGCGCGCCAAATGATGCGTCTGGTTTCCTCCCACAGGCCGAGATCGTCGAGGCGCGCGACGGCCACCCAAGATGCCTCCTCAGCGTCGCTGCCGGCCTTGGGTTCGCCGGCGCGCCACGACGCATGCACATCGATCAGCGTGTAATGGTAGCGAATGCGCCCATCATATGGTTCGTGTTCGATCAGGTCGACGATACCGACGACGCCGTCGACGACGATGTCCACCGCCGTCTCCTCGAACACCTCGCGCCGCGCGGCTTCGAACACCGTCTCGCCAAGCTCCTGCGCGCCGCCGGGCAGGCTCCATTGGTGCGCGCGCGGCGGTGCTGCGCGCCGGATCAGCAGGACATCGTCGCCGCGGAAGACGACCGCGCCCACGCCGACCACCGGGCGGGTGGGATAGCGTCTTTTCATCGTGTGCTCCTTGCCCGGCGAGCCGGTCCGATGGAACGGTGTTGCACGTATCGAGTGTGATATAAGGCGTTCCGACCGGTGTGGCCTCAGCCGCGTGACGACAGGGGTGGTGCGCCGGGGCGGTGCAAGGAGAAGAGCAAGATGACGGGGGCAGGGACCCTTGGCAGCGAGCCGGCAGGCAAGCCGCCGCTGAAGCCGATTCACCTGGGCCTCACCGCCCGGCTCAGGGCCTACTTCCTCGCGGGCGTGCTGATCACGGCGCCGGTCGGGATCACCGTCTATCTCTCCTGGCTGTTCGTGCGCTTCGTCGATTCCAAGGTCACACCTTTGATCCCGCACCGGTTCAATCCGGAGAGCTACCTGCCGTTCGCGGTGCCCGGCCTCGGCCTCGTCGTCGTTCTGGTGGTGCTCACCCTGATCGGCATGCTGACGGCGGGCTTCCTCGGCCGCACGCTCACGCATCTGTACGAGGCGTTACTGACGCGGATGCCGGTGATCCGTGGCGTGTACGGCGCCGTCAAGCAGGTGATCGAAACCGTGCTGGCCCAGCGTAGCCAGGCTTTTCGCCAAGCCGTGCTGATCGAGTTTCCCCGCCGCGACGCCTGGGGAGTCGGCTTCATCACCGGCACGCCCAAGGGCGAGTTGCAGGACGTGAGCGACGAGGACATGGTCAACGTTTTCCTGCCGACGACGCCCAATCCCACCACCGGGTTCCTGATGATCGTGCCGAGGAAGGACGTGGTGCCGCTGCAGATGTCGGTCGAGGATGCGGTCAAGCTGATCATGTCGGGTGGCATCGTCGTGCCGCCGGCGCTAGAGACCGGGCCGCGGGCGGTGGCACCGGCCCTCAGCCCGAACGGATCAGACGAACGGCGCGATCCTGCTCGAACAGGTAGAGCAGCGTCCTGAGCGCCTGGCCACGCGGGGTCGCGAGCTGTTCGTCCCGGCTCAGGATCAGCCGGACGTCGTCGCGGGCCGCGGCCAGCAGCGCGCCGTGATGGGCGAGGTCGGCAAAGCGGAAGGTCGGCATGCCGCTTTGCCGGCTGCCGAGGATTTCGCCCGCACCGCGCAGGCGTAGGTCCTCCTCGGCGATGCGGAAGCCGTCCTCGGTCGCGCGCAGCACGCTCAGCCGCGCCCGCGCCGCTTCGGAGAGCGGCGGCGCATAGAGCAAGATGCACGTCGAAGGGCGGGCGCCGCGCCCGATGCGGCCGCGTAGTTGGTGGAGCTGGGCGAGCCCGAAGCGCTCGGCATGCTCGACGATCATGATGGTTGCCCGGGCGACATCGACGCCGACCTCGATCACCGTGGTGGTGACGAGCACGTCGATCTCGCCTTCGCCGAAGGCGGCCATCACCTTGTCCTTGTCCTCGCTCTTCATCCGGCCATGCAGGATGCCGACCCGCGCACCGAAGCGCGCGGTGAGCGCCGCGGCCCGCGCCTCGGCGGCGGCGAGGTCACTCGCCTCGGACTCCGCGACCAGCGGGCAGACCCAATACGCCTTGGCGCCTTGATCTAGTGTGCGCTCCAAGCCGGCGAAGACCCGCTCGATCCGCGAGAGCGGGACGACGCGGGTATCGATGGGCCGCCGGCCGGGCGGCTTTTCGGCCAACACCGAGATGTCGAGATCGCCGTACAGCGTCAGCGTCAGCGTGCGCGGGATCGGGGTCGCCGTCATCACCAGGACGTGTACGCCGGTGCCCTTGCCGGCGAGTGCCAGGCGCTCGTGCACGCCGAAGCGCTGCTGCTCGTCGATGACGGCGAGGCCGAGTGCCTTGAACACGACGTCGTCCTGGATCAGGGCGTGGGTGCCGATGACGAGGCCGATATGCCCGCTCGCCAGCCCTTCGAGCGCCGCGCGGCGCTCGCGCGCACCGCTGCGTCCGGTCAGGAGCGCCGACTGTACCGAACACGCGGCGCACAGCGGCGCGAGCGTGCGCTCGTGCTGGCGCGCCAGCACCTCGGTCGGCGCCAGCAGGGCCGCCTGCCAGCCGCATTCGATGGCGTTCAGCATGGCGATCGCCGCCACCACGGTCTTGCCGCTGCCGACGTCGCCCTGCAACAGCCGCAGCATCCGGTTGCCCGACGCCATGTCGGCCGCGATGGCGGCGAGCGCGTCGGCTTGCGATCGGGTCAACGTGAAACCGAGCGCGGCGAGGGCTGCGGCGGCTAGTCGCCCCGGCCCGCGTACGATCGGACCGGCCGGCGTCTTGAAGCGCCGGCGTACCAGGGCCAGCGCCAACTGATTGGCGAGCAGCTCATCGTAGGCCAGCCGCGCCCGCGCCGGGGCGAGCGGATCGAGGGCCGCCTCGTTCTCGGGCGTGTGCACCGCATGCATCGCGTCCTGCCACGACGGCCAGTGCTCGCGGGCACGAAAAGGCGGGTCGAGCCATTCGTCCAGGCCCGGCAGCCGCTGCAGCGCGGCACGAACCGCGCGATCGAGGCTGCGCAGGGGCAGGCCTGCGGTGAGCGGGTAGACCGGCTCGATCGCCGGCGGCGCGTCCGGCGCATCGGGGGCGCCGATGTGATCGGGGTGCACCATCTGCAGGCCGTCGGCGTACGCCTCAATGCGGCCGCTGATCAAACGCTCCTCTCCCGCCGGCAACGCGTGTCCCAGGTAATCGGCACGGGCCTTGAAAAAGACGAGAACGATCTGGCCGGTCCCGTCGGTGCAGACGACGCGGTAGGGCTGGCGGGGGCGTCTGGGCGGCGCGTGCTCCAGGACGCGCACCCGCAGCGTCGCGATCCGGCCGGGCTCGGCGTCGGCCAGCGGCGGGCGGTAGCGCCGGTCGATGAGGCCGGAGGGCAGGTGCCAGAGCAGATCGATCACGCGGTGCAGATCGAGGCGGGCCAGCGCTTTCGCCGTCTGCCCCCCGACGCCGTCAAGGCTGGTCACCGGCGCGAAGAGGGGATAAAGAATGCTCGGTCGCATCGCGATACGCTAAACACCCCACGCTTGCCGATTGTCCATCGTAACAGCCGCGCCGCTCCAGCCGGGACCCTAATCATGAACGACGCCAGCGCCGCGCGCCGCAAGCGACTGTACTTCCGCTGCCACCACACCGGCATGAAGGAAAACGACCTGCTGATCGGGGCGTTCGCCCGCGCGCATCTCGCGAGCCTCAGTGACGACGACGTGGCGTGGTTCGAAGACTTCCTCATGAACAACAACGATATCGACATCTACGAGTGGATCGTCGGCCGCAAGCCGTTGCCGGCGGACCGCGAGCATCCGGTGCTGCGCCGGCTCATTGCCTTTGTCGGTGCCGCTTAAGCCCTTGCGTGCGCTCACCCAGGCACTGGCAACCGCGCCTTCGTCGATCACCATCGCGGGCGCGCCACCCGGCTTCGATGGTCTGGTGCTGGGCCGGCTGGCGCACGCGCTGGGCCGTCCCCTGGTGTTCGTCGCCCGCGACGAGCTGCGACTGAGCGAGACCGGCGAGGCCCTCGCGTTTTTTGCGGGTGAGTTAGAAACACTGTCGTTGCCGGCGTGGGACTGCATTCCCTACGACCGCGTCTCGCCGCGGGCCGACATCGTTAGCCGGCGGCTGGAAACGCTGTTCCGGCTGGGCGACCCGGCGTTGGCGCAGGCGCCACCGGTGGTGTTGACCACGGCTGCCGCGGTCTTGCAGCGGCTGCCGCCGCGTGCGGCCATCGCCGAAGCGGTGTTGCCCCTGGCGCACGGCACGCGGCTGCAACCCGATGCGCTGGTGTCGTTCCTCGTCTGTCACGGCTACACGCGGGCGGAGACGGTGGCCGAGCGCGGCGATTTCGCGGTGCGCGGCGGCATCGTCGATCTGTTTCCGCCCGGGCTGGCGGAACCGGTGCGCGTCGATTTCTTCGGCGACGAGATCGATGGCATCCGCAGCTTCGATCCCGGCACCCAGCGTACCACCGGTCGGCTGGAGGGCTTCGCCGTCAAGGCGGTGAGCGAGGTGATCCTCGACCAGGCCGCGATCGCGCGTTTCCGCTCGCGCTACCGGGCGATGTTCGGCGCCGTTACCGCCGATGACCCGCTCTACGCCGCGGTGTCGGCCGGCAGGCGGCACGCCGGCATCGAGCACTGGCTGCCGTTGTTTCATGACCGGCTGGAGACGCTGTTCGACTACGTGGCGGATGCCGTTTTCGTGCTCGACGATCAACTGGATGCCGTCTGCGCGGCCCGATTCGATCTGATCGCCGAGCATTACGCCACGCGCAAGAGCCTCGAAGGCGGTCGCTTTTCGGTGGTGGCCGAGCCGTACCGGCCGGTGCCGCCGGAAATGCTGTTCCTCGACGCGGACGCCTGGAACGAGGCGCTTGCCGCGCGCAGCGTCGGCCGGCTTTCCCCCTTCGCCGCCGTGGACGGTGCCGAGGCGACGTTCGATGCCGGTGGCCGGCCGGGGCTCGACTTCGCCGAGGCGCGCGCGCGGGCCGACACCAGCCTGTTCAACGAGGTGGTGGCGCGCATCGCCGAGCTGCAGCGGGGAGGCCGGCGCGTGCTTGTCGCCGCGGTCAGTCGCGGGGCACGCGATCGTCTGGCAACGGTGCTGAGCGAGCATGGGCTGGCGGGTGGCCGGCCGGTCGAGAGCTTTGCCGAAGTGCGCCGGCGGGCGGCGCCGGCGGTGGCGTTCGCGGTGCTGGCGCTGGAGCGCGGCTTCGTCAGCGCCGATCTGGCGGTGCTCGCTGAGCAGGACATCCTCGGCGAGCGGATGGCGCGCCGCGGCGGCCGGCGGGCGCGGCCGGAGAACTTCCTCACCGAGCATTCGACGCTCGACGCCGGCGACCTCGTCGTCCACGTCGATCATGGCATCGGCCGTTACGAGGGGCTGGAGACGATCACCGCCGGCGGCGCGCCGCACGACTGCCTGCGCATCCTCTATGCCGGCGGCGACAAGCTGTATCTGCCGGTCGAGAACATCGAGGTCATCAGCCGCTTCGGCGCCGAGGCCGACGGTGTCGCCCTCGATCGCCTGGGCGGCGCCGGCTGGCAGGCGCGCAAGGCGCGGCTCAAGGCGCGTATTCGCGAGATGGCGCACGAGTTGATCGGGGTCGCGGCGGCGCGCAGCCTGCGCGAAGCCCCGCCGCTGGCGCCGCCGGAAGGGGTGTTCGACGAGTTCTGCGCGCGCTTCCCCTACACCGAAACCGAGGACCAGGCGCGCGCCATCGACGACGTGCTGGGCGACCTCGCCGGAGGCAAGCCGGCCGACCGCCTGATCTGCGGCGACGTCGGCTTCGGCAAGACCGAGGTCGCGATGCGCGCCGCCTTCGTCACCGCCCTCGAAGGCAAGCAGGTCGCGATCATCGTGCCGACGACGCTGTTGTGCCGCCAGCACGCCAAGACGTTTTCCGAGCGGTTCGCCGGGTTCCCGCTGCGCGTCGGCGAACTCTCGCGTCTGGTCACCGCCCGCCAGGCGCAGAAGGTGAAGGAAGAGCTCGCGGGCGGGCAGCTCGACATCGTCGTCGGTACCCACGCGCTCTTAGCCCAGGACATCCGCTTCCGCGATCTCGGCCTCGTCATCATCGACGAGGAGCAGCACTTCGGGGTGGCGCACAAGGAGCGCTTGAAGAGGCTCAAAGCCGACGTGCACGTGCTCACGCTGACGGCAACCCCGATCCCGCGCACCCTGCAGCTCGCGCTGACCGGCGTGCGCGAGATGAGCCTGATCGCGACGCCGCCGGTCGACCGGCTCGCCGTGCGCACCTTCGTCACCGAGTTCGACCCGGTGGTCATCCGCGAGGCGATCCTGCGCGAGCACCACCGCGGCGGCCAGACCTTTTACGTCTGCCCGCGCATCGAGCACCTGGACGAAGTCGCCGGCGTTCTTGCCGAGCTGATCCCCGAGGTGCGGGTGGTGATGGCGCACGGCAAGATGGCGGCGCGCCTGCTCGAAGCGGCGGTCGGCGCCTTCTACGAAGGCCGCTACAACGTCTTGTTGTCGACCAACATCATCGAATCCGGCCTCGATTTGCCGTCGGTCAACACCATGGTCATCCACCGCTCCGATCTGTTCGGTCTCGCCCAGCTCTACCAGCTCCGCGGTCGGGTCGGTCGCGGCAAGGTGCGCGCGTACGCCTACCTGACATTGCCACCCAAGCGCAAACTCACCGCGGCCGCCGAGAAGCGGCTCGCGACCATGCAGGCGCTCGACGCGCTCGGCGCCGGCTTCACGCTCGCCAGCCACGATCTCGACATTCGCGGCGCCGGCAATCTCCTGGGCGAGGAGCAATCGGGGCATATCCGCGAAGTCGGCATCGAGCTGTACCAGCAGATGTTGGAAGAGGCGGTTGCCGAGGCGCGCGGCGCCGATCTGGCCGAGCACAAGGACGAGGCCTGGAGCCCGCAGCTTGCCCTGGGCCTGAGCGTGCTGATCCCGGAGAGCTACGTCCCGGACTTGAGCGTGCGCCTCGGGCTCTATCGGCGGCTGGCCGACATTGTGCGGCCCGAGGAGCTCGACGCGTTCGCAGCCGAACTGGTCGACCGCTTCGGGGCGCTGCCGATGGAAGTAACCAATCTGATCGATGTCGTCGCCGTCAAGCAACTTTGCCGCCGGCTCGGCGTGGAGAAGGTCGAGGCCGGCCCGAAGGGTGCGGTGATCGCCTTTCGCACCGGCCATCCGCGCCGACCCGAAGCCCTGATCGCCTTCATCGGCAAGCGGGCAGCCGCGTTCAAGCTCCGGCCCGACCAGCGGCTGGTCTACCGCAAGGCCTGGGTTTCGCCCGCAGAACGGCTCGCAGGCGTGCGCGGGTTGATGCGCGAGCTGGTGCGCGCCGGTGTCGGCGGGGACGGACCGGGCCGGCCGCCGGCAAAAGACGGCGGCATTGGTGCGACACGGCGGAACAACAGCGGAAGTGCAACGGTGTAAACTCTTGGTGTCGCCCGACCTTGACGATGGCAACCCGCGACGCTACTTCAGCTAAATCGAACACCGATCGAACCAAGCAAGGCAGCCGGCGTGGGGTCCGTAGCATTTTCCCCTTTGTGGATTTCCGCCCGCCAGCGCCGCACGGCGCCGCCTTCAGGCCCGTTCGGTCTCCAGCGTCGATTTCGGTCATGATTCGGGGCGGGGCGAAGGTGGTGTCGGCTGCGCGGACGTGCCGACCCCGTCGGATTTCGGCGTTTGCGGCCTGTGGTCGCGGAAGGAGAACAGGGTCTGATCGATCGCTTCGTTGTTGCGAGCGGGTTCCGCTCTTGAAACGGCCTTGATTGAAGACGAGGGGGAAATGTCGACAAAAGCGGCCAACGTAGTGGAAATTTCCGGAGCCAGGGACGAGCCGTCCGATGCTCCGTTGCTGGATTCGCTGGGCGTAGGCCTCAAGCGCATGATCGCGCGCGGCAAGGAGCGCGGCTACGTCACCTACGAGGAGCTGAACGACGCCCTGCCGCCCGAGCAGGTTTCCTCGGAGCAGATCGAAGACACGATGGCGATGCTGTCCGAGATCGGGATCAACGTGGTCGAGACCGAGGAGGCCGACGAGGCGGCGCCGGTGGTCGATGTCGTCGAAGCCGAGCCGGCGGGCGGCAACGTCGATGAGAACGAGCTCGGGCGAACCGACGATCCGGTGCGCATGTACCTGCGCGAGATGGGCAACGTCGAGTTGCTGTCGCGTGAGGGCGAGATTGCGATCGCCAAGCGGATCGAGGCGGGTCGCGAGATGATGATCGGCGGCATCTGCGAAAGCCCGCTGACCATCCGGGCGATCATCCGTTGGCAGGACTCCCTGCTCAACGGGCGAATCCTGTTGCGCGACATCATCGATCTCGAAACGACTTACGACGGTGCCGGACCGGCGGCGGCCGGCGGCCCGCCGCTCGGCGAGATGGGCGCTGGCGTTGCGGCCGCGGTTCCCATGGCGGCTGGGGAACTGCCGTGCGCGATCCAGCCTCCGGCGCCGGCACAGCGGGGCGACGGGCTTGACGGCGGCGATGGCAACGGCGCCGCCCAGGGCGATGGCGAAGATGCGGACCGGCTGGGGAGCGAGATCGGCGAGGAGGAGGATCTCGAACCCGAAGAGCAAAGCGTGTCGCTGTCGGTGATGGAAGAGGCGCTCAAGCCCAAGGTGCTCGCCATCTTCGAGGAGATCGGCGCGACCTACAAGAAGATGCACCGGATGCAGATGCGTCGCATCAATGCGATGCAACAAGGTCAGGAAAGCAATGCCGCGCTCGAACGCCGGATGGCCCGGCTGCGCCGCGAGCTGATCGCCTTGATGCGCGACGTCCATCTCAATAACGCGCGCATCGAGGAACTGGTCGATCAGCTCTACGATTTGAACCGCAAGGTGATCGGCCTTGAGGGAAGTCTGTTGCGCCTTGCCATCGAATGCCGGATCGACCGCGAGGACTTCATTGCCCATTATCGCGGCAACGAGCTGGCACCGGATCTGATCGAGCGGCTCCGACAATCGTCCAACACCAAATGGCGCAACTTCGCCGACAGGCATGGCCGGGACGTCGAACGGATGCGCCAGGCGCTGGCGGCGATCTCGCAGGAAGCGGGCCTGCCCATCGGCGAGTTCCGCCGCATCGTTTCTATCGTGCAGAAGGGCGAGCGGGAATCGACCAAGGCGAAGAAGGAGATGATCGAGGCCAACTTGCGCCTCGTGATCTCGATCGCCAAGAAGTACACCAACCGCGGCCTGCAGTTCCTCGATCTGAT
>CAYNYW010000041.1:0-23162 GCA_964401555.1 uncultured Defluviicoccus sp.
TGACCGAGCCGACCGGCTCGATGGTCGTCGACATCGGCGGCGGCACCACCGAAGTGGCCGTCCTGTCCTTGGGTGGCATCGTCTACGCCAAGAGCGTACGGGTCGGCGGCGACAAGATGGACGAGGCGATCATCGCCTACATCCGCCGCAACCATAACCTCTTGATCGGTGAGGCGACGGCCGAGCGCATCAAGGAGGAGATCGGCTCCGCGTGTCCGCCCGACGACGGTGACGGCCGTATCCTGGAGATCAAGGGCCGCGACCTGATCAACGGCGTGCCCAAGGAGCTGATCATCAGCGAGCGCCAGATCGCCGAGAGCCTGGCCGAGCCGGTGGCGGCGATCATCGATGCGGTGAAGGTGGCGCTCGAACACTCGGCGCCGGAACTCGCCGCCGACATCGTCGATCGCGGCATCGTGCTCACCGGCGGCGGCGCGCTGTTGTCCAATATCGATCACGTGCTTCGTCACGCCACCGGCCTGCCGGTGACGATTGCCGACGATCCCTTGTCGTGCGTTGCGCTCGGCACGGGCCGAGTTCTTGAGGAGATGAAGAAGCTCAAGAACGTGTTGTCGACGATGTATTGACGCCTCTAGTACACTAAGTCCGCAGGAGGGCGCCGGCGGGGCGCGAGAGCGGGCGCGAACAGTGCCCAATTGCTGATGTCGGCTGCGCGTTGCGATGGGCGAGCCGACCCTCCAGGCGGAAGGCGCAGACGTGATGCCGAATGGGTGGCGGGTTTTTGCGCAATGGCTGGCGTACGTAGTCCTGATTCTGGCTGCGAGCGCCGCGATGCTTCTCGGCAAGGCCGATGCGGTGCTGGTCGATCGGGTGCGGGTGCAGTTCGCCGACGTGCTGGCGCCGGCACTCGATACCTTGTCGCGTTCCCTTGACCGCGCGACCGATGCCGCGGCGGCCGTGCACCGCTGGTTCGCGCTCGCCGAGGAAAACGATTCGCTCCGTCGCGAGCGCGAGGAACTCCTGCAATGGCAGGCGGTGGCCCAGCGGCTAGGAACCGAGAACGATGAGCTGAAACACCTGCTCAATCTCGTCGTCGAGCCCCAGGCCCGCTTCGTGACCGCCCGGGTCGTCGCCGATCCGAGCGGTGCGTTCGCCCACAGCCTGCTCGTCTACGCGGGGGTGCGCGACGGTGTCGATAAGGGCCAGATCGTGGTGAGTGGAGAAGGGCTGGTCGGCCGGGTGGCCGCCGCCGCCAGCCGGGTCGCGCGCGTGCTGTTGATCTCCGATCTGAACTCGCGCGTGCCGGTGCTGGTCGGTGCCGGCCAGGCCCGCGCCATCTTGGCCGGTGACAACTCGGGCCGCCCGAAGCTGATCCACCTCGATCCTGGCGTCACCGTTCTGCCCGGCGATCGCGTCGTCACCTCGGGCGTGACCGATGCTTTCCCGCCGGGGCTGCCCGTGGGTGTCGTCGTCGCGGTCGACGATCGCGACATCCGCGTCGCGCCGTTCGTCCAGCAGGGGCAGCTCGAATACGTGCGTGTCGTCGACCATGGGCTGCCGGATCTCGTCCATGATCTCTCACCGAAGCGTCCCGGCGGGCCGGCGCCGGCGGTGGCGAGCGCCGGACGGCAATGAAGCGTGCGTTCTGGCGGCGCCTTGATACCCTTTCACGCGAGATGGCTCCCGTTGCGCTCACCTTTGCGCTGTTGTTGCTGTCGACGTTGCCGCTGCGGGTGCCGGCCTTCAATGTGCTGATGCCGTCGTTGTCGATGATCGCGGTGTTCTACTGGGTGCTCTACCGGCCGGACCTGATGCCGGCGGTTGCGGCGTTCGCCCTCGGCCTGCTTGAGGACTGTCTCAGCGGCACGCCGATCGGGGTCAGCGCCCTGGTGCTGACCTGTGTGCACGCCGGCGTCACCGCGCAGCGCCGCTTCTTTGCCGGCAAGTCATTCGCCATCGTCTGGCTTGGCTTCGCCGTGGTGGCGGCGCTCGCCTTTTTCCTCGCCTGGCTCTTGGTCTGTGTCTTTTACGGCGTGCGCGTCAACGGCAGTGGCGTGGTCTTGCAGGCGGCGGTGACCATCGGCTGCCTGCCGCTGGTGTGGCGGTTGATGGTCCGCTGCCATCTCGCCATCCTGCGGCCGGTCTGAAACCATGCGCCGCGATTCCGAATGGCAGCATGTGTTCACCCGTCGCGCGGCGTTGCTCGCCGGGGGGAAGGCGCTGCTGTTCGGCGTGCTCGGCGGCCGCCTCTATTACCTCCAGGCGCTGGAGGCCGAGCGCTATGTCACCCTGGCCGAGGACAACCGCATCAACCTCGTGCTGATCGCGCCGCCGCGCGGCCACATCCTCGACCGTCGCGGACGCGCCCTCGCCGTCAATCGCCAGGATTACCGGGTGCTGATCGTGGCCGAGCAGAGCCCGGATGTCGGTGCGACGCTCGCGACCCTGGGCCGGCTGGTGCCGGTGTCCGAGGCGGATTGGCGGCGCGTGCTCAAGGAAACGCGCGTCAAGCGCAAGTTCGTCCCGGTCAACGTCGTTGAAAACCTGAACTGGGAAGACGTGGCCCGCGTCGAGGTCAATGCCCTCGATTTGCCCGGCATCTCGGTCGAAGAGGGGTTTTCAAGGCTTTACCCCCAAGGGGCGCCGTTGTCGCACGTGCTCGGTTATGTCGGCGCCGTGGCGCCGGGGGAGGCCAAGGACGACCCGTTGCTCGACCTGCCGGGATTTCGCATCGGCAAGGCCGGCGTCGAAAAGACCTACGACAACGCCCTGCGCGGCACCGGGGGCAGTTCCCAAGTCGAGGTCAACGCGTTCGGCCGCGTGATCCGCGAACTGGAGCGCAAGGAGGGGCGTTCGGGCGCCGATCTCACGCTTGCCATCGATCTCGACCTGCAACGGCTGACCTACGAACGGTTTCGCAACGAGACCGGCGCCGCCGTGCTGATCGACATCCAATCGGGCGAGGTCGTGGCGCTGGTCTCCAAGCCCGGCTTCGATCCGAACCTGTTCAGCCGCGGTTTGAGCACCGAAGAATGGCGGGCGCTGATCACCAGCAAGGAAAAACCGTTAAGCAACAAGGCCGTCGCCGGGCTGTACGCGCCGGGCTCGACGTTTAAGCCGATTGTCGCCCTGGCTGCCCTCGAAAAAGGCGCGATCACCCCGCATACCGCGATTACCTGCGGGGGCAGCATCGCGCTCGGCAACATGCGCTTCCACTGCTGGAGCCGGCGTGGCCACGGTACGCTCGACCTGCGGCAAGCCCTGATCCGCTCGTGCGACGTCTATTTTTACGAGACGGCGCGGCGGGTCGGCGTCGATGCCATCGCCGAGATGGGCAATCATCTGGGGCTCGGTCATCCGCTGGGGATCGACGTTCCGGCGGAGCGCCCTGGGCTGCTGCCGACCATAAAATGGAAGATGAAAGCGCTGGGCCAGCCGTGGTCCAAGGGCGAAACGCTGATCACCGGCATCGGCCAGGGCTATGTGCTGGCGACGCCGTTGCAGCTTGCGGTCCTGGCGGCGCGCATCGCCAATGGCGCTTTCGCGGTGACGCCGCGCCTGCGCCGCCAGCAGAAGACCTCCGACGGCAAGATCCTGACGCCCTCCATCGATTTTGCGCCCCTGAAGGTCAATCCGGAGCACCTGCAGGTCGTCCGTGATGGCATGATCGGCGTCGTCAACAGTCGTTCGGGCACCGCGCATGGCGCGGCGATCCGGGAGCCGGGCCGTGAGATGGCCGGCAAGTCCGGGACCTCGCAGGTGCGGCGGATCTCACGGGCGGAGCGGGCGACGCGGGTGCGGCGCAACGAGGAACTGCCCTGGGAGCAGCGCGACCACGCGCTGTTCATCGCATATGCGCCGATTCATGCGCCACGTTACGCCATGGCCGTCATCGTCGAGCACGGTGGCGGCGGCTCCAAGGCCGCGGCGCCGATCGCCCGCGACATTCTGAGCGCCGCCCAGGAGCTGGAGCGTCGTCCGACGCTGACGCTGACCGATTTCCTGGGTGATCAGGAAAGCGGGGACGCGACGCCGAACAACGGCCATCGCACCAGGCACCGGGGAGGCAGAGGTCGTGGCGGCTAGACGGCTCGGTGCGCCCGAACTGCGCTTCGGTGAAAAGCTGCGCCAGGTACGCTGGTCGTTTGTGGCGCTGGTCTGCGTCATGGCCGGCATCGGTACGGCGATGCTGTACTCCGCTGCCGACGGGAAATTCCTGCCCTGGGCCGCCCCGCACCTCATTCGCTTCCTGGTCGCGGTCGGACTGATGCTGGCCGTTGCGCTCACCGACATTCGCATCTGGCTGCGCTACGCCTACGGAATTTACGCGGGCGCGGTCATCATGCTTGCCGTCGTCGACATCGCTGGCTCCATCGGCATGGGGGCGCGGCGCTGGATCGACCTTGGCATCATCAACCTGCAGCCTTCGGAGCTGATGAAGTTCGCCCTCGTCCTCGGCCTCGCCCGCTACTTCCATGGCCGCGGTGTCGAAGAATTGGGCCGCCCCTGGACGCTGGTCGTGCCGCTCCTGATGGTTGCGCTGCCGGCCGCACTTGTCCTCAAACAGCCCGACCTAGGCACGGCGATGATGCTGGTCGCCGGCGGCGGCATCATTTTCTTTGCCGCTGGCGTCCGGCTGTGGATGTTTGCCATCGCCGTCGCCGGCGCGCTTTCGGCGCTGCCGATTGGCTGGCAGTTCCTGCACGATTACCAGCGCAGGCGCATTCTGACCTTCCTCGACCCGGAAAACGATCCTCTGGGCGCGGGCTATCACATCACCCAGTCGAAGATCGCGCTCGGCTCCGGCGGTCTGTTCGGCAAGGGCTTCCTGCATGGGACGCAAAGCCACCTGAGCTTCCTGCCCGAGCGGCAGACCGATTTCATCTTCACGATGTACGCCGAAGAGTTCGGTCTGGTCGGCACACTGGCGCTCCTGGCGCTGGTGGCGCTGATCATCGCCTACGGTTACGCCATCGCCTTCTCGGCGCGCAGCCAGTTCGGCCGGCTGGTCGCGCTTGGCGTCAGCTCGACATTCTTCCTCTATGTGCTGATCAACATGGCGATGGTGATGGGGCTGATCCCGGTGGTCGGCGTGCCGCTGCCACTCGTTTCCTACGGCGGCACGGCGGTGGTGGCGGTGATGATCGGCTTCGGTTTCATGCTCTCCGTGTACGTCCACCGTGACATTGCCATCGGCCGCAATACGGCGGGCATCTAGAGTCGCGTCGCAGTGCATCCGCGGCGCTACGACAGGAGCGGCATCCTGGTCGCCGGCGGCGTGTTGCGGCTGCGCCCACACGCGATCTCGCCGTCAATGACGACCATGCCGATGCCGGGCAGATCGCCCGCCTCGACGCTCTTGAGCAGCGTCGGCGCATCCGAATGCTGGGCAACGTCCATGATCACCAGATCACAGGCGTAGCCGGGGGCGATCAGCCCGCTGTCGAGATCGTGGATGCGCGCGGTGTTGCCGGTGGCGAAGGCGAAGGCGATTTCCGCCGGCACCTCGCCCAGGCTGGCCAGCATCGCCACCATGCGCAGAATGCCGAGGGGCTGGACGCCGGAGCCGGCGGGGCCGTCGGTGCCGAGGATGACGCGCTGCATCTGGCCCAATTCCTTCGCGACGCGCAGGGCATGCAGCGCGGCGCGCGCGTTGCCGTTGTGCACCAGCTCGATCGCGCGCGTGCAGCGCTCGCACAGGCAGGTGATGTGCGAGAGCGGCAGCGCCGTGTGCCCGCCGTTGATGTGGCCGATGACATCGGCATCGGCGGCGAGGACCACGTCCTTGTCGATCAGCCCGGAGCCGGGGATCGACGGCCCGCCGGTGTGGATGGTGGAGCGGATGCCGTGCTTGCGTGCCCAGGCCACCATCCGTTGCGCCTCGTCGCCCGCCTTGACCGAGCCGAGGCCGACCTCGCCCAGCAGCGTGACCCCGGCGGCCGCCAACTCGGCGAAGTCGCTCTCGACCATGCCGTGCTCGATCACCGGCGCGCCGGCCAGCACCTTGACCCCGCCCGGCCGGAAGTTGGCGAAGGCGCGCTGGGCGGTGATCGCGAGCGCCTTGAGCCCGATGATGTCCTTCGGCCGGCCGGGCAGATGGACCTCGCCCGCCGAGATCATCGTCGTCACCCCGCCGTTGAGGCTGGAGTCGATCCAGCCGAGCTGATTCTGCCGGGGCGTCCAGTCGCCGAACACCGGGTGCACGTGGCTGTCGATCAGACCGGGGGCGACGGTGCAGCCGTTGGCGTCGATGTGGGTGTCGGCGCCCGAGCGGTCGAGTGCGCGAGCGCGGCCGACGGCGGTGAGGCGGCCATCGATGGCGACCAGCGCGTCGGCATCGAGAATCGGGCGCTCGATGTCGCCCGACAAGAGGACGCCGATATTGTCGATCACCAGCTTGCGTGGCGACGTTTCGGACATCGTTCGTCACCTTTTCGTCCGGCCCCGCGGGCCAAGCATCCCTAACGCTACGGCCCGGTTCTAACGCCGGTCCGGGCGGGCCGCCAGGGTTGCGCAATCTTTCGTCACAAAACGTGACTTGGTCGGCCGCGCGCAGCACTCCTAAGAAGGCTTTGCAATCCATGGGATCTTCGGCAATGGGCACGCTCGTCCGGACTTCACAGGCGCCCGCGGAGGCACAGGCTGCGGTGCAACCATCGACTTACCGTCCCGGCATCAACATTCCGCTTACCTGGGCGCTGAAGACGTATGCGCGGGTGCGCGGCCGGGCGCTCGACGCGCAGGACCCGGCCGGCTGTCAACGGCAGCAACTCCTGAAGCTCGTCGCCGCCGCCCGCGACACCCGCTTCGGTCGTGACCATGACTTCGCCGGAATCGGGGCCGGCATCCGCGATGTCGCCGATTTCCAGGCGCGCGTGCCGCTGCGCACCTACAACGAGTTGTGGGAGAGCTACTGGCGGGCGAGCTTCCCGCGGCTGGTCGACGCCACCTGGCCGGGGCTGATGCCGTTCTTCGCCGTCTCGTCGGGCACCGCGACCGGCAAGGTGAAGTACATCCCGTGTTCACGCGAGATGGTCCGCGCCAATCGCCGCGCCGCGGTCGACATCTTCGTGCATCACGTCCGCAACCGGCCACGGACCAGCGTCTGGGACGGCAAGTGTTTCGCGCTGGGTGGCTCGACCGATCTGGTCGAGCAGGCGCCGGGCATCCGCTCGGGTGACATCAGCGGCATCGCGGCCGCCGAAAAGCCGTGGTGGACGCGCCTCGGCTACTTCCCGCCCAACGAGCTGACCTTCATCACCGAGTGGGAGGAGAAGATCCGCCGGCTGGCGCCGATGGCGCTGCAGGAGGACATCCGCTCGATCACCGGGGCGCCGGGGTGGCTGTCCATCTTGTTCGAGAAGATGGCGGCGCTCAGGCCGGAAACCCGGGGCCGTATCGTCGATCTGTTGCCGCGTCTGGAGCTGCTGGTGCACGGCGGCGTCAGCTTCGCACCCTATCGCAAGCGCTTCGAGACGCTGCTCGACGGCAGCCGCGCCGAGCTGCGCGAGGTGTACCCGGCCTCGGAAGGTTTCATGGCGATCGCCGACCGGGGTTCGGGCGAGGGCTTGCGCCTCATCGCGGACAACGGTCTGTTCTATGAATTCGTGCCGGTGGCCGAACTGGGGTCCGCCAACCCGACGCGGCACTGGGTCGGCAACATCGAGACCGGCGTCGACTACGCCATCGTCTTGAACACCTGCTCGGGCCTGTGGGGGTATGTCATCGGCGATGTGGTGCGCTTCGTCGACACCAGCCCGCCGCGGCTGCTGATCACCGGGCGCACGTCCTACATGCTGTCGTCGTTCGGCGAACACCTGAGCGGCGAGCTGGTCGAAACCGCCGTGTTGGCCGCCGCCGACGCCATTGGTGCCCAGCTCGGCGAATTTGCCGTCGGCACCCGGATTTCCGAAAGCCGCGGCGCGCTCGGCCATCACGTCTATGTCGTCGAATTCGTGCGGCCGGTCACCGAGCCTGCGCGCCTCAAGCTGTTCACCCACACCATCGATCGCGTCCTGCAGGAGCGCAACGAGGACTACTGCGAGCGCCGCGCCGTCGATGTCGGGGTCAAGGCGCCGGAGGTGCACGCCGTCGCACCGGGAACCTTCGCGGCGTGGATGAAGAGCATCGGCAAGCTGGGCGGCCAGAACAAGGTACCACGCATCATCGCCGACGCCCGGCTGCTCGCCGGCCTGCTCGCGTTCATCGGTGCCGGCGAGGCATCCCAATAAGCGGGACCTTCGTCCCGGCCGCCTGACGCTTCAGCCCACTGCGGGGCTGAGGCGCATTTCCACCGGGAACTCGGCGCGCACGGTCTCGATGCGCAGCGGCATGTGGACGTAGCGACCCTCGCGCCACAGATCGATCTGGTCGGCGTAGTTCTCGCTGCCGAGCCAGCCGTCGTTGCCGCCCAGGATCACGAACCAGTTGGCGTCGAGATCGGCGAGATCCGAGATGTGGCGGGCCATCTGGCCGAAGGAGGCGGCGTGGCGGCGGTTGACGAAGCCGTGCGCCATTTTCATCGGCGTCTGGCGCGAGCCGCCCACCGGCAGGTCGGCGACCATGAACAGCCGGCCGATCAGGGGCAGCCGGGCGAGCGTGTGGCCGACGCGCAGGCGGTGCATGTCGCCCCAGTACTTGTAGCGCCGGGCGGCGCGCGACGCGCGCTTCGCCGCCTCGCGCAGGAGCTGGTGCCGCTCCGTTTCGGCAAGCGCCGCCAGATCGCTCATCAGATAGGTCGACAAATAGCTCCACTGGCCGAGCAGATCGGGCAGATCGGTCGCTTTCTTTCCCCCGTACAGCCGGGGGACGAGGTGATAGAGCAGCATCTCGAAAGCGACGGCGCCAGCGACATCGGCGCCGTAGTTGCCGCTCCAGCGGCCGAGCCGCTTCAAGAAGCGCGCGGAGCCGACGCCGCCCGGCACCTTCTCAATTTCGGCGGCCAGCGCGGCGGCGAGCATGGCGGCATCCGGCGCGTTGGTGTCGCGTTGCACCCGCTTCAGATCGTCGATGGTGATGCGCTCCCGCTCGGCCAACAGCGCGTACAGCCGGCCGATGCGATCGTTGGAGCCGAAGGTGAAGCCGATCGGAATGGGGGTGTCCGCCGGCCGGTCGTTGGCGGACGCGAGCACGCCCGACGGCGGATTGACCACCCACGGCAGTTCCCTGGCGCCGGCGAAACCGCGCCAATGCGTCTTCTCGTCGGCCGCGTCCAGCACGGGGTCGTCCTTGGGGAAACCGGTGCGGATCGGCTGGCTCACCGCCATGATCTTGCCGATGTTGCCGGCGCGATCGGCGAACAGCATGTTCTGGCCGGACACACCGTAGGTTGTGAACGCGTCGCGAAACTGCTCGGGTGTCCGCGCCCGCGCGGCTGCGAAGAATGCCGTGAACTCGTCGGTCGGTTCGTGGCCGACCCAGCGCAGCGCGATCGGCCGTTCGACCGGGACGTTGAACACCTTGGCATCGGTGATGATCGGCCCGAAGCGCGTCCGGCGGATCGGGTGCACGCTCGGTCGCCAGAACCGCGCCGAGAGCGTCGTCTCGGCCGTGGTGATCTCGTCGGCCGGCAGGCGGCTGACGTCGAACAGGTCGCTCGACGCCGCGCGCATGTTGGTGCCACCCCAGGCGAGATCGGGGTTGCGGCCGAGCATGAACGCGGGCAGGCCGGGGATCATGAATCCCACCACCTGGAACGACGGCGAACGGGCACCGACCAGAAGCCAGAGGCTCGGCAGCGACAAGCCCAGGTGCGGATCATTGGCGATCAGTGCGGCACCGCTGGCACTGCGCTGCGGTGCGACGGCAACGGCGTTGGAGCCGGCGCGTCCGGCCCCGATCAGCAGGTCTTCAAGGGTGCCCGGCGTGCCCTCGGCATGCGCCGACGGAATCGGGCTCTCGCCGACCTCAAGCGTGCGGTTCCACAACCGCGCGAAGCCGGGCCGGCCACGATGCGGCAGGATCGCCATGTAGGTGAGCCAGGTGAAGTCGGTGGATGCCAGCCGCGCGCCGGCCAGCAGATCGCGCATGGTGAAGCGCTCGGGGCGCAGGCCCAGGAGCCCGTATTCGGGCGGCCACTGCGGCATCCGCTCCTGGTAATGGTTGATGCCTTCGAGGAAGGCCTCGATCCAGCCGCGGGTTTCGTCGGGCAGGTTGCGCTCGATCTCGGCCGCCGCGTGCCCGTAGTCGAGGATGCGCAGCGCGTGGTCGAGCTTCTTGGCGAACGGGCCCATCATCTCGGCCAGCCGCCCGTCGAAGAACATCTTGAACAGGGCGACCTGGGCGCCGCGCAAGTGCCCGTGGATCAGGCCCAAGGTGACGAACAGATCGCGGTCGGTCGCGGCCTCGACATGCGGCACCTGGTAGCCGTTCCAGCGGATGACGACCTCGTGTTCGAGCGGCAGCCCTTGCGTCGGGAACGCGGCGAGTCGTGCCTCGGTGGTCGTCTGCGGCGGGCGCAGCGCCCGCCACAGCGCCTTCAGGCCGCGTGGCTGGTCTCGTCGGGTGGAAGACGCGGCGGGGGAGGGGGATTCGGGCGGGTTCGCCATGACCTGCGCTGTTTCGACCTTGATGCAATGGAAGCGGTCGTGCGCTGGCCCGGCCCGCCGTCCCTTAATGAAGGCGGATCGCCGCGTTGTCGACCGGAAAAGACGGCATGCGGCGAGGGGGCGGTTGCCCCCTCGTCCATGTCGTGGTTCAGGTGCGGGGTTCTCCGGCAGGCAGGCTGGCGGCCGCTTCCTTGCCGGATTCCTGGCTCGTCAGTTCGCGATCGCGCTCGGCCGCGAGTTCGCGCAGGCGATTCATCACGCTGCCGGTGCCGGCGGGGATCAACCGTCCGACGATGACGTTCTCCTTCAGGCCGGAAAGCTTGTCGGTCTTACCGGACACCGCGGCCTCGGTCAGCACGCGCGTCGTCTCCTGGAACGATGCCGCCGAGATGAAGGAGCGGGTCTGCAGGCTTGCCTTGGTGATGCCCTGCAGCACCGGCGTGCCCTTGGCCGGCCGTTCGCCCTGGGCCTCGGTCTTGAGGTTCACCTCGTCGAACTCGATCCGGTCCACCTGCTCGCCGCTGAGGAAGGTGGTGTCGCCGGGATCGGTGATTTCCACCTTCTGCAACATCTGGCGCACGATCACTTCGATGTGCTTGTCGTTGATGCGCACGCCCTGCAGCCGGTAGACCTCCTGGATCTCGCTGGTGAGATAGGAGGCGAGCGCCGGCACGCCGAGGACGCGCAGGATGTCATGCGGCACCGGGTTGCCGTCCATCAAAGGATCACCGGCCTCGACGATGTCGCCCTCCTGCACGCTGATGTGCTTGCCCTTGGGGATCAGGTACTCGCGCGGCTGCTGGTCCTCCTCCTCCGGCACGACGAGGATCCGGCGCTTGGACTTGTAGTCCTTGCCGAATTCGATGCGGCCACGGATCTCGGCGATAATCGCATGGTCCTTGGGCTTGCGCGCCTCGAACAGCTCGGCGACGCGCGGCAGACCGCCGGTGATGTCCCTGGTCTTCGCCGATTCGCGTGGGATGCGGGCGAGGACGTCGCCGGCGTGCACCTTCTGGCCGGGCTCGACCGACAAGATGGCATCGACGGAAAGGAAATAGCGGGCTTCGAGGCCGTTATCGAGGGTGATCACCTCGCCGGCTTCATCGCGCAGGGTGACCCTCGGCTTCAGCTCCGAGCCGCGCGGTTGCTGCTTCCAGTCGGTCACCACCTTCGATGCGATGCCGGTGGCCTCGTCGACCTGCTCGGTCATCGAGACGCCCTCGACCAGATCGACATAGTGGGCGATGCCGGCTTTCTCGGTGATGATCGGCAGGGTGTACGGGTCCCACTCGGCGAGCTTGTCGCCGCGCACGATCGTCGCCCGATCGCTGCACAGCACCTTGGAGCCGTAGGGCAGGCGGTGGCGTGCCCGTTCGCGGCCCTGGCTGTCGGTGATCAGGAGTTCGGCGTTGCGGTTCATTACCACCGGCACGCCGGCGCTGTTCAGCACGGTGACGCAGTTGCGCAGGGCGACCACGCCGTCGCACACCGATTCCACCTTCGACTGTTCGGCGCCGCGCTGGACGGCGCCGCCGATGTGGAAGGTGCGCATGGTCAACTGGGTGCCGGGCTCGCCGATGGACTGGGCGGCGATCACGCCAACCGCCTCACCGATGTTGACGCGCGTGCCGCGCGCCAGATCGCGGCCGTAGCACGCGGCGCAGACGCCGGTGATGGTCTCACAGGTCAGCACCGAGCGGATCTTGATCGATTGCAGGTCCGCGGCCTCGATGCGCACGACATGGTCCTCTTCGATCATCTGATCGGCGGCGACGATCAGCTCGCCAGTCGCCGGATCGGTGACGTTCTCGGCGGCATAGCGGCCGAGCACCCGTTCACCCAGGGCGGCGACCACTTCGCCGCCTTCGATCACCGGGCGGACCAGAAGGCCTTGCGTCGTCCCGCAGTCCTCTTCGAGGATGATGCAGTCCTGCGCAACGTCGACCAGGCGCCTGGTCAGGTATCCTGAGTTGGCGGTCTTGAGCGCGGTGTCGGCCAAACCCTTGCGCGCGCCGTGCGTCGAGTTGAAGTACTCGAGCACGGTCAACCCTTCCTTGAAGTTGGAGATGATCGGGGTTTCGATGATCTCGCCCGAGGGCTTGGCCATCAGGCCGCGCATGCCGGCGAGCTGCTTCATCTGTGCCGCCGACCCGCGGGCGCCGGAATGCGCCATCATGTACACCGAGTTGACCGGCTCACCGGGGGTGCTGCGCGAGATGCGCTTCATCATCGCGTCCGCCACCTGATCGGTGCATTGCGCCCAGGCGTCGACCACCTTGTTGTATTTCTCGCCCTGGGTGATCAGGCCGTCGAGGTATTGCTGCTCGTATTCCTTGACCTTGTCTTCGGTGCCGCCGACGATCTGCCACTTCTCGTCGGGGACGAGGAGGTCGTCCTTGCCGAACGAGATGCCGGCGCGGGTCGCGTGCGAGAAGCCGAGCGCCATCATGCGGTCGGCGAAGATGACCGTCTCCTTCTGGCCGCAGTTGCGGTAGACGGCATCGATGACCGCCGAGATCTCCTTCTTGGTCAACAGCCGGTTGACCAGGTCGAACGGCAGATGGGGATGGCGCGGCAGGATCTCGGACAACAGCATCCGCCCCGGCGTGGTGTCCACCAGGTAGGCGATCGGGGCACCATCGGCGTCGACGGTGTGGAAGCGCGCCCGGATCCGGGCGTGCAGGCTCACCGCTTTCGCCTCGATCGCGTGCAGGATCTCGCCGATGTCGGCAAAGGCCCGGCCTTCGCCCGGTTCGCCGGTGCGATCGAGCGACAGATAGTACAGGCCCAAGACGATGTCCTGCGACGGCACGATGATCGGCTTGCCGTTGGCCGGGCTCAGGATGTTGTTGGTCGACATCATCAAGACGCGCGCTTCGAGCTGGGCTTCGAGGGACAGCGGCACGTGCACGGCCATCTGGTCGCCGTCGAAGTCGGCATTGAACGCGGCGCAGACCAGCGGGTGGAGCTGGATCGCCTTGCCTTCGATCAGCACCGGCTCGAACGCCTGGATGCCGAGCCGATGCAGGGTCGGCGCCCGGTTGAGCATCACCGGATGCTCGCGGATGACCTCTTCGAGCACGTCCCAGACCTCGGGCCGTTCCTTCTCCAGCATGCGCTTGGCGGCCTTGATCGTGGTCGCCATGCCGTAAAGTTCGAGCTTCGAGTAGATGAACGGCTTGAACAGTTCGAGCGCCATCTTCTTCGGCAGGCCGCACTCGTGCAGCTTGAGCTCCGGGCCGACCACGATCACCGAGCGGCCGGAGTAGTCGACGCGCTTGCCGAGCAGGTTCTGGCGGAAGCGGCCCT
This sequence comes from uncultured Defluviicoccus sp., assembly GCA_964401555.1. Lineage (GTDB taxonomy): Bacteria > Pseudomonadota > Alphaproteobacteria > Rhodospirillales > Defluviicoccaceae > Defluviicoccus. The sequence continues at coordinate 13,818 of CAYNYW010000041.1, forward strand.
GCTTGCCCTTGAGCATGTCGGCAAGCGACTTCAGGGGCCGCTTGTTGGCGCCCGAGATCGGCCGGCCGCGCCGGCTGTTGTCGAACAGCGCGTCCACCGATTCCTGCAGCATCCGCTTCTCGTTGCGGATGATGATGTCGGGCGCCCGCAACTCGATCAGCCGCTTCAGGCGGTTGTTACGGTTGATCACCCGGCGGTACAGATCGTTGAGATCCGAGGTCGCGAAGCGGCCGCCGTCGAGCGGCACCAGCGGGCGCAGCTCCGGTGGGATGACCGGGACCACCTCCAGGATCATCCACTCCGGCTTGGCACCGGATTCGAGGAACGCCTCGATCAGCTTCAAACGCTTGACGTACTTCTTGCGCTTGGTCTCCGACGTCGTCTCCTTGAGATCGGCGCGCAGTTGCACGCGTTCGGCCTCGACATCGATGGCCCGCAGCATGTCGCGGATGGCTTCGGCGCCGATGCCGACGGTGAAGGCATCCTCGCCGTACTCGTCGATCGCCCGCTGGTACTGCTCCTCCGTGATCAGCTCGCGCAGCTTGAGCGGCGTCAGGCCCGGCTCGATCACCACATAGGCTTCGAAGTAGAGGATCTTCTCCAGATCGCGCAGCGTCATGTCGAGCAACAGGCCGGCGCGGCTGGGCAGGGACTTCATGAACCAGATGTGCGCCACCGGCGAGGCCAGCTCGATGTGGCCCATGCGCTCGCGCCGCACCTTCTGCAAGGTGACCTCGACGCCGCATTTCTCACAGATGACGCCCTTGTACTTCATGCGCTTGTACTTGCCGCACAAGCATTCGTAGTCCTTGATCGGGCCGAAGATGCGTGCGCAGAACAAACCGTCGCGCTCGGGCTTGAACGTTCGGTAGTTGATGGTCTCGGGCTTCTTGATCTCGCCGAACGACCAGGAGCGGATGCGCTCCGGGCTCGCGATCGCGATGCGGATCTCGTCGAAGCGCTGGGTGCCGCCGATCTGACCGAAAATCTTCAAGAGCTCGTTCATTGACAGTCCTCTGTTTTAGCGGTCCGTACGCAGCATCGGTGGGCCGTCAGGTCAGTTCCACGTTGAGGCCGAGCGACTGCATTTCCTTCACCAGCACGTTGAAGGACTCCGGCACGCCGGCCTCGAAGGTGTCATCGCCGCGGACGATCGCCTCGTAGACCTTGGTCCGCCCGGAGACGTCGTCGGATTTCACCGTCAGCATTTCCTGCAAGGTATAGGCGGCACCGTAGGCTTCCAGCGCCCACACCTCCATTTCACCGAAGCGCTGGCCGCCGAACTGCGCCTTGCCGCCGAGGGGCTGCTGGGTGACCAGGCTGTAGGGGCCGATCGATCGGGCGTGGATCTTGTCGTCGACCAGGTGGTGCAGTTTGAGGATGTAGATGTAGCCGACGGTCACCTTGCGGTCGAAGGGCTCGCCGGTGCGGCCGTCATAGAGCGTGACCTGCCCCGAAGCATCGAGCCCGGCCTCCTGCAACAGGCGGATGATGTCGGCATCGCGGGCGCCGTCGAACACCGGCGACGCCACCGGCACGCCGGCCCGCAGATTACCGGCAAGTTCGAACAGCTCGCGCTCGCCCAGGGCCTCGATGTCCTCGCCATAGACCGCCGCGCCGTACACCTGGCCCAGCCGCTCGCGCAGGGGCGCGACGTCGCCGGTGCGCTGCGCGCTGTCGAGCAGGTCGCCGATCTGGCGGCCGAGCCCCGCGCACGCCCAGCCCAGGTGCGTCTCCAGGATCTGGCCGACGTTCATGCGCGACGGCACGCCCAAGGGGTTGAGCACGACGTCGACCGGCGTGCCGTCGGCGGTGTACGGGATGTCCTCGATGGGGATGATCCTTGAGATCACGCCCTTGTTGCCGTGGCGGCCGGCCATCTTGTCGCCGGGCTGCAGCATGCGTTTGACGGCGATGAAGACCTTGACCATCTTCATCACGCCGGGCGGCAGGTCGTCGCCGCGCTGCACCTTCTCCACCTTGTTCTCGAAGCGCTGTTCGAGGCGGGCGATGCTTTCCTCGAAGGAGGCGCGCAGCGCCTCGACGTCCGCCATCACCTTGTCGTCGGCAACGACGATCTGCGCCCATTGTCCGTGCGTGTAATCGGCGAGCACCGCCTCGGTGATTTCGGTGTCCCGCGCCAGTCCCTTCGGCCCGGCGACCACCCGCTGGCCCAGGAGCAGCACCCGCAAACGGCCGTGGAAGCTGCGCTCCAAGATGGCGCGCTCGTCGGCCCGGTCCTTGCCCAGACGGTCGATCTCGGCGCGCTCGATGGCGAGCGCACGCGCGTCCTTCTCGACGCCACGCCGCGAGAACAGCCGCACCTCGAGCACCGTGCCGGACACGCCCGGCGGCACCTTGAGCGAGGTGTCGCGCACGTCGGCGGCCTTCTCGCCGAAGATGGCGCGCAGCAGCTTTTCCTCGGGCGTCATCGGCGTCTCGCCCTTGGGCGTGACCTTGCCGACGAGGATGTCGCCCGGCTGCACTTCGGCGCCGATGTAGACGATGCCGGCTTCGTCGAGGTTCTTCAGCGCCTCTTCGCCGACGTTGGGGATGTCGCGGGTGATTTCCTCCTGACCGAGCTTGGTGTCACGCGCCATCACCTCGAATTCCTCGATGTGGATCGAGGTGAACACGTCGTCGCGCACCATGCGCTCGGAAATCAGGATGGAATCCTCGAAGTTGTAGCCGTGCCACGGCATGAAGGCGACCAGCACGTTGCGCCCGAGCGCCAGTTCGCCCAGGTCGGTCGACGCGCCGTCGGCGATGATGTCGCCCTTCTCGATGATGTCGCCGACGCGCACCAATGGCCGCTGGTGGATGTTGGTGTTCTGGTTGGAGCGCTGGAATTTCAGGATGTTGTAGATGTCGACGCCGGGCGCCGAATGCGAGGTTTCCTCGGTGGCGCGGATGACGATGCGGGTGGCGTCGACCTGATCGACGACGCCGGAACGGCGCGCAACGATGGTTGCGCCGGAATCCCGGGCGACGGCGACCTCCATGCCGGTGCCGACCAAGGGCGCCTCGGTCTTGAGGAGCGGGACGGCCTGGCGCTGCATGTTGGAGCCCATCAAGGCCCGGTTGGCGTCGTCGTTCTCCAGGAACGGGATGAGCGCGGTTGCCACCGAGACGAGCTGCTTGGGCGAGACGTCGATGTATTCGATGTCCGCGGGCCGCGCGAGGATGAAGTCATTGCCGCGCCGGCAGTTGACGAGATCCGAGGTGAAGCGTCCCGCGGCGTCGAGTTCGGCGTTGGCCTGGGCGATGGTATAGCGGCCCTCTTCCATCGCCGACATGTAGATCACGTCTTCGGCGACCCGGCCGTCGATCACCTGGCGGTAGGGGGTCTCGATGAAGCCGTAGCGGTTGACCTGGGCGAAGGTGGCGAGCGAGTTGATCAACCCGATATTCGGCCCCTCCGGCGTCTCGATCGGGCAGATCCGGCCGTAGTGGGTGGGATGCACGTCGCGGACCTCGAAGCCGGCGCGCTCGCGCGTCAATCCGCCCGGCCCCAGCGCCGACAGCCGGCGCTTGTGCGTGATCTCCGACAAAGGGTTGGTCTGGTCCATGAACTGGCTGAGCTGCGAGGAGCCGAAGAACTCGCGCACCGCCGCCGCCGCCGGCTTGGCGTTGATCAGCTCCTGCGGCATCACGGTGTCGATCTCGACCGCGCTCATCCGCTCGCGGATGGCGCGCTCCATGCGCAACAACCCGACCCGGTACTGGTTTTCCAGCAGCTCGCCGACCGAACGGACGCGACGGTTGCCGAGGTGGTCGATGTCATCGATCTCGCCGCGGCCGTCCTTGAGGTCGATCAGGACCTTGACCACGGCCAGGATGTCTTCCTTGCGCAGGATGCGCACGGTGTCGTCGGTCTCGAAGCCGAGCCGGGAGTTGATCTTGACCCGGCCGACCGCCGAGAGGTCGTAGCGCTCGGAATCGAAGAACAGGCCCTGGAACAACGCTTCGGCCGTCTCCAGCGTCGGCGGCTCGCCCGGCCGCATCACCCGGTAGATGTCGAACAGCGCCTCCTCGCGCGAGGAGTTGCGGTCGATGGCGAGCGTGTTGCGGATGTAGGGGCCGATGTTGATGTGGTCGATATGCAGGGTCTTGATCTCGGTGACGCCGGCCTCGACCAGCTTGGCGATCGAGTTCTCGGTCAGCTCCTCGCCGGCCTCGACGTAGATTTCGCCCGTCTCCTCGTTGATCAGGTCTTCGGCGACGTAACGTCCGGCCAGGTCCTTGTCGGTGACCAGGAGTTCGCGCAGTCCCTTGTCCGCCAACTGGCGCAGGAGCTTCGGTGTCAGCTTGGTGCCGGCCTCGGCCAATCGCTCGCCGGTGCTGGCATCGACCAGATCCTGGGCGAGCTTGACGCCACGCATCCGCTCGGCGCGGAATTCGCTCTTCCAGGCGTCGCCCGCCCGTTGGAAGGGCACCTTGTCGTAGAAATAGCTGAGGACGTCCTCGGGCGACATCCCGGTGATCTCGTGGGCTTCGATCGGCCGGCCTTCGCGGACGCGCTCCTCGCGCAGGGCTTCGGTCGCCGCGCTGTCGAGCGCCATCAAGAGCGTCGTCACCGGCAGCTTGCGCCTGCGGTCGATGCGCACGTAGACGAGGTCCTTGGCGTCGAACTCCAGATCGAGCCACGAGCCGCGGTAGGGGATCACCCGGGCGGCAAACAGGTACTTGCCCGACGAGTGGGTCTTGCCCTTGTCGTGATCGAAAAAGACGCCGGGCGAGCGGTGCATCTGCGAGACGATGACGCGCTCGGTGCCGTTGACGACGAAGGTGCCGTTGTCGGTCATCAACGGCATGTCGCCCATGTAGACGTCTTGTTCCTTGATGTCGCGGATCGACCGCGCGCCGGTCTCCTCGTCGATATCCCAGACCACCAGGCGCAAGGTGACCTTCAGGGGGGCGCCATAGGTCATGCCCCGCTGCTGGCATTCCTCGACGTCGTACTTCGGCTCCTCGAACTCGTACTTGACGAACTCAAGGGTGCCACGCATCGAGAAGTCGCGGATCGGGAAGATCGACTTGAACACCGCCTGCAAGCCGCTGTCGGCGCGCTTCTCCGCCGACGTCTGCCGCTGCAGGAATTGATCATACGAGCTTTTCTGGACCTCGATCAGATTCGGCATGGGGACCGCCGCGGAGATGCGCCCGAAGCTCTTGCGAATCCGCTTGCGTCCAGTGAAGCTGCTCGGCATGGGACACCCTCTTCTCGTGCTGTCGCTCAAGCAAAAACCACCGCTTGCGCTCAAGCAAAAACCGCCGTTGGCCACCGGTTACCGAAAGTCGGGGCGAACGGTCGGCCTCTGTTGCCTTCTAAGGGCGGTCTCCGCGGCGCCCGCGTTCGCTGCGCGCGAACGCTGTGGCAGGCGCGTGGACCGCTCGACGCGCATCCGCTGTCCCGGCCTCGGCTGGGCCCATGCGTAGCGGCTGCGCTCGTCACCCCGGCGCGTCGGCAGCGCGCCGACCAGCGGCGGCGCTGCTCCCTGTCGAGGTGATCCAGGGGTCGTTGTTGGCGAACGCGTCGGGCCGGTCACGGCCCCGCGCCGCCGCCTACTTAATCTCGACGGTTGCGCCGGCCTCTTCCAGCTTCTTCTTGATTTCCTGCGCTTCCTCTTTCTTGACGCCTTCCTTGACCGGCTTCGGCGCCGCCTCGACCAGGTCCTTGGCCTCCTTCAGGCCGAGGCCGGTGATGGCGCGGACCTCCTTGATCACGTTGATCTTCTTCTCGCCGATGACGGCCAGGATGACGTCGAACTCGGTCTTTTCCTCGACGGCCTCGGCCGCCGCGGCTGCACCGGCCGCCGCCGGGGCGGCAACCGCCACTGGGGCGGCAGCGGAGACGCCCCATTTCTCTTCGAGCAGCTTGCTGAGCTGGGCGGCTTCGAGGACGGTGAGCTTGGACAATTCGTCAACGAGGTTCTCAAGATTGGCCATGGTGTCTTCTCCTTCGGAATAGTATGGACTCGAACCGGGGCGGCGAGGCGGAGCGGTGGTGGGCTCAGGCCGCTTTCTCGCCGTAGGCCTGGGTGAGCCGGACAAGCTGGGCCGCCGGCGCCTGCGCGATCTGGACGAGGCGGGTGGCCGGCGCGTTCAAGAGGCCGATCAGCCGGCCGCGGAGTTCGTCCAGCGACGGCAATGCCGCCAGCGCCTTGACCCCTTCGGCGTCGATCGTGTGCCTGCCGAGTGCGCCGCCGAGAATGATCAGCTTCGCGTTGGTCTTGGCGAAGGTGGTGCTCACCTTCGCCGCCCCCACGGGATCGTGGGAGCAGACGACCGCCGTCGGGCCCTTGAACAGGGAATCGAGCGCCTGGTAGGGCGTGCCGGCCAGTGCCAGACGAACCAGCCGGTTCTTGCACACCTTGAGGCTGGCGCCGACTTCGCGCATTTGCCCCCTGAGAGCGCCCATCTCGGCGACGGTAAGCCCGCTGTAGTGGGTGACGACGACAACCGCCGTCTCGTTGAAGGTTCGATGGAGGGATGCGACCAATGCTTCCTTTCCGGTCCGGTCCATCGTTGGTCCCCATGTCTGCACCCGGCTCGCGCCTGCCGCGCGGCGTCGGGCGACATTCTTGTACTTGGCCGTCCGGGCGGACGTCGCAGGCCGTCCCGAAAGGCCGGTGGCCCTGCCCAGGGCAACCGGTTCAAGTCTTGACCACCCGCCGATCAACACCGGTGGTGGGCCTCGCTCTCGACACCGTCTCGGCAGGCGGGGATGTTCCCCTTTCGGCGTGCACGATGCCAATTGCCGTGCACGACACCTGCTGTCTTGGACAGGTCGGCAGGCTTGGACGGGTAAATACCGCTGCCTGCCTGTCGCGCCGTCGTTTCGCCCATGCGGGCGGCGGCGGCCCGAATTCCAATCGCTCCTCGCTGACTTAAGTGCGCCTCACCGAGATGCGCTTCACTTAAATGTAATTCACTTAAATGCAATTCTCGCCGGCGCTTGCTATTCCCCGGGTTCCTCGATCACGCGGCCTGCGTCGCGACACTGGCCAGGCTGACCTTGAGGCCCGGTCCCATGGTCGAGGCAATGCTGATCTTCTTCAGATACGTGCCCTTGGCGCCGGACGGCTTCGCCTTGACGATGGCGTCAACGAAGGCGCGGATGTTTTCGACCAGTGCGTCCTCGCTGAAGCTCGCCTTGCCGACGCCGCCATGGACGATGCCGGCCTTCTCGACGCGGAACTCGACCTGACCCGCCTTCGCCGCCTTGATCGCGGAAACCACGTCCGGCGTCACCGTGCCCAGCTTCGGATTGGGCATCAGGCCGCGCGGACCCAAGATTTTGCCGAGCCGACCGACGATGCCCATCATGTCCGGCGTCGCGATGCAGCGGTCGAAATCGATCTCGCCGCCCTGGATACGTGCCATCAGGTCATCGGCGCCGACGATGTCCGCGCCGGCGGCGGTGGCTTCCGCCGCCTTGTCGCCCTTGGCGAACACGGCGATGCGCACGCTCTTGCCGGTGCCGTTCGGCAGCGGCACGACGCCGCGCACCATCTGATCGGCGTGACGCGGATCGACGCCCAAGTTGATCGCCACCTCGACCGTTTCATCGAACTTGGCCTTGGCGCCGGCCTTGACCAGCCGAACGGCGTCGGCGAGCGCGTAAAGAGTGCCGGGGTCGATCTCGGCGTAGGCGGCCTTCAGTCGCTTTCCCTGCTTTGCCATCGTTTTCAATCCACCACTTCGATGCCCATGGACCGCGCCGAGCCGATGACCATCTGCATCGCGCCCTCGATGTCCTTGGCGTTGAGATCGGGCATCTTCTGCTCGGCGATCTGCCGGACCTGGGCGCGGGTCACCTGGCCCACCTTCTGCCGGATGATGTCCTTCGATCCCTTGTCGGCGCCGGCGGCCTTCTTCAAGAGGAACGACGTCGGCGGCGTCTTGATGACGAACGTGAAGCTGCGGTCGGCGAACGCGGTGATCACCACCGGGACCGGCATGCCGACTTCGAGGTTCTGCGTCTTGGCGTTGAACTGCTTGCAGAACTCCATGATGTTGAGGCCGGCCTGACCAAGCGCCGGGCCGATGGGCGGTGCCGGATTCGCCTTGCCGGCGGCCACCTGCAGCTTGATGTAGCCCGTGATCTTCTTTGCCATTTCCGCTCCTCATCCCCGCCGGGTCTGCCGCGTCCGCTGAGGTCGGCGGCGCGGCCCGGCGCGGATCACACCGTCGTCCGGTTCGCTTCCGTTGACTGGCCCATCTTTAGCTGACTGGCCCGTCTTTGAACTGCCTCGTCTTTAGCTTAGTCGTGCTCTACGTCTTTTCGACCTGCGAATACTCAAGCTCCACCGGTGTCGAGCGGCCGAAGATCATCACCGCCACCTTAAGCCGCGCGCGGGTCTCGTCGACTTCCTCGACCATGCCGCTGAACGAGGTGAACGGTCCGTCCGACACCCGGACCTGCTCACCGACCTCGAAGACCAAAGCCGGCTTGGGCCGCTCGATCCCCTCTTGCACCTGGTGCAAGATACGCTGCGCCTCGGTCTCGGTAATCGGCGAAGGACGACCGCGCCCGCCCAGAAACCCCGTCACCTTCGGCGTGTTCTTGACGAGATGCCATGTGTCGTCGGTCATCTCCATCTTGACCAGCACGTAGCCGGGGAAGAACTTGCGCTTGGCCTTTTCCTTCTGGCCGCGGCGGACCTCGACCACCTCTTCGATCGGTACCAGGACCTGCTCGATGCGGTCATCCATGCCCGCCTGCTTGGCCTGCTCCTCGATCGACTGCGCGACCTTCTGCTCGAAGCCTGAGTAGACGTGGAGGACATACCAGTGCGCGGTCATCGTCTTCAGACTCCGATGCCGAGAACCAGGCGCACGCCGATGGCGATGATCTCATCGACGACGAAAAAGAACGCCGCGGCGACGACGACCATCAGCATCACGGTGCCCGACGCCAGTGCCGTTTCCTTGCGCGTCGGCCAGGTCACCTTCGCGGCTTCCTGCCGGACCTCGCGGAAAAACTGGGCGATGTTGGGTTTATCCATCAATCCGTCTTCGATGAAGGCTGGCAGGGGCAGCAGGGTTCGAACCCGCGACCTGCGGTTTTGGAGACCGCCGCTCTACCAGCTGAGCTATGCCCCTTTAGCGAGCCTTCGGAAATTCCCTCTCGATCGACATTCACCGGCGGCGCCGGGTGCGGTGCGGGAGGATACCCTCGCCGGCGACGCCCAAAATTCAGAACACGCAAGAATCAGAACATTTAGGCATCACAACGCCCAGCTTCACACGCGCAAGACCACCCGCCGCCTGCCGCGTGCCCTACGCGATGATTTTAGCGACGACGCCGGCACCGACGGTGCGGCCGCCCTCGCGGATGGC
>CAYNYW010000042.1:0-22894 GCA_964401555.1 uncultured Defluviicoccus sp.
CATGGCCACCTCAAACCACACCCGAATTTCCACCACCTTGACGGACGTGATCCGAGAACGGGGGCCGTCCACCCCAGCAAATCAGTAGAGTCCCGATCGGGCTCTAACGCCAAGCGAAATTAATCTTGTTATATCAATATGTTATGATTGATCAGGGCGGGGCCCCACTCCCGCGCTGTTTGACATCATTGAATCGAGTTGGATCACTTCGTGGCACATGCATCTACGTCAGGGGGTGCTCTCGGTCTCGTTCCGCGCCCGAAATCCCCACTGCTGAGCCGTCCTCCCCGGGCGCCGTCGTTTGGCAGGGCTCTGCTATCGGCGCGCAAGCGGTTGCCAAGCCCATCCCATAGGCTAGAAACCACATCAAGATGACGCCGAGCCCCCAGCCCAATAATTGCCAGAGCCAGAGTGAAGGGATACCGAACCACCATGTCGAGGGGTTGTTCGGATCGCCAAACAAGGTGTTGCCGAGCACTGCGCCGGGCCCGACGACGACGGCGAACCAGCAAAGAGTAAGTACCCAGGCAAGCGGAATAAGTGTCCGCTTTCCCGGCGACAAGCCGCAGCTAGCGCGTACGACACGATGGAACGCGAGTTTATGCGCGCGGTTGTCTTGCGTCAGGAAGGAAACGAGGATGGCGATCGCGAAATTGGCGGCAATCCCCCATCCCGCTGCGTGAATCGTTAGTGGCCAGCGCCCCCAGGCCGCGATGCCCAACCATTGCTGGCCAATGCCTTCCGTCAACGTGACGACGAGGAGGCCGACAACGAGGCCGCCGGTAACACCTTGGCGAGTCAGGAACGGCCAATAGCAGATACCGACCAGCGCCGGCCACATCTGCAATCCGTAAGAAACGGCAAGACCGCCGAGCAGGACCAAGGTGTCCGTTTGCGTGGTCGCCACGACGAGAGCAAGCAGAACGACGATGACCGTACCGATGCGCCCGACGAATTTCTGCGTCCGATCGTCGGCGTCTGGCAACGCGAAGACGAGGAACAAATCCCTAGTCAGGATGGCGCCGGCCGTGACCATGTAGCATGACGCAGTCGACTCCATCGCTGACAGCGCGCACACGGCCAACAGGCCGACGAGCCACGGAGCGGTTGCGCCGACAAGATTGATGAGCAGTGGCACCAGCAGATCCGTACCTCCGGCGCGTGCGACAAGGTCCTTAGAACCCGAGCCTTCCACCATCACCGGAATGGTCAGATCCGGATGGGCCGCCATGAACGACGCGTCGGCGCCGAGAAAGTGGGCGCCAATTCCCTGTACGGCAGTGAATAGAATGAGAACCAAGCCCATGACGAACGACGACACCCACACCTGCTGCGGGGCAAAAGCTGCGGGGCTTCTGCTTGCGAAGGCCCACATCGAATACGCAGGCGAAGACTGGATCCCCATCAGGCCCAGCAGATACGTCAAGATCATGATGCCGGTCCAGGGACTGCCCGTCGCCCGAGACCCGTCGCTCACCAGCTGAATCGCACCGGGGATCGCAACGTAATGGCTGTATCCTGCGGGCGTTCGGATCGTGTCAGCCTGGGTCAGTGCGGCTATTCCGTCCTTGAAGCGGTCGAAGCCACCGACGTAGGTCAGCGTGATCGTACCGATGGCGACGATGCCAACCGCCAGCAAAGCGACCTGTAGGACGTCAACGTAAGCGGCCGTCTTCAGGCCGCCTGTCGCCACATAGCTGACCACGACGATACCCAGCACCCAGGTCCCGAACTGGACGCCGACGGCGTTGTTGGTCAACACGTTGAACAGGAAGCCCGAGGCACGCAGTTGCAGGCCGACATAGGGGACCGAAAAGAAGAGCGCGACAACGACGACCAGCAAGCGGATCGACTTCGATTGGAAGTAGGCGGCCAGCATCTCGCCGGGTGTGATGAATTCAAAATGATGCCCAAGCACCCATTGGCGCTTGAGAAACAAGACACCGGAAAGCGGGATGGTGATCGCGTAGAACGACGCAAAGCTGTAGGCGAAACCATCCTTATACGTCTGACCCGGATGGCCGAGAAAGGTCCAGCCGGAGAAAGACGTCGCTGTTGCTGCGCAAATGAAGACAAAAAATCCGAGTCTGCGTCCGGCGATGAAATAATCAACGGCGCTTCGCGCGTCCAGTGCCCCTCGAACACCCCAGTACAGGCAATAGCTCCAGTAGAGGATGACGAACAGGAACACCCAAGTAACTTTCGGCTCCACTCGCACCTCCCATCGTCCAGCCGTGTCGTCGCACGGGGCAACGCTGGACGCCGGCAATTCCAACCCTAGCTCTCTGGCACCACTCCGGGCCACAGCGGTACCACACGAGCGCAAAACGCATTCACTCGTGCGGCGGCGCATTCAAAGAATGCGCGGTCGCTGCACGCAACCAATTGTTTCTAACGCACATCTAACCCCTTCGGCTGAATCATCCGAATGGGTCTGTGCACTAGTGACGGCTTAGACGTTTACAGCCGCGGCACCACGGCGGCCGGAAAATGGGAACGCTCGCTGAGCGTGACATCACGTTGCGGGGCGGAAAGCGAGAGCCCGGAGGCACGAAACAACCGCCAGATCTCAAGCCGGACCTCGCCCGAGACGTTGCGGACCCCGTTCTGCGGGTCGCGGATCCAAAAGCGCAGTTCCAGCTCCGCTTGCCCTTCGGGGTAGTCGAGGATGAGCGAGCGCGGTGCCGGATCGCCAAGCACTCGAGGTGGTGTGTTTGCCGCCTCCACCAGCAGTGCCAGGGCCTGTTCGAGATCGGTCTCGAAGGGTACATGCACGCGCACCTTGATCCGCGTGAGGTCGTTTTGATGCGACCAGCTAACCACCTGATGGGTAATGATGTCCTCGTTGGGAACAAGGTACTCCGTGCCGTCCCGGGTTTCGATCGAGACGTAGCGCGCACCGAGCGATGCGACCCAGCCATACGTCTCTCCGACCTGGATGACGTCTCCCGGCTTAATCGAACGGTCGAGCAGGAGGATGATTCCGCTGATCATGTTGGAAATCAGCTTTTGCAATCCAAAGCCAATGCCGACACCGAGCCCACCGCTAAACAGCGCGATCGCCGTGATGTCGACCCCGACACTGGAAAGCGCGACGACGACGGCAATCGTGATCAGGCTTGCCTTTACGATCTTGCCGATAAGCAACTGAACCGATGGCGTGAGGTTCGGCAGCGCGAAGATGCGCCGCTCCAAGACCCGCGATAGCAGCACCGCCAACCAGAGCAAAATACCGAGCGCGAGCATGGCCTCGAGCACGGTGAACAAGGAGAGTCGGAAATTGCCGAAGGTAACGGCAAGGCGGTCGAATAACGCCAGGATCGGGGCGAGCAGGCCGAGGATACTCAACGTCGCGATCGTGTAGGCGGTGATGGCAACGAGCCGGGAGAAAATCGGGTCGCGGACCATGATCGATGCGAGACGCACGACGATCCATGCGGCCACCAGATGAACCGCAACAATCACGAGGCCATGTGGCCATTCGAAGAAGGCCGCGACAATGCTGGCGAGGGCCAACCCCATCGTCCACGCCAGCGGAAAGATCAGTGACGCAACCGTGAACAGGGCGGATTGCGTATATCCGGTGTTAAACGACCGGCGAACTCGCTGCACGAGGACCGGATGCACGAAATCATGCACCCACCAGGCAGTAAAGCCCGTGCCGACGATGCCAGGGACTTGCATCGCCGAATAGACGAGGTTCATGGGCGTGAAAACCTCGTGGGACAGCCATGCAAGAATACCGTTCAGGAAAGTGACGAATTGCTCACCCGAAAAAATCGCCACGATTTCGCCGCCCTCCTTTACCGCGAAGAGCACGTTGTGAGCCGACTGCCGCACACCGCCGCGAGGCCGAAAGGGACCTTCTAGTTTCGCACACAGTTCGCGCGCGCGCTCGCAACCCAACGATACTTCGATCTGGGTCCGGAAGGTGAAAAATCGAATCTCAGCGGGGTTGGTGCGATCTGCCCAACGCATCGGCGGGCATTGTCAGACCAAAGCCGCTAGAGGCGGACACGGGCAGGCCGCAACATCGGGGACATATGGACGGGACTACGTGGCCGGTGGGTCTTGATTAGAAGCTGGGCCGGCTCCGGTCTCCCTTGATCACGCTACGCAGATCATCTGCTTCTGTTGCGGCTGTTGTCGGTGTGGGGATGTGGGCAGCGCGGTAGCGTTGTCCAAGCTTCTTAGCGTTATTCCACAGCGTTCCCGGCGAGGATTCCGGTGAATCCTCGTACTTCAGCGATCGCCACAGGCGCTCGATGAAGACGTTGTCGAGCCAGCGGCCGCGGCCGTCCATGGAAATCCTGATCCCCTCCGCCGAGAGTGTGCCGGTGCACGCGGCGCTGGTGAACGGGCTGCCCTGATCGGTACTGAAAATCTCCGGCCTTCCCCAGCGGGCCAGTGCCTCGTCGCGAGCGTCGATGCAGAACGCAACGTCCATGGTGTCCGACAGCCGCCAGGCGAGCACCGCCCGGCTCGCCCAGAAGATAACCGCCGCCAGGTAAAGACATCCGCGGCCGATCGGAATGTACGTGATGTTCGCTCCCCACACCTGGTTCGGCCGATCGATCACCAGAGCGCGCAACAGATAGGGTAGATCTTGTGCCCCGGCGCCGGCTTCGTCGTCTTCGGCCCCGTGTTCCGCGAGCGCAAGCCCATTGTTGGTGCGTGAAGCTTCGCCGTGTTCCGCGAGCCGGGGAAGATGCAAGAGCATCGTCAAGCGCGTCGTGCGCTCGACCGGCGTACCGATCGCCGAGCTGCCAAGACCGAGGATGGGGCCTCCCTCTCAGTGCCCCGGCACCGCTCGATCGGTCGCTTCGGTAGGCCGTTGAGTGATCATGATCTCCGGCGAGACAAAGCCTTTGCCTCGCCGGCGTACGTGCGCTCTCGGCACCCGTAACGCGCGTCCCGTCCGCAAGCAGGCCGTCCGTTCGCGGCGCAGCGCTCCCCGGCCCTGAACACAGAGGGCCTGATAGATGGCTTCGTGGATGAGCGGCCCGCCTGAGGCGGCGCCCAATCTCCTGCATGGAATGGCCCTGCACCCTTAGAAGTAGTGCGATCTCTTTGCGCTCTACCAGTGACAGGTAGCGCCCGGAGAGCGGCTATGCCGAGGCTCTGAACATCGTTGGTGGTATGCCGCCCGCCTCGATCTGTTCGCCTCCATCGAAGGATACTATAACCGTCAGCGGCTCCACTCCGCCCTCGGCTGCCTTACACCCGAACTGGCAGAGCTGCAGGCCGCATACCCCGATGTCTAACTTTTTCGGGAAAGGATCACTATGCACCACTCCAGTCAGGAGGGCGAAAACGACAGCGAGGGGGAGGTGGCTGTGGGGATGACGGAAGTGATCGACGGCGGGCTGCATCCACCGAAAGCACGCCTTGCATTGCGCATCGGGGTGACCGGCCATCGCCCGAACAAACTGGGTGCGGACCACACGACGATTGCCGCGCGGGTGCATGAAGTGCTCAGTGCCATCAAGGCCGCGGTCCTGGATGTACACCATCGAGCCGAGACGATCGGCTGCTACCGCCACGATTCACCGCTGTTGCGGGTGGTCTCGCCGTTGGCCGAAGGCGCCGACCGCATCGTCGCCAGCGAGGGCGGCAAGCTCGGCTTCGAGTTGCAGGTGGTGCTGCCGTTCGCGCCAGAAGAATACGAGCGCGACTTCGAAACGGCTGCCTCGAAAGACGAGTTCAACGAACTGCTCAAACAGTCGACGGTGACGCTGACCCTCGACGGCAACCGCGAGAGCCCCATCGACAGGGACCGGGCGTATCGCGCCTGCGGCCTGACGCTGCTGCGCCAATGCGACGTGCTGATCGCGATCTGGGATGGCCAGCAGCCCGAAAGCGGTGCCGGCACCGGCGCCATCGTCGTTGATGCCTTGAGGCGCGGGCTGTTGGTGGTGTGGATCGACACCCGCGATCCATCGGCGGAGCCGCGGTGGCTCACCAAGATCGAGACCGCCGACCAGTCCGGCACGCCGCGCACGCACGCTCTCGCACCGCTGCTGGACCGCCTTGGCGAGGCACTCCTGCCGCCGGACGAGGATCAACACTATGCCGCCGGCAGCGGGCACGAGGACAAGCCATTGTCGTGGCGCGAATACTTCACCGAGGACTGGCCAAACCGCTGTCTCCTGGCCTGGGCCTACACCTTGTTCGTGGCGCTGTTCTCGTGGCGTTGGATCAGGCCGTCGTGGAGGATGCCTGCCTTCGAGCAGCGCATGGCCGAGGAGGGCGGCAAAACGTCGGTGCTGGGGCCGCTCACACCGCACTATGTCTGGGCCGACCAGCTCGCCAACCACTACGGCGGCCTGCACCGCGGCGGCTTCGTGCTGAGTTTTTCGCTGGCGCCGCTGGCCATTCTATTCGCAGTGCTACCGGTGTTGGTAACGAATCATTTGATCACCGCGGCGTGCGCGGTCGTGGAACTCGTCACGCTGTACGGGATCGTCCTTCTCGTCCGGCGCGGCAGGCACCGCGGCTGGCATGACAAGTGGCTTGAGTATCGCTACCTCGCCGAGTTGTTGCGCCAGATGAAGATGCTGGCGCCACTGGGCCGGGTCCCGCGCTCAATGCAGGTGCCCGCTCACCACGATTACGCCGCCCCCGACACGAGCACGGCGAGCTGGCATTTCCGTGCAATCGTGCGTGAAGGCGGACTGCTCGTGGCCGAGAGCGGTGACATCCACCCCTACAGGCTCGCCAGCGGGATCGTCCTGCCATTGATCCGCGACCAAGTGAACTACCACCGTCGCATCGCCGAGCGTTACGCGCGGGTCGCGCACGGCCTGCACGCGATACATATCTGGCTGTTCGGGGTCACCATCGGCGCCGTCGCGTTGCACGTCGTCCACCAATTCGGCTGGCATCTGCCACTGCTCGATTACATTCCAGAAAACGCGTTGACCGTTCTTGCGGTGGTACTGCCGGCGTTCGGCGCATCGTTCGCCGCGCGCGCCACGCAAGGCGAATTTCGTCGGCTGCATGAGCGCAGCGCCGGGATGGCATCGCGGCTGCAGCGCATTGCCGAAGAGATCGAAGAAATCCCCGATCCGCCGACTACCGAACTGGGCGATCGCGCCGTCGAGGCTGCCGAGCTGATGCTGGAAGAGGTGCTCGGCTGGCGGGTGCTGTTTCTCGCCCGCCCGCTCGACCTGCCGGCGTAGGCGTAAGCGTTATGCGTCCGCCGGCGCAGGCGGCGGATCGAAGCGCGCCGGAAACTGTGTTGCCGTGAGCTGCACCGCCGCCGTCGCCCGGCCGATGTCGAGCAGGCGCTGCGCGTACTCCGGGCGATCGATGGCGGCGAGCTGGTCGAGTTCGTGTTCGCTCACGCCGATCCCGGCGGTCTCGCCGAGCCACCGCCGTGACAGCGCCACGTCGTAGCGCAGATAGTGGAGAAAGCTGCCGCCGGCGAACCGGTCGCCGGCGAGATCACCGATCTCGCCGTCGATGGACCACGGCGTCGGGCAGTCGCCGAGCCATTGCAGCAGTGTCTGGACGAGCCAGTTGCAATCGCCGATCATCGAGTGCAGGGCTTGCACCGCCAGCGCCGCGCTGGTCATGCGCGGGATCGCCTCGGCGCGCTGCGCCGGTGGCCGGTCGCCGGTGCCGATGGAGCATATCATCAGATTCTCGGCGCCGAGCGGCCAGCGATAGCCGTAGCCGTCGATCCCGGCCATCAACAGCAGCAGCAGCGCCGGGTTGTTGTGCGGGCTGGCGCCGCCGTCGACGAAGGCGCCCCTGATCCCGCGAGCGATCTCGATGGTTTCCGGCGCGAAGAAGGTCGGTGCCGCCGTGCTGGCGCGCACCAGATTGACCAGTGGCAGATCGCAGTTGGGCACGGCATCGGCGGCGCGGTCGGTGGGGTCGAAGTAGGGCGCGCGCGGGTTGTTGTGGAACACCCAGACGCTGCCGGTATCGAGCCGCTTGGCGACGATGGCGAGCCCGGTCAACAGCCGCTCCGAGCCGAGCGTGATCTCGCCGATCTGCCGGCGCAGCACGTCGACCAGCGGCCGGGTGCGGAACTTGGGGATCACCAGTCCGCCGTGCCAGCGGGCGCCGCGGAACCCTTTGTGCGATAGCGTCAGATACAGCTCGATCAGTTGCCCAACCGAGAAGCCGAGGGCGAGGCCGGTGGCGATGATCGAACCGGTCGACGTGCCGCCGATCAGATCGAAGTAGTCACAGAGACGAAACGCGCCGCCGCGGCCCGAGCGGGCGGCGAGCAGCGCCTCCAGCCGCTCCAGATAAGCGAGCGAAATGATCCCACGCACGCCGCCGCCGTCGAGCGCGAGGATGCGCTTCGGGCCGGGGCCGAACAGGTGCTCATCCCGGCTCACGCCCGGCCTCGGCAAGGCGGGCGTCGATGCGCTGCCCGATGGACTGGCCGTGTGATCCATCTCGTTTCCATCCTCCCGTTTCGGCAGGTGTTGGAGGAGCGAGCGGCCGACAGAGACGACCTTGATGACATCGCCGTCGGCGCTCTTCTCAGGGCCGGTTGCCAATCCGCTCACGCGGTTGCCAGTCACGGCCTTCCAGGGCTTGCTTGCATAGGGCACCCGCGATGTCAGGATATTCGAGCACGCACTGCGTGTTCAGCAGCACCGCTTCCGCCTTGCGCTGCTGGCGCGCCAACAGATACACCCGCAGCGGCAGGATTTGCGGCGCATCGCCGACGTTTTCCCGCGCGTCCTCGACCAGGCGTGAAGCCTCCTCCCACTTGCGTTCGGCCAACGGCTTGTCCAGCATGCGGTAGTAGACGACGAGGGCAGGCTCGCCACTGGCCAGCGCCTGCCGCAGTTCCTGCCTGCCGGCGTCCCTTTTCCGCTGAGCCGCCTGCGCGTCGTAGATGACCACCCACGGATACGCGGCGTGCTGCAAAGGTGGACGGGCGGCCTGGCGGGCGAGCCGAAGCGCCCCGGGTGCATCGTGCTTATCCAGGAGCGCCTGTTCCGCTTGAAGAGCGAGTTCGTAGTTGTCAAAAATGGCGCGCATCGCTCGCGCGTCGTGCTGGCCGAATGCGCCGCGCCCGGCCTTACGGCCCTCCTCCGACCATGGCGCTGGTCGCATGGCCCCTGTCGCCGGTCCCTCGTATCGTTCGGCGTAATCGCTCAGGTAGGTCTTTCGTTCCTCATAGGTGCGATGGTTGCGGCCGAGTTGCCTGTTCACCCAGGCCCAAGCCTGCTTTGCCGCGCCCTCGACGGCTTCGCGCAGTTTCTTGGGATCCAGGTAGCGGCGCAACCCGGTGGCCTCGGTGCGGGAGCCGATGTAGTCGACCACACGCTGACCGGCGGCAGGCCCGCTGGCGGTCTGATTTTTTTCCGCCTCGCCGAGTTTTGCGAGAACCGAGAAAGCCGCACCGTGCTTGTAACCGGCTTTGCGCATCAGGTCGAGGCCAAGGACATCGGCCTCGTCCTCCTGGCCGCGGGTCCACGCCGGGGCGAGCAGGCTTTCGCTCAGCATCAGTGTTGCTTCGTTGGCGAGCATCAGGTCATCGAGTTGGTTTTCGACCTGGTCGGCGAAGCGATGGCGGTACGCCTGGGCGATACCGAAGCCGAGTTCCATCGCCGCCAAGGAATGCCTTTGCGCCGTGACGTACCAGTCGGCCTCGTGGTGGCGCTGCAGGACATGGGACAGCTCGTGCCCCAGCACAAAGGCCAGTTCGTCTTCGTATTCGATATTGCGGAGCATGCCCATTGGCAGAATGATTGCTGCGCTGGGCAAGGCCGCGGCATTGATTTCGTTGGAATCCTTGACGTAGACCCGAGCCGGGACGTTCTGCTCCGGGGCAACCGCCAGGATCTTGTCGAGCACGTCATTGAGGTAGTCGCTCAGCGCCGGGGCATCGATCAGTCCGCGCAAGGTGGCGCGTTCCTGGGCGAGATCCCGGTCACGGTTCTGCGCAAGCGAAGCATAGTCGAAACCCGTCGGCTTGCGGGTCGACAACAGCGGATCGCTCTCAGGCAGTTCGACGCCGGGGGACACGACGTTGATCGCCTTTTCCCAGGCGGACACCACGGTCCCCTTGACGGTGTCCGCGCCAGCGGCCAGGGTTTCCCTGGCACTCTGACCTTCCTGGCAAGCGGCGGTCGTCAGCGTCGCGAAGAGCGGGACGGCGAGCATGGCACCGTGCCGTGCCCGCCGCCTCGATATCAGCGGCGCTTCGGACATGTTCCCCGTTCTCCGGCGTTCCTCGCGGAAGCGCTCGAAGGCGGGAGAGCACTCCTGTCACAAACGTCCCCCATGAGGCTCGGTGGGCGGTTGGTTTCCACACGATGCGCCTCGACCCATCCGGTCTCGCCGTTGACGGTGATCTTCAGCATCATCCGGGCCTTGTCGAAGTCCTGCACCGCCAGGCCTTCCGCGGGGACACTGATCTGGTCCCGCGTGAACCTGACGACTTCACTGCTGCCGGCGGCGTCGGCGTACAGCGGCAGTGTCTTTGCCGTGATGCGGATGACGAGCAGATCATCTCCTGCGCGTGGATTGCCCGCAAATGACAGCAATGCCAAAACAAGCAGAGGAATGAGTGTCTTCATGCGTACGACCTCCCCCTAAAGATGTTGACCTGTTACGCATTCAACGTGCCTGGGCCTTTGTGGCATCGAGCGGGCGCGAAGCCCTTCGAACTATGACAGTTGCTTGCCTCCGTGGGCTGTTTGCGCGGAGCGGACGCTGTCCTTCGCACGCGAGGCTCGCCGCAATGACAGGCCGCCGATCATGTTCTCGAGGAGCGCGCTCTTCGCGAGAAGGGTGATGGCAAGGGCGAGCCCCAAGGGGCCGATCGCGTCGGCGGGCGGCAGATCAAGGGCGACGAACGTGAAAGCGGCCGCCGCCGTGGCAATTGCCAGTACGACGGCGCCGGCGGCAAAGATGCGCAGCCAGCGGCCGCGGGCGGAAACGTTGCGTCGGCTGCGATCGGGCGTTGATGCCAGCAGCGTCCCCAGGATCAGAACGACCACCAGCGCCTTGATGGCCGTGAACAACGCCGCTGGCTCCCGGCTCTTGTAGTGGGCGCCGAAGGTCAGCAGGTTGTCGAGCGCCATGGCATGCAACTGCGGGCCGGAGAGCCGTCCGTTAACCGGTGTCATCACCTCGTCGGGCGCGGACTGCACGGCAACGCCAAGGATGACGTATCTGCCCTCGATCAGTTCGGCGAAGCGCCGATCACGGGTTGAATCGAGGATGGCGTGGACCGGGATCGTGGGCGAATACGGGCACGACCGGATCAGCGATCCGGGGTGCAGCAGCGCTGTTACGATCCGCTGCCACGGCGTGGCCGGCGCCGCTTTCCCGCATTCCTCCATGACCTCGCGGTTGATCGGGTGCGGCTCGGTCCCCCACACCACTTCGATGTCGCGCTTCATGTGCGCCGAGAGGATTTGCATGCCTTCCTTGCCGGCGGCGGCCGTTTTCTGCAGGAGCTGGAATGCCGCGGTCTTGTAGGTCTGCTCGCCGAGGGCAACCTCCTCGGCATACTGCCGGGTAAAACCGTCCTCGATCGGCTTGGGCACGCCGGCAAGCCTGCCGGCAGCGAGATCGTCTGCAAGCCCCGCAATGATCTTCTCACCCGCATCGGCGGGGGCGGCGAACAACAGGGGAATTTTCTCCGCGGCATATTCGCGGATGCTCTCGCGCAACCGGGCAACGCCCGCATCGCCGCGATCATTGGTATACGCGATGTCGACGAATACCGCCTTCGGTCGATAGCTGAGCAGTGCACTGAGCGCGCGCGCGTGCAAGTCAAGCGGAATGGGCCAAGTCTGTTCCAACTCGTTGAGGCTGGAATCACGCCACAGGACGACGGACACCTGGTCGCGCCCGGTGGTGGGATAGAGGGGGCCGAAAATCCGGTTGGCGCTGTCTTGCGACAGCCGCTGGGCGGTGGCGAAGACGCCAAACGGGTCGATCACGAAAACGCAGACCGCGAGAGCGCTATAGAACAGCCAGCAGAGCCAGGGTGAGACGTGCTGCGCCTCGCCGCGTGCGTGAGCCACATTGAGCGAACGCGCCCCCCGGACGAAGGGGCCGGGGCGAGGCCGTTGGGCGGCCGGCGGCGGGTGCAGGAGCGCCTGCCCGCCATCGGCAAGACCCGTGGGCCCTGATTGGGATTGAGCGCCCGCTCCGCCCGCGGCTGCCGTGTCGATCAACTGGGTGATCGAAAGCAGCAGCTTTTGATAACCGGGATGGTCGCTTTCGCCGGACCAGTTGGTCAGATCCGTGTACTGCAGTTGTTTGAACCCCAGTGGCGGATCGACAGGGCCGAACTTGGCGGGAATCAGCTTTCCATTTTCCATGGCGACGCCGGCCTCGTCGCGAACGAACTTGCTCGAGATCGACTTCGCTGACCAAAGAACAATCACGCATTTTGCTTGCTGGAGCCGTTGGGTGATCGCCTGGTGCCAGTCGTCGCCGGGGAAAATGTGCGCGTCCCACCACACGGACAGTTCTTCGTTGCGCAGCGCATCGGCCAACATCGCCGCTCGCGCGCTGTCATCGTCATCGTGCGAATAGCTGATAAAAACGTCAAACACCCCCCGACGTCCTTCCCGCCTCCAGCGCCGTCCCCGTCTTGGTGTTCAGCCACAGGGCCAACGCATCGCTCGTTGCTGCAGTGCAGCGTTGAACAAACGCGCCTGCCCAAATTTCGTAGGATAATGCCATAAAAGCACCATTATTTCACGACCAGTTTTTCAGCGCTTGCACGGTTTGCACCCACTTTCATTGTCCATACGAGGCCTCCTTCACCTCCACCCCAACTTTCTGTCACCGATTTGTGGGATCCGATCGCTGGTCACATCCTCGTGGTTAGAGGTCTGCCCCGCCCCGGGTTTGCCGGAGGCTCCAATGCTTGAGAGGATGGAGCGATGGACAAGCCCAAACAGACCCGATCGAAGTTTTCGTCTGAGCTGCGCGAGCGCGCGGTGCGGGTGGTTTTGGACCACCAGGCGGAGCATCCGTCTCGGTGGGCGGCGCTGACGGCGGTTGCAGCCAAGATCCAGCCAAGATCCAGCCAAGGTCCAGCCAAGATCCAGGAGGTCTTCGATGCCAACGTCCACGTCTACGGGGCGAGGAGGGTGTGGCGCCAGCGCCAGCGCAAGCGCCAGGGCGAGGATGTGGCGCGCAGATCTTCAAGTGGGCAGATCTTCAAGTGGGCAGATCTTCAAGTGGAAAGCGATGGTTCGCGCCAGCCCGAAACCGGAGCCGGCAACCGTGCCCGGAAGAAAGCTCCAGCCGGACGCGGCTGTCACGGAGGCGACCCACACGGACGCTAAGGGGTGTCGCGGCGCGAAAAGTTCACACCCGGAGGGTGGGCGTTCACGGCGGCCCGTGATCAAGCTGCAGGCGGTTCCAAGCCGAGCAGCCGGCTGACGCCGGCGAGGGGGATTGCGAGCCAGTCGGGGCGGTTGGCGGCCTCGTAGCAGATCTCGTAGAGCGCTTTTTCCAGCACGAAGGCGTCGAGCGCCGCCGAGAAGTCCGTGTCGTCTTGCGGTACCGACGGACAGCCCTCGCAGGCGTGCCGATAAGCCGCCACGAAGCGCGCCGTGGTGCGCTCCCGCCACGCGGCGATCGCCGCGCGTGCGTCGGGGGTGCCATCGCCGCCCAGCGTGCGTGACCCGCGGTGAAGGAGGACGGCATTGCCGGCGTAGTCGAACGAGCGCAGCATGCCGGCGACATCGCGCAACGGCGAATGCTTGGCCCGGCGGGCTGCGAGCGAACGTAGGGGCTCGCCCTCGAAGTCGAGCACGTAGAAATCGGCGCCGGCCACCACGACCTGGCCGAGATGCAGATCGCCGTGGATGCGGGTCTTGAGCGTCGGCCTCAGCGCCGCTTCGGGAATCGCGCACAGCCGCTCAAGCCTGTCCCAGCCATTGAACAGGCGCGCGGCCGTGGTTCTGGTCTCATCGTTGAGGCTGCTGGACGTTATCGCGCGTTGCAGGATCGTGTGCGCGCGGGACGCCAGCTCCATCACGTGCGCGGACCACTCGCCGACGTCCTGATCAGAAACCGGCTCCGGCGCGAACCCCGGCTCCTCGATCTGCATCGCAAACGCCCGGTGCAGGTCTCCGATGCGCTGGGCGAGGGCATCGGCCATCAGCCAGTAGGCTTCGTTGTGCGTGTCCTGGTCGAATTCCGCCTCGGCGACCATTACGAGGTCCAGCTCGTTGAGCACGCGGTCGAGATGTTCGAGCGTGAAGGTCCAGCCGTCACCCTGATTGCGGACGAACTCCTGCAGGAGCGCAACCGCGCTGGTCTCGCCATCGGCGTCGACCAGCTCCAGCGAGCCAAGCAATCGCGGTGCGTTGCCGTAATGGGCGACATCGGTCAGGAAGCGGCCGATCTCGATCTCGGGATGAACGCCGGCGTGCACCTGGCGATAGACCTTGATAATGATGCGCTCGTCGACGAGCAGCGAGGTATTGCTCTGTTCGACGCCGAGCCGCCGGCTGTTTTCCGCCGCTACGTCACAGAACGCGCCGAAGGCTGCGGTGGGGCGACAGACCAGGTGTGCGCCGGTTGCGCTCTGGAATGTGCCTCGGTGACGGACGGCGTCGATGATCAGGCGCGGCAATTCCTGGGACACCGTGGCGTCATAGAGGACGCCCAGGCGGTGCGCCCGGCGGACGCGGCTGAGGACATGCGGCTGCAGGCGCATCAGCGGATCGTCGGCGTCGGACTCCCAGGCGAGGGTCAGCGGCAGGCAATAGCGCTGCGGTGTCGCGTCCGAGATCGCGACGTCGACGAAGGCGATGACCGCATCGCCGGCATCCGCGGCGAGATGAACCCGGTCGGCGATGCTGACCTTGGTGGCGATCGTCTCCTTGTGTGCGTACCACCGTTGCAGGGCGAGGAATTCCGGCAGGACGCGGTGTTCGAGAACCTCGGCACTGCGCCCGCTCAGGACCTGGCTCCGGTCGGCTGACAACACGAGTGTCTGGAATTCGGGCAAGGGCGCGACATAGGGCTCGTGCCAGGAGGGGGCCTGCGCTTCCTCCGCCAGCACGAAGCAATAGAAGCCGTAGGCGGGCAGGGTGATGAAATAGGGCAGATCGCCGACCGGCGGGAAAGAGCTGTTGCCGAAGATTTCGACGGGAACGCGCCCCTTGAACTCGCTCAAGTCCAGCTCCGCGGCCTGTGGTGACGACGCGAGGTTGGCAATGCAAAGAATGACCTGGTCCGGGCACTGCCGCAGATAGGCGAGGATCTTGCGGTTGCGCGGGTAGAGCAGGCGGGTCTCGCCACGGCCGAAGGCGGTGAACTGTTTGCGCGCCGCCAGCGCCCGGCGCGTCCAGTTGAGCAGCGAAGCCGGCTGCCGCAACTGATTTTCGACGTTGACGGCGCTGAAACCGTACACCGCGTCCATGATCGGCGGCAGGTAGAGCTGTTGCGGGTCGGCCTTGGAGAAGCCACCGTTGCGATCGGACGACCACTGCATCGGCGTGCGCACCCCGTTGCGATCGCCGAGATAGCAGTTGTCGCCCATGCCGATCTCGTCGCCGTAGTAGAGGACCGGCGTTCCGGCCATGGACAACAACAAGCTGTTCAGAAGCTCGATCTTGCGCCGATCGCCACCGAGCAGGGGAGCGAGCCGGCGACGGATGCCGAGATTGATCCGCGCGTTGGAGTCGGCGGCGTAGAACTGCCAGAGGTAATCACGCTCGCGCGCGCTGACCATCTCCAGCGTCAGCTCGTCATGGTTGCGCAGGAACAGCGCCCACTGGCACTTCTCGGGGATCTCCGGGGTCTGACGCAGGATGTCGGTGATCGGATAGCGGTCCTCGCGGGCGAGCGCCATGTAGATGCGCGGCATCAGCGGGAAGTGAAACGCCATGTGGCACTCGTCGCCCTCGCCGAAGTAGGGCCGAACGTCCTCCGGCCATTGGTTCGCCTCGGCGAGGAACATACGGTCCGGGTAGTTCTGGTCGAGCCACGCACGCAGCCGCTTGATCACGACGTGCGTCTCGGGCAGGTTTTCGTTGCTGGTGCCGTCGCGCTCGCACAGGTACGGAATGGCGTCGAGCCGCAGCCCGTCGACGCCCATGTCGAGCCAGAGGCGCATCACCCGTGTGATCTCGGTGATCACCCGTGGATTGTCGAAATTCAGATCCGGCTGGTGCGAGAAGAAGCGGTGCCAGTAATAGGCGCCCGCCTCATCGTCCCACGTCCAGTTGGATTTTTCGGTATCGCAGAAGATGATCCGCGTGCCGTCGTATTTGGCGTTGGTATCGCTCCAGACATAGAAATCGCGCAGCGGGGAACCCGGCTTGGCGCGGCGCGCCCGCTGGAACCACGGATGCCGGTCCGACGTGTGGTTGATCACGAGTTCGGTAAGCACGCGCAGGCCGCGCCGGTGCGCCTCGTCGATGAACCGGCGGAAATCGCGCAGCGAGCCATAAGCGGGGTTGACGGCGCGGTAATCGGCGATGTCATAGCCGTCGTCGCGTAAGGGCGAGGGATAGAATGGCAGGAGCCACAGCACGGTGACGCCGAGATGGGTCAGGTAGTCGAGTTTTTCCGTGAGCCCGCGAAAATCGCCGATGCCGTCGCCATCGGCATCATAGAACGCCTTGACGTGCAGCTCGTAGATGATGGCGTCCTTGTACCACAAGGGTTCCGCTGGTAGCCGATTGCCCATGGCTTCGCCTGAACCTCCCCATTGTCCGGGTTTTCTCTGACCTCTCGCCGTCGTGGGTTTGCCTGGTGTGCGCGGACGCATGGCTGCCGTCCGCGCGGAAACGCTCGGGAGCAAGGGGCGCGCTGCGCCGTCCACGAGCGTTGACAGCCATTTACCAGCCTTCTAGCCTTGTGTCTCCGCTTTAGCGCGCCGGTGAGCGAATTTCTCCGGTGCGCAAGTGCGGTCGCCATGCGCAGGAGTGAGCACGTTTGGCACGCGGGCAACCGTGCCGATGGTTCGAGAGCGCCGACAGCAACGATCATCGCCTTTGTCATCGGGGCGAAAGTGATCGGTCGGCAGCGCGACGCATTCGCTGGCCTTCGCGGCGGGACGGAAGCGTCTGGCCGGGGAAGGAACGCGAGATGACCAATAGCGAAGCCACGCAAGCCTTTGGCGCGCGGATCGAAGGCGGCGGCGTCCGCTTTCGGCTGTGGGCACCGGATTGCGGCACGGTGTCTCTTCACCTCGAAGGTCCCCGACAGTTCCGCGAGATTCCGCTGGATCGCGCCGCCGACGGCTGGTGCGAGGCGTTCGTCGAGGGACTCGGCGCCGGCGCCCGCTATCGCTACCGCATCGACGGCGATCTGCTCGTCCCCGACCCGGCGTCGCGCTTTCAACCCGAAGACATCCACGCCGCCAGCGAGGTCATCGATCCGACCGCGTTCTCCTGGCAGTGCGCCGAGTGGCGCGGACGGCCCTGGGAAGAAGCCGTCATCTACGAACTCCACGTCGGCGCCTTTTCGCCAGAGGGAACGTTCGCCGGTGTCGCCGGCCGCCTCGATGCACTGACGGATCTCGGGGTGACGGCGATCGAGCTGATGCCCGTCGCCGATTTCCCCGGCGCCCGGGACTGGGGCTACAACGGCGCGCTTCTGTTCGCGCCCTACTCCCGCTACGGGCGGCCCGACGATCTCAAGGCGCTGATCGACGCCGCCCATGGCCACGGGCTGATGGTGTTTCTTGATGTCGTCTACAATCATTTCGGGCCGGAAGGAAACTACCTGCACTGCTACGCCAAGCGCTTCTTCGATGCCGGGCGCCATACGCCATGGGGCGCCGCCATCGACTTCGACGGCCCCGACAGCCACTGGGTGCGGGAATTCTTCATCGCCAACGCCTTGTACTGGTTGCTGGAATACCGCTTTGACGGGCTGCGCCTCGATGCCGTGCACGCCATCGATGACCGCTCGCCGCGGCACATCGTGGACGAGATCGCCGAACGGGTGCGCGCGGCGATACCAGAGAACCGCCATGTTCACCTAGTCCTGGAGAACGAGGACAACGAAGCGCACTTTCTGCGGCGGACGCCGGAGGGGCGACCGGCTCAGTATGTCGCGCAGTGGAACGACGACATCCATCATGCCTTCCACGTGCTGCTGACCGGCGAGACCGAGGGCTACTATCTGGACTACGCCGATGCGCCCGACCGGCATCTGGCGCGCTGCCTGACCGAGGGCTTCGCCTATCAGGGCGCGCCGTCGCGCTGCCGGCGGGGAGAAAGGCGCGGCGAGCCGAGCGCCGGGCTGCCGCCTGCGGCCTTCGTCAATTTCCTGCAGAACCACGACCAGATCGGCAACCGGGCGCTGGGTGAGCGCTTGTCCGTGCTGGCGCCGCCGGCCGCCCTGCGCGCTGCCGCGGCGGTGCTGCTGCTGGCACCGTCGCCGCCGCTGTTGTTCATGGGCGAGGAGTGGGCGGCGCCCGAGCCGTTCCTTTTCTTCTGCGACTTCGGGCCGGAGCTGCGTGATTCGGTCAGGGACGGGCGCCGCCGCGAGTTCGCCCGCTTCGCGCAGTTCCGGGATGCCGACGCGCTCGCCCGCATTCCGGACCCGACGACGGAAGAGACTTTCCGCGCCTCGGTCCTCGACTGGCGCACCCGCGAGCGGAGCGAAAACGCGGAGATGCTGGCGTATTACCGGCACCTGCTCACCCTTCGCCACCGGGAGATCGTCCCCCGCCTGCGCGGCTGCACCGGCCATGCGGCCCAAGTCCTCTGGCGCGACGGGCCCGCGTTCGCCGCCGAATGGCGGCTCGGCGACGGTGCCGTTCTCGGCCTTCGTGCCAACCTGGGTGGCGAGGCCCGGTCGGCGCCGGGCGCGGAGCCGCCGTCGCGCGCGCTGTTTGCGGTTGCCGCGGGGAGTGCGGCGGCTAAGCATGTGGGAGCCGGGCACCTCGCGCCGTGGTCGGCGTCCTGGTCGCTGCGCGAAAGCGCTTGAAGGGAGGGGGGGACATGCCAACGCCATGCCTGAACGTGCCGCGCGCAACCTATCGCCTGCAGTTCCACGCCGGCTTCACGTTCGCCGATGCCATCGCGATCGTGCCCTACCTCGCCGATCTCGGGATCAGCCACGTCTATGCGTCGCCGTACTTGAAGGCGCGGCCCGGCAGCAGCCACGGCTACGACATCATCGACCACAACGTCATCAATCCGGAAATCGGCGACGCGGAGAGTTTCGCCGCGCTCTGCAACGTGCTGGCGCTGCACAAGATGGGGCAGATCCTCGACTTCGTGCCGAACCACATGGGGATCTTCGGCGCCGAGAACCGCTGGTTCCTCGATGTCCTGACCTGGGGCGACGAGTCGCCGTTCGCGGATTTCTTCGACATCGACTGGCGGCCGGCCAAGCCGGAGCTGCACGGCAAGATTCTGATGCCGATCCTGGGTGACCATTACGGTGCGGTGTTGACCAACGGCGAATTGCGGCTCGCCGTCGACGCCAGCGAAGACGGTTTCAGTGTCTGGTACTACGCGCACCGGCTGCCGCTGACGCCCGGCACCTACGGGCGGATCCTGCGGCCGACCATCGATCGGCTCCTGCGCGAAGCGGGCGCCGATGCCGCAGGCGGTGGCGGCCGCCTCGCGATGCTGGCCGCCGGCTTCGATGAGTTGCGTCGCCCGGCGCGGACGCGACCGGCGCGGCTCGCGCGCATCGCGCTTGCCGAGCGGCTGCGCAGCGAACTCGCAGACTTGCTGCGCGGATTTCCGGCATTCCGTGCGGGCATCGATGCGGTCGTCGCCGAACTCAACGGCGAGGCCGGCAAGCCACAATCCTTCCGGCGCCTGCACCAGTTGCTCGAAGTGCAGCACTACCGGGTCGCCTATTGGCGGGTTGCCGCCGAGGAGATCAACTACCGGCGGTTCTTTCAGATCAATGACCTTGCCGGCATCCGCGTCGAGTTGCCCGACGTGTTCGAGCGGATTCACCGCCAAGTCTTCCAGTGGATCGACGAAGGACGTGTGCATGGACTGCGCATCGACCATATCGACGGCCTGTTCGATCCCCGCCAATACCTCGAACGCCTGCAAAAGCGCTTTCGCGAGCGGCGTGCCGCGGCCGACCCGGAGGCGGAGGCCGATGAACTCTATGTCGTCGTCGAGAAAATCCTGGCCTCCCACGAGTCGTTGCCCGCCGACTGGCCGATCGCGGGGACGACCGGCTACGAATTCCTCAACCTCCTCAACGGCCTGTTTGTCAACCCCGACGCCGAAGTCGGCCTTTGCGCCTGCTACGAGCAGTTTGCCGGCGCCATGCCGTCGTTCCACGAGATCACCTACGGCGGCCGCAAGCTCGCCATGGAGCAGGAACTGGCGAGCGAACTGCGGGTGTTGGCTAATGAAATCAACCATCTGACGGAATCCAATTGGAACACACGGGATTTCACCTTAGTCGGCATCCGTCAGGCGCTGCGCGAGATCGTCGCGAGCTTTCCGGTCTATCGCACCTATGTCGATTGGCACGGCATCCGGCCGGAGGACCGCCGGGATCTCGACTGGGCGGTGGCCCACGGGCGCCGCCGCAGCGACCGCTCCGACTTGGCGGTGTTCGATTTCCTGCGCACCTTGTTGACCACCGACCTGGGCCGCGGCCGTACGCCGATCCTGAACAGGCGTGAGGTACGGCGGTTGGCGATGAAGTTCCAACAATACACGGGCGCAGTGATGGCGAAGGGCGTCGAGGATACCGCCTTCTACCGCTACAATCGCCTGGTATCGCTGAACGAGGTTGGTGGCGAGCCGACGCGTTTCGGCACGACGGTGGCCGCCTTCCATCACGTCAATCAGAACACCGCCAGGCGGTGGCCGCGCACCATGCTCGCGACGTCCACCCACGACACCAAGCGCGGGGAGGACGTGCGTGCCCGGCTCAACGCGTTGTCCGAACGTGCCGAGGAGTGGTCCGAGCACGTCCAGCGCTGGGCGGTGCAGAACCGCAGGCACAAGTCCGAGGTCAACGATGCCGAGGCGCCGAGCGCCAACGACGAATACCTGTTCTACCAGGTGCTGGTCGGGGCCTGGCCGGTGGATTGCGTGGCGGACGCCGAGCCCTCGGTCGAGGC
This sequence comes from uncultured Defluviicoccus sp., assembly GCA_964401555.1. GTDB lineage: Bacteria > Pseudomonadota > Alphaproteobacteria > Rhodospirillales > Defluviicoccaceae > Defluviicoccus. Next base: position 21,026 of record CAYNYW010000042.1, read on the forward strand.
GATGGACCGGCTGCGCGAGCGGATGAGCGCGTACATGCTGAAGGCGGTACGCGAGGCGAAGGTGCATTCGAGCTGGATCAACGAGGATGCCGCCTATGAGCAGGCGCTGACCGGCTTCGTCGAACGCGCCCTCGACGTGCGGGCGCGCAACCCGTTCGTCGAGTCGGTCGGCGCGTTCGTCGAACGCTTGGCCGTCGTCGGCGTGATCAACGCACTCGCGCAAACCACGCTGAAACTGACGCTGCCGGGCGTGCCCGACATCTACCAGGGCGCGGAGCTGTGGGATCTCAATCTGGTCGACCCTGACAACCGCCGGCCGGTGGATTTCGGTCGTCGCGCCTGCGAACTCGGTGCGCTGCGCGAACAGTGGACGGGTCGTGCCGAGATTGCGTGGCTCGGAGCGCTGCTCGACGACTGGCCGAGCGGCCGCGTCAAGCTGTTCGTCACTTGGCGGCTTTTGCAGCTTCGCCGGCTGCTTGCCGCCGTCTTTCTCGACGGGAGCTACAAACCGATCGCGGCCGAAGGGCCGCGCGCCGACAACCTTTGCGCCTTTCAGCGCGCGCATGGGGAGAAATCGATTCTGGTGGTGGTGCCCCGGCTGATCGCACCCTGGACCGACGGGCCGGGCGGCTGGCCGATCGGGGCGCGGGTCTGGCGGGACACCGCGCTGCTGATTCCGGCAGATGACTATTGCGAAGGGCTGCACGACGTGTTCAGCGGCGCACCGTTGCCATCCGGCCAAGCCGGGGCCGACGACAAGATGGTCAGGCTCGATCTCGCCGTCCTGTTGTCGGCGTTCCCGCTCGGGGTCTGGGCCTGAAGGGCGTAGCGTCCGGTTCCGAGGTGCGGGGGTTTGGCTTGCGCCTCGGAATTACTCGCATCACCGCACGCGTGCTAGATTGGCGTGCTAAGCTGGAGCGACGTCCGGAGACGATGCGCGTCGTTCACGGACCCGGCGTTCGGGGCAGCGATCGGCGTTCGGGCCAACCATTCTTGTGACCCGCCGCATCGCCAGCCATAACCAAAGCCATAACTAACATGGGAGGGCCACATGCGAGCATCTTTGGGACTGTGCAGCGTCCTCATGTTGACGGGGGGTCTTGCTGCGGGCGGCGCCGTTCGCGCCGACGAGCCGGTCCGGCTCAAGGTTGCCTACGGGCAGACCTATGCGGTCTCCGGGATGAGCTATAGCTGGACGACGATCGAGGCGAACGTCAACAACGTCGCCTACGAGAAAAACGTCGTCATGTATTACAAGGACCCGGCGGACGCGACGTGGAAGGATTTTCCGCTCCCCTTCAAAGGGCACTACGGTAACTATGATGTGTTTGGCAGCGCCAGCGCGCCATTTTCCGAGCAGTTCGTCGTGCGCTATGCTGTTCCCGGGGCGACCTACTGGGACAATAACGGCGGCAGCGATTACAAGATCGGCACGTTCAAGGGCGGCGTCGGCGGCAACGTCATGCTGAAGCAGGCGACGGCGCGCATCGGCTCGGAAGCGGGCGGCGGCTTCGTCTTCACCACGTCCTGGCTGGAGGGCGAGATCTACGTCCGCAACCTCTCCTACAACAAGCGGGTCGGCGTCCACTACACGACGGACGGCGGCGCGCACTGGGCCGATGCCGACGGCAGTTATGCCGGCAAGGTTCAGGCCGTGGCCAACACCGTCGACGATGTCGAGATCTGGAAGGTCAAGACACCGACCTACAATCTGAATCCGGCGGCACCGGACTTCCGTTTCTCGGTCTATTATGAACAAAAAGATCCTGGCCCGGACCTGGGCAAGACATCGTGGGACAACAATTTCGGCCAGGACTATTCCTTGGGCAAGCTCGATGGCACGACCATCCGCTGAAGGATGCCTTCTTG
>CAYNYW010000043.1:0-22124 GCA_964401555.1 uncultured Defluviicoccus sp.
GACGCCGCCGCAGCCTGAAACCCGACCGCTCACGGCCTTCGCCGGATGGTTACGCCGCACCGAAGCGACGGCGCTGATCCGCACCCTCGTGGACCGGATCGTCCTGCGCCCCGAACACGGTGAAGGCGGCATCCATCTCGCCATCGATCTCGAAGGCGACCTTGCGGGCATCCTGACGCTGGCGTCGAAGGGCAAGACGCCCTCCGGTCGGGGCGTCAAAAACCAACTTATTGATTCTGTTGAGGAAATAAAGTTGGTTGCGGGGGCAGGATTTGAACCTGCGACCTTCAGGTTATGAGTGCTACGGCGAAGACTTCGATCCTTTACGCGCGATTGCGCAGAAATACGCTAACTGCCTGATATTATTGACTTTTGCAAGCCAGCACGGCATGCTCCGTTGCGATCGGCTACGACGAATTTCCTTCTCTTTTGCTGACATAGTGCTGACTGAAGGAGGCGCCGCAGTCTGATCGGATAGCAGATTGTCGATCAGGAACCGCCGCATGAGCAAGCTTACCAAAAGGACGATCGAGGCGCTGGCGCCGAGGGATGTCGACTACATCGCCTGGGATCAGGACATCCCCGGTTTCGGCGTCCGGGTGATGCCGTCGGGGCGGAAGAGCTTCGTGCTGCAATACCGCGCCGGTCGCCGGTCGCGGCGGATGGTGCTGGGCTACACCAACGTGATCACGCCGGAGCAGGCGCGCACGATGGCCACCCACCACCTAGCGGCGCTGCGAGGCGGGATCGATCCGCTGGCCGAACGGGATGCCGGCCGCGACGCGGTGACGGTGGGCGATCTCGCCGCCCGCTTCGATGCCGAGCACATCGCCGTGCACCTCAAGCCGTCGACGCAGAAGGAGTACCGCCGCAGCCTGGAGAAGTTCATCCTCCCCTGCTTCGGCAACCGGCCGATCGCCGAGGTGAGCCGCGAGGAAGTCGCCCGCTTCCACCACAAGTACCGGCACGTCCCCTACCAAGCCAACCGCTGCCTGGAGATCCTCTCCAAGATGTTCAATCTCGCCGAGCTGTGGGGACTGCGGCCGGACGGCTCCAACCCGCGGAAGCACATCCGGAAGTACCGCGAGGAAAAGCGCGAGCGGTTCCTGTCGGCGGCCGAGCTGCGCCGCGTCGGCGAGGTGTTGCGCGAGATGGAGATGGAAGGCCTGGAGCTGCCGTCGGCGATCGCCGCGGTGATGCTGCTGATCCTCACCGGCTGCCGGCTGAACGAGATCATGACGCTGAAATGGGAGTACGTCGATGTCGACGCCGGTGTCCTCAATCTCCCGGATTCGAAGACCGGCGCCAAGACCGTCTATCTCGGCAAGCCGGCGATCGACACGCTACGCCGCCTCCCTTCCCTGCCCGGCAATCCGTGGGTGATCTACGGCACAAAGCCGGGAGGACGGTTCATTGATCTGCAGCCGTTCTGGCAGCGGCTGCGCGCCCGCGCCGGTCTCAAGGACGCTCGCATCCACGACCTCCGCCACACTTTCGCCTCCGCCGCCGTGGCCGCCGGCCAGGGCCTGCCGATGATCGGCAAGCTCCTGGGCCACACCCAGGTGCAGACGACGGCGCGTTACGCCCACCTCGCCGCCGATCCGGTGAAGGCGGCGGCGGAGAGCGTGTCGTCGGTGATCGCGCAGGCGGTGCTCGGGGAAGAACGAAACAAGGCGGCGGTCGGCGGGTGACGGAGCAACCTGGGGCTATCGCACGACGTCGCCTGATGGGGCTCTACAGCTTGCCGCCTTGCTCCTTAAGGCTGCGGCGGTGCTGCTGGTAGTCGGGCATTGCGCGGCGCACTTCCGCCCAGAAACGCGGGCTGTGGTCCGCCACCTTCAAGTGACACAGTTCGTGCACCACAACGTAATCGATGAGAACCGGCGCGAGCTGCATGACGCGCCAGTGGAAATTCAGCGTGCCGTCGCTGCTGCACGAGCCCCAGCGAAAGCCGAGGTCCGTAACGTTGATCGTCGGCCGCGGCTCGACCCCGACGCGGGACTTCCAGCGTGCGATGGCATCCTTCAGGTGGGGATAGGCAAGCCGCGCGTAAAACTTGGCGACGGTCCGCTCGCCGGCATCGGCGCGATCTCGCCGGAGCCGAAGAAACTCGCCGTCAAACCGAATGATCGGCTCCAGGTACCTCGGTTGCGGCGTATCGACGAGCTTCAACCGGTAGTGCCGGCCCAGTAGATGGAAGCCTTCGCCATCGACAAACTCGGGCCGACGAAAGACGGTTTCCTGAGACGGCGGTGGGTTGGCGAGGAGCTTCTGATGCACCCACACGAGCCTACCCTCGACCACGGTCTCGACCCGCTTTAAGTCGGCGTCCTCAGGCACATGGACCACCAGCGACCGGTCGCGTTCGACGGTGATCCCCACCGTCTTTCGGCGCGAGCTGCGCCTGACCTCGAACACCAGATCGTCGAGCCGGAGCGCCTCGGTCATGACGCGAATGCCCCGCGGTTGGCCCGCGCCACGCTCATGCAAGCGGCGGCGATGGCGTCGAGCTGGGCGAAGGGGAACAGATTGGCCTGATCCAGCCGATCAACGATCCAACGGCGTGCCAGCTCCTGGGCCACCGGAGGATCATCCCAAAAGCCCGGGACCCGCGTCTCCTGAGCAATGTGATCGGCGATGTCGATCGTCAGATCGATCAGTACGCCGTCGCGCTCGCCGTCGCCGAGCCGATCCCGCAGCAGCCCGAAGATCGGCGCCTGGGTCCTCGGGTCCAGGCCATGATCGGCGCGGTGTCCCGCCTCGTGATCACGCTCCTCAGCGATGAGGCCAAGAAATTCGTCGGCGAGCCGTTTCCAATCCGCCCGGTGGGCGGCGAGGATCTCCTCCAGGCGCTCGCTCAGTCGGCGGTAGCGTGCCGGGTCGCGCTCGAAGCGGACGGAAATGTGAAAGCGCAGCGCATTTTCCATCTCCGCCGCCTTCGCCCGGTCGCTGCCCTTGCCGGCGACCTGAGCGGCGAATTCGGGATCGAGGATCTCGATCGGCGGGATCTTTGGATTGATGCCGTGCGCTTCGATGAAGGCGTCGAGGATGGCCTGGACCCGCTGCGCGACGCCGCGGATATCGAGCGATTTGTCGCGGTAGAGATTGCTGGCGGCTTTCGCGATGAAGGCATAGAGCTTGGCGTCGGCGGCGTAGGCACGCGCCTCGGGCCGCGGCATCAGGGTGTCGAACAGGCCGATGAATGTCTTGCCCTTGACCGCGAAGTCGGCGCGCAGCCGCGGCTCCCGCAGCGCATCCACACATGCATCGACATAGGCCTGCAGGCCCGCGCCGCGCACCACGCGCTCGTCGGCGAACAGCTTCACCAACGCATCATGGGCGAGCCGCAGCTCGGGAATGAGATCCTCCGGCCGGGCGATGCCGCCGTCCAGGTCCTCCCGATCCTCGGCGTCGTAGAGAGCCAGCGCATCGGCCAAATTCTGCCCGACGCCGTAGTAGTCGACGACGATACCGAAGCGCTTCCTCTCGCCGGCGGTGCGGTTGGTGCGGGCGATCGCCTGCAACAGTTCGGCGCCCGCCATCGCCCGATCGAGGTACATCGCCTGCTCGACCTTGGCGTCGAATCCGGTCAAAAGCTTGCTCTTAACGACAAGCATCGCCAGCGGATCCTGATCGAGCGGCTTCTTGAAGCGGGCGATTCGGTCGGTGGTATCGCTCTCGCCGCCCCACGCCTTCAGGTGCGGCAGATCGTTGTGGTCGATGGAAATCACGGCCGCAAAGTCGAGCCTGCGGATCGTCTCCAGATAAGGCAGCGCCGCGCGCAGGAACGCGACATCGCCGCCCGCCGCCTCTGCGGCCTCCCGATCGATGTCCTTGAGGATGTCGGCCGCCCCCTCGATCGCCGCGACAATCTCGTCGCGCGCGGCTCGCAACTCGCCGACGTATTGCACCGCCAGCCCCCGCCGTGCCGCGACCAGCTGCGCTTTGAAGCCATTGGGCAGGATGTTGCCGATGTAATGACGGAGAATATCCGCGGCCTTGGCGCGCAGCGGATCGGCGGCATTCAGCACCGCCGTGCGGCTCGCATAGCGGTTCTTGATCGCCTCGCGCTCGTCCGGCGACTTGGCCGCGAAGGTGGCATCGAACAGCGCGTCGAGCTGCTGACGGTCGGTGACATCGGCAACCGTTTCGCGCCCCTCGTAAAGGATCTTGACGATGGCGCCGTCGGCCTCGGCATCGCGCAGCAGATAGCGGTCGATGAACGTGCCGAAGATCTCCCGCGTCTTCTTCTTGTTGCACTCCTCGATCGGCGTGCCGGTGAAGCCGATCCGCGCCGCGTTTGGCAGGGCTTCGAGCAGGTTTTGATGCAGGTTGCTGGTGTGCGAGCGGTGCGCCTCGTCGATCAGCACCAGGATGTCCGCACCGTCGTTGATCACGGGGAAGGCCGGCCGCTCGCCGATCTTCGCCACCATCTTCCCGGCGCGGACCGTATCCGCGTCCAATGACGCGAGCGCCTTGCTTTCCGTGGCGAAGACGATTTCCTCGCTGGCGCCGGCGTTGCGGTCCTGCAGCTTCTGGATCATCACGAACACCAGATCCGGCTCCTGCCGGCTCAAATGCTCCCGCGCGCCGGCGGTGCTGGCGGCAACCCGCATCACCTGGCCGGCGAGCTTGGCGGTTTTCGACAGCTGGTCCTCCAGATCGGTGCGGTCGGTGACCACCACCACCTTGAACCGGCGCAGGTCCTCCACCGTCCGCATCTTCTTGACCAGGAACACCATGGTCAGGCTCTTGCCCGAGCCCTGGGTGTGCCAGATGATGCCGCCACGCTGGTCGCTGAGCCCATCTTCGGCGCGCGTCCGGCCCGTGCGCAGCCGGTCGAGGGCGGCATGGACGGCGCGGAACTGCTGATAGCGCGGCACGATCTTGACACGGATGCCGTCGTCGGTCGTCGTGAACACCGTGAACGAGCGGATGGCGTCGAGCAGGTGCGCCGGCCGCAGCAACCCGGCCGTCAGCACCTCCTGCGGCTGCAACGCCGCCCCTGCTGGCTTACCGAGCTCGGCGGCGATGGCGCTCATCGGCAGCGGGCTGGTGTCCCGCCAGGGCAGGAAGTCGTCCGGCCGAGCGCTGATCGAGCCGACCCGCGCCTCGAAGTAGCTGGTCGCGATCAGGAGATGATTGGTGTGGAACAGCCGCTCGGCGCCCTCGTTGGCTTCGGGCACGCGGCGGTTGGCGTAGCGGCGCAACTGGTCGATGGCGGTCGCCAGCGGATCGCTGACCGCCGGGCTCTTGCACTCGATGACCACCAGCGGGATGCCGTTCACGAACAGGACGATGTCCGGCACGATGAAGCCGGCATCGCCGATCAGGCCGGGCGGGTCGACCCGGAACTGGCTGACGGCGAGGAAGTCGTTGCGATCGGGATGCTCGAAGTCGATGAAGGTCACCAGCCGCGGCCGGCCGCCATCCAGCGCCGGCAGGTAGACGCCGGCGGTGATCTTGTCGTGCAGCTCCTCGTTGATGGCGATCAGGTCGCGGGCGGCGGGGCGCTCCAGGTGCGCCATCGCCGCATCGAGCCCCGCGTCGTCGAGCCAAGGCGCCCCCCCGTCGTCGAGGTTGAGCGCGCGCAGCGCCGTGCGCAGCCGGTTGGGCAGAAGCACGGCCTGAAAATCGGCGCGGCCGAGGGTGAGGAAGGTCTTCCAGCCGCTGGCAGCATCCTCCTCGGCCCCGCTGACCGTCGTCCAGCCGAGGCATTCGAGCTGCCGCAGCAACGGCCGCTCGACGACGTGCAGTTCGTCCAGCCGGTCCGGGACGCTCACGCCGCCGCCTCGGCGGTGACGGCGACGCGCACCCGGCCGGTGAGCAGGTCATCGCGCAGGCCGTCGCGGAGGGCTGCGGCTTTGTCTCGTTCATGTTCGGCTGTTTCGATCTTTTGTTGCAACGCGGCGAGCCGATTAGCGATTTCCTCTTGCTCGTCAATCTTTGGCACTGCCAATTCGTACCTAACGAGCTCGGAGTGCTTCACATGAACAAGCCCCGAACCTCCGTGCGCCAACTTTTCTGCTCTTGCCCGCACCTCATCAAGTGCGAAATACAGCCATCGCGGCGATATGCCCAGACGAGGCAAAACCTTAAATATGTGTTGATTTAAGTATCCGAATGGTCCGCCCCATAGAAATGGCCCGAAAGATGTCCCCCGGTTTCCAGACCAAGAAAACAATAAATCTCCCGGAAAGACATGATATTTCCCGGGCACCGCATTCTGAGCAAAGTTAAATTCATCGCCGCCATTTAGGTTTTGAATTCTGATGATTGGTATTCCATCCCTAAGCCAATCGCTTGGCTTGAAAGGGAACCCGTTGACAAGATCGGCAAGGCTGCCGAGGGGTTTCAAGGACCAACTGGCAGCCTTCTTGCCGATCACGGTATTTCTCAAGTCACTCAGCGGCCGAAGGCTGCCGTCGAGCCCGATCCCTCGTGAAAGAAGGTCGTCGATCAGGCCGAGGCGGAGCCGTTTCAGCTTGGCGATCAGCGACTCGGTCTCGCGGATCGCCGCATCCACCGCATCCAGCACATCCGCAATCGCCCGCTGCTCTTCCTCTGCGGGCGTGAGCACTTTGTATTTGACAAGGTCTGAGGCTTTTACGTGAACCAAGCCCGAACCGCCATGGGCGTTTTTTTCGGCACGCCGACGTACTTCGTGAAGCGCATGGTACAGCCATCGCTGAGTTACCCCAGTGCGAGGTAATACCCGAAAGATGTGCTGATTTAAGTATCCCGCTGGTCCTCCCCAGATAAATGGACCAAAGGATGTTCCTCGATTCCCCGACCACGAGAACAGCAGGTCTCCAGGACCAACCCTGTACCGGTCCGAAAGTGCTCCGCGGAAAAAATTGAATTCCCCGCCCCCATTCAGATTTTGAATGCGGATGATCGGCGCCCCGTCTTTTTCCCAATCTGACGGCTCAAAAGCGAAACCATTCACAAGCTCGCATAAAGAACCCAGTTTGCGATCCGACCAAGCGCAGCCTTGCTCACCAGAAATTTTCAAACGATCTGTACCGGAAAGGGGAGCTTGTTCGTCAGGCATAGCCTAGCATCCTGACGAACTCGCTCAGACGCTCGGCGGCTTCTTCCCGCCGCGCTTCGATCTCGGCCAAGCTGACGCGGTACTTGTCCCACAGCCGTTCGAGGCCGGCGGCGACCTCGCTGACCTGGCGGGCGCGAAACCGCTCCAGCCGATCCCACAGCCGCTCGCGGTCGATGGTCAGCACCAACTCACGGCAGCCTTCCTCGTTGAGCGCCGCGCGCGCCGCCTGCAACCGGTCGACGAACGCCTTTTTCAGCCGGCGCAGGGCGCCGCGCGCGTCGGACAGTTCCGCCTTGATCTGGTCATACGGCGCCAGCATCGCCTCGATCCGAGTGACCTCTGATTGCGACGGCGCCAAGCGAACCTCGATCTCGCGCAGCTCTTGCTGCAGCGAACGGATGTCATCGCCCTGCGCCCGATGCCAGGCAATGGAGCCCTTCGCCGGTTTGCCGGTGCCGGTCATCTTGGTCAACGCCGCTTGGCGGGCGAGATCGGCTGCCATCTCGCCGCGGAGTTCCTTCCTGCGGGCCTCCAGCAGCTTGGCGAGGCTGGCCCCTTCCTCGGCGTCGTCGAGCCACTCCTCGGCGCCGTCCACGCCCTCGCCGCGCTCGAAAGCCTCTTTTTCCGCCTTCCACCGCTCGACCTCGCCCTGCGCCGCCTCAAGCTCACCAATGTATTCGGCCATGCGGTGACGGACGAAGGGATGGGCGAGCAACTCCTCGAGCGTGACCTTCTTCGCTTTCCTGGCCTCGCCGTCGTCGTCCTCCTCCGCCTCCTCTTCGAGCGCGGCGCGCAGCGTCTCCACCCAGCCGTCGACGAGCTCGCCGAAGCCGTTTTCGGCGATGACGCGCAGCTCGTAGCGGATTTCGTCCCACCAGCCGGCGATCGCCCCTTGCAGGGCGAAGCGATCGAGGCAGCCGACCGGCTCGATCGCCGGCACGAAGCGGCCCATCAGTTCCGCGCGCAGGGACATCAGGCGTTTGGTCTCGGGCAGTCCTGCGAGGCCGGCGGCGGCGTCCTGCCACCACTGGGCGAACGCCTGCGCCAGCGCCGCATGGCGGGCCGCAATGCCCGGATCGTCGACGACGAGACGGCGCAGATCGCCGCGTGCCGTCAGTGCCGGGGCAAAGTCGCAATAGCGCTCATCCCGTTCTGCAAAGGCGCGATCGAGGGCGAAGCCCTGCGCCGCCGCGGTCGCGCGCATCGCCTCGATCTCCGCCTTCGGTACGCCGCCGACGAGGTGCGCACGCACGTCCTGCGGCTCCGGCGGTGGGCTGTTGTCGGCATAGCGGCGGACGTTGAGGTTGCCGTCCTCGCCGTCGATGATCTCGGCAATGGGAACGGGGCGGGCGAACGCCGCAATGTCGGCAAAGCCGTGGAAGGCGTTGGCGATCTTCTCGATGTGCTCGGGATCGAGGAAGTTCTGGGCGCGCCCTTCGCGATACTCGCGGTCGGCGTTGATGAACAGCACGTGGCCGTGGCGTGGGCCGGGCTTGCGGCCCGGCTGGCGCAGCACCAGGATGCAGGCGGGAATGCCGGTGCCGTAAAACAGGTTGGATGGCAGGCCGATCACCGCCTCGATGCAGTCCTCCCTGAGCAGGCCCAGGCGGATCTTTTTCTCCTCGCCACCGCGGAACAGCACGCCGTGCGGCATGACCACCGCCATCATGCCGGTCTCCTTCAGCACCGACAGCATGTGCTGGGCGAACATCAGGTCCGCCTTCTTGCCGGTGGTCGGGCAGAAGCCGAAGCGGAAGCGGTTGGCGAACTGCATGCCGCGGCGATCGTAGTTCTGACTGAACGGCGGATTGGCGATCACCCGGTCGAAGCGCATCAGCTGGCCGTCGGCGATGTGTTTCGGCTCCAGCAGCGTGTCGCCGTTGCGGATGTCGGCGTCGGGGATGCGGTGCAGCAGCAGGTTCATCCGGCAGATCGCCCAGACGGCGCCGTTGCTTTCCTGGCCATAGAGGCGCGGCCGGGTGCCGCCGTGCTGGACGACGTGCTCGTGGCTCTGAATCAGCATGCCGCCGCTGCCGCACGTCGGATCGTAGATCTGCATGCCGGCCTGCGGGTCGAGGATGCGAACCATCAATTGGACGACGCCGCGGGGCGTGTAGAACTCGCCCGCCTTCTTGCCGGCGGAGTCGGCGAACTCGGCGATCAGATACTCGTAGGCGGCGCCGAGCAGGTCCGGGAACTCGAAATCCTCGTCCAGCAACCGATAGCGGTTGAAGTGGCTGACCAGCCGGCGTAGGCGCTCGTCGGGGATCGTCGACTCGCCGACCGTCTTGGCGAAGTTGATGTGGCCGAGGACGCCAGAGAGCGCCTGATGGTTGGCGTTCTCCAGGCCGGCGAGCGCCCTATTCAGCCCGTCGGCGACGTGGCTGTGCACGTCGTTGAGCAGGTGGCTCCAGCGCGCCATCGGCGGCACGAAAAAGCTCTGCTGATAGAAGGAGGGGCTTTCGGCGCGCTGTTGTGCTTCGTCCTGGCTTCGGCCACGCGCCAGCTGGTCGCGGATAATGCACCCCTGCTCGCGCTCGAAGACGTCCGAGCAGCGTTTCAGGAACAGCAAGCCGAAGATGTATTCCTTGAACTCGGAGGCATCCATCTTGCCGCGGAGGATGTCGGCGGCAGCGAACAAATGCCGTTCGAGCTTTTCAAGGGTCAGCTTGGCCATTGCGCCAGAGGTTCCTCATGAAAATCAGGTGGCGCGAACAGAGGTGTGGTTCCCGTGGAGATCGCGTCTAGGCCATCTCCAACTTGCTTAGGATCTCCGTTGCCTTCTCGCGGTATCTATGACAGTTCGGTTTTAATTCGAGTGCTCGCGCAAACGCTTCATCCCGGTCGCGTACGCCTTCTCGTTCCTGCAGATAGGCCACGGTTGCCCCCAACTCCAAAGCCCTCCAATGCGCGCCTTTCAGAACCTCCATGGCGCGCTCGTGGATAGGCGTGCGGCCCGCATCTGACTGATCGGCCCATTCCTTCCCTTTGTCGGTCAAGGCGTAGGAGTACTGGACCGATCCCTGACCGAAATGCTCGACGTGTTCGTCCAGCAAGCCAAAAACGACGGCATCCTGAAGAGCACCCGAAACTTCGCGGCTATAAGGGCCAAAATGATGGTAGGTAAATTGAGCCGCGGCCAAATCCGGATCGCCAAGCCGCTTCAGCAAATACGCCAGCTTCTGCATGCGAATTCGGTTGTTTACGTTTCCGCCATTGGCGTTAACGAGGCCGATTACCCCTCGCATCAGGCTGCGATCACCTATAGTCATGGCTTACTCCCCAACTCCTGTTTGGCGTGCGTCATTAATTCATCGCGTATCTCGGCAGGAAAAATGAGCCGATGAAAGTACTTCGTCTCTTTGAGAGCAGAGACCAGCTTGGTTTGTGGTTCGTCTTCAATCGTGCATGGTGGGCGGTCATCGCTAATCATCCAGATAGACTCATCCGGACTTTCCCGTCGCCAGTCATAGCCCTTGTAGCTCGTCCTTGATGGCTCATCGACGCCCACATAAAACCGTACGGTATCGGCGTTAACGTGAGGGAACCGCTTCTTTACGAGTTCCTGTGCCTTTTTCTTCGTGCTCTCCAATTTGCCAAAGGCCGACGGATCGACGTCAATGGTTTTAAAGAAATTACGGCTTAATAACCTATCGCATAGGTCCTGTAAAATCTGGTCGTCAGAAAATCTCCACTCGTCTACCAGCGTCCAGATGTGATGTTCGCCAAGCCGGAGATATTGATCCAGGTCCACATTTTCTCCGTCTGTAAATAAATCGCATAAAGGATGCGAACCTTCTGATATTCTGAAAGAAAAAATCTTTTTGTCACCGTCGTTGTGCAACTCAAATGCTCTGCCTAGGCAGGCACTGAGCAGGAAACTTGCCGCTCTGATCGTGTGATGGAAATAAACCGCCCGGTACATCTGATCGAGGGCGATCAGGTAGGCCTCGGCCGCCTCTGTGGCTCGCCGATGCACGGCGATCCTCTTTCCATCGAGATGATGCAGCATGTCGATCAAGCGAGGCAGATCGAAGCCATGTCCCTCCAGTCCGGCAAACTTCGCATCTCGCCGCAGATAGTCAAGACGATCCGCGTCAAGCTGGCTTGAAACAACCTTATAGGCCCAGTGGTCAGATTTTCGTTTTGCTTTATCTATGTAGGCGACAAGGTTGTCTGGTAATTCCGCATCTATATCCCTCAATATCTTGCTCGTCGCCGACGTTTCCTCCTCGATGATTCGCTTTGTCATCGTCTCATGGCTGAATCGGACGTTGTTATCTTTTAGGATCTCCTCCAGGGTGTGCGAAAATGGGCCATGTCCAATGTCGTGGAGCAGAGAAGCCGCGCCCAGGCTGAGTTCCCATTGTTCGTCGGGCTGCTCACCCATGTTTCTGACAATGCGGTCGTGCATCTCATGCGCCAGATACGCAACGCCCATGCTGTGAGAAAAGCGTGAATGCTCGGCGCCGTGAAACACGAAGTTTGCAAGACCGTTCTGACGGATGAAGCGCAAGCGTTGGAATTCTCGTGTGTCGATGAGTTTGCGCAACAGCCAACTGCCTCGCTTCGGCCATCCTCCCTCCGTTGGGGCTGGCTGCCGTAGATCCACGTCTTCGAAGCGGATCTGGCCATGTACGGGGTCACGAAATAGCTTGGGCCGTGCCACGATCCGTTGGAACCCTTTCAAGCCGGGCGGTTGCCGACGGCAACGCCCCTAAGTGTCGCTATTTGTGTTGGCGAACCTCTTGTCACGCAACGTAATTTCCTAGCGTGCTGGTGTTTCTCCGAATCGAAGGCGCACCTTTTCGCTCGTGGCGAAAAAATGCTCCGAATCCCTCGGCATCTGGAAAGAACATATATAGAACATACAATTTTGGCAATTCGCGAATTTGAGCGAGCGCGCAGGTGGATCAGCCGTTCGCGGAACGCGCCAGGTTCATGGCCGAACGTCAGGCGATAAGTCGCCAGCTTGCGATATGCGCTCCTATCCAGCGGCGCACTCCAACCGATTGTGTTTGCGCGAAGTCGCGGTACTCTCTGCGCAGACTGAGGGGAATCGGCGTTGGCTCTCAACCTTTCCAAAACGGTCGCGGACTACCTCAAGCAGCGGGCGGAGCAGAAATTCACCGCGCGGCAGATCGCGCAGTGGCTGTTCGAGACCTACCCAACCGAGTGTCAGGAGAAGATGGCGAAGAGCACCGCCATCAAGACGGACGCCGAGCTGAAGCAGCAGTTGGTCGCCGAGATCGGCTCACAACGCCCGCAGTTGCAGAAAAAGCATCCACAGATCAAGACGACGGAGGGCCGGCCGCGGCAATACTACTGGAGCGAGAAGAGCGATCAGGCCGAGGTCAGCGAAGCGGAGAGCGAGGAACCGGAAGCTCCGGTCAAGGCCGGCGCGGTGGTCGCGCTGAAGGAGCACGATCTCTATCCGCTGCTGTCAAAATACCTGTGGGACGAGTTCAAAATCTATTCGAAGCGCATCGACGAGAAACGCTCGTCGAACAAGCAGGGCGCGCAGGGCAACAAGTGGCTGTTTCCCGATCTCGTCGGGATGGAAAACCTGGCCGAAGACTGGCACCCGGACATCAAGGCCTGCGTGAAGGAGTATGCCGACAAGAAGACCAAGCTGTGGTCGTTCGAGGTGAAGCTACTGCTCAACCGGGCGAACGTCCGCTCGGCGTTCTTCCAGGCGGTGTCCAACTCGTCGTGGGCGAATTTCGGGTACCTGGTGGCGGGGGAAATCGAGGGCGCAGCGACGATGAAGGAGCTCAGGATGCTCTCCGGGCTGCACGGCATCGGCTTCATTCAGCTCGACGCGGAGAACCCGGCCGAGAGCCAGATCCTGATTCCGGCGCGCGAAAGGCAGGAAATCGACTGGGCCAGTTGCAACCGGCTGGCCTCGGAGAACGCCGATTTCCAGGATTTCGTCAGCCTCGTCTGCCAGTTCTATCAAACGGGCAAGGCGAAGCTGGCCGACTGGGACGTAACGAAAGAGCCGTAGAGCCGGAGGCTATCCCAGCGCCGCACGGATCCGGACGTGTTGTCCCGGCTTTTCGAACTCGCCGATCCAGACCTCGCGGTCGTTCTCGCGTTCCCTCCGCAGCTCCAGGATGAAACCATCGACGCCGCGGGTACGGGCTGTTGCGAAGTCGTCCAGCCGAAAAGCGGCGCTATGCGCGAGCGTGGGCGCGATTTTCTCGATGGCATACCCCAAGACTGCGACGAGGTGACCGACGACTCGGTCAGATGCGTTGTCGGTGACAACGTCCTCAACGATCTTCATCCTGTTTCGAAAGGTCATGCCGATGCCTTCGCCTTTCGGTTGGTTCGATGTGGAGACTGCCAAGCTGCCCGCTTACGATAAAACATAGGCTGTTAACGCCGAGTAGCTCCGCGGAATGTGACGGGAGGCCCGATGCTGTCGGACAGCGCGAAACGCTTTGCACCGGCGACGCTGCGGAACCGCGAGCCGATCCGAGACGTGCTTCGCGACGTTCTGCCGGAACGCGGGCAGGTTCTGGAGATCGGTTCGGGTAGCGGCGAACATGCCGTCTTCTTCGCGGCATCGTTTCCCGACATCACTTGGCAGCCCACCGACGCCGATCCGGAATGTCTTGCCAGCATCGCCGCCTGGATGGCAGAGGCGGCGCTGCCGAACCTGCGGCCACCCCTGCACCTCAATGTCGAGGATCGTTCCTGGACTGCGGTTGCCGATCAGATTTTCGACGCCGTGGTCAGCATCAACATGATCCACATCGCACCGTGGGAGGCCTGCCAAGGGCTGATGGCTGGGGCGGCACGCGTTCTGCGGAACGGCGGCGTTCTCTATCTGTACGGCCCGTTCATGATCGATGGCCGCCACACCGCACCTTCCAATGCCTCTTTCGACGACAATCTGAAGACGATGGACCCGCGGTTTGGTGTGCGCGACATCGCGGCCGTTTCGGCCGAGGCGGCGTTGAACGGGCTAATGCTGGAAAACCAGGCGCCGATGCCGTCCAACAACTTTTCGATGGTCTTTCGTCGTCAGGCAGCCGATCGCGAAAGCTGGTGACCCGCGTAAAGCCTCGCCTCCGCCTCCCTTCTCCGCACCAGCCCCTTCAGCTTGCGACCGCCAGCCCAGACCCATTTCATGAACTCGGCAGGCACCGCGCCGTGCTCCTCGCGGTTGACCTTGCGGCGGAGGGTCGAGCGCTGCAGGCCACCCGCCCCGACATTGAACACGAACGAGACGAGCGCATCGAACTGGCCGTCGGTGAGCGGGGCGGTGATCAGCCGCAGGACGGCGCGCTCGGCGATGGCGGCATCGCGGCGGAGCAAGTCCTCGGCTTCGTTCTCGTCGATGCCGCCGGCGAAGCGATCGCTTTCGCCGTCCAAAACAACGTGCCCGTAGCCGACAGTAGGATAACCGGCCGGGCAGACATAGACGGTCGCGCTGAAGCGCTCGAAGCGCTTGATCAGCGTGAGGCCTGCGTCGGTGACGTGGCGCATCGGCTTCACCGCGCAGCCCGCGCTTTCGCCAGCGACCGGGCGCCGAACCAGAAACTGACGACGGCGGCGAACAGCGCGGCGGTCTCGCCGTCCCACACCTGGGGCAAAGCCTCGGCGAGAACGAGACCTTCGACCGCGATCAGGAGGTACAGGCCGGCCCCCTTAACCGCGGCGAACAGCAGGAAGAAGGCATAGGTGATCATCGGCCGCACCGAGGACCGCAGGCCATCGACCCACTTCACGCCGGACGGCTGCGCGTCGTGGCGGTAGAGCGCCTGGCTCTCAGCAATGTCGGCGGTGATGGCGATCTCCTCGAGGCGCTGGGTATGCCCCAGCTTCTGCATCTCCATCTGCCGGTCGAGGATCGCGAGTTCGTGCCTGCGGTCCTGCCAATCCTTGATCAGGCCGAGCAGCTGCGGGAACGCCGACGTGATGAATCCCAGCAGCGAGCCGAGCAGAGTCAGCATCGCGGATCTCCTGTTGCAGTGTCGTGGGAAGGGAAAAGCGGGCGCCCGTTGCCGACGCCGGACGCGCTCAGTGCAGGACGACCGGATTGACGAGCAGGTAGCCGATGATCGAGAGCAGAAGCGCGATCAGCGCGCCGGTGATGGTGACGCCGGTGTTCATCACCCGCTTGAAGATCTCATAAACTACGTCTTCCTTGGCGACGTGGCTGGTCAGCGCGTCGCGGATCAGCTGGATGTCGTCCTTGACCGTGGCGAGCTCGCTCTTCTGGTCGTTGACCATCGTGCGGATGCCGTTATTGAGGATCGCCTTGATCTCGGAGACGTCGGTCTGCAGCGCGTGAATGGCCGTGGTGTGATCTTCAGGGGTCACGGATGAAGCCTCCCTGTCCGATAACTCTCTGATGTGATGAGGAAACGGCGGCGGGTGCGACCGCCCGGGATCACCCGGCGATGATGCAGACGATGGTGCCGCCGGCAGCCGTGGCCGGCTTGTCGGCATTCGTGCGGATCAGCTCGGCGTAGAGCTGGCTCACCGCGGCGAGGCTTACGTCCGTCGTTGCGATCAGTTCGCCGTAGACCTGGACGACCTGCGCCGCGCTGGTATCGGTGGTCGCGAGCAGCTCGGCGTAGAGCTGGTGGATGTCGGCCGCCGCTGAGGCGGTCTGGACCAGTTCAAGCTCGATCGCATCGAAGTAGCTGTCCGTGGCGCTGCCGGTGGCCCAGGTGCCGCCCAGGATGACGCGCACCTTGCGGGCGTTCGCCGGCACCGCGGCGGTGAACGCCTTCTGCGACCAGGCTTGCGCGCTGTCGCCGAGGCTGCCGCTGGCGGCGGTTGAGATCACCGCATCGGCGCCGTCGAGGAACGCCAGTTCGACGAAGCCGATGTCGTTGCCGGCGCCGTAGTTGGCCCAGAGGAAGCGCAGGCTGGCGGAGAGCAGTCCGGCATCGACGTCGGCGTGACAGTCAGCCGGGATGGCGACGTCCTGGCGGACGCGGTAGCTGCCGGCGGCGCCGGTGTTGTTGACGTGGAGGTAGCGGGCGCCGCCGCGGAGGTCGGGACCAGGGGTAGCGGTGCGGAAGACGGGCGTGCCGTTGACGGTGGTCCAGCCGTCGCCGGGGGCGCTGCCGGTCTCGAAGCCGGGGTTGGTGAGGCCGAGCCGGCGGGGATAGGTTGCCACCGCTTACGTTCCCACCTCGATGCCGATCAGCGCGGCGTTGAGCGATGCCCCCGTCCACGGCGCCGCACCGTCCGGGTTGCGGTAGACGGGATGCTGCAGCGTCGCGACCTGGTTCGACAGCGCCAGATTGGCAGAAAGATCCTCGGCCGCGTTCACCCTGACCAGCGGCCTCAGGTTCTTGGCACCGACGTCGGTGCGCCGGCCGCGGGCATTGACGACGAGCGCGTACGCCGTCTGCGGCGCTGCCGCCGGATCGGCGATCGCGAACAGATCGCGCGTGCCGGCGACGGATGCGGAGACGTAATCGCTGTCGGCCGGCGCGGCTTCGTCCACCAGCGCGTAGTGATCGGTACCGGCGCTCGGGCTCCAGGCTTGCGCGCCTGAGTCCGCCGTTGGCCTGAGCGTCTCGATCTTCAGATCCTGGGTGATCAGCGCGTTGAGGAACGAGCCGGTGGCGTCGTAGACAACGACGTCGTCCCAGTCCCACTCGTTGCCGGCGCCGCCGCGGGGATTGCTGAGCACGATGCGATCGATCAGCGGCCCGCCCGACGAGCGGGTATCGCCGGTGAAGTTGAACAGTTCCGCCCCGTTCAGCAGTACCCGCCAGCGGCCGCCGCTGTCCGCGCACTTGTAATGGATGGCGAGCGTGTTCCACTGGCCCACCGCCATCGCCTGCACGCTGGTCGGTGACGCCGACGAGGTCGAGCCCATCAGCGAGCCATAGATCGTCCCCGCCGAGGTCATGCGCAGCGAGGCGCCGTTGCCCGAGGCGTCTTCGAAGAAGAAGAACGATGTGGTCGAGGTCGGCCACGCCCGCGGGAACACCGCGGCGTTGACGAACAGCTCATCAACGGGTGTGGCGAGCTTCTTGCGGATGTAGCTGGACGAGTTGGCGATGCGCAGCGCGCCACCGCCGAAACGGCCGCCCGTGGGCAGAAAGACGAGATCCGACGGCCCCGAGTTGTAGACGTAGCTCGACCACTTGCCTATCAGGTCGCCGGCGGCGCCGTAGCTGTCGAAGCCGTCGCAGAATTGCAGCGCCATGGCTCAGCTCCTCGAAGCCATAAGGGTGATGGAGACGTCGGCGAGCGTCGCGTCCTGCGGCGAGGGTGCGAGGATCTCCAGGACATCGCCCGCGGCGAACGCTGTGCCGCCCGGAAGCGCGAACGTTGCCGTCGCCGCTGCAGGGGCGAAGTCCACGGTGCCGATGTTCGAGCCGTTCTTGCGCAGGGTGAACGCGGCTGCGGACGTCGCCGCCGTGCCGGCTTTGGCGAGACTGCCGGCGAGGTTGACGGGCAAAGCGATCGCCCGCGGTACGACGAACTGGAAGACCATCGCCGACGCCGCCGGCTGGCCGGGGATGAACAGGGCGATATCGTAGAGGCCGCCGACGGCAGAAGCCGCCAGGCCGACGAGGCTCGTGCCGCGCGAGCCGACGATCGAGAGCTCGCCCGCGCGCATGGTGACGGTGGCGCCCAGCGTCGCCGTCCGCACGGTCGCCGCCTTCGCCGTCGTGTTGTGAATGGCGGCGACACGTTTGCCGTCCGGCAGCGTCAGAGTGAAGTCGGCGGAAGGCGTGCCGGTGAGCCGGATCAGGAAGTTCTCGCAGTAGTCGGCGGCCGTGACGATGGTGTTGCCGGCAGAGCAATCGATGTCGACGGTATCGTTGGCGGCCAGATCCAGCTTGTCGATGGCGTCGTTGACCGTCACCTCCTTCTGGTTCTGCGCGGCGGCGACATGCGTGATGGCGAGGTTGGGTGAGGCCATGTCAGCGGAGCTCCTCGGCCGGCTGTCGCGGTGCTGCGATCGGGCGTATCATCATCGGGATCGGAACCCTCAAGTTCAGCGATGGAGGGGAGAATGAAGATCGACGGAACCGCGTTCGGCTCGATCACCATCGGCGGCAAGACCTACGAGCACGATGTCGTCGTCCGCCTCGACGACGGCGTGGTGAAGCGGAAGAAGAAGCTCTCGAAATAGATCTACGGCACCTCGCACACCGTCTCCGAGGAAGAGGCCAGGTTCGTCTACGAGAAGGGCTGCAAGGAGCTGGTCTTCGGCACCGGCCAGGACGGACAGGCGGCGCTATCGCCCGAAGCCGCGGCGTTCTTCAAGGACAAGGGCTGCAAGGTGGTCGCGGAGCCGACGCCGGACGCGATCGAGACGTTCAACCATTGCAAGAAGCCGAAGGTCGGCCTTTTTCACGTCACCTGCTGAGGTCAGGCAACGTCGAGGGTGACGGCGCGGCCGAAGCCGCGGCCGATCACCGCCGAGATCTGATAGACGACGACGGCGAGGCTCGCCGGCACGCCGCCGAAGTCGGCGACGATGTCGGGGTTGGCGTAGATGACCGAGGGCGCCGTCGATGACAGCGTCCGCTTCAAGGCACCACCCGGCGCCGCCAGGATGTCGACCTGGTAGGCTTCCGCCGTTTCGCCGAGCGGCACGTCGCCGGTGCCGTCCTTCCACTCGCCGCCGATCCGGGTACGGCGGACCCAGCTGAGCGTGATGTTCGAAGGACTGCCGCTCTTCTCCGCCTTGACCGCCCACGGCGCATAGGGCTTGAGGTCGCGGCCGGAGAGCACGGTGGTGGCAACATCGGCGTCCTCGAACAGGGTGCCGAAGCCGACGGCACGCCAGTGACGCGCAAGGCCGAGATCGCCCAGCGCGACCGCCAGACTCTCGATGTCGTCGCCATCGAGCAGCACGAACAGCTCGCCCGGCTGGTGGCCGGCAACGAAGACATCCGTCCCTCGCCGGCCGCGCAGTAGCCCCTTCAGCGTGTAGGAGCCGTCCGGGTTAGTGGTGATGTCGCGGAACTGGATGATCTCCGGCTCGCCGTTGGCCTTGAGCACTAGGGCCGGGTTGGCGCCGTTGACGAGATCGAGCTGGCTGACCGACTCCAACTGCTCGGCGCCGGTCGTCATGAAGACGGTGAGCGCGTTGTCCTGGTCGGTGGCGAAGGCCGAGCGGGGTGCTCCGAGCGCGTTCACAGTCGCTCCCCACGCGGCCTCGCCCAAGGCGGCGCCGACCTGGCTCCAGCCTGAGCCATCGGCGCTCTTGTACAGGGCTGCCCCCGGCCAGCCGGCGGGGCCGAAGCCGGCCATGAGATAATAGAGCCGCGAGCCCGAGTCACCGAGATCGTCAACGTCGCGCAGCAGCGGCAGATCGGCGAGGATCAGCTTCGTCGCCGCCGCAGCGGGAATGACCTGCGTCGCGACGCCGGCACCGCCGTCGGCGACGTCGTTCGCGACATATGTGGCCGCCTCCTGCGAGACGGCTTTGACCGCGATGACGAAATCGGCGCCGACATCGACCCGGGTCAGCCGCGAGCGGAAGCGGCTGCCGTCGTCGAGCGCCACGTCGATGACGTCGGTCGGATCGAGCGTGAGATACGCCTGAGTGAGAGACGCCTCGTAGGACGCACGCTCGACCCAGGCCGAGTAGAGCGTCTTCGCGGCGATGCGCTTTGCCGTCGTCGCATCGAGCGCGATCGGCAGATCGAGGCTCGTCTGCGAGCGCGCATGCATCGTCGGCACCGGGAGCGATGCCCGCTTGGCGAACTGGGTGCCTTGCGTGTAGTCCGCCGTCCTGTCCATGTAGAGGACGGAGACTCGCTCCGGCAGCTCCACCTCCTGCGTCCGCCGCTCCCGCCACGCCTCATTCGTCTCGTCCTCGAGCGGCACCAGATCGGCCTGCGGGATGGTGACGACCGGCTCTCGTCCCCGCGTGCGGAAGCAGAGGAGATCGTCGCTCTCGACGCCGTCGAAGAAGTAGGCCGCCGCCAGCGGCTCGATGGCGCTGCGGATCGGCGTTTGCCGGGCGATGACGTAGCCGGGCACGGTGTCGGTGAGCTCGGCCGCCTCGATGTCCGCCAAGCCCAAGCCTGCCCGCGCGCAGAGATCGCTGACGATGGCCGCACAGCTGTCGCCCTCGCCGCCGCCGCGGCCCAAGAACAGCTTCGCCCAGCCGATGTCGCCCATGACGAGGATGGTGTCGGTCTCGGCGTCGTAGACCTGCGCGCCCCATTCATCGACGTCATTGGGCCAGATCTCGTTGGTAACAAGTTCTCCCGTCGCGGTGTCGATCTGCATGACGCGCGTCGAGCGCATCAACGACCAGCGCTGTCGGGTGAGCCGCGAGCGGCCGAAGAACGGGCCCTCGTAGTTGATCCGGCTGGGCGTGACGGTCTTCCAGACGATGCCGTCACCGTCCCGCCATTTGACGGTGTAGACGTTGCCGGTTGAGGACGCCACCTGCACCTGGAAGATGACGCTGTTGTCGGTGGCATCGTACGACAGCCCGCCCGCTTCGCCGGAGAACGCGGTGGCACCGGCCTCGATGTCGGCGGGCAGGAACGTCGCCACCTTGTCCCAGTCGACGCCGAAGGTGAGGCCGGTCAGGGGGTCGTAGAACGCGGTCGCCGCCACTTTGATCCGGTAGAGGCCGATCTGGGTGTGGCTGGTGCCGGTGCCGCTGCCCAAGATCCAGCCCTCGCCGAAGCCTTCGCCGACGGCGCCGCCGATGCAGCCGCGGCAGCGGGACTCCTCCAACGTCTGACCCGATCCCCAGAGGTACTGCAGGCCCTCCGCATCCAGGAGGCCGACGTCGTCGAAGACCGAGCCGGTGAGGAGGAAGTCGCGCCGGCCGGAGAGGCCGTAGGCCGAGACCATGCCCATGAAAGACAGCCCGACGAAGCGCTCCGTGGTGTTGGAGAGCCCGTTGCTGGTGGTGCCGAAGCGGGCGACCTCCTTCAGCGCGTTGGGATCGACGCGGATGATCGGCTGCGAATTGCCGGAGCCGACGTTGAGGTAGAGGTAGCCGTCCTCGCCGCACAGCAGCGTGCCGGGGAAGTAATCGGGAGTCGTCGTGCAGACGTCGCGCATCCGCACCTGCCGGTCCTCGCGCATGGTGGCGAGATTGAAGCGATGGATGCCGGCCTCATCGGGGTTGACGTCGCTGGTGAGGAAGTAGCCGTAGCCGCGCGTCCAGTCGACGGCGAGCTCGGTGCGCTGGTAGCCGGAAAAGTACCCGCCTTCGCCGGTGGTGAGGAAATCGATGCCCTGGTAGGGCTTCTGATCGGTGCGCCGGTAGGTGATCTCGGCGGTGATGTTGGGGATGCGGTTGCCGAAGTCGGCGAGCGCCAGATCCTCGAACACGATGTAACAGAGGCCCCGATGGGCCGGTGCCCGGCCCGCCCCCACCTAGCTTTCGATCAGCGGATCCGGCAGTTGGCTCTCGTCGCCCTGGTGCAGCCGGAACCTTAAATTCCTCTTCGCCGTCTGCGGCGAGGATCCCGTCTTATCAAAGATCAGCTTGCCGTCGGCCCAGATGCGCAGCACGTCCTCGGCCGGGCCTTCGCCAAACGCAATGGCGAACGAGGCGAAGTAGGCATAGGTCACCGACTTCTGGCTGCCGCCGCCGCCCATCCCCTTGCCGCCGGAGACCTTCTTGACGGTCTTCTGTTCGCGGATCCCCGAGGACCAGATGATGTTGCCGCCCATGCGAAGCGTGCCGTAGCCGATGGCGATCGGCGCCCCGTAGGCGGACGAGGACACGCTGAGATCACCGAGGCGGGGGCCCTCGCTGGTGACGTCCGGCCCCTTCTGCGGGAACAAGAGCGTGCCGACGAGCGAGCCGGCAAGGAAGCCGAGCTGTGGTGCTCCGAACATCGCGCCGATGGCGGTGCCGGCGACGGCAAAGGCGAGCTGGGCCATGGCTCACTCCTCGATGCCGCGGAAGCGGAAGCAGAACTTGACCTTCGCCGGCCACTCGCCGGCGTAGGGTTCCTCGACCACCTGGCGGCGCAGCGCGTAGGCGTGGATCAGGTGTGGGGTATCGTGCCTGTCGCTGACGATGCCGCAGTGGCAGGGATAGGCCGCATCGGCGAACAGCAGCACGTCGCCCGGGCGCACGCCGTGCAGCGGC
>CAYNYW010000044.1:0-22063 GCA_964401555.1 uncultured Defluviicoccus sp.
CATGGCCACCTCAAACCACACCCGAATTTCCACCACCTTGACGGACGTGATCCGCACGACGCCCAGACGTTGCAAACGGCAAGGGCGCAGAACAAGGACGTCACCATCCGTTCCGATAACGATCCGTCGAACGACACCCCCGCGCAGGCCCAGGCGAAGCAGACCTATCAGGCCGCCGCCGCCCAGTGCGCTGATTCGGCGCGGGGTCAGCGCAGCTTCTGCATGGACCAGGCTTACGGCACCTACATGAAGGCCATGGGCTGGTAACAATCAGCCGCTCCGGGGTGTGCCGGAGGCCATTTGTGCGTGCGTGACGCCACCATGGCGAAGGCGTCGATCCGGGCGGAGAAACCCGCTCCGGCTTCGGCCGGCGGCAAGGTGGCGATGATCGCGCGCCGGCTCGCTCGGTGCAGCGGCCGAGCCCTTCGTGCGTGGCGAACGCGGATCGCTGCCGGCAGCACCGCTGTGCGGGCGGGTGAGCCGGGGCGGCTGGGCGCATGCCGCGGAACACGCTTGCGGCCATTCCGAGGTGCCCGGTCCGAGATGTCCGGTCCGAGATGTCCGGTCCGAGATGTCCGGTCCGGGATGTCCGCGCCGACGTTCTTGAAAGAATCACATCACGGGAGGACCATGCATGAAGCCCATCATCAACCTCGATGAGGTCGAGTTCGATGACGTGGAAGAGAACGGCGTCTTCACATCGAGCCGTGGCCAGATCAGCGATCACCTCGGCGCCAGGAAGCTCGGCTACAATTTGACCGTTCTGCCGCCCGGGAAGGTTCAGTGTCCTTTCCACTGCCACCATGGCGAAGAAGAAATGTTCCTGATCCTGGAGGGGGAAGGCGAGCTGCGGTTCGGTGATAAGCGCTATCCGATCCGCAAACATGACGTCATCGCGTGCCCGCCGGGCGGCCCTGAAGTGGCGCACCAGATCATCAATACGGGTGCGAACACACTGCGCTACCTGGCGCTCTCAACTCTCGTCGATGTGGAAGCGTGTGAGTACCCGGACTCACGGAAGATCATCGTGGTGACAGGACCGCGCGGCGCGCGCGGCCTTCGGAAGATGTTCCGCGCCGAGAACACGGTCGACTACTACGACCGTGAGACAACCTGACAAACCGTGCCGTAACCTTCACCCCCCGGACAGGCAGAGTTCCAGGGCCGCATAACCGGGGGATCGCTTCCCCCAGGGGACTCCCCCGGGGGAAGAATGACCGCCGCGACCCGTCGTGCACGCGATGGATCAGGCGCGGGCGCGCAGCCAGGTGTCGATGGCAGCCGGGATGTCGCGTTGTGCGCGGCCGCTCACATAGATGCCGATATGGCCGCCCTTGAACGATACCTCCGAATAATCTTGCGTGCCGACACAACCGCGGAGCGCCTTCGAGGCATCCGGCGGCACCAGGTGGTCCTCGGTGGCGTAGATGTTCATCACCGGCATGGTGACGTTGCCGAGGTTCACCGGGCGGCCGCCGATCGTCACGTCGCCCTTGATCAGCCCGTTGTTCTGGAAGAAATCCTTCACGAACTCCCGGAATGCTTCCCCGGCCTGGTCGGGGCTGTCGAAGATCCACTTCTCCATGCGCACGAAGTTCTTCATCTGCTCGACGTCGTCGAGAATGTTGACGACGTCGACGTACTTCTGGCCGGTCAGGCGATAGGGCCGCAGTGACAGGAACACGAAGTTCAACAGCTCGCCCGGGACGTTGCCAAAGGTGTCGACCAGGAGATCGACGTCGATGTTGCGACCCCAATGGCTCAGGATGTTGTTGCCGGCGTGGAAGTCGACCGGCGTAACCATCACGATCAGGTTCTTGACCCGCTGCGGGTGCAGGGCGCTGAAGCACAAGCTGAAGGTGCCGCCCTGGCAGATGCCGAGGAGATTGAGGGCCTGCACGCCGTGACGGCGGCAGACCTCGTCGACACAGCGGGCGATATAGCCGTTGATGTAGTCGTCGAGGCCCAGGTAGCGATCGGCGCCATCCGGATAGCCCCAGTCGATCAGGTAGACGTCGAGCCCGGCTTCGAGGAACCTGCGGATCATCGAGCGGTCCTGCTGCAGATCCGCCATGTACGGCCGGTTGACGAGCGCGTAGACCACCAATACCGGCACCGCGAATGGCCGCTCCACCAGCGGCTCAAACCGGTACAGCACGAGCTTGTCTTCGCGGTAGACGGCGGTCTTGGCACTCGCACCGACCTCGATCGGGCCGAGGGTGCCCAGCGTCGACAGGCCGCGGATCATCTTGTTGTTGAAGGTCGCGATCTCTTGCATCGCCAAGTCGGGTCGCAGCATGAACGGGAACATGGCTCAGCCCTCCGTGCTCTCAAGGGTGGCGGTTTTGCGCGGCGATGCGGCCCGCGCGACCTTGCCTGACTTATCGGCGTCGCGACGTCCTTCGTCGCGCAGTTCCGCCACCTCGGCGCGCAGAACCGCAAGTTCGCCGCGCAGCGCTGCGAGGTCGGCGCTCCCGACCGCGGGTGGCGCCGCGCGCAAGTCCTGCAACTCGTCTTGAACCGCGGTCAACTGCCGGCGCAGAGTTTGCGCTCGCCGGTGGGCGGTATCGAGTTCCCGCCGGGTCGGCAGATTGGCGGCGGCGGCTTCTTCGATCATCGCCTGGGCATGACGCTTGACGGCGACCGCCGCGTTCATCAACTCGGCGCTGAGCTTGCCGAAATCGGCCGCCGTGACCACTTCGGCGTACGCATCCTCGGCGCAATCGACGAACAGATCGTAGGCCTCGCGCATGCTCTGAAGCGGCTTGCCGTCTGCGGCACGCCCCGCGAAGCGCTCGGTGACGACCTCCGCCGTGCGGATGGCGATGCGGGTCAGAATCCCGAAATAGGCACCCTGGGCGCGTTGGTAGGCCAGCCAATCGCGCGCGACTTGCTGGCCCTGCTCCTGCCACTCGCGGCCGTACCCTAGCGGCGGGGCCGCGAGAAACCGCTCGATGGCAGCTTCACCGGCGGCGGCCGGCTGGCTCCCGCCCCAGACGGCCTTGCCCCCGAATGTCGCATCGCCCGGCAGCGCCGACAGCGACGCCGTCAACCGCCGCCACATGTCCATCGGCAGCCCCCAAAAAGCGGTCAGCCCACGCACGAGCTGGTCCTGGGGCGCACCCGCCGTGCCCAGGCCGGCGGCGAGGGGGGCGAACGCAGTGGTGAGCGCCGCGATCCAGTCGGCCGGCTGCGGCGTGGCCCCCGTCGTTTCCGTCGTTTGGTGTCGCGGGGGGGTGAGAGCGCTCATCAGGCGCATTGGTGCGGACCATTGCTCCAGGAACCACCCGCCCATTCCGGGCACGGCGGACAAGCCGGGAGCGGCCGACGGGAAGGCGGACTGCATCCATTGCAGCCACTGGGCCGGGCCGACTTGCCAGGGCGTGATCGCATCGCCGCCGGCTGCAGCGTGCGTCGCCGCTGCGGGTTGCGCCAGGGCGGCCCAGCTCTGCCACAGCCGTTGCTGCGCCTGCGCCCAGGTCGTGACCCAGTTTCCCCAGTCTTCCCAGTTACCTGCCGCGCCTGTTGCTTCGGCCATGGTGCCTTCCTTTCCTGTTTCTTTCATCCGGCCTGTTTCTTTCATCCGGAGTGACCGCAGACGCGGGGGCGCCTGCGGTTGCGTCCGAGGTGATGAGCCTGGCTCGACGAAGCGTGCGTGACGACCCGGCTCAGGCGGCCGCGGCGAACATCGCTTCGACCTGGGCAAGACGCTCGGCGCGCGTTCCCTCAGGGGTCCCGCTTGCCGTCACCACCGCCCGGATCTGCTCGACGGCGATTTTCCGGGCTTCCGTATCCTTCGGCAGCATGGCGGGAATGGCGGCGATCGCGGCGTGCTGGTCGAGGATCAAGGCAAAGAACTGCTCGCGCAGGAGCGTCTTGAATTCAGCCAGCGTAACTTCGCCGTAGGCGCCGCGGATGTCGTTGAGCACGTTAAACACCCGCTCGTCCATTCCGGGCCCGGCAAGGCCGATGTAGACGAGGCTGCGCATGACCGCCTCGCGCACGCCGCCGACGCCGATCCTCGCGCGCAAATCGGCGAGCCGTTCGTTGATGAAGTTGATCTCCTCCGGCTCCAGCCCCGGTCGCCGCCGCGGTCCATCGTCGGTGGCCCGCAGTCCGACCATCGCCTGCAACAGAGGATTGCCGTAGACGGTCAGGAACAACTGTTCGAGGGACTGATCACGGAAGTCTCGCCAGGCATCCAGCGCAGCGACCATCTGCCGCGAAAAGGCCTCCTGGATCTGCACGAAGGGATTGTCGGGCGTCGTCTGCAGGCGATCGGTGCGCACCTGCTCGGCGAGACGCGCCACGTCCCGCATCAGCGGGTTCTGCTCCGAGAACATCAGGTAGGGAAACTCGGTCGCCTGCATCTTGTTGAGCCAGTCGACCGTCTGATCATTCGCCCAAGCCCGGACGAATGGCTGCAGCAGGGTCCGGTACAGCCCAAGGTTGGATTCGGAAACCCGGCGGACGGTGGCGAAGCGACGCTCGTCGTCGAGGTTGGGCTGGACGATGGCGCGCACGTCGGCGAGCGTCCGGCGCTCGAAGCGGGAAATCCAGTCACCGTAAACAAAATCGCCGCCCGCCTCCGCTTCCGACTTCGGCGTCAGCACCATCTCGTAGAGGCCGGGAGGGAGAACGTCGATCAGGTCGATATTGGAGGCAAATTCCAGGTGCTCTTTCTTGGCAACACCGCCGGAAACGAAGATGCCGAGATGCCCGGTGCTCTTGTGGATGCAGTAGACGATGGTCTGGTTGTGTGCCTTGAGGTCGTCGTCGCGCTCGTAAAGATCGACGATCCAGCCGAGCGCCTCCTGTGGCGGCGTGATGTTGTCACCTTCCGAGCAAAAGCACACGATCGGCGAGCGAATGTTGCTGAGGTCGACGCGCACGCCATCGCTGGTCGTCAATTCGCCGGTGGCGAGGCGGTTGCCGATGAAGAGCTGATCGACGATCCACTGGATCTCATCGGCATTGAGATTGACGTGCGCCCCCCACCAGCGCTCGAATTCCAAGAACCGCTCGTCCTCGGTGTCGATCTTCGACCACACGTTGTAATGCTTGCTCCACAGCGTGTTGGACGGATTAAGGTTTTCGAAGTTGTTGACCAGGTTGCCGCCGTGGAACTTGCCGCCGGCGAGGTCGCTCGTCATCGCGGTGAGCCAGCTTCCGCCCATCAGCCCCCCGGTATAGCGCATCGGGTTCTTGCCCTTGACGCCCGCCCAGTAGGACAACGGCGAGCCGGGAATGATGATCGGCCCGAACAGTTCCGGACGCACCGCTGCCAGCATCATCACCGCCCAGCCGGCTTGGCAGTTGCCGATGACGCAGGGCTTGCCCTCGGCGTTGGGGTGAAGCGCGTTGACCTTTTCGAGGAAGAGGGCCTCCGCGTGCATGATGTCTTCGATGGTCTGGCCGGGCACCGGCTCCGGATAAAAGCCCACGAAGTAGCAGGTGTGGCCGGAGCGCATGGCGACGCCGAGCTCACTGTCGGACTTGAAGCCACCGATCCCGGGGCCATGTCCCGCCCGCGGATCGACGACGACGAAGGGCCGCTTCCTGGCATCGAGGACCACGCCTTCCGGCGGGCGGATCTTGACGAGGATGTAGTTGACCGGGCGGGCGAAGGTCCGCCCATCGAGAACCACGTCGGCGTCAAACATCAAGACGCTGGGGAGGCTCTTCTCCTTGTGCTGGTAGTAATCCTGGCTGCGCCGGCGCAGCACATCCCAAAACAGGATGGTACGCTGGGCGCAGTCGGTCAGGTATTCGCCCAGTGGCCCGCCGACGGCCATCGCCGTCGCCGCCGGCATCGGCGCGCCCGTTCCGCCGCCCGGTGGTGGAGAGAAAGGCATGGCAAGCGGCTGGAATGCCTTGGCCATGAATTCGGCCCAAGGCGCGGCGAAGGGAAACGGCACCATCTCCTGTAGGGGATTCCCCGCGCCTGTTGCACGTGTTCCCGTGGTATTGCGAATGTCCATTGTTCGCTCCATGCCGATCGTGCCGTTACATGGATTGTCGTCTGGAAGACACCAATCAGCAACGCGCGATAATTGATAACGCACTAGAAACCCACCTGGCGGTACTATACTAGCCGCAAGCCGCTTTTTATCTTCTTCGTCAGCCGTCGATATCTGCGATCCAGCGGGTGTTTCAAGCTGTTTGTTTATGACACTTTGGTTCAAGCGCTGTGAATGGTCCGCGATGATTGCCTGCGGTATCGACCCGTTGTCCGGCTGTC
Source organism: uncultured Defluviicoccus sp. (assembly GCA_964401555.1). Classification (GTDB taxonomy): domain Bacteria; phylum Pseudomonadota; class Alphaproteobacteria; order Rhodospirillales; family Defluviicoccaceae; genus Defluviicoccus. Next base: position 6,242 of record CAYNYW010000044.1, read on the forward strand.
TTACGCCGCCGGCTTCGCCTCGCTATGCGGCAGCGCCGGGCGGCCCTCACCCCGGCCTTCGCCGCTCGCGATCGAACGCGCGATCCGCGGCGCCGGGGGCGCTGCACCAGGGTCGTCGGGCAGTGCCGACTGACGGTGATCGATGACCTGCACCGCGGTGTGCCACGCCAGCGTGAACGCCTGGATCGCCGTCGGCGTAATGCGGTCCTCGTCGAGGTCGATGAAAACGCGCTTGAAGGTGGCGATCAGTTCCTGGCGTACCGCTTCGAGTTCGCTGCGGCTGTTCGCTCGCTGCGCCCGCTCGGTCAGCTCGATGATCCGCGCATTGTGGTTGTCGGCCCTGTTCTTGGCCCGCCGGTCGCTGCGCAGCTTGAATTGCCATACCGTCGAGCCGATCAGCATGCCGACAGACAGGAGAAACCCCATCGTCTCGGCATAACGGACGACAAACAGCGGCTTGTCGCGGCTGAAGTATTCGGCGGCGCCGGCGCTGATCGGCACGCCCTCCTCGAATGGATCGTCGATCGGTTCGATCAGTGCGGCGCGCAGCTCCGTCGCGATCAGCTTCTGGCGGCCCTCGTGCAGGATCCGCGTCAGGTTGTAGATGTCGTCGCTATCGACGTCGGGCGAGGTCACAAGGAGCGTGCGCTCGGCGACGGTCGGCAGGTCGGTCGCCGGCACCGGCCGTGCGCCGCCGTAGGTGCCCGTGGGGATCTCGCCGGACCGCAGTGCGGGCAGCGACAGTCGCAACGCCGCTGCCTGATCGATTGGCAGCAAGCGCGCTTCACTGTTCGCCAAAATGTCGGTAATCAGCGGGCTGCCCAACGCGATGACGATGAAGTAGGCATCGATCTGGCCGCTGCGGAGGGCGTCTTTCGCCTCGCGCGGCTCGATGGTCATCGTCTTGACGTCCCATTGACCAAGACCATAGTGCTGAATAAGCAACGGAAACAGGGTGCGCGACGCGCTTCCCAATGGCGGCAGTCCGACAACACGGTCGCGAAGGTCGGGGACCCGAGCGATGCCGCTGGCCTCGCGGGCAATCAGGTGCACGACCTCGGGGAACAGGAAATCGACCACCGAAGTTCGCGCGTCGAGCTTGGTCGTACCGGCAATCAGGGCGAGCTGGGCGGTGCCGTCGGCCAGCAGCGCCATGTTCTCCTCGGAGCCGTAGGTTTCGATGACGCGAATGTTCAAGCGCGGCTCGAACGAGGCGACGACGCGAGAGAGTGCCTCGGCGAAATCGTAGTATTCGCTCAGGCGTGGCCCCGAGGCCAACACGAGCACGCGCTCCGAGCGGTGCTCCTGATGCCACACCCAGGCGCACCCCCCAGCGATCAGGAAACTGGCCGCAATCAGACCCGTGGCAAACCGGTGTCGCATGCGCCCGGTCCCGTTGCCGACGTCGCGGTGGTCAGACGCGGGTGTCATCCGCGGAACAATCAATTCTCGTCGCGACAACAAAAAAAAGTCGCAAAGCGGCCACAACGTTTCAATAATTCTCGCATGACCTTAGCAGGCATAGAGAAATTGATATAGTGACCGTTGGTAGAAGGCGCCCGGCTACGCACGCAACCATCAGGAGTTATGGGTGCAATTCTCGTTTTATGCCAAACAGTTGCTGGTGCGTGGATCGCGCATCTACAGAAAAGTGTCACACAATCATCAAACTCTTGCGATCGAAGCCTCCAGGGGAGTGAGGCATGGTCCTTGCCCGGCGCCGGATGCGGCCGCGCGATCCGTCGAGCCGTCGCGGGACAAACAAGAATTCAGGTGCAGGTGAGATGCTGACCGTCGCTGAGACGACCTCCAATACCATCGAGAACAAGACCTTCGACGAAATCGCTCTCGGTGAAAGCGCGAGCTTGGTCCGGGCGCTGGACAAGACCGATGTCGAAACCTGGGCGGTGATGACCGGCAACATCGACCTGATCGACCTCGACCCCGGCCCGGCGGACACCTCGATGTTCGCGCGTGGCGGTGGTCAGGCCGGCTGGGCGGCGGTGCTGTTCACGACGCTCACCGGCACCCAGTTGCCGGGGATCGGTTCGATCGCCGAAAGTGTCAGGGTGAAATTCGTCCGCCCGGTCGCGATGGGCATGCCACTGACCGTGCGGGCAACCGTGAAGGACAAGCGCGCGGAAAGCAAGATCATTACCCTCGACTGCGTCGCCACCAACCCCGCGGGCGAAGTGATCGCCGAGGGCACGGTGGAAACGAGCGCCCCGGTCGAGAAAATGCGCTTTACGCTTGAGGAGCTGCCGAAGGTTCAGCTTCGCCGCGAAGACCGTTTCCTGGTGCTCTTGAACAAATGTGCGGGACTGCCGCCGATGCCGTGCGCGGTCGCGCATCCGTGCAGCCCTGACGCCCTGCAGGGCGCGGTGGACGCCGCCCGCAACGAGCTGATCACGCCGCTGCTCGTCGGCCCCGAGGCGCGCATTCGCGCCGTCGCCGAGGAAGCGCACATCGACATTTCCCCGTACCGGCTGGTGCCGACCGAGCATAGCCACGAGTCCGCCGAGGTTGCCGTCGCGCTGGTGCGCAGCGGCGAGGCGAAGATGTTGATGAAAGGCAGCCTGCACACCGACGAGCTGCTTTCGGCCGTCGTCCATCGCGCCACGGGGTTACGCACCGCGCGGCGCCTCAGCCATGTCTTTGTCATCGCGGTGCCGACCTATCCACGCGCGATCATGGTCAGCGATGCGGCAATCAACATCGCACCGACGCTGGAGGAGAAGGTCGACATCATCCAGAACGCCATCGAGCTTGCGCACGCGCTCGGCACCGCCCAGCCGAAGGTGGCGATCCTCTCGGCAGTCGAGACGGTGACGCTCAAGATCCCCTCGACCATCGAGGCCGGTGCCTTGTGCAAGATGGCCGACCGTGGCCAGATCACCGGCGGCATCCTCGATGGGCCGCTGGCATTCGATAACGCCATCGATGTCCAGGCCGCCAAGACCAAGGGGATCGACTCGCCGGTCGCCGGCAGTGCCGACATTCTGATCGTGCCCGATCTGGAGGCCGGCAACATGCTGGCCAAGCAATTGACCTTCATGGCCAACGCCGAGGCCGCCGGGATCGTGCTGGGGGCCCGGGTGCCGATCGTGCTGACCAGCCGCGCCGACAGCGCGCGTGCGCGCCTCGCCTCCTGCGCCGTCGCGGTGCTGTACGCGGACGCGCAGCATCGCGCCGGCACAGCGGTCAAAGCGGTGGCGGGGTGACCGGTCATGTCCGACGCCACGCTGGTCATCAACGCCGGTTCATCCAGCATCAAGTTCGCGGTGTTCGTCGACGACGGAGAAACCTCCGAGCCCCAGGCGGTCTTCAAGGGCCAGATGGAGGGGATCGGCAGTGATCCCGCCTTCGCCGTCAAGGACGGTGCCGGCAACCCGGTCGACGAGCGGGACGAATGGCCGCGCGGCTCGCCGCTCAATCACGTCGGCGCCATCCGCTATATCCTGGGCTGGTTGAAGGAATGTGCGTCGCGCCTTGACATCGTCGCCGCCGGTCACCGGGTTGTCCACGGCGGCATTGCCTACGTGGCGCCCGTCCGCATCGACGGTGACGTCATCGCGCAATTGCGCACGCTGGCGCCGCTGGCGCCTCTGCACCAACCACATAACATCGCCGCAATCGAAGCCTTGGTCGAGGTCGACCGCGGCCTGCCTCAGGTCGCGTGCTTCGATACCGCGTTTCACAGCACCCAGCCAAAAGTCGCGAGGTTGTTTGCCATCCCGCGCGAACTCGCTGACTCCGGTATCCGCCGGTACGGCTTTCACGGCCTTTCCTACGAGTATATCGCCCGACGGATGGCGGTGCAGGCTCCCGACGCCCGGCGCGTGGTCGCGGCGCACCTCGGATCGGGAGCAAGCATGTGCGCGATCCAAGATGGGCGCAGCGTCGAAAGCACCATGGGTTTCACCGCCGTCGACGGGCTGCCGATGGGCACGCGCTGCGGCGCCCTTGATCCTGGCGTGGTCCTGTTCCTGATCCAGGACCGCGGCTACGACGCCAAGGCCATCGAGACCCTCCTGTACAAGCAATCGGGTCTGCTCGGCGTTTCCGGCGTCTCCAACGATATGCGCGATTTGATGGCAAGCCGCGAGCGGCGCGCCGCCGAGGCGATCGATCTGTTCGTCTATCACATCACACGCTTCGTCGGGTCGCTGGCGGCGGCGCTCGGCGGTATCGACGCCCTCGTGTTCACCGGCGGCATCGGTGAACATGCGCCCGCGGTCCGCGAGCGTGTCTGCGAGCTGTCCCATTGGCTCGGCCTGACGCTGGACCGGGACGCCAATGCCGCCGGCGGGCCGCGGATCTCGACCGCCGGCAGCGCGGTCTCGGCCTGGGTTATCCCCACGGACGAAGAACGCATGATCGCGATCCATACCGGCGCGGTGCTCGGCGCATTAGCCTGAGTACGGAGCTGCGCAGGACCGCGTGGGACCAACAAAGGAGCAAGAATAATGCGGGACGAACTGTCACCAGAGGCGTACTTCTCGAAGATCCGTGAGGAGATTGAAGGGCCGTACGGGGCGCTTGAGGGCGAGAAGGCGTTCGTGCTGGGCATCGCCAACAATCAATCGATTGCCTACGGCTGCGCGCTCGCCTTCAAAGCGTTCGGCGCCGATATCGCCATGACCTATCTCAATGAGAAAACCAAGAAATACACGGAGCCATTGGCAGACGCCCTCGGTGTCCGCCCGGAGTTGTACCTGCCCTGCGACGTGACCATCGACGGCCAACTGGAAGCCGCCTTCGCCGTCATCGAGCAGCACTGGGGCAAGCTTGACATCGCCTTGCATTCCATCGCCTTCGCTCCGCGCGACGATCTGCATGGTCGTGTTGTCGATTGCTCGCGTGAAGGATTCCTCACCGCGATGGATGTCTCGTGCCATTCGTTCATCCGGATGGCGCGACTCGCCGAACCCTTGATGAGCGATGGCGGCGTGCTGATCACCATGACCTATTACGGCGCCGAGCGGGTGGTCGAACACTATAACGTGATGGGGCCGGTGAAGGCCGCCCTGGAGGCTTCGGCCCGCTATCTGGCGGCAGAGCTGGGCCCCAAGGGCATCCGCGTCCACCCGGTCTCGCCCGGGCCGATCAAGACGCGCGCGGCCTCGGGCATCGGCGGCTTCGACGAGCTGATGGAGAAGGCGGCCGAGCGGGCGCCGCAACGGGCATTGGTGACGATCGAGGACGTTGGCCTTGCCACGGCCTTTCTCGCCAGCGACTACGCAAAGCTGATCACCGGCGACACGATGTACATCGACGGCGGCTACCACATCGTCGGCTAGCAACCGCTTCGTCGGGGCGAACCTCACCGTCCGCAGGGAGCAACGGAAATGTCTGCCTACGTCGGCTACTTCGACTGCGCGGCCGCGCAATGGACGATCGTCGTGACGAACATCATGGGCCGGGCGTCGAGCTATCGCCTGCGTGTCTTCGACTTGACCGGCACTCCCATCGTCGACGAAGAGCGCGTCCTGTCCGCACATGCGAGCGAACGGCTCAAACTCAACGATTTGGCAGCCGACCGACAGGGGCATGTGCTCATCCAGCCGATCGAAGACGAGGACGACGAGTTCCCGGCCACGATGGTGATTGTCGGTGCTGGCGGCGAACCGAACACCATCACTCGCCTCCTGCCGCTGACGCGGATCGAGGAGATGCCGGAGGACGACGACGAAGACGAGGAAGAAGAAGACAAGGACGAAGAAGACGTAGACGACGACGAGGACGAACGCGAACACGACAAAAAGAAAAAGAAAGGCAGGAAGGGCAAGAAAGGAGACGATTAGCTCCTTTCGTTCGCCGGCGTCGCTCGGCTGGATGTGCGCCTCTGCCTGCCGGCGTCGCCGAATGTCGCAAGCCCGTCCTTGAGAGCGCGGCGGTGGTCGCCGTCGTCTGCGGGATCATCGCGACCGCTGCGCCGAGGACAGGCCACGTGCCACCGGACGCACGGCAATGGGGCGCAGGAATCCCCGGCCAGTGATTAGGTGTAGCCGCGGCGCCGGGATCTGCGGCCAACGCCGCCGGGCGCTCGTTCGAGGCCTGCCCGCCACCCCGCCAAGCATCGATCGCGCCGTCTCGTGCCGGACGAGAATCCCAGCGCCAGGGCGAACGACAAGCATCTGCCCCCGCAAGGTGGTGGGTTCGGTCGCGTTGACGGCATTATGTATAAGGCACCGACGGCACGACCAAACGGATCCAATGGGCATTGAACTGCACGACAACAGGGGACTGATCTGCGGCTTCCGCCTGCAGGCGCAAGGGGCGGCGGTCGCCGTTGACGTCGGCGCCCTTGCCGCGCGCGAGCCACCCGACGGCCCGACATGGCTGCATTTCAATTTCAACGATGCACGGGCCCGGAACTGGGTTGGCGGCTGTGACTGGCTGCCGGTCGAGGGACGCGAGTGGCTGCTGTCGAACGACCGCGGCGTTCACGTTGAAACGTGGGGAAACGCTCTCGCCGGCGCCCTCGCCGACGTCTTCGCGGACGATCCCGAGCGCTTCGGTTTTCTGCATGTCTACCTGGATCAGAATTGCTTGATCAGCGGCAGACGCCACCAGCTTACCGTAGCCGGGATGCTGCGCGCGGAGCTTGTGGGCGGGCTTGCCATCGATGGCACCACGGTCTTGTTCAACCGCCTTCTCGCGCATCTGGTGGGCATCCGCGCCAAGGCCGTCGCCGGCTACGCCGAGTTGCTCGACAATGCCGAGGACCGTGTTCTTGCTGGGGATTTTGGGGAGATTAGGCTCGGACAGTCACGCCGAAGCATGGCGCGGCTGCGACGTCAACTCGTCGCCGATCGTCATGCCTTTGTCGACTTCGTTTCCCATCCGCCGAATTGGTGGGGGAAGGCAGCAACCAAGGACTTGCGGCGCATCGCCGCATCGCTCGTATCGGTGGGCCAGGATCTTGAACTCACCGAGGATCGAGCCCGCTTGCTCAGCGAGGAAATCGATAGCCGTCTGGTCGAGCGGACCAACCGCAATCTCTACTTCGTCACTGTGGCGGCGGCGATTTTCCTGCCGATTACAATCATATCCGGCATTTTCGGCATGAACGTCGGCGGCTTGCCGTGGCTTGAGGACGCGTCCGGTTTCCTTTGGGCGCTGGGATGTATGGCAGGCAGCGTCGCCATCACCTTCGCTTTGATGGCATGGCGGCGGATGCTGTAGCAGGCTTTGGTTGCGACACTGCCCGGCGCTCGCTTCGCGGGGAACAGAGCGATGGTCTTGCGGCAGTTGCGTCGCCGTATGACGGCTCGGCAATGAGCGCTGCATGCGCTGCGGCGTTCGTCGGCGGCAGCGCGCCATGCCGACCGTCCTTCACAAAAACTTAATCCCGACCCGCAGCCGTCCTTCTCTAGACATGAACTCCCATCCAAAAGGGAGATCGTCGCGCAGCGGCATTCCTGCTGCCCGATAGCGAAGCAAGGGGAGCCTGATGATGTGGGGATGTTCGCGCCAAGCCGTTCTTCGTTTGTCTGCCGCACTCCTGGGCGTCGTGACGGCGTTGGTCGCGTCCGCGCCGGTCGATGCCGCGGAGACGCTGAGCGTTTACACCGCGTACGAGAACGAGCAGCTGGCACCGTACAAGAAGGCGTTTGAGACGGCGTATCCGGACATTCAGATCCAGTGGGTGCGCGATTCCACCGGCATCATCACCGCGCGCCTGCTTGCCGAGAAGGCCAAGCCGCAAGCCGATGTGGTCTGGGGCCTCGCCGCCTCCAGTCTCTTGGTTCTCGAACGCGACGGTCTCCTGGAGCCCTATGCGCCCAAGGGGATTGAAGATCTCAAGCCGAACTTCCGGAGCGCGAAGAACCCGCCAACCTGGGTTGGCGTCGACGCCTGGATGGCGGCGGTCTGCTTCAATACCATCGAGGGCGGGAAGAAGGGCCTGCCCAAGCCGGCGAGCTGGGACGACCTGCTCGACCCCAAGTACAAGGGCATGCTGGTGATGCCGAACCCTGCCTCCTCGGGGACCGGCTTCCTCGCGGTGTCCGGCTGGATCCAGCAGATGGGCGAGGCCAAGGCCTGGGCGTACATGGACAAGCTCAACGACAACATCGCCGCCTATACGCATTCCGGTTCCAAACCATGCAAGCAGGCAGCGGCCGGTGAGTACCCGCTCGGCATCTCTTTCGCGTACACCGGCGCATCGCTCAAGACCAAGGGTGCCCCGATCGAGACCATCCTGCCCAAGCCCGGTTCCGGCTGGGATCTGGAGGCAACCGCCATTATCAAGGGCACCAGCCACCTCGATGCGGCAAAGAAACTCGCAGATTTTGCGGCCAGCAAGGCTGCCAACGAACTCTATAGCAACTATTACGCCGTCGTCGCGTTCAAGGGCATGGCCAAGGAGGTGCCCAATTACCCGGCCAATGCCGAGGCGATGATGATACCCAACAATGACTTCTCTTGGGCAGCCGCCAATCGCGAGCGCATTCTTGCCGAGTGGACCAAGCGCTACGACACCAAGTCGGAGCCGAAGCAATAGTCCGGGCGCGTCGCGGCTGGGCGTCGTCGTTACTGCGCCGTCCGGCCAAGGGTGGAGCAGGTCGTGGATACGGGACACGCACAGAATAGTGGCCAGCCGTACCTGAAAATTTCGCAGGTCGGCAAGACGTTCGGCGCGTTCGAAGCGCTCAAGAACATCTCCCTCAGCATCGAGGAAGGTGAATTCGTCTGCTTCCTCGGGCCATCTGGATGCGGCAAGACGACGCTGTTGCGGGCGATTGCGGGGCTCGACCCGCAGACGTCGGGGACGATCGAACAGGCCGGCCGCGATATCTCTCTCTTGCCGCCGTCGCAGCGGGACTTCGGCATCGTCTTCCAGTCCTACGCGCTGTTCCCCAACCTGACGGTCCTCAAGAACGTCGCCTACGGTCTTGAAAACCGAAGGATGGGGCGAGCAGTCGTACGGAAGCGGGCTCTGGAACTCCTTGAGATGGTGGGACTCGCCGACCAGGCCGACAAGTACCCCGCCAAGCTTTCGGGAGGGCAACAACAGCGTGTCGCGGTGGCCCGTGCGCTTGCCACGTCGCCGGGGCTCCTGCTGCTCGACGAGCCGCTGAGCGCACTCGACGCCAAGGTTCGGCTACATCTGCGCAAGGAAATCAAGGACCTCCAGAACAAGCTGAACATCACGACCATCATGGTCACCCACGATCAGGAAGAAGCGCTGACCATGGCCGATCGGATCGTGGTGATGCGAGCGGGGGTGATCGAACAGATCGGCACGCCGGACGAGATCTACGGCGATCCGGTCAATCCCTTTGTCGCCGACTTCATCGGCACGATGAACTTCCTGCCCGGCACTATGATCGATCAGCGACACGTGCGCCTCGGTCGCCTCGACGTCGAACACGCGTCCCGACTGACGGACGTGCAGCCCGGCTCGCCGGTCACCGTCTGTGTCCGGCCCGAAGACGTCGAAGTCGAGGACGCGGCCGGCAGCGGCCAGATCAACGGGATGGAGGCACGCGTCGCCGAACTCGACTTCATCGGCAACTTCTTCCGCGCCCGCCTTGCCCCCGATTGTCTGGAGGGGATGATCCTCGCCGCCGATCTGCCGACGCCCCTGGTCCGCGGCCGCCGGGTCAGCCGCGGCCATTCGCTGCGTATCGCGCTGCCGAGCAACCGGCTGCGCGTCTATCCGTCAGCGTCATGACACCGCCGGCCGGGAACGCCATCGGCGCGGCATCGATGCGCGCGCCAACCACGTCGCGCACTGGCGGTAAGCGACTGAGCAGCGAGCGGCTGGCGATGGGAGGCGGGCTCGCCGCGCTCGCGCTCTTCCTCCTGATCTTTGTCGCGCTTGCGCTGTACGCCCTGCTCTCCAAGAGCTTCGAGGACCGAAGCGGTGCGTTCATTGGCCTCGCCAATTACGTCGCCTACTTCGCCAACCCGGCGTTGTTCCAGTCCATCGGCAACAGCCTGTTCATCGCCATCGTCTCGACCGCGATCACGACCACGCTGGCCTTTGTGTTCGCCTACGGGCTAAGCCGCACATGCATGCCGGCCAAGGGCTTGTTCCGCGCGATCGCCTCGATCCCGATCCTGGCGCCATCCCTGTTGCCGGCGATCTCCTTGGTTTACTTGTTCGGCAACCAGGGGCTGATCAAGGATTGGCTGTTCGGCGCCAGTATCTATGGCCCCATCGGCATCGTGGTCGGCATGGTGTTCTTCACCCTGCCGCACGCCATCATGATCCTGTACACGGCGATGTCCCTCGCCGACGCCCGGCTCTACGAGGCGGCGCAGGTGCTTGGTGCGAGCCGGCTGCGCACGTTCTTCACCGTCACCCTTCCGGGGATCCGTTACGGCTTGGTCAGCACCACGCTGGTGGTGTTCACGCTGGTGATCACCGACTTCGGGGTGCCGAAGGTCGTCGGTGGCCGCTACAACGTGCTTGCCACCGACGTCTACAAGCAGGTGGTCGGCCAGCAGAATTTCGAGATGGGCGCAGTCGTCGGCATGGTTCTGCTGACGCCGGCGCTGCTTGCCTTCTTTGCCGACCGCTGGGCACAGCGTAAGCAGTCGGCCAGCCTTTCGGCGCGTGCGGTGCCCTATGTGCCCAAGCCCAACCGCGTTGCGGACGGCGCCTACTTCGTTGCCTGTAGTTTGATCAGCCTGTTCCTGATCGGCATTCTCGGCGTCTCGGCGTATGCCTCGTTCGTCAAGTTCTGGCCATACGATCTTAGCCTGACCCTCGCCAACTACGACTTTTCAGTGGTCGACGCCGATGGCTGGAGGTCGTTCTTCAACTCCCTTGAGATGTCGGCGTGGACGGCGCTGATTGGTAGTGTCGTCGTGTTCACGGGCGCGTACCTGGTCGAGAAAGGCCGCGGCGTCGCATGGCTGCGTGCGAGTGTCCATCTTCTGGCCATGGTACCGCTGGCGGTGCCCGGGCTGGTGCTCGGCATTTCTTATATCTTCTTTTTCAACGCGCCTTGGAATCCCCTCAATTTCCTGGTCGGCAGCATGGGGATCCTGGTGCTGTCGACGATCGTACACTTCTACACCGTTAGTCACTTGACCGCGGTGACCGCGCTCAAACAGATCGATCCCGAGTTCGAAAGCGTCTCGGCCTCGCTCAAGGTGCCGTTCTATCAGACATTCGGGCGGGTCACGGTGCCGGTGTGTCTGCCCACCATCCTCGACATCGCGCTCTACCTGTTCGTCAACGCCATGACCACGGTCTCGGCGGTGGTGTTCTTGTTTTCCGCCAACACCCGGCCGGCATCGGTGGCGGTCTTGGCCATGGATGATGCCGGCAGCGAGGCGGCGGCGGCGGCGATGGCGATGCTGATCGTTTACACCTCGGCCATCGTGCGGCTGTTGCACACGCTCCTGGCCGGTGCCTTGAACCGCCGCACCCAGGCCTGGCGTCTCCGCTGAACCGGCCGCCGATGTCTTCCTCGCCGCCGAAACGGAACCTTCTGGATATGTCCGACGCGCTGTTGCTCACCCCGGGTCCGTTGACCACGTCGGCCAGCGTCAAACAGGCGATGCTGCGCGACTGGGGATCGCGCGATCAAGCCTTCATCGCGATGAACCGGCGGATTCGCGACCGTCTGGTCGAACTGGCCGGCGGCGCCGGCAGCCACGTCTGCGTGCCGGTGCAGGGATCGGGAACGTTCGCCGTCGAGGCGACCATCGGCTCGCTGGTGCCGCGCGACGGCAGGCTACTGGTCCTGGTCAACGGCGCCTACGGCCGGCGGATGGTGCGGATCGCGAACGTGATCGGCCGGGCGGTGCAGGCGATCGAGACCGCGGAAGATGCGCCGGTCTCCGCTCACTCCCTCGACGAGGCCCTCGCCGCCGACCCCGGCGTCACCCATGTCGCCGTCGTCCACTGCGAGACGACCACCGGGTTGCTCAACCCGATCGAGGCGGTAGCCGAGGTTTGTGCGCGGCACCGGCGTCCGCTGCTGATCGATGCGATGAGCGCCTTCGGCGCCCTGCCGCTCGATGCCGCGTCGCTTGGCTACGACGCGGTGATGGCGAGCGCGAACAAGTGCCTGGAAGGGGTTCCGGGGGTGGGCTTTGCCATCGTGAGGCAGAGCGCGCTGGAAGCCGCCAAGGGCAACGCCCACTCGCTCAGCCTCGATCTGTACGATCAGTGGCGCGGTTTCGAGCAGAATGCGCAGTGGCGCTTCACGCCGCCGACCCACGTCATCGCAGCCTTCGAACAAGCCCTGCAGGAGCACGCCGACGAAGGTGGGCTCGCCGGGCGCGGCGGCCGCTACCGCCGAAACCTGGCGATCCTGCTGCAAGGCATGGCCGCACTCGGCTTTGAGCCGCTGTTGCCGGCGGAAGTGCAGGCGCCGATCATCGTCACCTTCAAGATGCCGGCCGATCCCGCGTTCGTCTTCGATCGCTTTTACGACCGCCTGCGCGAGAAAGGCTACATCATCTATCCCGGCAAGCTGACGATCGCCGAGAGTTTCCGGATCGGGTGCATCGGACGGCTCGGCGCGGCCGAGATGCGCGGCGCGCTCGCCGCGATCGGCGAGACCTTGGGTGAAATGGGGGTGCGGTCCGGTGCGCCGGCGCGCGCCACGGTGGCCTTGGCATGAATATCTGGCACTACCGGCGCAGCTATCGCGGCCCGTTGCGCGCCGCCATCCTCGATTGGGCCGGCACCGTCATCGACTTCGGCTGCCTCGCACCGGTGGCAACCTTCATGCGGGCGTTCGAGGAGATGGGAGTGCCGATCAGCGTCGCCGAGGCGCGCGCGCCGATGGGCAAGGCGAAGTGGGCCCACATCCGCGCCATCGCCGACGTCCCGCGGGTCGCCGAGGCGTGGACGGCGGTGCATGGCAAGGCGCCGGCCGACGCCGACGTCGACCGGTTGTACCAACGCTTCCTGCCGCTGCAGGTGGCCAGCGTCGGTGAGCACGCGGCGCTGATCCCCGGCGCGCTCGAAGCGGTCGGCGCGATGCGCGCCCGCGGCATGCGCATCGGCTCGACGTCGGGCTACCCGCGCGTCGTCATGACGGAAGTCGTGCGGCTGGCCGCCGAGCAAGGCTTTGCCGCCGACAGCGTCGTCTGTAGCGAGGATACGGCCGTCGGTCGGCCGAGCCCGCTGCCGGCATTGAAGGCGCTGCTCGACCTCGCGGTCTGGCCGGTCGAGGCGGTGGTCAAGGTCGGCGATACCGTCGTCGATATCGAGGAGGGCCTGAACGGCGGGATGTGGAGCGTCGGCGTCGTGCTCAGCGGCAACGGCGTCGGCTTGTCGCTCTCAGAATGGCGAGGGTTGCCGCCGGACGGACAGGCGGCCCGCCGCGAGAATGCCGCGGTCGCCCTGCTGGCGGCGGGCGCCCATTACGTCATCGACACAATCGCCGACATCGCAGCGGTGCTCGACGACATCGAGGGGCGGCTGGGGCGCGGCGAGAAGCCGTGAGCCGCGAAATCACCGAGGGCGATGTCAACGTCGGCCCCGCCCGCGACGCTTGGCGCACCGAGGCCGGCCCGGACAGCCTCGCCCTCATCGCCCGCGACGAGGCGGTGTTCCTGCGGCAGTCCCTGTCGACGCCGTGTGTGTCCGCCGTGCGCCGCGCCGAGGGCATCTGGATCGAGGATGCCGACGGCCGCCGGTACATGGATTTCCATGGCAACAGCGTCCATCACCTCGGCTACGCGCATCCGAAGGTGCTGGCGGCAGTGCGCCGGCAACTGGACGCGCTGAGCTTCGCGCCGCGCCGCTTCACCTGCGAGCCGGCGATCGAACTGGCCGAGCGGCTGCTGGCACTGGCGCCGGCCGGCTTCGGCAAGGTGCTGTTCGCGCCGGGCGGCTCGGAGGCGATCGAGATCGCGCTGAAGCTGGCACGGGTCGCCACCGGCCGCTACAAGACCCTGTCGTTCTGGGATGCCTTCCACGGCGCCGGGTTCGGGGCCGCCAGCGTCGGCGGTGAGGCGCTGTTTCGCGACGGGCGGATCGGGCCGCTGCCGCCCGGCGCCGAGCACGCGCCGCCGTTCGCTTGCTTTCGCTGTCCATTCGGTTTTCCGTCATTGAGCGGTACGCCCGACCTCGCGACCTGCCGGATGGCCTGTGCCCGGACGGTGGACTTCGTGCTGAAGCGCGAGGGTGATTGTGCCGCGATGATCGCCGAGCCGATCCGCGCCGTGCCCTACCTGCCGCCGCCGGGTTTCTGGGCGGAAGCCCGCGCCGCCTGCGATGCGACGGGCGCGCTGCTGATCTTCGATGAGATCCCGACCGGCCTCGGCAAGACCGGCCGGCTGTTCGCGCACGAGCATGCCGGCGTGGCTCCCGACATCCTGGTCCTGGGCAAGGCGCTTGGCGGCGGTGTCCTGCCGCTGGCAGCCGTGCTGGCGCGGACCGATCTCGATGTCGCCGACGATTTGTCGCTCGGCCACTATACCCACGAGAAGAACCCGATCCTGGCGGCGGCGGGACTCGCCACGCTCGACGTGATCGCCGAGGAAGGCCTCGTCGAGCGGGCGGCCGCGCTTGGCAGCTATGCGCTGCAGCGCCTGCGGGACATCGCCGCCAGCCGGCCGCTGGTCGGCGAGGTGCGCGGCCAGGGCCTGTTGATCGGCATCGAGCTGGTGGGCGAAGACGGCGGGCCGGCGACGGCGGCGGCCGAAGTGGCGCTTTATGCGGCGTTGCGGCGCGGGCTGAGCTTCAAGCTCACGGCGGGCAGCGTCCTGACGCTGTCGCCGCCGCTGGTCATCGAGCGCGGCGATCTCGATCAGGCGCTCGCCATCGTCGCCGACAGCCTCGATGCCGCCGCAACGGCCGAACGCCGCCGTTGACCAGCGCACAGGCGCTGCGGCAGGAAAACGATGTGGAATTTGAGCGTTAGAGTTTGCTAAGGAGGCAGAAAGCGACCTAGTGCACAGACCCATTCGGATGATTCAGCCGAAGGGGTTAGATGTGCACTAGAAACAATAGGTTGCGTGCAGCGATTGCGCATTTTTTGCATGCGCCGCTGCACTAGCGAGCCATGTTGCGCCCCGGTGACGCGACGAGAAGGTGCAACGCGACGAGAAGGTGCGCGCGCTTCCGGGCGAGGGGGCGCATGGGGCGAACGATGTGCAGTGCGTGTATGATAAGAAGTGCGGGCGGCTGGCAAACCGTGGTAGGGCCCCGTAGCTCAACTGGATAGAGCAAGGACCTTCTAAGTCCGAGGTTGCGTGTTCGAGTCACGCCGGGGTCGCCATGGCTTTCGTGTCGTCCAGTCTGCCTCGACATCCCGTGTCACAGAAACCTCACGAGCAACCGACTTTCGTTCCGCGCCGTGACGGACGCGTGTCGACAACCGCACGTGAGACCGGGCGCCATGCGCTTTCATGGTCTATAAGAGTCTGACTCAAAAAGAGTCTTTGTAAATCAATATATTATGACGCATCGTCATGGCCGGCGCAGGACGGCCTTCGCGGCGCCGCCGCCGCCGGGCGATCCGCTCATGAACGTCGGCCGGGGCAGGGGCGATCGCACGGTCGTGGTCGAGCAACTTCTCGCCGTGACCAGGCCTGTCGTGCCCGGGATCGTCGTCAATCGATGCGTTCGACACGCGTCCCGCTATCGCCAAGAAAGATGACGCGATAGGACTCGCGTTCGCAGCGGATCAGCCACGCCTCTTCCTGCGGCGTCGAGTGCTGAACGTCGCGCTGCGCCTGCGTCGGCGCACTGCACGCGTGACCGGCACGGCGGACGGCCGCGGCTACGGGCTCGACGGCGGCGGGTCCGTTTCCTGGAGTTGCGCCACAACGGCGCCATCCTGTCTGTAAGCGCCGGAGAGAAAGTAGGCCACGGAAGCGGCGCCGTTGGGGTGCTGC
>CAYNYW010000045.1:0-21043 GCA_964401555.1 uncultured Defluviicoccus sp.
TCGCTCCGGCGCGCCGCTCACCGACAAATTCCACCATCTCCGTGGACGCTAACCCCGGAGAAGTTCCGGTGTCCTTTTCGCCTCCCGTCCTGAAGCCCTAAACCATGCTCTGTTACCTCTTCCAGTTGTGCCGCTCACCGTCCTAGCGGCGAATCTCGAATCGATGATCACGCATACTACATGTTGCGCGCCTATTTGTCAACAGCGCAATATGTGGCGCTCGCAAGGTTTGGTTGCGCCGTCTCCGCATCGGCCGGCCTGGCGTCACCTCCATCGGCGGAATGGTTTTCTCACTGTGAGAAAGAGACGCTGTCTCGGACTCTTTGCCACCGTGGCAAACGCCGCGCTGTACCCTATTCCGTCGTTCCACAGTGTCGGGAAGGAATCGCCGCCGCTGCGAGCCGCTGCAGGCCCAATGCGAAGCGAGTAGCATGTGCCTACATGTTGTGATGGAGCGTGTCAAGAACGCAAAATGATGTGCCATACCTGTTCCGCTTGCCCGCGCACCCCTTTGACAGTGGCGCGATCAGCGATATGTATGACGGCACGCTCCACACGGAGTCGGCCGACACCTCCGCCTTGCTCCTCCCTGCCTTGCTACGCGAACAGCTTCGCGATCTCGGCCATGGGAAGGAACAGCCGTCGCCCGCCCTGGACGAGCGGCAGAAAGCGATACCGCCCGTAGAAGCGCGCGGCGGTTTCGTCCTTCGCATCGACAATGAAGGCATAGGAGGCGATCTCGCTTTCGAGTGCCCGCCGGAATGCGTCGAACAGAAGAACCTCCCCGAGTCGCCGGCCGCGGTAGCGTTCGTCAACTGCCAACCGTCCCATCAAGGTGGCCGGCACGGTTGGGTAACGCGGCAGGCGCTTCGCCAGTTTATCGGGAAGATCGACCAACGCGATGCTGGATGCGGCAAGCGTGTAGTAGCCGATCGGGGCAGGATCCTCGCCGGCCACGAGCACGAAACACGCCGCCACCCGCCGTCGTACATCCTGGCTCGCTTGCAGCCGCAGATACCGGTCAAGCGGATCGACGCCGCTGGTGAAGGCCGTCCGATCGTGCCGGTCGGACAGCGGTTCGATCTTCAGCGGCGGCACGGGTCAGCGGTCGAGGATTTCGAGGTAACGCTGCGCGGCCGCCTTCAAGTCCGCCGTCGGTTCGCGGGGGCTGAGCAGCGCCTCGGCAAACGCCTGACTTTCCTCGGCAGTCAGCCGCACCGTCTGCATGTCCTCAATCGTTCGCACCGCCGCTTCGTAAGCGCTGGCAACGACGAAATCGGTAAGCGTTCGCCCCTGCAGGTCGGCGGCGCGCTGAAACAGGATTTTTTGATCCGGCGACACGCGCGCTTCGAGGCGTTGGCCTCGAGGCGGCGTGCGACGTTTCGCCATCTTCGTCATCGTAGCATCCGTCCTTTCTCGGTGGGCCTCCATAATGTACGGCACGCAGCCGGCCGTTCAAACCTCTCCTGTTCCGCCGGCACGACTGGTCCGATTGCGCACGGCAGGCTCAAGGATGCTCACGATCACAGCGCTCGCCATACCCATACCACCTCGCCAACACGCCCAGCGCCGCCACGAGGATGCCCTGCGCCGGCTTCTCGCCGATCGGCCGTCCGCCCCACCCCTGGCGCATCGCCCACTCGCGGATCGAATGCTGCAGCCCGACGACGTGCCAGACGCAGCCGCCGGCCGGGCTGCCGAGCCCGCCCAGCGCATCGAGTGCTGATCCGACGCGTCGGCGCGCGTCAACCTGCGCATCGGTGAAATCGCCCGGCCCGCCGCCGCCCGGTAATCGCAACAACGGCATGCAGCGGATGGCATCGAACCGTGCGATGGTGAACTGCGCCTGGAAGTCACGCGCCGCGTCGTGCATCGGCTTGGTGATCGTACCGGCGCGCAGCATGATGCCGAGCGTGTCGACGGTGCGGTGGTGGACGACGGGCCGTCCCTCGGGATCGGCCTCGTAGACGGGTTCGAGCACGTCGCCCTGGCGTTTGATCACCGGCAGGCCGGCGACGGCGCCCGCAGCGAGCGTTTTCTGTTTGCGTTTGCGCCGCGCTATCACGCGACCCTACCGTTCAGATGCTGCGCAAGTAGTGCCTGACGCCATGATGCTGGCATGCCAGCATCATGGCGCGGCGGCGGTGCCGGGATGGTTTTCACGCTGACTGCCCTGGATGGCTCAGGAGGTAGATCCCCCGGCACCGCCACACCGCCTCGACCGCTGATTAGGCTCTGCGATTCATCGCTGTGTGGGGTGAAGACGGCGCGGGCGGGATGCTGAACCTTCAACTGCCAGGGGTCATCATGCGGATCAGCGTCGGGATCGACATCGCCAAGGAGATACACTGGGTGACTGCCATCGACGCCGATGGCGTCGTGCAGATCGACCGCAAACTGCTCAACACGCCAACCGACATCGCAAGCCTTGCCGACCAACTCGCGAACCCCGGCGACACGGTCCGCATCGGCATCGACGTCATCGGCGGCATCGCCGGATTGGCCGAAGCCATACTGGCCGAGGCCGGCTTCACGCTCGTCCACGTGCCGGGCCTGGCGGTCAATCGTCGCGGACATCGGCCGGCCGGATCACCGCGATGCCTTGGCGGCGCCACGTCGCTCGGCGCATGGCGAACAGCTCGGCTTCCGTCGGCGCCGACTGCGGCAGGCGCCGCTCCAGCGATCCGCGCACATCGCTACGCACGGGTCACCTCCCTTAAGCACGCGGCGTAGCCGGCGACATCGACGATCGAGTCCAGGTGCGACGGATCGCGGGTGAGGCGCGCCAGCTTGAGATCGATGAGACAAAGCGCGACCTGCGCCGGCGTGACCTCGATGCCGAGCACCAGCGACCACCGCGCGGCGATCGCCTCGAAGCTCTCCGCGGCGGCCCGTAGACGCGCTCACGGTGCTCGATCACGCCGGCCGCGTGCTGCAGCAACATGACGCCGTTCATCGGACGGCCTCCGTTTCCTCAAGGTTGACCCATTTCCTGTTTGCACAGGTCGGCCTCTGGCCTACAATGAGGGAGTGGAGTTCGAGTGGGATGAGGCCAAGAGCGATCTTTGTTTTGCCGAGCGTGGCTTCGATTTTGCGCACGCTGTGCGAGTTTTTCTCGATCCCGACAGGCTGATCGAACGCGACGATCGCTTCGATTACGGCGAGCCCCGGTATCGCGCGTTGGGGCAAGTCGACGGACGGGTGTTCGTTGTCCTTTACACGCCTCGGAGCGAACGGATCCGGCTCATCTCGGCACGCAAAGCCAATCAGCGAGAGGTACGACGCTATGAAGCAAGTGCGCGCAACACTGCAACCTGATGGTTCCGCGATCCGCTTCGCCAACGGAGAACCCATGGCGCTGCAGGGACGCGTCGATTCTGATCGGGTCGACCGTACGACCGAGGCGGAGATTGCCCGGCAGGCAGCCGAGGACGACGAGGCGCTGCGCCAGGACGCTGCCGCATACGCACGGCGGGTGCGACGCAGGACGGGGCTGACACAGGCGGCATTTGCTGCGCGGATCGGGGTTCCCCTCGACACGGTGCGCAATTGGGAACAGGGGAAGCGTTCGCCGGCGGGGCCAGCCAAGGCTCTCCTTCGCGTGCTCGATCGCGCGCCGGAGGCGGCCCTGGCCGCGCTCGACTAAGGCAAGGGCGAGTTCGGTTTCATCGCGCCACTACGATCCCGTGCGCGATCGCCCAGTGCAAGAGCGTCAGCGCGTCGGCCTCGTTGTCGTAGCTGGCGACAGGCACTGGCAACTTCTATTTCCGCAACGGATATCGGCGATGATATACTGGTTCGGGTGCTTCCGTGATTGAGAATGCCGCTTTGAGCACGACGGCAGTCAGACTCGAACGGAGTGGGTTAACGGCGCGGCTAGTTTGTGCTGCCCTAGATGGCAACGGCGCACGCGTTCTTGCGGGTGACGGAGAGGGTCGCATCGAGCTTTGGGACAGCGCCACCGGCACGCTTGTCAAGCGCTTCAGCGGACACCGCCAAAGGGCTTGGGCCGTGGCATTCCTGCCTGATGGTGTGCGAGCGCTTTCGGGATCGAATGACGGCACCCTGCGATTGTGGGCGCTGGATTCTGGAGAGTGCATCCGGGTCTTCGAGGGCGACAGAGTCGAAGGCCTTGCCGTGAGCCCGGACGGCCGACTCGCGTTTTCCGGCGGCCAGACCCTGTCCCTTTGGGACATCGAAACCGGTGTCCGGCTGAGCATCTTCGATGGCGGGCCCTCCGTTTTCCAAGGCGTCGCAATCGCTCCCAACGGCGCGCACGCTGTTGCATGTGATGCGATGCGGAACGAGCTCGGCCTCTGGACGCTTCCCTTCGGGCGTTGCCTTCGTCGCTTTGACGCTCCGGGCGCTCCCGGGGTCATCGCCATCTCCCCAGACGGCAAGCACGCGCTTTCCGGCGAAAATGGTCCCAAACTGACTCTCTGGGACATTCGGAATCGTCGGCTTCTGCGCTTCCTCGAGGATAATGCGGCGCGCGGCCGGGTTTCGGCGCTCGCCTTTGCTCACGACGCTCGATGCGCGGTTTCCGGCGATTGGAGCGGCGCGGTGCGTTTGTGGGACCTGTACCAGGGCCGTTGCGTCCAGATGTTTCAAGGCAGCGGGTGGGTTCTCGCTGTTGGCTTCACCCAGGACAACCGACAGGTGCGCGTGGTGTTCAGCGACGGCACGCTCCGCCGTTGGGAGATCGAGAGCGTACCATCCTTCAATGAGCTGAGGGGGGTGACGCGGGCGCGTCATGCTATTGTAGAGCACATTATGTGTGGGTGGATATTATCGACGACTCGTCTGGCTGCAGCCCCCGCCGTGATTACGCTTGATGCCGCAATAAAGGTGGCTAATTGTTTGTTGCGTTCCGGAGTTTTGCTTTTGGTTTTTGCGGTTGTGATTTTTGCAGCGCTTGGCTTTGCTGGGTTGTTGTGGATCGGGGTTAAACACCTCTTATGAGACCGTCATGTGTGGATGGCTCCCGGCTCGCAAAACTTTTTTTTTCTGATAGCGCAGCAGTCGCCTGCAGTCATGTGTCCCGCCTATAGACGCGGTGCAACGACCGCTGGCCTTGATGCAATCCGCTCGGCGAGGCCGGCGGCGAGAAACGCCTCCTTAATGGCGTTGCGGGCATGATCCTTGCCGCCGCCGCTGGCCGCCATGCCGACGACATAGAGGTTCGAGCGCAGGTTGCTTTCAGTCCGGTACTTGCGGCCCATCAGCGCGCCCAGCGCGCACAGGCTGGCGCCGACGGCGAGAACCGGCTGCGGCCGGCGAGCCGTCGCCAGCATGTAGTCGACCAGCATCTTGAGGACGCCGTCGAGGCCGGCAATGTTCACCGGACAAGGCGCCTTTTCGGCGGGGCGGACTTCCGCATTTTTTTTCGGAAGTTGCAGCGGCGGCGAAGAGAGCTTCTCCAGCAGCGCTTTCGCCGGATGGCGGCCGTTCATGCGCACGTTGCCGTTGAGGACGAGCGCCGGATCGGGCGACCAGCCGTTGGCTATCGCATAGTGATAGATGCTCCCGGCGCCGATCGAGCGCGGCTGGAAGCTGGCCCAGGCTTTGGCGGTCGTTTCCGGATCGTCCTTCGCCGATTGCGCCGACCAGTCGGCGAACAGCGCTTCGCCGTCATCCCCCAGCCCGCCCTTCAGCGCCATGCCGATGCGCATCCAGCTGTCGTAGTCGAGGTCGGCGTTGGGGATGAAGGCGAGCGCCGCGCTGACGGCCTCGGCGGTGCCGCGCAGATCGCCCACGGCCATCGTTCGAGCCGGTGGTGCGTCGCCGCCGCCGAGCCGCGCCGGCCGCAGGCCTTCCGGCAGGAGCATGTACGCCTCGTCGACGAACGACCGAGCCTGCGCCTCGCTGACCAAAGGCAGCCCGCCGATATCGATGTCGGCGAGCGACTCTTCCGGCCACTCGTACGGCCGGCCGGTGTCGGGATGGATGGCAAAGGCGACGAACTGCTGCCCCTCGCAGAGGATCTCGATCGGCGAGCGTTTGATCCCCTTGAACGGCGTGTCGGTGCGGTAGACGAGCAGCCGTTTCGGCGACCGGCCGATGCGCACCGCCGGGGTATCACCCAGCTTCTCGCGCGCCAGCGCTTCGATGCGCAGGGCCACCTCGCCATCGGCGACATCGATATCGATCGCGGCGACGGCGCCGCCGGCAATGCCGATGCCGGCGTCCGGCCATTGGCTCCAGATCGAGACCTCGTTATCGGTTGTCGGCCGGCTGCAATGCTTCGTCCAGCCCGGGTAGTCGCGCCAGGCGCCGCCGATGAAGCGCCCCGGCTTCTTCGTCCCCGGCATGATCGGGATGACGGCATAGCCGTTGTCGACCAGCCGCGCGCCGACCTCAGCCATGAAGCCCGCCATCAGAACGGCACCTCGTGTGGATCGAGGCGGCGCAAGAGCTGCTCGTCGCGCTCGGCCAGCGCACGCAGGTGGTCGCAGTAGCCGGTGACGATGACCTCGATGAAGGTGAGCCATTCCTCCAGCTGCAACGTCTCCAGATCGGTCTTGCCGAGGCTGTCGAGGTACTCGCCGCCCATCTCGCCGCCGCGGACGAACGCTGCCCTCTCGTTCGGGGTGAGATCGATCATGCCACGTCTCCGATGGCAGAGGTCCTGGCAGGCGATGGAACAGAGGTGGCGGTGCCGTTGCCTCGGCTGTCCGAACGGCAGGGCGGGATCGAACCAGCCGAAGCCGCGGGCCTCGCGGCGGCAGACGCAGCAGAGCATGGGGCGAACTCGTAGCCGGTGATCTCGGTGTAGCGGCCCTGCGGCCGGACGCTGATCCGGTCAGGCTTCGGCAACTCACCGCAGCGAGTGAGGGCATCATCGACGGTGCGCGGCACCGGCCGATCGGGCAGCCGTTTCTGCCACCACTGCACCGCCTTCTGCCGGGCGTAGCCGGTATGCTCGAAGCACACCCACTCGCGGTGCGATGCGAGGCCGCACGCGTATTCGACGCGCAGGCTAGTAGGGCTGCCGAGCTTCTCGTGGCGGTGATAGCTGACGTCCGAGACAGTCACCCACTCGGGCCTGATCTGGCTCGACAGGATGGCCGAGGTCGAGGCGGTGCGCGACAGATCCGGCTGCGGCGGCGGGAACTCGTAGCCGCAGCCGGGGCAGGCCCGGATCGAGGCGTGAACAATAGTCTGGCAGTCCGGGCAGGCCTTGACCGGCGCGGTGCCTTCCTGGTCGTCCTTCTTGCGCTTGCGGCCGTCGATGCGATCGATCGGCCCGTGCCCCTCGATGTTGCCTGCGAAGTCGAGGACGAGGCAGTTGTCCTTGCCAGGGCTGAGCCGCGTGCCGCGACCGATCATCTGCACGTAGAGGCCGACCGACTTGGTCGGCCGCAGCATCGCAATGAGATCCACTCCCGGCGCGTTGAAGCCGGTGGTCAGCACATTGGCGTTGGTCAGGCAGCGGATCTCGCCGCGTTTGAACGCGGCGATCACCCGGTCGCGTTCGGCCGATGCGGTCTCGCCGAGGATTGCCTCGCAGGCGTAGCCGCGGCCCTGGATCGCGTCGCGCACGTGTTCGGCGTGGCGGACGCCGGCGCAGAACACCAGCCACGAGCCGCGCTCGGCGCCATGGCGGACGATCTCGTCGACGCGCTATAGTATCCACCGGAAAGGGGCCAACCACTTGATCGCAGGCTGGGTTGCGGGCACTTTATTGGTCCCAAGAAAGTGCGGGAAAGCTATGTCGGGGTTTGAACAGATTCCGTTTTGTGCGGATGAGTTCGCGGACAACCCAGAACTGCGCTGCCCGTGCCCTCTCCGCCTTGACACCTCGGGTTCCATGCGACGTCGGCCGATCGCAGAACTCAACACCGGCTTGATCGCCTCCAAGGACGAACCGGTGAGCGACGCGCTTGGCGCAAAGCGCGTCGAGGTCGGCATCATCGGCGTCGGCCCCGTGCAGGAGATCGCTGAGTTCACCACCGCTGATCTGTTTCAGCCGACCGTGCTGTCGGTCAGTGGCGACACGCCCATGGGCGCGGCCATCACTCAAGGCATCGACATTTTCCGCAGGCGCAAGGAGGTTTACCGCGCCAACGGCCTGCCCTACTACCGCCCTTGGATCTTCGTTATCACCGATGGTGACTCCACCGATTCCTTGGCAGCAGGCGGCGGCGGAGATCGGGTGCAACCGCGATGTCAACGACTGGACGATTTCAACGTTAACAGCACGAGATACGCGTTATGAAGTGGCCAAAGGGAGTGTTGTGTGACCTATGCGACACGCTAGCTCCAAGTATTAAGCAAGACACGTTCTTTCTAGTGCGATCAAGTTCGTCAAGTCAAGACACTATGACTCGCACAATGACAATTACATTTTTTAATGTCATTGAAACGGCCAGAATAGGAGTTTGCGAAAAATGCGTCAAGGAGCAGGAAAAGCAAAACATTAAGAAAGCGCGGCGGCATTTTGCAATTGGAATATTGGCTTTATTTTTCTCTATTGCATGGATAATGGCTTTCGTCGTTTATAACTGCGAAGGGTTGTTGGCGCCAATTTGTAGTAACAAAGAACCGCCAACGTTCATTGGTGTGCCTGTGGGAATTATCTCCATTTTGGTCATGTTATGGGCTTATGCTGAAAATGATAAAAAACTGCGATGGGATACGTCCTGCAAGGAAGCTTTGTCAAAAGCGGCGAAGAGCGCTCTGAACGAGAGAATGAAAGAGTTGGCCCCTCCGCTGGGCGGAATTTTGTGCCTTAGCAGCGAAGAATGGCAGCAGATACAGCGGGATTGTCAAAAATAGGCAAATCTTGCCGTCGTCGAGGAAGCGGGTAATGGCCGGCCCGCGCTTCAGCGGGTAGGCCATCGCCTTGGCCACGTCGTTGTGGCGGGAGAGCCGGGCGTGCTCGCCCCGCAGCCTCGCTTCCAGTTCGGCGACGAGAGGGGCTGCATGCTCCTTGCGCAGCGCAAGGCGCCGGCGGAGTGGCAGGCCGATCAGTTCGCCGCCCGGCTGCTGATGCCGGCCGCCACCGTCCGCGCCGCCGTCGCGGAGGTCGCCGGCAGCACGCTGCCCGCGTGGGAAGGGCTCGATGCCAACCGCCGGGCGGGCCGTACCTGCGATAGGCCTCCTCCTCGCGGCCGGCCTGGAGCAGGACGCGCTCGCAGAAGCGGTCGATTTCTCGGTGATCGTAGCGCTGGATGCTCGCCCGCCGGCAGCCGTCGGCGAAGGCGAGCGCCGCATCGTGGTGTCCCTGGCGGGTTAAGGCTTCCGCACCGAAGAGCTGATCAGACCAGAACCGGTTGCGGGCATTTGTAAGCAGATCCAGCAACTCTTGGTGGCGGGCCACCTCCAACAGGCACGACAGGCAGATGGTCTGGCCGGTGATGGCGACGTAACGGTCGGCCGGCTCGGTGCACCAGACCCGGCGCAACAGCGGCAGCAGCAGGTCGGCATACGCGTTCATCAGCTCGGGATAGACGGCGATCTCGCCCCAGCGCTCCTCGGCAGGGTACAGGTACTGCACCCCGTCCTCTTGAACGGCGTCATAGAGGCGCTCAAGCCAGGCGGCGCGAACCTTCGGAGTTGCCGGTGCTGCGATCAGGATCGGGATAATGTCCGCAAGCGCGGCGTTGACGGCGCTGCCCAAGGCGCCGGATGAGGTATCGATCTCCTGAAACGCAGGCCACAGCCGCTCCATCAGCGCGACGGCGCCGTCGCCGGCGGCGATTGGGTCTGTCCTGTTGGCCGCCTTGATCTCAGAAACGGCTTCCTTCAGGCGCGCGATCGCCATCTTCGAGCCCCGCCAGCCGAAGGCTCGGGCGCGCAGTCTGGATTTGAACGTCCACCGGTGGCTGTCGGCCATGTCCGCGCCGTGGTCACCCGCTCAATCGCGCAACAGACTCGCTCCAAATGGTACGAAAACCCGCTCGTTCATGCCACTCGGCCATGTGATCACCGCCCGATCTTCGCCGGCTCCGGCACTTCGTCGGCGTCAACCGTATCCCTATAGACCGACTCGCGGATCACCTTGTCGGTGACCTGGGCGAGGTAGTCGCTGAGCGCGGCGTTGATCTGCTGGAACTCCGGCCAGAGGACGGTGTTCAGGAAGTTCTCCGGCGCCCGCACCATGACGCTTTGCCGGCGCATGCGCGGATAACGGTAAGGCCGCAAGCCATACCGCCGGCACAACGCGATGAACATCTGCCGCGCCCACGGATCGGCCACGCTGAAGCGGATCTCGACCGGCTGCTCGCGCTTCTCCTCTTCCTTGAGCCGGGCGCGGATGCGGTCCGCCGCGGCACCGGCGGCGGCCTTCTCCCCGGCCGTGGCGGCGCCGGCGAACAGCGCCTCGATCTTGCGCAGCTTGTCGCGGAGCGCGGCTTCGTCGTTCATGCTTGTCCCCGTTGGCGCATCGGCAGCCAATCCTGCTATGGATGGCGAAGGGAGGAAAGTCCATGGCGCATGCAATCGTTCTCCCCTTCGGTAGGCGCCGGTTTATCCTTGCGTCTGTCCTGATCCCCGCTGCTTGGTGTCTCGAACGCTTGGCCATGGCGAGAAGCGACGACGTGCTCCTTATCGACGATTTCGCCCGCGACGATCTGATCTCCACCCTGGGCACGCCCTGGCGCGGCTTCAGCGATCAGGTAATGGGCGGCATCTCGCAGGAAACGATTGCGCTGACCGAGATCGAAGGGCGCCGCTGCCTGAGGCTCACCGGCGACGTGCGGCTGGAGAACAACGGTGGCTTCATCCAGATGGCGCTGGATCTGGCGCCCGAAGGGCAGACGCTAAATGCCGCGGCCTACACCGGCGTGCTCCTGGTCGCGCGCGGCAACGGCGAGAGCTACGGTGTCCATCTGCGAACGCCCGACTGCGTCCGTCCGTGGCAATCCTATCGCACGAATTTCGTTGCCGGTCCCGAATGGCAGGAGATCAGGCTGCCCTTCGATCGGTTTGAGCCGCATCGACTGATGGAGCCACTCGACGTCCGACACTTGCGCCGCCTCGGCCTCGTCGCCATCGGCCGCGCCTTCCATGCCGGCCTCGCCGTCAGCAGGGTCGGCCTCTACCGCTGATCCCTGGCGGCACTGCGCCTTTGGGGATACCGCAGGCGGGGCTAAGATGGTGGGGCGCAAGGGACAAGTGACGCCGCAGCGGGGGGACGCCGATGCAGCTGAAGAAGCTCCTGGAGAAGTGGGACCTGACGTCGCTGAAGATCACGGCGCCGTTCCTGGAGATGGAGCGGCAGCCCAAGGACGAGGACAAGACCGCCCGCCAGCGGTTCCGCGCCGAGCTCGGCGCGGTGCAGACGACCTTGCGCAACTACACCCGCCTGCTCGCCGACATGGCCGACGTCGAGGACCTGACGGATCTGGAAGCCGTGTAGCGGCGGGGAGCGCAGCAGCGATGGCGTACATCTTCATTTCCTTCGCGCGGGAGGACGAAGCGACGGTGCAACGCCTCGCCGCCGCCTTGCAGGATTGCGGCTGGTCGGTGTTCTGGGACCGAGAGATGCCGATCGGCGGGCGCTTTGATCAACACCTCGCCGGAGAACTTCGCGCCGCCCGCTGCGTGGTCGTGTTGTGGTCCGAGCACTCGATCAATGCCGAGTGGGTGATTGAAGAAGCCGCCGATGCCAGGAACCGTGAGGTTCTGGCGCCGGTGCGGCTGCAGGACGTCGCCCCACCGTTCGGCTTCGCTCATCGCAACTACGCCGACCTGTTCGGCTGGACGGCCGGACGCAAGCACCCGGGCTTCGACAAGCTGGTCGAACGCATCACCGCGCTCGTCGGCCCGCCCGCAACCGCTGCGGAGGTCCCGCCCGCGTACCTGGGCTGGCTCAGGCGTACCTACACCAATGTCACCCTTTTGGGGCAGGATGCCGACAAGAGTCACTCTTTCCAGCTGGACCATGTCTACGTCCCCGCCCTGACGCCGGCGGCGCCCCGTGCAGACAGCGCGGGCGGAGAAAAGAGGCGGGAGACAGAAGAGCGCCGCCTTGTTCCGCTGCTGGGCCGCCTTGTTCCGCTGCTGGAACGCGTGGATGAGGAATCCCTGTACGTCCTGGCGCAGGCCGGCAGCGGCAAGTCCACGTTCTGCCGCTGGGCGGTGCTGCGCAGCATCGCCGGTGAGGAACTCTGCCATCCGGTTCCGGCGCCGAAGGAATTCGCCGAACCGGAGCCCAAGCGCCTGCGCGGCCGGCTGCCGGTGCTGGTGCCGTTTCGCGAGTTCGCACCTCGGACCGATTGGGGCCGTGGCGACCAAAGATGGCAGCGCTCGGATCTGGAACGAGCCCTCGCCGCGTGGCTCGGCAAGTCGATCGAAGATCTGCCGGGTGCGGTGCTGATCGCACACCTGAAAGCCGGAACCGCCTTCCTGCTCCTCGACGGGCTTGACGAGCTTGCCGAGTTGGAGATGCGCGACGGCGTGACCGTCTATCCGCGCGAACTGGTCTCGAGCGGTCTCGCTGATGCGCTGCCACGGTGGTTGAAGGCTGGCAACCGCGTCCTGCTCACCAGCCGCCCCGTCGGGATGGAGCGAGCCGGGCTCAACCGCCTCGGGCTCGAACAAGCTCCCCTCGAGCCGCTGCCCGAGGCATTGCAGGAGCTGTTTGTGCGCCGCTGGTTCCACACCCTGCGCCGGGAGGAACAGGCGGAAGGGCTGATCGAAACCATCGGCCACCGCGAAGAGCTGGCCCCGCTGGTCGAGAACCCGATGCTGCTGACGGCGCTTTGCATCCTCTATGACAGCGGCGGCCACCTGCCCGAGGATCGCTACCGGCTGTGCAAGCGCATTGTCGACAACGTGCTGTTCCATCGCTTCCCGGGCGGAGCCCGCCAGACGGAGCCAGTCAAGGCGCGGCTGGAGGGGATCGCGCTGCGTATGCATGCGGGCGACGCGGCCGAACCACGCACCAGCCCCGTCGCCGAGGTCAGCGAACTCGAAGTCGACCAGGTCTTGCGCGACATCGCCGACGAGGGGTGGTGCGAAGAGGACCGGCGCGTCAAGCCGGCGATCCGCCGCAACGAACTGCTAGATAAGTCGGGACTGCTGTTGCCGCGGCCGAACCAGCAGGTCGCCTTCTACCACCTGAGCTTTCAGGAATACCTTGCCGCCGAGCGGATCTTGAGGTTCAGCGACGACCTCGACGCCGTGATCCGTGAGCGCAGCACCGTCCCGGAGTGGCGACCGACGCTGTTGTTCCTGTTCGCCGGCAAGGCCGAAGGAGCCCGCCCCGATTGGGGCTCGCGACTGCTCGGCCGGCTCATCGAAACCCAGTCCCGGCAGACGCTCAAGGCCAATCCTGCGCCGGCGGTATTCATCGCCGAGGCCCTTGACCTGATCCTCGCGAAGAAGCGTCCCGTGCCGAGCCCCGTGCGGGATGCCTTCGTCCACCTCGTCCTCGACGCCATCGAGGATGAGATTGCGTTGCCGGCGCGCCACGCGATCGCCTTGACCCTGGGGCGGTTGGGCGACCCGCGGATCTCCGGCCTGCGTCACCCCGGGGCCTATGTCGAGGTGCCGGCCGGAAGGCTGTTTGCGGTAGCCGGGCCGAATGTGCGAGGCATCCTCACCCGGCAACGCGTTCCCGGCGACGGCGATGCAGGCCTGGCGAAGGCTGAGCACGTAGCGGTCGGCCTGCGCGACGCCCCAGCGCTCGGCCGTGTAATCCCAGATGCCTTCGATATCCGCAATCGCCCGCGGCCGAAAGCGGAGCTGCCGCATCAGCCCGGGAACGCTTGATGCTTGCGGGCGATGAGAGCGTCAAAGTCGAAGGGTTGCGCAGGCCCGCTCTCCTCGCCTTCGATCAGGGCCTCGCGCAGGGCTTTCACGTTTATCTCATGCTCTTCCAACAGGCGCAGGCCGGCACGAACCACTTCGCTGGCCGAGGCAAAGCGTCCCGATGCGATTTCGTCATCGACGAAACGGGCGAAGTGCTCGCTCAAAGTGATCGAGGTGTTCCTGCTCATGGACAAGTTCTCCCGCCGGAGACGGATATACCATAAAATGATACTTTCTGGTACAGGGCGCAAATCGCGAAGACGGCGCTCCCGCGCCGTCTGCTCCGCTCGCGCGCCGCTTGTCAGTGTTCAGTGACCAGAAGATGGGGACAAACACACCGCACGGAAACCGATGACGTTGTCCCGGTTGTGCGGGTTAAACCTGAGGCGGAGGGCTGAGCGCGCGAAGTCCCGGGAGTTGTTCCAGGACCCGCCGCGCAGCACACGGCGGTCGAAGTCGCGGGCGCCGGACTGAATGACCTCGGTCTTCTCGAACTTGTTGAGGCACCACTCCCACACCGTGCCCGCCATGTCGAGCGCGCCGGTCGGTGCGGCGCCGGCCGGGTACATGCCGACCGCCGTCACACCGCCCAGCCGGCTCTCGAAGGTGTTCGCCCGCCAGGGCTCCTGTTTGGCGTCCCAATCAGCGCCCCACGGGAAAACGTTGTTGTGATCGCCGCCGGTCGCCGCCTGCTGCCACTCCCACTCGTCCGGCAGGCGGACCTCGAAACCCAAGCGCCCGCTCAGCCAGCGGCAGAAGGCGACTGCGTCGAACCAGCTGACGTAGACCGTCGGATGGTTGCCGAAGCGCCCGAACTCGTAGGTGTTGCCGTCGTCATCGCGGTACAGATCGTCACCCCACCATGCCTTTTCGCCCCACCCGTCCTTCGCCTCGATGAAGGCGCGATACTGGGCCACGGTGACCGGGTAGCAAGCAATGTGGAAGGCTTGGACTTTCTTGGGGCGCTGATCCTCCAGCTCCGAGTATGGATCATTCGGATCTGACAGGATCGAGACCGTCACGGTGCCGCCGGGCACGGGGCACCAGTGGATCCGCGGCGTGCGGTTTTCGTCGACACCGCCGCCCCAGCGGGACGGAGGTTCGCCCAGCACATCGAGCCGCTCACCGATCAACAGCCGGCGCTTGTGCGCCGTCTCGGGCTTGTCTAGCTCCTCGATCATCGCCTCCGGATCGATCGGCCCGAGGAACTCCTGCTCGTTGGCATTGAGCACGACCTCCGCGCCGACCTGCCTCAGCGCCGCCACCGCTTCCCGCACCCGCTCGTGCGACCACTGGTAGCTGGCGTTCTTCGCTTTCTCCCGCCATTGCCGCGCGTCGGCCTGGAGCTGGCGGATGGTCAGCAGGGCGCCGCGCCGCCGGTCGATCCACTCCTCCAGCTTTGGCCAATGGCGCAGCAGCGCCTCGTGCGCGACCTCGACCAGCTCGTCGCCGCTGGTCCAGTCGCGGCTGGTGACCAGGAGCCGCTCGTCGGCGAGGCGGCGGGCCACGGCCCGACCGGCCTCGCTCAACTCCGTCAGCCGGGCACGCCGGCGCAGATCGGTGCGCGCCTCGCCGACCTGGACGAGGGCGGTGAACACGCCGGGAGCGGCGTCGCGCTCTTCTGGCGTCAGCCGCTGATAGGCGGCCTCGGCGTGGCTGATGATGGACTTGGCGAGCCTGCCCATGGTCTCGTAAGACTGCCGGGTCAGGACGCCGGCGTTGCCGGCTCGGGCCGACCACAGCTGCCTGAGGGCGAATTCGAGGAGCGGCAGATCGCCCGGCTCGTGTTCCGCGTCATTGAGCAGCGCCTCAACCAGGGCCGGCTCGATGGCCAGCCGCGTCTGCTCCGCCGGCTTGCGGATGACCGCCTCCAGCCCGTCCCGCAGGAGCGCCGGCAGGTGGACGGTCGCCTCGCCGGCAAGCCGCCCGGCAAGCGGGGGGTGGTGGCTGAGCACCTCGCCCCAATAGTCGGCGCGCACCGTCAGCACCACCTGGATGCCGCGCTCACGCACGGCGTCCAGCAACATCGCGATGAACGCCTTAGCCTCTTCGGGGCGGTAAGTGTACAGCTCCTCCCACTGATCGACGATCAGCAGCAGGTCGGTGGTGCCCGGCTCCTCGGCGAAGATTTCACGAACAACATCGCGAAGCCGCTCGGCGCCTTCGGCTTCGAGGCTGTTGGCGAGCGTCTTTGCCGCCTGGTGGGCGTCGTTTTTCGACCAGTCGAGGACGCGCTTGGGCTCCCAGAACGGCAGCAGCGCCTGGGCCAGGGCGCGGAACGGCTTTCGGCCGGGGTGGTCGATGGTCGCGACCTGCCAGACCCTGCCGCCGGTCTCCCGGCGCAGGCGCGGGATCAGGCCGGCACGCGCCAAGGACGACTTGCCACTGCCCGACGCGCCAACGATCGCGACAACAGGATGGAGGTCGACGGTCGCGACCAGCTTTTCCAGGTCCGGCTCGCGGCCGAAGTAGAACGCCTGATCGTCTTCGCGAAAGATGCCGAGGCCCCGGTAGGGGCAGATCAGGGTACGCGGGTCCGGATGGGCGTCGTCGTATAGTTCTGTCGGCGCCTTACCGTGCACGGCGCCAACGATCAGGTCCGCCGCCCGCGGGTCCCAGGCCTCGACCCAGACGTTCTGCGACAGGAAGCCGAGGCCGGCGTAGGTTCGGCTGGCTTCCGCAAGCAGGACCGGGATCACGCGGAACTCCGAGCGGCCCGCGGCGTGTTCCCGCACCTCGCGGTCGATCGCGGCATAGACCTCACGCTGCTGCCACGGCCCGAGACCGTTCGGGCCAATCACGACGGCAACGGCGCTGCAGTCGGCGAGGCGGCGTTCGAGCGCCGATGGCCAGTGATCACCGGAGCTTAAGTACCAGTCGTCCTTGAAGACATTGAGGCCGCGGCCGCGCAACGCGATCGCCAGCCGCTCGACCTCCGGGTTGTCCCGGCGATTGTAGCTGAGAAAAACGACGACAGGCTTGGTCACGCGCGCCACCCCCTGGCCATGCTGCGGGCCGCGCCGTACACCGTAACGCGAAACCCTGAAATGGACTACGTCACCGTTCGATGGAGGGGCGGGAGGAGGCATGGCCAGCCCTTGTATTTCCCTCTCGGCCTTGGCACTATTGGTGGGAATGACGGGTGGAGAGGGGCGGCGGCGAGATGCCTCACGACGTGATCGCGGACCGGCGCACCGTCGCCAACCAAGGCATGCGCGTTTACAGCTTCGAGGATATCGGCCGGGCGGTGGGGCCGGCGGCGCTCGATCGGGCCACGACCTACCAGCGCCGGCGGCGCGCGTTCGTCACCGAGATCGCCCCCGACGGCAGCCGCATCGAGGGCCGGGTGCAGGGGACGCAGCGCCGCCCCTACCGCGTGGCCATCGAACTCGGCATCGGCGCCGACGGCAGGATAGGCATCGACGGCACCTGCTCGTGCCCGGTCGGCTTCAACTGCAAGCACGTCGCCGCGCTGCTGATCGAGTGCATGGCCACGCCCGAAGGACGGAAGCTGGCGCCGCCGGCGGGCGGTCCTGTCCTCTCGGCGCAGGCCGAAAGCTGGCTCGCCGAGCTCGACCGGGCGGTGGCGCTGAGCGACGAGGCCTACCCGCCTTCGATCCGCCAGCGGCTGATCTACGTGCTATCGCTGGTCGAGGACGTGCTCGGCCCGCCGCGGCCGGTCCTGGAGGTCCGCTCGGTGCGGCTGCGCAACGACGGCGGCTTCGCCGGCACCGCCGCCCACTACGCGCCGCAATCGGCGTTCGCGGGCACGCCGGCCAAGCACCTGCGCGGCAGCGACATCGCGGTGCTGCGCCGGCTGCAGCAGATGCACGGACTCTACGGCTCCAGCCACGGCCGCGGCCATGCGCTTGCGGGTGAGGCCGGCGCCGAGGTCCTGGAGCGCGTGCTCGCCACCGGCCGCTGCCGCTGGCGGTCGCTCGACGGCCCGTTGCTGACGCTCGCCGGACCGCGCCGCGGCCGCATCGGCTGGACCCAGACCGACGACGGCGCCCAGAAGCCGGCGGTCGCGGTCGAGGGCGGCGGGACCGCGGTCTGCCTGATCCCGCCGTGGTACCTCGACGCCACCGCCGCGGTGTGCGGCCCGCTGGAAACGGAACTGCCGCCGCGGGTGACGGCGATGCTGATGCAGGCGCCGGCCATCGCGCCGCAACAACTGCCGGCGCTGCGCACGAGGCTCGCCGAGAGGCTGCCCGGCCACCTCGACCTGCTGCCGCCGGAGCCGTCGCCGCCCGAGATCATCGCCGGACCGCCGGTGCCCGTTCTCCAGCTCCTCCGTCGAACCCTGAAGCCGGCCTTGCCGGGCTACGCCCTCCGGCCCTCCTGGGCGGCGCCACCGCTGCCCGGGGAGATCCGCCTCGCCCGCCTCGCCTTCGCCTACGGCCCCGTCACCGTCGCGGCCGATGACCGGCGCACGCAGCCGCTGTTCGCCCGGGACGGCCGGCTGTTCGCCATCGAGCGCGCGCCGGCGCTGGAAGCGCGCCAACACCAGCGCCTCGCCGCCCCGGCCGTGGGCCTCGCGCCGATCCGGCCGCACCAGGCCTCCGCGCTGCCACCCGACGCCCGCGGCGCCCTGGTCCTCGCCGACGACGACGATGCCATGGCCTGGCCGCGCTTCCTGGTCGAGGTGGCACCGCGCCTGCGCGAAGACGGCTGGCGGATCGAGATCGAGCCCGGGTTTACGCCCGCGCTCGCCGAGGCCGATGGCGAGCTCGATGCCGTCGTCGCCGAGGGCAGCGGCATCGACTGGTTCGAGTTCGATCTCGGCATCGCCGTTGACGGCCGCCGGGTCAACCTGCTGCCGCACATCGTCGATCTGCTGCGCGCCGCCCCCGACGATGCCGATGCCGATTTCTTCGAGCTCGACGACGGCGAGCCGCAGACCCTGTTCGTGCCGCTCGACGACGGACGGCTCCTGCCGCTGCCGTACGCGCGGATCCGGCCGATCCTGGCCGCGCTGCACGAACTGTTCCGCGTCGATCTCACCGCGAACGGGGCGACGCTCACCGTCAACCGCGGCCGCGCCGCAGAACTCGCCGCCCTCGAGGAGCGGATCGCCGATGCCGGCATCGCCTGGTCCGGCGGCGAGGCGTTGCGCGCGCTGGGCCGCCGGCTGCGCGCGGCGGGCGGGATCGGCGAGCGGCCGGCGCCGCCCGGCTTCGCCGCCACGCTCAGGCCGTACCAGGCCGAGGGCTACGCCTGGCTCGGCTTCCTCGCCGAGGCCGGGCTCGGCGGTGCGCTCGCCGACGACATGGGCCTCGGCAAGACGGTGCAGGCGCTGGCGCATCTGCTCGCCGAGCGCCTCGACGGCCGCGCCGACCGGCCGAGCCTGGTCGTCGCGCCGACCTCGCTGATGGCGAACTGGCGAATGGAGGCCGAGCGCTTCGCCCCGGTGCTCAAGGTGCTGACCCTGCACGGGGCCGAGCGCAAGGCCCGCTTCGCCGCCATCGCCGAGCACGACCTGGTGCTAACCACTTACGCGCTCCTGCCGCGCGATCACGACGTCCTGCGCGCCCAGGCCTGGCACGCGCTGATCGTCGACGAGGCGCAGAACGTCAAGAACCCCGACACCAACGCCGCCCGCATCCTCCGCCGCCTCGATGCCCGCCAGCGCTTCTGCCTGACCGGAACGCCGGTCGAGAACCACCTCGGCGAGCTGTGGGCGCTGATGGACTTCCTCAATCCGGGCCTCTTGGGCGAGCGCCGGCAGTTCGCCCGCACCTTCCGCACGCCGATCGAGAAGAACGACGACCGCGTCCGCCGCCATACGCTGGCCCGCCGGGTGCGGCCGTTCCTGCTCAGGCGCACCAAGGCCGAGGTCGCCGCCGACCTGCCGCCCAAGACCGAGATCATCGAGCCGATCGAGATGGAAGCGGCCCAGGGCGCGATCTACGAGGCGGTGCGGCTCACCATGCACCAGAAGGTTCGGGACGCGGTGGCGGCGAGGGGGCTCGATCGCAGCCGGATCATCATCCTCGATGCGCTCCTCAAGCTGCGCCAGGTCTGCTGCGATCCGCGCCTGGTCAAGCTTGCGTCGGCGAGGAAGAGCGGCGCCGGCTCGGCCAAGCTCGAGCGGCTGATGGAGATGCTGGCCGAACTGGTCGCGGAGGGCCGCCGGGTGCTGGTGTTCTCGCAGTTCACCAGCATGCTGGCGCTGATCGAGGCGCGGCTGGCGGCGGCTGGCATCGCCTTCGTCAAGATCACCGGCGACGTCCAGGACCGCGCCACCCCCGTCGCCCGCTTCCAGGCCGGCGAGGTGCCGGTGTTCCTGATCAGCCTCAAGGCCGGCGGCACCGGTCTCAATCTCACCGCCGCCGACACCGTGATCCTCTACGATCCCTGGTGGAACCCGGCCGTCGAAGCGCAGGCCGTCGACCGCAGCCACCGGATCGGCCAGGACAAGGCGGTGTTCGTCCACCGCCTGGTGACGCTTGCCACCATCGAGGAGAAGATGCTGGAACTCCAGCGGCGCAAGGGCGCGCTCGCCGCCGGCCTGTTCGACCCCGACGCCGCCGGCCCGCTCGGCATCACCGTCGACGACATCGAGCTGCTGCTCGCCGGACGCTGAGGCGCGCGCGAATGCGCAGGCTTGCGGGCGATGTCGCGCCCTCTTGCTGACTTTGTGCTGACCGGGGCGCTGAGCGACGCACGCACTATCCCCGCAGAGCCGCCTAACGCACTGATATATCGCCATATTTTGGCGCGCCCGAGAGGACTCGAACCCCTAACCTTCTGATCCGTAGTCAGATGCTCTATCCATTGAGCTACGGGCGCATTATCAGGATGGCCACTTCCCACCCCTCTCTGGATCGCGCCGAGACTAGCGTAACCCTCGGCTCGGCCGCAAGTCTTGCGCTTGCGATCGTAACAAGCTGGGTTGCGGATTGGATCGGACCGCGATTTTGGGACCAGTGGCTTGATTGGAGCGGAGTTGGCTCGTTCGTGATAGACGGAGCGGATGATGAACAAGCCGAGATGGGAGACCGATGCGGCGCTGAACGCGAAGATTGCCCTGGAATCGCTGCAGGGCCACGCGACGGCATCGGGCTCGGCCCGTGCGCGACGAGGATCACCCCAACCATATCGGTTCCTGGAAGAAGCAGATGCTGGACAACGCCGCGCGGGTATTCGCTACGGGCGTCGGCATCAATCCGGGCGAGACGTGGGAACGGCAGGTAGAGAAGCCGTCCGCGGAAATCGGCCAACGGATGGTTGATCTTCCCCCGGGAAAGTGGACACCGGGTTATGCGGCCTGAGCCTCCAGCTG
>CAYNYW010000046.1:0-18757 GCA_964401555.1 uncultured Defluviicoccus sp.
ACGGAGCCATCGAACCACAGATTAGCCCGAACGGCCAAGTAAATGGGGGCGGCCATCTCTACGGCCGAGATGGCGGGCGGGTTCAAACGCGGCGCATGGTCGCGGCGATCCGCTCGGCTGTCTCGATATCTTGAGGGGAGTTTACGTTGAGGAACGGATCAGAGGGCGAATGGGGGAAAACCACCCGAACAGCGCCGAGCGCAGCCATCACGCCATGCAGACTGATGGTCGGCTGCTGATCAAACAGCTCGCGTAGGAAATGACGCGACCGCGGCCCCCAGAGGGCGACGATGGGATGATCGCGCTCCGTTGTCGCAGCGAAGGCGATCAGCGCATCGGACGCAGCGAGCGCACTTGCCAGCCGCTTGGCGAGATCCGGAGGCAGAAACGGCGTATCGACCGGAACGCTGAGCAGGGCCGAGTGTCCGTCGCCGCCCTGTTCTAACTCGTCCATCACGCTGGTTAGGCCTACGAGTGGACCGGTTGCCGGGGTTGAGCGCGGTGCGTCGCTACAGATGCGCAACCCGAAGGCCCGATACGTGGCGTCGGCGCTGTTGGTGTTGATCAGGAGCGTGCCCACTTGCGGGGCCACCCTGGCGATGACGTGTCCCAGAAGCGGTCGCCCGTCGAGATTGAGGAAGCTCTTGTCGGTCCCGCCGAACCGCCGCCCTCGCCCACCTGCCAGAATGACCCCGATCGGAGGCAGCGACTCCGGCGTCATGGGTGCCTCGCGCCGGCAACCGGCAGATAGGGGAGTCGGTCGCCGCTGAGGCGAACGTTGGAGCCGGGCTCCGGCAGGACGTGAATGTGGACGCGATGATCGACCGCTTCGCAATCCTCCTGCATCACCACGGCATCGAAACCTGGTGGCACCGGTGCACTCAGCGTCTTCTCGCGCCCACGATCAAGAAGGGCGGGCGGGGTTTCGGGCACGCGCCGAGGTTGAACGGTGCCACGTCCTCAGGCGGCATCGCGGGTGCTTTCGCTGGCGATGATCTTGCGCAATTCCGGAATGCAGGAGCCGCAGTTGGTGCCTGCGCGCAAGGAGGCTCCAATCGCTTCCACCGTCTGGCATTCCTCGACGGCGACCGCATGGGCAATCCGGTTGCGGCCGACGCCGAAACAGGCGCAGATCAATGGTCCCTCGTTGGTAGCGCCGTTCATCGCCCGGCCCGCGAGGAGCGCGCGGCGGCTCGTTTCGTCGAGGCTCGATCCTTTGAGCAGACTGGCGAGCCAATCCCAACCCGGCAAGGCTTCACCCGCAGCGACCAGAAAGGCGCAGCCGGCCAACAGACCTTCATCGAGCCACGCGGCGCGGTAATTCTCCGCCTTCGGATCCGAGAACTGCAGGAGGTGGCAGGGGTCGATCGCAAACACGTTCGCCGTCCATGCGGCCCACGAAGGGGCGGGCTCTTCGGTGAACGCCACCTTATAGAGCCAGCCGCCGTCGAGGTGGACCTTCACCCAGAACGGCGCCGGCATCGCCACCACGTCCCGCACCAACACGAAGCCTTCGAACTTGAAACCGGCGGGTTCGAGGCGGCACCCTGTCGCCTTGCTGTCCGGCTGACCCGAGAACGGATCGGTGATGCCGTGAACGAGGGCGCCGATGCGGCCGTGGCTGGTGTTCTCGGCACTCCAGTGGATGGGTGCGAACACCGATCCCGGCTGCTGCCCCGAGCTGATGAGTACCCGCAGAATCGCCTCGCCATACACGGAGCGCACCCGGGCGAGCCCGCCATCCGTCACGCCGAAGTGCTTGGCGTCTTCCGGGTGGACCTCGACGTACGGTTCGGCGATGTGTTGGGCGAGGCGGGGCGCCTTGCCGGTGCGGGTCATCGTGTGCCACTGGTCGCGGACGCGGCCGGTGTTGAGGCGCAAGGGAAACGCGCTTGCGTCGGCAATCGGCTCCGCGGGTAGTGCCTCCACGGCGATGAACTGGCCGCGATGATCGGCGGTGAAGAAGCCGCCGTCGGCGAAGAAGCGCTGTGCCGCCGCCGTCACCGCACCTTGCCGTTGCGGCCATTGCAGGGGAGGCATCGCGTCGTATTCGAATTCCGGCAGTTCCGCGATCGCGCCCAAATCGAAATCCCGATCGCCCTCGTTCTCGAAGGCGGACAGGCGCGCGTGTTCGGCGAAGATGTCCCCGGCCGATTGGAAGTCGAAGGCGTCGCCGAAGCCCATGCGCTTCGCCACCTCGCAGACGATCCACCAGTCGGGTCTGGCGTCGCCGGGAGGACTGAGGAAGGCGCGCTGGCGGCTGATCCGCCGTTCGGAGTTGGTGACGGTGCCGTCCTTCTCGCCCCAGCCGCAGGCCGGCAGGCGGATTGGCGCGCGGACGACGGTGTCGGCGCGATCGACGTTGTCGGACACGACAAACAACTCAAGGCGATCGAGGCCGGCCAGCACACGATTGGCGCGCGGCAGGCTCACCACCGGGTTGGTGGCCATCACCCACAACGCCTTGATCCGGCCATCGGCAACGGCATCGAACATATCAACCGCCTTGAGGCCTTCGCGGGCCGCCATCCTGGGCGCTCGCCAAAAACGGCCGACCCGGTCGATCGACGGTGTATCGAAGCCCATGTGTGCCGCAAGCTGGTTGGCAAGGCCGCCCACTTCCCGGCCGCCCATGGCGTTCGGCTGACCGGTCAGCGAAAAGGGACCAGCCCCCGACTTGCCGATGCGGCCGGTGACGAAGTGGCAATTGATGATGGCGTTGACCTTGTCGGTGCCGACGGCCGACTGGTTGACCCCTTGCGAATAACAGGTGACCACTCGATCGGTTTCGGCGAACCAGTCGAAGAATGTCCCGACGACATCGGCGGCAAGACCACAGGCGGAGGCAGTCGTCGCAATGTCGGGGCTGGTCCGGCGCGCCGCCGCGAGCGCCTCGGCGAACCCCACCGTGTGCGCCGTGATGTACGCGGAATCGATCCGTTCCCGCCGCACCAGGTCGACGAGCAGGCCGTTGAACAGGATCGCGTCCATGCCGCCCTTGATCGACAGATGCAGATCGGCCTCCTCGCCGGTGGCGGTGCAGCGGGGATCGATGTTGACGAGGCGTGCACCCCGGTTGGTCCGGTTGCGGATCATCATCCGCTGGAACAGCACGGGATGACACCACGCGGCGTTAGAGCCGACGAGGACGATTAGGTCGGCTTCGTCCAGGTCTTCATAGCAGCCGGGGACGATGTCGGCCCCGAACGCCCGCTTGTGCCCGGCGACCGACGACGACATGCACAGCCGCGAGTTGGTGTCGATGTTGCCGGAGCCGATGAAGCCCTTCATCAGCTTGTTGGCGACGTAGTAGTCCTCGGTCAGGAGTTGGCCCGAGACGTAAAAGGCGACGGCGTCGGGACCGTCGCGCTCGATGATGCGGGCAAAGCCGTCGGCCACCGTGGTCAGCGCCTCGTCCCAGCCGACGCGCCGATCGCCGATCATCGGATGGAGAAGACGGTCGTCGAGCGAGAGCGTTTCCCCCAGCGCCGAGCCCTTCGAGCACAGACGACCGAGGTTGGCCGGATGGTCGGGATCGCCCCGCACCCTCCAGCCACCCTCTCCGTCAGCAACCGGCAGGACCCCGCAACCGACACCGCAGTAGGGACAGGTGGTGCGGACCGGCGGTGCCGCCGCACCATCCATCAGTACACGTCCTTGCGGTAGCGGCCGGCGGCGGTCAGGGCCGCAATATAGGCGCGGGCACCATCTTCACCCTTGCCACCGTGTTCGACGACGGCGCGGTGCAGTGCCTTGTCGACGTCGGGGGCCATGCGTTTCGCATCGCCACAGACATAGAACCAAGCGCCATCCTCCAGCCAACGATAAAGCTCTGCCCCCTCTTCCACCATGCGGTCCTGGACGTAAATTTTGCGCTCCTGATCGCGGGAGAAGGCGGTCGACAACCGGGTGAGCGTACCGTCCGCCATCAGCTCCGTAAATTCGTCCTTATAAAAGAAGTCGCATGCCGCACGCTGATGGCCGAAGAACAGCCAGGCAGGGCCACGCCCTTGGGTCGCCCGGCGCTCGTGTAGGAACGAGCGGAAGGGGGCAACACCGGTGCCGGGGCCGACCATGATGATCGGCGTCGAAGGATCGGCAGGCAATCCGAAGCTGTGCGAGGCCTGGACGTAGATTGGCACCTTGGCTCCCGGCTGAAGCCGATCGGCAAGGAAGGTTGAGGCCACCCCCTTGCGGATGCGGGCACCCGATTGCCAGCGGACGACGTCGACCGTGAGGTGCAGCTTGCCGGGTGTCGCCTTGGGGCTCGACGAGATCGAATAGAGCCGCGGCTGCAGTGGATCGAGTGCCGCCAGTAGTGCGCGTGGGGCCGGGATCAGGCCGGGGAATTTTCCCAAGGCCGCCAACACGTCGAGGCTGTCGAGGTCACCGTCCGGGTCGTCACCCTGGGCCATTCCATTCAGCTTGGCGCCGAGTACCGCATCGGTGGTCAGGTTCGCCAGCAGTTCGAACAGGGCGTCGGGCGCCGGCCACAGTGCGATATCCTCGACCAGCGCGTCTCGCAACGTGCGGCTGTGGCCATTGCCGTCGCCGACTTGGCTGTCGGCACCGACGCCGAGATGCCGGATGATCGCGTTGGCCAAGTCCGGATCGTTGGTTGGCAAAATGCCGAAGCTGTCGCCCGGATGATAGTCGAGACCGGTCTCCGACAGATCGAACTCGACGTGGCGGGTTTCCTTTTCCGAGCCCTCGCCGTTCAAGAGCCGGGTGCCGAGGAAGGTGGCAAGTACCGGCATTTCACGCGAGCGGCCGGGAGCCGTGTCCTCGGGCTTCCCGGGGGCTGTCGTAGGCGCCGCCGCGGCTGCGCTAATCTCGGCATACAGGGACTTCAGCGCCCGAGACGTTTCTTTGCCGCCGGGGACACACAGATTGAGGCGTTTCTCCTCGCCGAGGAACAGCTTGTTGGAATAGTCCTCGCAGGTGTAGCCGCACTGGCCGCAGTCCTGCTGCGCCATCGCCGCCATCATACGACGGCGCACCGGCCGCCCTTCAGCGAGCTTCATGCGCTCGGCCATCGGCATCGTCTGGTCGTGCCAGGGTGCTGCGCCATCATCGCCGTCCGCCAGCGGATCGGCGGACGCCGCCACGGCCGGCAGTACAGTACCGAGCGGCAGAACGGTGTCGCTGGTCGACATCATTCCGGTTCCGTCGCCATCGAGGCTGAGGAGGCCGGCAAAGAAGCCGTTCAGCCACGCCCGCTGTTCCGGCGTGAAGGGGGCATTGTCGGGGAGCATTGGAGCGTACATCTACAGCACCTCCGCCTCGACCAAACTCTGCAATCGGGCGACGTCGGTTCGCTGAGTGAACTGGAGGAAGGTCTCTTGCGGCCCCGTGCGATGGGCGAGGTAGACCTTCAGCATACGCTCGATCAGGGGCGGGACGTCTTCTGCCTTCACGTCACGACGAAACTCACGGGCAATCGCCGCGTCGGTCGCATAGCCGCCGCCGACATAGACGTGATAGCCCTCGACCATCTCTTCGCCTTCCTCGTCGATGGCCACCTTCGCGCCCAACAGGCCGATGTCACCGATGTAGTGCTGAGCGCAGGAATGGTGGCAGCCGGTGAGATGGATGTTGAGCGGCGTATCGAGGCTGATGCGCTGATCGAGGTGATCGACGATGGCCCTGCCGTGGCCCTTGGTATCCGACGCCGAAAAGCGGCAGCCGGCGTTGCCGGTGCAGGCAACCAACCCGGCGCGGACGCTCGACGCCCGCCAGTCGAGCCCCGCCGCTTCGATCGCGGCCTTCGCCTCGGCAAGGTGCTCGTCGGCGATGCCGGACAGGAGCAGGTTCTGCCAGACGGTCAGACGCAAGTCGCCGTCGCCGTAGCGCTCGGCGATATCGGCCAGCGCCCGCATCTGCGCGACGGT
This sequence comes from uncultured Defluviicoccus sp., assembly GCA_964401555.1. Lineage (GTDB taxonomy): Bacteria > Pseudomonadota > Alphaproteobacteria > Rhodospirillales > Defluviicoccaceae > Defluviicoccus. Next base: position 5,892 of record CAYNYW010000046.1, read on the forward strand.
GATCCGCCCCACCGGTACGGCGACGCCGATGTAGGACAGGCCCTCCTGCGACTGGGGATGAACGCCGACGTGACCCAAGCGATCGACCGGGCGCCGCAGTTCGCACGCCGCCATCGGCACGCGCGGCAACGTCCGGCCAAGTCGGGCCTCGACTTCGGCCATGAACTTCTCGAAGCCCCAGGAGTCGAGGACGTATTTCAGCCGGGCCTTCGTACGATTGGTGCGATCGCCATTGTCGATGAAGACGTGGACGATGGCGTCCGCTACCTCCGTGCACTCCTCGGGACGTAGAACGACGCCCACGTCGCGGGCGAGATCGCCATGGCCGGTAATGCCACCCAGCGCCAGCCGGAACCAAATTCCTGGCTCGACGCCGGCCGCAGCACCATCCACAAGCCTTACAGCCTGGAAGCCGATGTCGTTGGTTTCCTCCAGCACTGCCATCCGCCCGCCGCCATCGAAGGCAACGTTGAACTTGCGCGGCAGGCCGTAGAGCACGCGATTATTGAGGATGTAGGTGTGCCATTCGCGGGCGAGCGGCCGGGTGTCGATCAGTTCGGCGGGATCGATGCCGGCGATCGGGCTGCCGGTGACGTTGCGGATGTTGTCGGCGCCGGAGCCGCGCGCGGTGAGCCCCAAGGCCTGTAGGCCCTCCACCACCGGAATGCCGTCTTCGGCCTTGATCTCGCGGATCTGCAGGTTGGCCCGCGTGGTCACGTCGGTGTAGCCGCCGCCGTAGCGTTCGGCGAGATCGGCGACGCCGCGGAACTGCCAGGCCGCCAAGATGCCGTTGGGGATGCGCAGCCGGCACATGAACGAGTCTTGAGCCGGAGCCACGTAGAACAGGCCGTGAAATTTCCAGCGGAAGATGTCGACGCCCTTGGGGAACTTACCCTCGCGCGCCGCCTGCTTCATCCGCGGGTACATATCAAACGGATGTTCCTCGCGCTTGGCCGTCTCTTCCGCAACCAGCTTGCCGCCACGGGCGACGGTGTCGTCTTGGGCGCTCAGGTGTGGCGCGTCGGGACCGGTCGGCTTGGCGGGCGGCGCCGGCAGCGCCGTCGCGCCGGCACCTTTGCCGTTGCCTTTGGCCTGCCCGGTGCCATTGCCGATGGGCAGCAGCCCGCGGGCGGTGCGCACCGCCTGGATGCCGCTGACGTAGCCTTCGAGGTAGCGCTTCTGCTCGGGCGTAAAGTCCGACGAGGTGCTCATGATGCTCTCCTCACGCAGCATCTTCGACGAAATCGCGGCCGAAAATCAGATCGACCCGCATGCGATCGATCGCCGCACCGGATCGGATCAGATCGAGGTACCAGAGTCCGTCGCCGGTATCGCCGAACAGCACCGCGCCCACCAACCGCTGCGCGCCCTCACTCCGGCGGACGACCAAGCGCTTGTAGGTGGCGAGCCCGGGATCGCTGAGGATGATGTCCTCCGTGCCGTCGCCGCCCTGGAAGTCACCCGCGGAGAACACCGGCACGCCCGATACCTTCAGGTTGGTGGCAAGCACGGTGCCCTCATAAACCGCGTCGCCGCCGGCGAGGCGCGCCGCCAGGACCTTGGCTTGCGCGTAGGCGGGCTCCACCAGCCCATAAACCGTGCCCCGGTGTTCGGCGCATTCACCGATCGCGTAGATGTCCGGCACTTCGCTCGCGAGCCCGTCGTCGACGAGGATGCCGCGGTTACAGGCAACGCCCCCTTCGCGAGCGAGGCTCGTTTCCGGGCGGATACCGATCGCGAATACCACCATGCCGCCCGCGATCCGCCGGCCGTCCTTCAGCGTGATGCCCTCGACCCGATCGTCGCCGTCGATGCACGCCGTCTCGGCTTCCAGCACGACATCGATGCCGCGGGCGGTGAGCGCCTGCTCAAGCATCGCGGCCGCACGGGCGTCCAACTGGCGCTCCATCAGCCGGTCCATCAGATGGATGAGCGTGACCGGAACATTGGCGCGGGCGAGGCCATAGGCCGCCTCGATGCCGAGCAGGCCGCCGCCGATGACGATCGCCCGCTCGCCGGTCGCGGCAAAGCGGCGCATAGTCACGATGTCCGCCTGATCGCGAAAGGTAATCACACCCTCCAGACCGGCGCCGGGAATCGGCAGGCGGATCGGATTGGACCCGGTGGCGAACACCAATTTGTCGAAGGCGAGCACCCGCCCGCTGGCGAGTTCCACCTTCCGCCCGGCGAGGTCGAGACCGACCGCCTCGTCGCCGGTGATGAGGTCGAGGGCGTTGTCCGCATACCAGCCGGGCGCGCGCAAACGAACGTCGTCCTCGCCGATGTCCCCCGCCAGCAACGAGGACAAGAGAACCCGGTTGTACGCAGGCTGCGGCTCCTTACCGACTATCGTCACGGCAAAGCGGCCGGGAGCCTCCTTAAGCGCTTCTTCGACGAAGCGCAGGCCCGCCATGCCATTGCCCACAACAAGTAACCGTTCCACGAAACTCATTCTCCCCGTCAAAAAAGAGAGCGATCCTTCTATTCTTTTCGACAGGATCTTTCTGAAAAGATATTTTTCCAGTTCTACAGATACCAGGCGACGATCGCCTTTAGATCCCCATCGGTGATTACTGGCATCGCCACCATCATCTCAAGCGCCGTGGGAGTCACAGTGGCGCGAACCACCGTCGGCTCTTTGGAAAGATCGGTCGCGATCGCAGGCGCGCCCGTTTCCCATACCCGCCCCAGGGTGCCGGCGCCCTTGGCCAATTGAGCGTTCCCGTAGCTGGTGGCGAGGTCGGTGCCGTACTCGCAAAATCCGCCGCGGAAGACCAACGTGTCCTGCCTGGCATCGGGGACCCAGGATTCAAAGCGATCGGCGATCGGCGTGCCTAGTGCCGAGAGAAACGTCAGGACCCAGGGGCTGCCGGACTCCTGTCCGCAGGGAATGCCGACACCGCGGTTAAGGCCGGCGCGCTGGGCGCTCTCCCAGCGGAGGAAGCGTCGTGATCGGCCGAGATCGGCCATGATCACCGGCATCCCGCTTTCCCACACCTGTCCTGGCAGACCGATGCCGCACATGAACTTCGTGTGGCGGGAGTACCACTCGAAGACATCGGCGGTCCCGTAATAGCCGTCCACCAGCCCCATCTCGATCGAACCGGCGGGCGTATTCCACACTTCGATCGCGCCGATGTGTTCGCGATCGTCACCGCAGAACAGCACCATTACCGCAACCAGCCCCTTGCCCGAGAAAATCGGCAACGCGACCGCGCAGGTGAGCCCCGCCGCCTCGGCCGCCTCGCCGCGCAGGAAATAGGAGTTGGTGAGATTCTTCAGGACGATCGGATGCCCGGACGCCCAGGCCTTGCCGGGCAGCCCCTCGTTGTAGGCGAAGCGGGTCCTTTCGCTCACTTCCCGGAATTCATTCAACGGACCGTACAGGCCCGTCGACAATTCGAGCCGCGTCCCGTCGGCCGACGGCGCCCAGATTTCGGTCACTCGAATGAACGACCGCTTGTGCACGCCTGATTGGCCGCTCGCGGCCAAGGTGGGGTATTGCGCATCGGATGAAACGTCTGCGGTCGGCGTGAAGCTGTTTTGCGTGCCCATCGCTTACGCCGCCTCTTGCTTGGAGGAATCGGTGTCGGCCACGTGTTTTGAATGCGCCCCTTTCTCGTATTCTTCGAGGAAGGTGAGTAACGCCTCGCGATACCGATAGTAGTCCGGGTGCTCCAGGAGCCCCGTCCGCGTGCGCGGACGGGGAATATCGACGTCCATGATGTGACCGATACGGGCGTGCGGGCCGTTGGTCATCATCACCACCCGATCCGCCAGGAGGATCGCTTCGTCGACATCGTGGGTGACGCAGATCGCGCTCACCTTGGTGCGCGCCCACACCTCCATCAGCACTTCCTGCAGTTCCCAGCGGGTGAGGGAGTCCAGCATGCCGAACGGCTCGTCGAGGAGCAGGAGCTTCGGCGACAACGCGAAGGCGCGCGCGATGCCCACGCGCTGCTTCATGCCGTTGGAAAGCTCGGACGCGCGCTTGTTTGTGGCGTTTCCGAGGCCGACCCGGTCGAGATAATAGTGAACGATGTCCTGGCGCTCAGTGCGGCCGACGTGGGGATAGACGCGATCGACGCCCAAGGCCACGTTCTCGGCCGCGGTCATCCATGGGAACAGGCTGGGCGCCTGAAAGACGACGCCGCGATCGGGGCCGGCGGAGTGGATCTCGCGGCCGTCGAGCACGATGCCGCCACCGCTGACATCGGCGAGGCCGGCGACCATCGACAAAACCGTCGACTTCCCGCACCCCGAGTGGCCGATCAGGGAAATGAACTCCCCTTTGCGCATCCTGAGGCTGAAGTCCTCGACCACCGTCAGCTTGCCCTTCGGCGTCGGGAACGACTTCTGCACCTTGTGGAACTCGACATAGCACTCGGTCACGAGGCTGTCGGCGCGGTCGCGGTAGGCCTTGGGCGGAGGTCCGGACAGGTTGATCGGCACCACGGTCGGGGCCGCGAGCGTGGCGTCGTGGACGGTTCCACGACTGTTGCTCGCCGCGGTCATGAGATATTCGGTGATCTGCTTGCGCAAGCCTTTGTAAGCGCTGGAGTGGTTCATCGCCGTGCGATCGCGCGGCCGTTCCAAGAGGACGCGGAACTCCGGTCCCAGCGTCGCCCGCGGGCCGGGCGTGAGCGGGATGATGCGGTCGGCCAAGAGGATCGCCTCGTCGACGTCGTTGGTGATGAGCACGACCGTCTTGCGTTCGCGTTCCCAGATTGCCTCGATTTCGTCCTGCAGCTTGGCGCGGGTCAGCGCATCGAGCGCGGACAGCGGTTCGTCGAGCAGCAGGATTTCGGGACTCATGGCGAGCGCACGGGCGACGGCGACCCGCTGGCGCATGCCGCCCGAAAGCTCGGCCGGCCGGCGATCAACCGCGTGCGACAGCCCCACCATGTCGATGTACCGCCGGGTGTGGGCGTCGCGCTCGGTGCGGCTCTTGCGGTTGAACACCGCGTCGACGGCCAGCGCGACATTGCCGTAGACCGTCAGCCACGGCATCAGCGAATAGCTCTGGAAGACGACACCGCGCTGCGGGCTGGGACCGGTCACCGGCTGGCCGTTCAGCTTCACCTGGCCGGTATCCGGCGTGACGAGACCGGCGATGGTGCTGATCAGCGTCGTCTTGCCCGATCCGGAGAAGCCGACGATGGCGAGAAACTCGCCTTGTTCGATCTGTATATTGATATCGCGCAGTACCTCGGTGCGCTTGGCGCCACTGCCGTAGGACTTGCTCACGCGTTCAAGTTCGAGAAACGCCATCGTTCGTTTCTCCTCTCGTCAGCGGGTCGCGGAGTGGGTCACGGCCGCCTGCAGCGCCTGCATGATGCGATCGAGCAGGAAGCCGATGATGCCGATGGTGAACACCGCCACCATGATCCGGGCCAGCGACGCTGAGGAGCCGTTCTGGAACTCGTCCCAGACGAACTTGCCGAGTCCGGGATTCTGCGCCAGCATTTCGGCCGCGATCAGAACCATCCAACCCACGCCGAGCGACAGCCGGAGGCCGGTGAAGATGTACGGCAGCGCCGACGGCAGCACGAGCTTGCGAACCTTGGTCCACCACGTGAGCTGCAGCACCCGGCCGACGTTGGTCAGGTCCTTGTCGATCGAGGACACACCGACGGCGGTGTTGATCAGGGTGGGCCAAAGCGAGCACAACGTCACCGTGATGGCCGAATTGAGGAACGATTTCTCGAACATCGGATCGGCGGAGACGTAGACGGCGCTCACCACCATGGTAACGATCGGCAGCCAGGCGAGGGGCGAGACCGGCTTGAACAACTGGATCAGGGGATTGAGGGCGGCGTTGATTGTTCGCGACAGGCCGCAGAGGATGCCGAGTGGCACCGCCACCAATGCCGCCAGCACGAAACCGGTGAAAACGGTGACGAGACTGGTCGCGATCTGATCGAGATAGGTGGGCTTGCCCGTGAACTGCCGCCACTTGATCTCGGCGTTGGGGTCTTCCGCCAACCGTTCCGCGTTGCGCTTCTCTTGCCGCTCGTAAAACGTGGCGGCCTTCTCGCGCTCGGCCAAATGGTCGGCGTAGAGGGTCTTCGCCTCCTCCAAAACCTGCACCGGACCGGGAATGGCGCCGAGGCTGGTCTGAACCGAAGGCGCGACCCACCCCCACAGGGCGAGAAAGGCCACGAGGGCGACAACGGGAATGCCGAGCTGGGTCCACAGCTCCTTGATCTGTTCCTTCGGGTTTTCGCCGACGCACAGTCGGGCGAGCGGCGCCAGCCACCCCAGACCGAGAATGCTCAAGTATCCAGCAGCCCGGTTGATCCCGTCCTGGACGCGCTTGCGCAAGGGGATCCGGCTGGCGGGAGCGGAGCTATCGGTCGGGATGGCGGACTTGAGGGTGGTCGTCGTAGTCATGCGGATCCAGCTTTCCAATCACGCGCAAGAGGAACGGACGACGCTATTTCTGCGCCTGGCCGACGATCTGACTACCGTCGATGTGTTGAGTGCCCTTAAGGCCGATCGTGAGACCGTTGATGTAATCGTTGGGCTTGCGGCCGTCGTAGGTGACGCCGTCGATGAACTTGTTGGTCGGCTCGCGGTAGCCCTCGCTGGTCCAGGGGAAGTCGGCTTCCGCCGCCTTGCCTTCTTCGACCAGCATTCGGGCCGCCTTCAGGTAGATGTCCGGCCGGTAGACTTTCTTTGCGGTCTCGCCGTACCAGGAATCCGGCTTCGCCTCGGCGATCTGCCCCCACCGGCGCATCTGGGTGAGGTACCACACGGCGTCGGAATAATACGGATAGGTGGCGTAATAGCGATAAAAGACGTTGAAGTCGGGAACCAAGCGCTTGTCGCCCTTTTCGTATTCGAAGGTGCCGGTCATCGAGTTCGCGATGACATCCGCATCGGCGCCGACATATTCCGGCTTGGCAAGGATCTTCACCGCTTCTTTGCGATTGGCATTGTTGTTGGCGTCCAGCCACTGGCCGGCGCGGATCAGGGCCTTGATGAGCGCCAGATGCGTGTTCGGATATTTCTCGGCCCAGGCGGCGGTCACGCCGAACACCTTTTCGGGATTGTCCTTCCAGATTTCGTAGTCGGTGATCACCGGGACGCCGATGCCCTTGAACACCGCCTGCTGGTTCCAAGGCTCGCCGACGCAATAGCCGTAGATCGTGCCGGCCTCCAGGGTCGCCGGCATCTGCGGCGGCGGCGTCACCGAAAGCAGCACGTCTGCCTGGATCTGGCCGGTGATGTCCGTCGGCGAGTAGAAGCCAGGATTGATGCCGCCGGCCGCGAGCCAGTAACGGAGTTCGTAGTTGTGGGTCGAGACGGGGAACACCATGCCCATCTTGAACGGCTCGCCTCCGGCCCGGAACTTCTCGACCACCGGCTTTAGGTACTTGGCGCTGATCGGGTGCTGGGGCTTGCCGTCCGCGTCCTTCGGCAGGTTCGGCTTCATCATTTCCCAGACCTTGTTGGAAACGGTGATGCCGTTGCCGTTCAGGTCCATGCTGAACGCGGTGATCACGTGCGCCTGGGTGCCGAAGCCGATGGTGGCGCCCAAGGGTTGGCCCGCCAGCATATGGGCGCCGTCGAGCTCGCCGGTGATGACTCGGTCGAGCAGCACCTTCCAGTTGGCCTGCGGTTCGAGAGTCACGTACAGGCCCTCGTCCTCGAAGAAGTGCTTTTCATAGGCGACGGCAAGCGGCGCCATGTCCGTCAGCTTGATGAAGCCGAGCTTGAGCTCTTCTTTTTCGACCGGCAGCGGCTTGGCCGCCGCGGGCAATGCCGCCCCGAACAGGGTCAAGGCGACAACCAGGCAACCGGCCTCAAGGGCGCGCCGCGTTACCGACCCAGGCGTGGCCGTTTGGCGAAGGGAGGTTGGCATCCTCGAAGGTGTCCTTTCGTCGCTGCCGCCGTCACGCCGGAACGAATGCGGCGCGCGACACGTGCGGATTAATTCATCCGGATAAAGAGCCACCTGTTTCCCGTATCCGGGAGCGAAGGCAGCGTTGCCTCGCGCGCCTGCTAGATCAGGCGACAGGTGGGGCAGCAGCGTTGGTGCCACACGAAATGCTGCAAGAGGCGTGCCGAACTCGGCATCCACAAGATTTCTTGAAAATTCACAGGGTTTGCCGAAGAGGGGGGCGAGAGGCCGGCCGCGAGGCGGTGCCCGATATTCGGGCAAGTGCACTGCAGCATATCGAGCGCCAGCCTACGGAGTGGGCAGTCTGCCGGCGTTCCCGGCGCCAAATGACGCTCGGTCCTCGGCAAGATAGGCGTCGATGCGGGCGGGGTCGAACGGTCGGCCGTCGAAGAAGACGGTGGCGTCGAGGGCCGCGACATCCGGCGTCCGGTTCACGGCGGCCGGCAGCCAGGGCAGCCCTGCCAGTGCCGCGCGGTAGATATCGGGGCGAAAGACGGCGCGTACTCGTGCCTCGTCTCCCGGGCGACGGTCGATCTGTCCCCATCGCACCATCTGGGCATAGATCCAGAGCGCCTGGGCGACGGAGGGATTGTTGGCGCGTTCCCGGTGAAGGATCAGGAAGTCGTCGACCCGTCGTGGTTCGTCACCCGGACCCGCCACCATTTCGCCGGCCAGGGCGCGGAGGATGACCGCCGGGGACATATCAAGATACGCGGGGCCTGCGAGCAGATCCGCCAACCGCGCCCGGTTCTGGGGATGTTCGGCCCATGCGGCGGCGCGGTCGAGCGCGCGGACCAGTGCCGCGAGGACTTCAGGGTTTTCCTCGGCCCAGCGCTGGGGCACGCACAGCACCTTCTCCACACCCCGGCGCCAGAGTTCCGCCTTGCTCACGATGATCCGGCCGAGACCTGCCTCCACCGCGAGGCTGTTCCAGGGTTCGCCGACGCAGAAGCCGTCGACGTGCCCCGCCCGCAAGCTGCCCACCATCAGGGGCGGCGGGATGACGACCAAGCGCACGTCTGCGTCGGGGTTGATACCGCTCGCCGCCATCCAATAGCGAAGTTCGTAGTTGTGGCAGGAGAAGGGATAGACCATGCCGAAAGTCAGGACCGAAGCTCCCGAGGCCCGCCGGGCCGCGATCACGCGGGCAAGCGCCCGACCGGCCTCGGCCGCGCCGGCATTCGGATCGCCCTGCTCGGCGAGTTCCGCATAGAGCGTTCGTGATACCGAAATCGCGTTGCCGTTGCGGTTGAGGCAGAACGGCGCCAGCATACGCATCGGCGCCTGATTGATGCCGAGAGTGGCCGCGATCGGCATCCCTGCCAGCATTTGCGCGCCATTGAGCAATCCCAGCGCCACCTTGTCGCGGATATTCGCCCAGGAGACTTCGCGGACGAGCCGCAGGTCAATCCCCTCACTGGCGGCAAATCCCAGTGCGCGGGCGACGACCAGCACCGCGCAATCAGTAAGCGGAATGAATCCCAGCGTCACCGTCGGCAACGCGCCGTCGGTCGGCTCCGGCTCCCTCACTTCGGTCAAGGGTTCTGGATTTCGCATCTCCTGTCCTCAGCCACGCGCGAACAGCTGGGCCGCCGTCACCACGCTCTGCGCAACGTCGAGCAACTTGCGCTTCTGGCTCATGGCGGTGCGACGCATCAGCTTGTATGCCTCTTCTTCGCTCAAGCACTGTTGCTGCATCAGGATGCCCTTCGCCCGCTCGATGATCTTGCGCGCTTCGAGGGCCTCTTTCGCCTGCGCCAGTTCCTCCTGCAACCGGCGAAAGGCGTGGAAGCGGAGGATGGTGATGTCGATGATCGGCCGCACCCGCTCCTTGCTCAGGCCGTTGACGACGTAGGCGCTGACGCCCGCGTCCACCGCCGCCTGAATCATCGCGGTGTCGTCGTTATCGACGAACATGGCGATCGGCCGGCGCACGGTGCGCGAGACCTGGAACATCTGCTCCAACGTGTCCCGGCTGGCGTTTTCCAGACCGATCACGACGACATCCGGATCGACTGCACAAATCTTGTCCGGCAGGTTGACCATGTCGCCGATGCGGATCACATGGGCGTAACCCGACTGCCGCATCCCGTCTTCGAGGATGGCGGCGCGCACCGGGTTCTCCTCGATAAGCAGAATCGTGAGAGTGCTGTCGCCCGTGGGGTTCGTGGCCATCGTTTGGGGCTGCGGGACGCCCTGCATCTTTGCAATGGGAACGTCGGCTTGGGTCATCACATTGGCGGGCACTATGCAAGAACACGGCCGCCGTCCTGCCCGCCCATCGCCAGGTACCCGGCGCGGCGGAGCTGGTGGTCGAAGTCGAGAAAGCGCAGCCAGCTCCGCCGGTCGCGGATCAGGAACTCCATCCGGGCGTCGCCGACGGTGTTCCGCGCCGCCAGGATCAAGACCTTTTCAACATGGCAACCGGATCATAGGGCGGGGGCCGCCCTTCGCGCCGTCCGAATACGCCAGCGCTTCCTCAAGGGGCGGTCGGAGCGCCTCGAAATCGATGGCCCGCGCCATCTCCTCCCAAAGGATCGCCCGCCTCGGAAAGCCGCTACAAATGCTCGGGAAGATCAAAAAATCCAAGCTGTTTCATGGCGCCTCCCCAACCGAAGCCATCGAACCGCAGATTGGCCCGAACGGCGAGGTCAATGGGGGCGTCCAGGTTCCAAACTCAGAACAGAAATGTCCGGCCGCGCTCCCCGTGGTGTCACAGCCAACGCTACACTCACATTCCAGCCGAACCACTCTGCGATGGCGAGCAAGCCCCGGCGATTTGATCAATACCTGCCACGAAGATCCTAAAGCTTGCGGATTTGTTTCGCCCAATATCGATGTGCGTCGCCACGGCTCGGGCGCCACTTACTTTTTGGAACGCTGGAACCAGCCGGGCGAGTTCGTCGCTTGGCCTGGGAAGCGTATCTGGGTTACGAAATCGAGCCTTGCTCAGCTCATCAAGCAGTTTTTGGTTGCCGAAGGCCGCAGCCACAGCCTCCGGGTCACCGAGGTACCAGGCTTCCAACTCTTGGCAAGCTATGCGGACGAGGACGTCGTCTCGTCCCGCAGTTTGACACAACGCCAGGAGGGTGGCTTTCAATTTCTCGCAGTCCTTGCTGTCATTGTCGATGATCACGACGAATTTGGTGTTCGGTTCGCGCCACGCCTTAAGCTTGCGTGGGATGCTCTTAAGAAGGTCGCTCTTGCCGTCGTGGGGAACGCACTGGAAGAGCAGGTCCGGAAATGCACGCGCAATCCAGATTTGTAAAAACTCCGACATTGACCGCTCTTCGACCAAGAAGACGAGTCGACTCATGCCATCGCCGTCTCATCGAAAAGCTGCTGCCGCCAGAGCGCACCGGGTTGATCGCCCTCGTCTACAAGGTCCCTCAGGCGAGCGCTATTGGACGCTCGGTGTACGTTCGTGAAACCGTCTTTCTTAACCAGCCAGTAAATCTCATCAAGCCGGGTTGCATTCAGGAAATCCGGAGAGTGTGTAGAGACAAAAACTTGACCGCCACGGCGCGCGTAGTCCCGGAACTCCTCGACGAGTTCGTGCATTAGCTGGGGATAGAGCTGGTTTTCCGGTTCTTCCACGGCAAGCAGCGGATGCGGTCGCGGATCGTAGAGCAGCACGAGGTAAGCGAACATCTTGATCGTGCCATCCGACACATAGCGCGCGATGAAAGGGTCTTTGAAACTGCCGTCCTGAAACCGCAGGACGAGACGGCCGTCCTCTGTCGACTTCGGTTCAACTTCTGACACGCCAGGCACGCGTTCCTTCATTTTCACCAAAATGCGCTCGAAGATGTCATAGTGGTGCTCGAACAAGTACTGTGCAACTTGAGCGACGTTTTCCCCATGGGTCGAGAGATGCTCGGCGTACCCAAATTCCGCGCTTGGCCGCGCATCTGCGATGTGGAAATCGGAGATGTGCCAATTCTCGATCAGACTTCGAAACTCAGCGACGACACGGAACTCCTTGAACTGGCCCAGGCCCTTGATTGCGAGCACAGAGGGATCGTCGAGAACGTATTCCTCCCGTTTCTCCTCGGCGCCCGCCTGACCATAAGCCGACTCATTAGTGATCGCAGTGCCGCGACCTTTTGCAAAGTCGACGAAATGCCAGGGGCGACCGCGGCGTCCGCGTCTATATTTCAGCAGTTCTCGGGCGATGATGGGGCGTCCAGTGTCTGAGGCTATCTTCAGGTCATAGGTGACCAGCGGGCCGTTCGGCTGCCGGAATTTTACTGTGATTGCGATCGGCCCCTTTTCGCCGCGGCTCACCAACTCCTTGAATCCGCCACGGCGGTTGACGGCCTGAACGACATTATGGGCGAGCGCGTCTTTGAGAAAGGTGAAAACGTCGAACAGCGTCGACTTGCCCGAACCATTGGCGCCAATCACAACAGTGAGACTTGGCAGATCGGTCAGTTTCGCTTGGCGAAACAAGCGGTAGTTCTCAATCTCCAGCGCTTCGATCTGCATCGCCATGGGATACCTCGAAATAGTTGTTTGGACTGCGCCGGCCCATCGGCAGCAGGGTGCTGCCGTGCAATGGCCACGTCCTCGGGCTGGCATTATGCGAGCGCCAGAAACCGAACACTGATTCGATCGTGATGTTAATGAAGCCTTGGGCTTGGCGCCAGTGGGAGCGCGATTTGCTAGTGGATAGACCCATTCGGATGATTCAGCCGAATGGGTAAAATGTGCACCAAAAACAATAGGTGCGTGCAGCGACCGCGCATTCTTTGAATGCGCTGCTGCACTAGGTTGCTCGGAAGTACGGAGCGAGGCGTGCGGAGAAAAGCTGAGTCTGAGCACAGCTACCTTCGGCTAAGCGCGTCGTTTGAAGCCTTTCCAACACGTAGTGTCGTCGGAGGTAAAGCGGACGCGTCCGGGCCACCGTTAGCGTCCACGGAGATGGTGGAATTTGTCGGTGAGCGGCGCGCCGGAGCGA
>CAYNYW010000047.1:0-18730 GCA_964401555.1 uncultured Defluviicoccus sp.
GTCGCCGAAGTGACAACCGCCAGAAGAAGGCTATCCCCGTGCGTGTCGAGGCGCTACCTCTCAACCGGTATCCCTGGTATCTGCGGCCGTTTTTCTGGCGTCAACGGCGCAAGTATGGCGCCGTCCTTGAGCCGGCGCTGCTGTGGGCCCGCTCGCCCAAGCTGTTCGCGACGGTAGCGCTGCTCTATGGCGCGCTTGATCGCAAGTCGTCGCCGATCGAACCGGCCCTGCGCTCGCTGATAACGGTGCGGGTTTCGCAGATCAACTGGTGTGCGTTCTGCGTCGACATCAACAGCGCCACGTTGCTCCGCCGTGGCGTTCCCCTGGCGAAAGTGGAAGCGCTGGCCGCTTGGCGGACCAGCGACCTGTTCGACGACCGCGAGCGCGCGGCCTTGGAGTACGCGGAGAAGATGACCGATTCGACGCAGCGCGTCGACGACGCCGTGTTGACCCACCTGCGCCGGCACTTCGACGACGCCGCGATCGTCGAGCTGACCGGTCTCGTTGCCTTTCAGAACCTGTCGAGCAAGTTCAACTCGGCGCTGGACGTCCCGCCGCAGGGATTCTGCACGGTTCCCGCGGGACGCGTGTCCGATGCCGGGGAGGCGCGGGCATGCTGAGCCGCGATCGCCGACCGTGGCGACGGCGTGTCGCGACCGCCATCGTGGTCGCGTTGGTCAGTGTCCTCCTGCCGACGGCGGCGCAGCGGCGATGCGCCCTCGCAGCGGAGAATGATGTGCGCGACATCTGGATCGTCTCGGCCGAGGCAGCGCGTGGATTGATCGACGCCGGCGCCGTCGTACTCGACGCGCGGGAGCCGCTGCTCAAGGGATTGCGCCCGCTGCCCGGTGCCACGTCGGTTCGCTGGGAATCCTTCTCGCAACCGGATGCTCCCAACCAGGGGCTGCTGCTCGAAGACGATGCGGCGTTGACGCGGCGGCTGCAGGACCTCGGCATCAGTGCCGGGCGAGCGGTCGTTGTTGTCGCCGATCCGATTCGCGGCTGGGGCGAGGACGGGCGCATCGTCTGGATGCTGCGCACCCTCGGTCATGCACATGCCGTGCTCATCGATGGTGGCATCGGGGCGCTGGCGCAAGGCGGCTATCCGCGGATCAAGGCGCCCGCGGTGCCGGGCGATTTCGTCGTCCGGCGCGATCTGCGCTGGCTTGCCGATCGGGCACAGGTCCGTGCCGATCTTGGCGCGCCCGGGGTGGTGTTCGTTGACGTCCGCGAGCCGCGCGAATTCGCGGGTGAGACACCCTATGGGGAGCAGCGCGGTGGTCATCTGCCCGGTGCCCGGCCCCTTTACTACAAGGAGCTTCTGGACGCCGACGGCCGCCTGCTGCCGCGGCCCGAGCTGGTCCGCTTGCTCGGTTCCCGCGGCGTCGATGGCGACGAAGTGATCGCGTATTGCACCGGTGGTGTTCGCGCCGCGTGGTTCACGAGCGTGCTCAACGATCTCGGAGTTCGTGTCAAGAACTACGCGGGCTCGATGTGGGAGTGGTCGGCGCAGCCCGCGGCGGCTTATCCGCTGACCACGACCGCCGAGTGAGGTTTGATCCCCGCTTTGCCGGGGTGGTCAGAACCGTATGGATCGTTATGGATCGCAAGACCTGCCGCTCAGTGGCCGGTCATTCGCTCCAGGTTTTCAGGATACCTAGCCCCGTGCACCGTGATGTTCGAGGCGGCGCTTTCGATCTCGCGGAGATCGTCCGACGTTAGTTCCACGGCGACCGCTCCAATATTCTCGTCGAGGCGTTGCAGCTTTGTGGTTCCCGGGATCGGAACGATCCACGGCTTTCGAGCAAGCAGCCAGGCAAGCGCTATCTGGGCAGGCGTAGCCTTCTTGCGCGCCGCAATCGTACGCAGCAGATCAACCAGGGTCTGGTTCGCTTTGAGAGCGTCGGGCGCGAAGCGCGGAAGGCTGCGGCGGAAGTCGGAGCTGCCGAACGTCGTGTTCTCGTTCATCTTCCCCGTGAGGAAGCCCCTGCCCAAGGGGCTGTAGGGAACGAAGCCGATTCCGAGTTCTTCCACGGTCGGCAGCACTTCCGCTTCGGGGCTTCGCGTCCACAGCGAATATTCGCTCTGGACCGCGGTGACGGGTTGGACGGCGTGTGCACGACGGATCGTCCGTGCTCCCGCTTCCGAAAGGCCGAAGTGCTTGATCTTGCCTTCCTGGATCAGTTGCTTCACCGTTCCCGCCACGTCTTCGATCGGCACGTCCGGGTCCACACGGTGCTGGTAGAGGAGATCGATCGCATCGACCTGCAGCCGCATGAGCGAGCCATCGACGGCCTCCTTGATGTGCTCTGGCCGGCTATCCAGCCCAATCCACCGCGGCCCGCCGTTGGGGTCGAGCTTGAACCCGAACTTGGTGGCAATCACCACTTGCCCGCGGAATGGAGCGAGGGCTTCGCCGACCAGTTCCTCGTTTCTGAACGGACCGTAGACCTCAGCCGTATCGAAGAAGGTGACGCCACGTTCGACAGCGGACCGCAGCAGGGAGATCATCTCCTGCTTGTCTGCAGCCGGACCGTAGGAAAAGCTCATTCCCATGCAGCCGAGCCCGATGGCCGAGACCTCCAAGTTTCCGTTCCCGAGTTTGCGCTTGCGCATGTCGCTTCTCTCTCAACACACAATCAGCAGATGATCCGCCCAGATGATATGCTTCGGGGCGACGGCGTTTCGCTATGGGCGTGGCACGCGGCCGTTGCCGAAGATCGGCCCCTGGCGCGACCGGCTTGATGAGGTCTTGCTGAGCAATGAGCTGGAGACGCCGCGGGAGCGACTGACGCTGATCCGGGTGTTCGAGGATCTGCGCCGGCTTGGCTATGAGGGGGGCTATGAGGCGGTGCGGCGCTCCGCCAGGTCGTGGCGCCGGAAGCGCGGCAGCGTGGTCCCCAACCGGCGGAAAGCGTTACTACCGGCACTGGTAACAAATCCATCATTTTCCCCAATTGACGCGAAAATGCTAGCATATTGTTAGCGTATTGATAGAGCGAAGCGCACCGTCCGGCGCGTCGACCGCCAACGCTGCCATCGGGCGCGCGTGCAACACCGAATGGCCTTGAAGTGGCATTGGCCGGCAGGAACACACGCATCAGTGATCACACGTTTATCGCCGGCAAGCCGCCCGATCAGGCCGATCGCCTTGTCGGCCGCCCCCAGCAGCAGCGCGCCCGCATCCGAAGTTACCCGCCTGCCGTCAAACGCCGCGACCACCCGCCGACCTTCGGCGCTTCCAAAATCAAACGGCCCGGGATTACACTCCGTCGGCATCGCGGACCTCGGTCAGGACGGCTCAAGTCGTTCTCGCAAAACAACTTCTACCACTCAACGGCCCCGATGCACCTCTCCTCCGTGAGAAATGCGGGCTAGCGGCTCGCCCGCGGCCAAAAGCCACCGAGGCCGCTCATCCGTATCGAAGAACCCGCCCTGACCCGCCATTGCCCAATGCCCACCATCGCCCAATGCCCACCATCGCCCAATAACAGAAGGCGTCCAGATGGCTCCGATGCCGCGCTCAATGACGTAGCGGCCCTGGCTGAAAGGCACAACAGCGAAGGTACCCGGTACTGCGTCGATGGCCGAAGCGCCTGTGTGGTTCAATCGCCAGCTGCGGCGGTGCGATCGATCGGAGCCACGGCCGAAGCCATGGCCGGAACGGCATGGGGCGTCGCATCCGGCGCGTCGCGCTGACCGAGTTGGGCGAGATCGAGGCGCCCCGCCCGTGTCGCCACCTTGTCGGCGGCGATGCGGACCAGGCGGATGTCCTCGACCGCCTGCTCGAAATGCCGTTGCAGCTTTGCCACCCGCTCATCGAGCCGGCCGACGTCTTCGGCCAGCGCCAGGAGTTCGCTCTGGATCAGGCTTGCCTGCTCGTGCAGATGCACATCGCGCAGGACCGCGCGCAGGGTGTTGAGCGTCGCCCACAGCGTCGTTGGCGAGACGATCCACACCTTGCGCCGGAACGCGTCCTCGACGACGTTGCGGAAGTTGGCGTGCAACTCGGCGTATACTGCTTCGGAGGGCAGGAACATCAGGGCGGAATCCGCCGTTTCGCCGTGAACGATGTACTTCTCCGCGATGTCGCGCACGTGCTTGCCGACGTCCGTGCTGAATTGCCGGCTGGCGCGCGTTTTCGCTGCCTCGTCCGCGGCTTCGCGCAGCGCCCGGTAGCTCTCCAGCGGGAACTTGGCGTCGATCGCAATCGGCCCCGGCGGATCGGGCAGGTGCACCACGCAGTCGGCGCGCGCCTTCGTGCCGAGTGTGACCTGAAAGGCGTACGCACCGGGTGGTAGCGCGGCGGTCACCAGATCGCGCAACTGCACCTCGCCGAAGGCGCCGCGGGCCTGCTTGTTGGACAAGATGTCCTGCAGGCCGACGACCTGCTGGCTCAACTGGGAGATGTTTTTCTGCGCGGCGTCGATCAGCGCGAGCCGCTCGTGCAGGGCGCGCAGCGTCTGGCCGGTCTTCTCGCCCTGCTCGATCAGGCCATCGCTCAAGCGCCTTGTTAAGGCATCGAGCCGTTCGTTGAAGCCGGTCTGGGTCTGCTCGACCCGGCCCTGCAGGTTGGCCTGCGCCGCAGCGAGCCGTTCGCTGAGATCGCTCAAATGCGTCATCAGCGCTGCCGCTTCGGCGCGGCCGCGTTCGGAGCGCAGCAGCGCCCAGATGACGACGACGAGGATGATGGCGAGGAACAGCCAGGCACCGGCCATGAAGGCGATGGAGGAATCGACGCCTTGCGGCCACGAAAGCCCCTGCATGCGGTGATCCTTGCGCAAACGATGGGTGTTGGTCACTGTCTTGCGCTCGGATCGGGGAACGGTCAACGGGAGAGGATACCCATGCGCGGCGTGCTCATCTCCATCGTGCTGATGCTGACGACGACGGTGCGGGCGGCCGATCTGCCGCTCGGCACCGACGCGCGGACGGCACTGCAACTCACCGTCTATGCCGACGGTTTCGCCTACATCCAGGACACGCGCAAGGCGATGCTGCCGGCCGGCGCGGCGCGGCTGGCGTTTACCGACGTCAGCCCCCGGCTCGTGCCGGCGAGCGCTCTCATGCGTTCGTCGGACGACGTGCGGATCGCCGAGATCGCCTACGCGCTCGAACGCCTGAGTCCCGAATCGCTGCTGCGACACTCAGTCGGGCGGACGGTCGACGTCGTGCGTACGCACCCGACGACGGGGATTGACGAAAGCGAAACGGCCAAGGTGCTTGCCGTCGATGGCGGCGTCGTGTTGCGCTACCGTGAGCACATCGAAAGTGGCGTGCCCGGCCGGCTGATCTTCCGCGAGATCCCCGAAGGACTAGCGGCCGAACCGGCGTTGATCGCGGCTGTCGATGCGGGCCCCGGCGGCGAGAGACATTTCGACCTCGGCTATCTGAGTGAAGGCCTCGACTGGTCGGCCGACTACGCCGTCGAGCTCGATGAGGGCGCGCACCGTCTCACACTGGCCGGCCGTGCTTTGCTCACCAACACGACGGGCATCGGTTTTGCCGGCGCGCAGGTCGGCCTGATCGCTGGTACCGTACAGCACGAGATCGAACCTTCGCCGGCGCCGCGCGCGGCGGTCGCGATGGCGCGAATGGCCGATGCGGGAGCACCGGCGCCGGCGCGCGAACAGGTGGCGGATCTGCATCTCTATGCGCTGCCCGGCACGCTGAGCCTGCCCGATCGGCAGACCAAGCAGGTGCCGCTCCTCAGCCGCGCGGCGGTCGCGTTCACCAAGGAGTACGTCAGTGTACACGCCGTCCAACTGTATGCCGGCGACGGCAGGGAGCCGCAACCCGAACATCCTGAGGTCCGCTATGGCTTCCGCAACGGCGACGCCGGTGCGGGCGAGCCGCTGCCCGCCGGCATCGCGCGGCTCTACGTTCGCGACAAGGATGGCTACTTGCGGCCCATCGGCGAGGATCGCATCGAGCACACGGCCGCCGGGGCGGAGGTCCGCCTGTCGCCGGCGCGCGCCTTCGATATCACTATCGTCCGGCGGCAGACCGAATTCCAGGAGATCGGCGGCAAGGAAACCGGCGCCGTCGAGGCAGCTTGGCGGGTGGAGGTGAGCAATGCGCGGCGCGAGGATGCTGCGGTCCGGCTGGTCGCGGTGATGCCCGGTAGCTGGACCGTGCTTGCCGAGAGCACACCGCACGAGAACGAGACGGCGCGGCGTCCCGTCTGGCGGCTTGTGGTGCCCGCCGGCGGCGCGGCACACCTCGACTATCGGCTGCGGCTGCAACGCTGAGCCTCGGGGCCATGCTTGACGTGTCTTGGCGGCGCTTCCTATGTGATATCGGGCGCTGCCGCCGCGATGACCGCACCTGGAGCGATGAACAAACGAGCGATCCTGATTGTCCCCGATCCCCGCCTGAAGCGCCACTCGGCACCGGTCGAGCGCGTCGAGCGGACGGTGCGCGCGCTGATGGACGAGATGCTTGATGCGATGCATACCGCCAACGGCATCGGGCTCGCCGCGCCACAGGTCGGCGTGCTCAAGCGGGTGATCGTCGTCGATATCGCGCCACCCGACCAGCCGCCGGCGCCGGTGCGCATGGCCAACCCCATCATCCTGTGGCACGCGCCGGAGCTGTTGACCGGCGAGGAGGGCTGTCTGTCGCTGCCCGAACAATATGCCGACGTCACGCGCCCGGCCCGGGTGCGCGTCGGGTTCCTCGATCGCGACAATGCGGCACGGGAAATGGAGGCCGACGGCCTGCTCGCCAAGTGCATCCAGCACGAGATTGATCATCTGGATGGCATCTTGTTTGTCGATCACATCTCCTCGCTCAAGCGCAACATCATCCTGCGCAAGCTCGCCAAGGCGCGCCGACAGAACGCAGTGGCCGGCTAGCCGCACCCGCCTTGACGGCCGCGGCTGAGCTGGCCGATGCTTGGCGCATGCAACCTCTCTCGCTCGCGTTCTTTGGCAGTGCGCCGTTTTCGGTGCCATCGCTGGCCGCCCTGGTCGAGGCCGGCCATGTGGTGCGCGCGGTCTACACCCAGCCGCCGCGCCCGGCGGGGCGCGGGCATCGCCGGCAATGCTCCCCGGTGCATGCCTGGGCCGAAGCGCACGGCATCGAGGTGCGCACGCCTGCGCGTCTCAAAGACGGCGACGAGCAGGCACGGTTCGCCGCGCTCGGCGTCGATGCCGGTATCGTCGCGGCGTATGGCCTGATCCTGCCGCAGGCAATTCTCGACGCACCCCGCATGGGCTGTCTCAATGTGCATGCGTCCCTGCTGCCGCGCTGGCGCGGTGCGGCGCCGATCCAGCGCGCCATCCTCGCCGGCGATGTGGTCACGGGCGTGACCATCATGCAGGTGGACGCCGGCCTCGATACCGGAGCGATTGTGCTCGCCGATGCCGTTCCCATCGGGTCGGAAACCACCGCCGCCGCGCTGCACGACGCGCTCGCGGCTTTGGGCGCACGGCTGATCGTTGAGGCGCTCCACGGCGTTGCCGCCGGCACGCTGGTCCCTCAGCCGCAACCGCGCGATGGCATCACCTATGCCGCCAAGCTCAGCCGCGACGAGGGGCGCCTCGATTGGAGCAAGCCGGCGGCGGAGCTGGAGCGGGCCGTGCGCGCGCTCAATCCGTGGCCGGGCACCTGGTTCGTGGCGGGAGATGAGCGGATTCGTGTTCTCGCCGCCGACGTGGTCGCCGAAGCGCGGGGCGCCGCGGGCGTGTCCGGCCCCATCTCTGGTACTGTGCTCGACGATGCGCTCACCATTGCGTGCGGGATCGGCGCCCTGCGGCCTTTGCGCCTGCAGCGCGGCGGTCGCGGTGAGACGGCAACGGCAGACTTCCTGCGTGGTTTCCCGCTGCCGGCCGGCACCCGGCTCGGCTGACCCAAGCGATGTTGTTCGCCACGCGCCGCCCGGGCTGGTTCCCCTGATGCCGCGCTACAAGCTGACCATCGAGTACGATGGCGCGCCGTTCGTCGGCTGGCAGGCCCAGGACAACGGGCCGTCGGTGCAAGCCGCCCTCGAACAGGCGGTGGGACGGCTCAACCCGGAGCCGCTCCGCGTCATCGGCGCCGGACGAACCGATGCCGGTGTGCACGCGCTGGGCCAGGTTGCCCATGTCGACCTCGGGCGCGCGTGGCCGACGGAGACGCTGAAGTCGGCGATCAATTTCCATCTGCGGCCACAGCCGGTGGCCGTGCTCGACTGTGCGGAAGTCGCCCCCGATTTCCACGCGCGGTTTTCGGCGTGCGAGCGGCGATATCTCTACCGCATTCTCAACCGGCCGGCGCCGCCGGTGCTCGATCGCGCTCGGGTGTGGTGGGTGCCGGTGCCGCTCGACGTCGCTAAAATGGCCGCGGCCGCCGCCCTGCTCGAAGGTCCCCACGACTTCAGCGCCTTCCGCTCGTCGATGTGTCAGGCTCACTCCGCGCAGAAAACCTTGGACGCGGTGAGCGTGCGGCGCGCGGGCGACGAGATCCGCATCGAGGCGCGTGCGCGGTCGTTCCTGCACAACCAGGTACGGATCATTGCCGGCACCTTGAAGCGTGTCGGCGAGAACAGGACCACGGCTGAGGACGTGCACCGCGCTCTTGCAACCGGCGACCGCCGCAAGGCCGGCCCCACGGCGCCGGCGGCCGCGCTCTATCTCGTCAGCGTTGGCTACGATGCATCAAAACGCGATTCTTAGTGCAGCACGATTTTCATTCGAGCGCGAGCCGCCCGAAAGGGCTGCTTCACTAGCGTGCAGAGGCAACCGCACCGCTAAACATGTGCAAATAGAAATCGCTCACGGAATCGCCAACAGCGACTAGGCTGGAAAACACCGCCGCCGTCAACAAAATGGTTATAATACTATATTCGATCGTGGACGAGCGCCCGTCGAGAGCAAAGATCTTATTGATGCACTTAATGAGCATTGTTGGTGATCCGATGCCAAGAGGAACTCTCTTAAGGGGCGCGACAGGGGGGCAACACTGCACACCGGGCACTCACTGCCGCCGAAGGTTCGGGCCAGTCCCTACCCGTTCAGCGCGTGTCCGCCCGCGGTGGGCGCCCAGAAGCTACAGGAGTTTGGTTAAATTATGATGAGCAATTCCTGCCGATCAGGGGCTACCAGCACGACGTGTGACCCGGTTGCATCACTCCGGGTCGCGACCGCCCGTGTCCGCTCAAGAGCGGTGACGTCTGCTCCTGGGGGCGCGTGAAGAAAACGAAAAAGAATCACGTAATATCAATATGGTAACGATGCTGGTGGAGTTCCGTTGACGTGGGCCGGGACTGTCCATGCGGTCAGGCAAGCACGACGCCATTGCCGTGGCTTTGCGGAAGCATTGTCTGCCCCTCACTTCGGTATCCGCGAGGGGCAGGCGCCGAGCGCGATCGCCGGTTGCGCAAATCACTCCATCGATTCGCACTCGGCCGACCCGCGCACGATCAGTCGTCGTCGTAAATGCCGCGCTCCGCCCGCGGGTGGCAGGCGACGCAGTTGCTCTTCGACGTGATATCCGGCCGCTGCCACACGGACGGCGAATAGCGGTGCTTGCGCACGAACCACGGCTGTTCGGTGATGCGCGTGATCGTGGGAAGACCGCTGTTGCCGGCGTTGGACGTCAGGTACGCACGGATGCTGGCCGAACGATCGGCGGGCAGACTGGCGTCATCGCCGAAGTGATCTTTCAGCCCGGCCATGATCCGCTCCCAACTCTCCTTGGGCAGCAACGCCGGCTGGAACGCCATGTGACACTCCGCACACTCCTTCAATGTTAGCGGGTGAGTGACGGGCGGAACGCGTTCCAACTCATCGGCTGCGGCGGGGCTGGAAACGATCGAGACCAGGACGACGACTGCAAGTGGAGGGGAGCGCATCGTTCGGATCCCCCGTCAGCGGCCGGTGAGGAAGGTGATGAAATCACCCTTCTCCTCGGCGGTGCAGGGTCGCCCGAGCACGTTCGGGCAATCCCGCGCGAAGCGCTTTTCGACATCCGTCGCATCGGTGAAGCGGCGCGGGTTGGTGGAGACCGACATCGGCTCGATGGTGCGTCCGGTGCGAACGTGACGGCCGGCTGCGCGCGGGTCGCTCGTATGGCACGTGGCACAGGCCGGCGTCTCCGCCTTGCCGCCTGGATGCGGACCGCGGTACAGCTTCTCGCCGCGCGCCATGGAAAAGCCGACGAAGCCGGGCGTCTCGGTCCTTGCCTGCCGCGTATAGGCCTCAAGAATGGCGTCCCGCACCGGATCGGCGACGACGGGTGCCGTTCTGCCAGCGATCAGAACGACAAGGCAGAGAAGCGCTGTGCGGCGGAGCATCGTCACTCCTTTCAGCCTTGTTCTCGCCCGCCGACCGGCATGGGCCTGCCCGCCGGCGAGTGCCGCAGCCTCGGCAACACATGAATGGCGAGCACGATGGCTACATGGCCGAGCACGATCCACAGTGCAAACTCACCGAGTGCTTCATGCAGTCCTTCCATTGGCGGGATGAAATCGGCGACGGCGCCGCTGACTGCGGTGGAACCGATGACGGCAAGCAGCAGCGCCGCCATCGCCGCAAACACCGGCGCGCGCGGCAGGGCGGGCAGTCGATCGCTCATTGTTCGGACATTTTCGAGCGCCGTTGTTGCCCAGCCCTTGAGGGAAGCCAGATCTGGGCGGCGCAGGCGCAGCGGGCTGCCCAGGGGTGCGACCATCGCCGCGATCAGCCGGATCACCAACGCCGCCAGCAGCAGATAGCCGGCAAACTGGTGCATGGCGTAGGTGTCCTCGTCGCCGCTGAGGTACGCGACGACGAAGGCACCCGAGAACAGCGCGTGCCAACCGAACAGGATGCTGAACTCGATCGCTTTGGGTTTGCGCCTGGCTACCAGCCGCGGGGTTTCAGTCTTCGCCATCGTTGCTCCTCTCGGTCCGGCCGGCATCGGTCGCGTCGGAGCTTGCCGTTCCGGTCGCCAACTGCCAGGCCGCGGCCAGCACTGCGATCGCGACGGCGGCCAGGAAGGTCCGTCTTGCCATCTTCCATACCATGGTCGTCTGGTGCCTCTTTGCTCCACGTAATTACGACAAGAAGCATAGGGGGCTTGATCTGAACGCCGGCTGAGCCAACCGTTCATCGCCGGTTCATGAGGCAGCGGGCAGAGTTAACCATGTGTGCCTTGCGCTCCTCTCCCTGGTTCGCCGCGTTCCTTTTTGGAGTGGTCGTGGCGGCGTCGCCGCTTGCGGCATCCGACGACGACCAGGAGCGCGCGCGTGCTGCCGCCGCAGCCGGGCGCATTCTGCCGTTAACCGCCATCATCGAGCGCGCGCTTGCCACCTTCGGTGGCACCGTGCTCGATGTCGAGTATGAGGAGGACGATGATCACGAGGCGGGCGATGAACATCATCGCGCACGTGGCCCACGCTACGAGCTCAAGTTGATGACCGCGGACGGGCGGGTCCTCAAGCTCGACTACGACGCGGTGAGCGGTACGCTCGTCGGCCAGCGCGGGCACCTGCGGCGGGGACACCGCCACCAGGAGGATGACTGACGGCGATGCGTATTCTGGTGGTCGAAGACGATCCGATCCTCAGCCGACAGCTTCGCGACCGACTGATCAGTGAAGGCTACGCCGTCGATCCGGCGACTGATGGCGAAGAGGCCGCCTTTCTGGGCGCGACCGAGCCCTACGACGCGATCGTCCTCGATCTGGGGCTGCCCCGGCGGGACGGCGTCTCGGTGCTGCGTGGCTGGCGCGGCGCTGGTGTGCGCGTTCCGGTCCTGATTCTCACCGCACGCGATCACTGGCACGACAAGGTCCAGGGGATCGACGCCGGCGCCGACGACTACCTCGCCAAGCCCTTCCACATGGAGGAGCTGCTGGCGCGCATCCGGGCGCTGATTCGCCGCGCCCAGGGGCACGCGCGCGCCGAGTTGCGCGCGGGGCCGGTGCTGCTTGACACCCGCGCCGGCACCGTCAGTGTCGATGGAGCGCCGCTCGATCTCACCGCCTACGAGTTCCGGGTCCTCTCGTACCTGATGCACCACGCGGGCGAGGTGGTGTCACGAACGGCGCTGACCGAGCATGTCTACGCCCAGGATTTCGATCGCGATTCCAACACGATCGAGGTGTTTATCGGCCGGCTGCGCAAGAAGCTGCGCGTCGATCTGATCAAGACCGTGCGCGGCTTGGGCTATCGGCTGGAACCGCCCGAGAGTGACGCTCCATGAGCCGCCGTCCCGGCTCGCTCAGGCTGCGGCTGCTCCTGGGCGCCGCCGTGTGGATCGCCATCGCGTTGATGATCGCGGGCCTGATCGTCGCCGATCTGTTCGCCCGCCACGTCCACGATCGTTTCGTCACCGAGCTCGGCCATCACCTCGATCAGTTGGCCGCCGGCCTGGATGTCGATGCTGCCGGTCGGACCGTCCTGCTGCGTGCCTTGTCCGACCCCCGGTTCGAGCGACCCCTGTCCGGACTGTACTGGCAGGTGACTGCAGGCGAACGCGTGCTCTTGCGCTCGCGCTCGCTGTGGGATCAGACCCTATCGTTGCCGTCCGAGGGAGTGGATGACGGCCGCGCTTTCGAACGGCAAGTCCGAGGCCCGGATCGGCGCGCGCTTTTCGTGCTCCAACGCGCATTGCTGCTGGACGAGCAACCGGAACCGCTGCAGATCGCCGTCGCCGAGGACCAGGGCGCGCTCGATGTGGCGGTACGCGCCTTCAATCGCACCCTCGCCCTTTCGCTTGCCGCCCTGGCCGTGGCCCTGATCGCGGCGGCGTGCGTCCAGGTGACGGTGGGGCTGCGGCCGCTCGGCTGGTTACGCCGCGAGCTGGCCGCGATCCGCGGCGGCCAAAAGCGACGGTTCACCCGGCCGATGCCGAGCGAGGTGCAGCCGCTGATCGACGACCTCAACGCGCTCCTTGACCATGCCGACCAGACCGTCGAACGGGCGCGGCTGCAGGCCGGCAACCTCGCCCACGGACTCAAGACCCGTCTTGCGGTGCTTGCCAACGAGGCCGAGTGCCTCGCCGCTGCGCCAGTTTCACACGACACCGGCGAGGCCGCGCAGATGATCCAGCGGCAGGTTGCCGCCATGGGCCGGCAGCTCGATCATCACATGGCGCGCGCACGCGCCGCCGCGTCCCGCGGTTTGCCGGGGGCGTCCGTCGATGTTGCCGACTGTGCGGAGGCATTGGTGCGGGTGATGCGTAAGATCCATGCCGACCGAGATCTCACCATCCGCCAACAGACGCCCGCCGGGCTCGCCTTTGCCGGAGACCGCCAGGACCTCGAAGAGATGTTGGGGAACCTGCTGGACAACGCGTGCAAGTGGGCGAAGCATGCCATCGTCGTCTCCGCGTCCGTGCAGGCGGAAATGTTCCTTATCGCCATCGACGACGATGGCAACGGCCTGACGCCGGACCAGATCGCCGTCGCCCTTTCTCCCGGCATCCGGCTGGACGAGACCGTACCGGGTAGCGGCCTCGGCCTCGCCGTCGTCCGCGACCTGGTCGGTCTCTATGGCGGCGCACTCGATCTTGACCGGTCGCCCGCAGGCGGACTGCGTGCCGTGCTGCGACTGCCGGCCGTGGTCGAGGACCGAAAGAATGCTCCTTCGTGAGAAGCACAGCGCGCGCTTACTCAGCGGCGCGATCGACCGCAAGGGAAGGAGGCGCATCGTCGCCGGGCGTGGGTGCGTAAGCAACGTCTAATCCCAACAGCGGGGCAAGCTCCGCCGGGGCGTGAATCAAGTCGGCGAGCGTGTAGCGGTCGAGGACGGCAAAGAACGCGACGAGCGCTTCTTGCAGCGCGACCCGAAGCTGGCAGGCGCCCGGCAGCGGGCAGGTGTTGGTCGCGGCATCGAAGCATTCGACCAGGATCACGTCGCCTTCGGTTGCCCGGATCACCGCGCCGATGCTGATTTCCTTAGGCGCGCGCGCCAGCCGGAATCCGCCCAAGCGGCCGCGCACGGTTTCGAGATAACCGAGCCGGCACAACTCGGCGGCCGCCTTCTTGAGATGATCGTAGGACACTCCGTAGGCACGGGCCATCTCCGGCACCGCGCTCGGGCGCTCCCCCTTCAGGCCGGCGTACATCAGCACGCGGATGGCGAAATTGGAGAACTGCGTCAGGCGCACCGGCTTGCGGCCTCCCGCTGGCAAAAACAGGCATCTTTAATAGCAGTTTTATAGACAGGCATCAAGAATACCTGTATTCTATGTCGCATTGAAACATCGCCCTCGCAGCGTCGCCGCTCGCCGGACGAGGAGCCGGAAGAGGAGAATGAGGATGGATATCGAAACGTGGAAGGCACAACTGGTCAGCGAAATCGAAACCGCAGCCGAGTGGCGAGCCGAACAGGCGGTCGTCGACCGCGACGACCCGGCCATCGCGGAAAGCCAATCGGCGCTGTTCGAGCTGGCAAGCCGGATCAGGGCACTCTCCGCTGATCAGGCCGAGCTGCAGAATCTTTACAAGGAGGAAATGGAGCTCGCCAACCTGGATCGCGCCACCCCGGGTGAGGCGGAGAGCCGCTATCGCGAAGCGAAGGAGGATCTGCTGCGCGCGATCGGCTTCGAGCACGAGCCGTTTGGCGACACTGGCCGGTTTCTTGGCGTACTCCGCCGCCAGGTCGACGAGACCATCAGCGAATTTCGTCTGGCCTGAGCCGCTAGGCACTCGGGCCAACATCGGGCAGTCACTTGGACGATGGGCCGGGCGAGCATTCCTCGCACATGCTCGCCTGCCCGCGAACCATGCCTCGGGGTCCAAGTTTCCGACAACAGGGATGAATGAGGATGAGAATAGCAGTTGCCAGCCAAAACTTTCGTACGGTGACACCGCATGCCGGACGCACGCGGCGTTTCCTGGTTTACGAAGCCGCTGAGGGAGGGGAGCCCATCGAGACCGAACGGCTCGATCTCGCCCGCGAATTTGCCATGCATGATTGGCACGGTGTTGGAGAGCATCCCCTCGATAAGGTCGATATCGTGATCGCGGGGTCATGCGGGGCCGGTTTTGCGAGACGGATGGCGGCGCGCGGCATCGTCGCCGTCAGCACGGAGAAGTCCGATCCCGTCGAGGCGATCAAGGAGTACCTCGCAGCGGTTGCGGCCGGATCTTCTCCGGCGCCGACATCCACCGGCCATGAAAGGCAGATTGCAGGGGGTGGTCCGGGTGGTGTCCCCGCCGGCGGACACGGCTGCTGCCATACGCATGGGCACGGTCATGGGCACGGCCACCGGCACCTGCATGGGCATGGCGACTGCTGTGATGCGGAGCCCTCGCCATGAGCGCGGCCGCAATCGATCGCAGTGACATTGGCGCGGTCCGCAGTCTGAAGATCGACGTGCTGACCGAGAGCGGCTGGTTCGACGACGCGCGCTTCAAGCAGGACATGGCCGCGTACGGCGGCAGCGAGCAGACCCAGTATCGCATCGCCTGGGATGCGGACAACGCCGGCGGCTATGCGGCGCTCTTGAGCCTCACCCTGCTCGACGGCGACGAGCGCAAGATCCTGCTCGATACCGGCTGGAACACCGATTGGATGGACTACGTCTTCGCCCGCCACGGCGTCGATCGGATGCTGGAACGGGGCGAGATCGATTGCATGGTGCTGTCGCACTGGCACCTCGACCACTTCTGGGGGATCGCGTCGACGCTCAAGCACAACCCGCGGCTGACGATCTACGCGCCCGCCACGTGGCGGGCAGAAGACCGGGCACTGCTCAAGGAAAAAGCCGATCTGCGCGTCGAGGCCCGTGATGGCCGCAGTGTCTCGATCTGCCGCAATCCCGTGGCGCACGAGGGCGAACTGATCTTGACCGAACCCGGCGGCGAGGACGGCAGCGGGCTATATCGCCTGCTGCCCGGCGTCGCGCTGCACATGTTCGACGCCCAGATCCTCCTGCAGGTCCGGGGCGAGAACGTGCTCTACGTCAACGTCGCCGACAAGGGCCTCGTCACCGTGACCGGCTGCGGCCATCCGGGCATCATGCACCTCCTGGGCTTTGCCAAGGAAAGGATCGCTGCGCAAGGGCTCTACGGCTGCTACGGCGGGTTGCACTTGAGCATCTTCGATACCTGGAAGCCGGAATTCGACGACATCATCGAAGACGTCAAGGCGCTCGGCATGGAGAAGATGGGCTGCAACCATTGCACCGGCTGGATGTGGGCGGAAAAAGCGGCAACCCACGGCGTGCCGATCATCAAGGGCACCGATGCCTACCTCGGCTATCCGAAGCAGTCGGTGCACGCCAAGGGCAGCCATGCCTTCCTCGGCAATGGCGACAGCGTGACGTTCTGAGCACTGGCCGAGCACTGGCCGAGCACTGGCCCGCCGGACGGGATGATGATCGATCCCGCCGGCTTCCACCCAGATGGCGCAGCAACTGTGCCCAGGCGCGAAGGCGCGCGCGCGTCAGATCAGTTTGCGTTTGCGTCTCTCATCCGCAGCAGCGTCTCTTCACCGGCGATCCAGCGCTCCAGAATAGCGACATGCTCGGCCTCTTCGTCAGCGAACTCCTTTGCCAGGGCGCGGATTTCCGCATCGCGGGCGGTCTGGGCGACGTGATGATAGAATTCGAAGCCCTTCTTCTCACCTTGCAACGCAGCCTTCAGCGCGTCGCGCTTCGACATTGCCGCGTCGCCCGCCCACAGACTGGTCTGTTCCGGCGTCTCCAGGCTCGGCCACATGTGCTCTTCCGGAATGTGCCCGGTCAGGTCCCGGTCTCCGGCCTTCGCCTTCGCCTCCTGCCAGTGCAGCCGCGAATAGCCGGCGAGTTGACGGAACAGTTTGGCGACCTCGGTGTTGCCGCAGCCTTCCATGGCCTCGCCCAGTTCGTCGAAATGGGTCGCCGCCTCTTCCTCGACTTTGATCGAGTGGCCGAGGAATTTCTCGACGCTGGTCATTCGGATGCCGCCGGTAAAGATGCCAGCGGACAGCGACATCGCGGGCCGCTTAGCCGGCAGCGTCTCATCGCCGCCGAAGCACACCAAGATGTCCTCGTCGCGGACGATGTACTGGCAGGCAAGACGGTAGCGCGACGGGATGTCGTGGACTTCAGCATTTTCAATCTCTGCGGCACTGATCTTGCCGAGCTGACGCAGCACCTCCTTTTCGCCTTCCTGCATGTTTATGCCCATCTTCTCGCCGCTGTCGAGGCGCGTCACCTCGATCACGCACGAGCCACATTCGCCGTCGCCGCAGTCGAACGGAATGGGAATTCGGTGCGCCTTGGCGAGGGCCAGAATACTGCCGCGGGCGCCGGCAACGCCGTACACGGTGAGCTCCTTCGCCATGACGGGCGAGCGAAAGGTAATGGTCGCCATGATCTGATGATCCTTGTTCCTGCTGCACTCAAAGGTAGAAGTCGCTCGCCGGAATTCGGCGTGCAGGGCGCAAAGCCTGCTACGGCAGTCTGACACGGCGCGCACCCCGGCTGGAGATTGCGAGGCATTCGCTGTGCAAGTCGCATGCCAGCCGCGCGGATTTGCGCGGAACCAGCGGCGATCGCCTCCTCGATCAGGCCCAAGGGTCCGTTCGGCGGTGAGGACGGCAGCGGGCTGTATCGCCTGCAGCACTCGGCCCAGGCTAAGGGCGGCGATGCTTTCCTCGGCAAAGGTGACAGCGTGAGGTTTTGAGCACTGCTGCGACTGGATGGAATGATCGTCGGCTGCGCCACTCCTTGTCTTGATGCCGAGGCGATCGCAACCACGCGCAGACGAACGGCCCAGGCGCCGATGCTCAGCCGGTGCTCAGTGCGGCTACCGGCCGGGCGGCGGCGGAGGAGCCTGTTCACCGGAATGTGGGTGTGGCGGGCGGTGCCGCATCTGCCATTCCACCAGCCTGCGGCGGCCATCGGCCGACATTGCCCCAGACGCACGGAGCAACGCGGCAGACAGCACTTCGTCGAACCGTTGCTTTTCCTCCTGGTGTTTCAAGAGAGCCATTTCCAGCGCGGCGGCATCGAACGGTTCGGCGAGCAGCGCCTGGTTGATGCGTTCGAAACCGGCGCCGCCGGGGGGCGGTGGCTGGCGCAACAGCGGGTCCGCCTGAAAGGCCGCACGGAAGATAACGGCATCGGCGGGCGGCAGGGCGCGGGCGACTTCCTCGACCAAGCCCAGAGGCCCGCCGGGCGGCGGGAACGGCGGGCGGTGCCAGACGTGTACGGCGATCAGCACGACGAAGAACACATTGGCGGCCAGCGAAACCGGCAACGCATATTTGCCGAGGCGCCCGCTCATGATCCGAACCACCTTGTGCCGGGAAACGCATCGAGCAGGGAGGCGAGAGCCGCGTCGTTCTGCGCAACGCTCGCCGGCATGACGTCGAGCGACGAGTGACCGACGACAAGACCGAGCAGGACACCTGCCGCGACTGCCAGCGCACACCGCAGCCATACGCCTTCTGCCGCGGCCAGCCGCCGCCGCAATTCCGGCCAGGAACGCACCGGCACCGGCGCGCGCACCTGCCGCATCGTCGCGGCCTTTGCGATGGTCGCGGCGACCGCACGCTCGATCCGCTGCGGCGAGATGTCGTCATCGCCGCCCAGCCCGCACCGCAGCGCCTGTTCCATCGCTTTCGCTTGCGCCAACATGGTCCGCGCGCGCTCCGAGGTTGCCAGAAGTTGGTGTGCGGCCCGCCGCTGCGCCGCCGGCCAGGCCTCGACCAAAGCTCCGAAGCGATCAATCAACGCTTGCAGATCCGCAGGTCTCACCTCTCATTCCTCCATCCCATTGATCACGTCCGTCAAGGTGGTGGAAATTCGGGTGTGGTTTGAGGTGGCCATGG
>CAYNYW010000048.1:0-17801 GCA_964401555.1 uncultured Defluviicoccus sp.
GGCGCGCGGCATGCACATCGACGACTTCGCGCCGAACCTGTCGTTCTTCTTCTCCGCCGGCATGGAGCCCGAATACTCGGTGATGGGCCGGGTGGCGCGCAGGATCTGGGCGACGGCGCTGCGCTTCAAGTATGGCGCCGACGAGCGCTCACAGAAGCTCAAGTACCACACCCAGACTTCGGGCCGCTCGCTGCACGCCCAGGAGTACGACTTCAACGACGTGCGCACCACGCTGCAGGCGCTGATCGCCACCTACGACAACACCAACAGCCTGCACACCAACGCCTACGACGAGGCGATCACCACGCCGACCGAGGAGAGCGTGCGCCGGGCGCTGGCCATCCAGATGATCATCAACCGCGAATGGGGCCTCGCCAAGAACGAGAACCCGAACCAGGGCGCCTTTATCATCGATGAACTCACCGATCTGGTCGAAGAGGCGGTCTTGCAGGAGTTCGAGCGGATCGCCGAGCGCGGCGGTGTGCTGGGGGCAATGGAGACCGGCTACCAGCGCGGCAAGATCCAAGAGGAGTCGCTCTACTACGAGCGCAAGAAGCACGACGGCTCGTACCCGATCATCGGCGTCAACACCTTCATCAACCCCAAGGGAGCGATCCCACCGACGCCCGAGCTGGCGCGCTCGACCGAAGAGGAAAAGCAGAGCCAGCTCTCCCGGCTCCGGGCCTTCCATGACCGCAACGCCGAGGCGGCACCGGCGATGACCGCGCGGCTCAAGAAGGCCGCGGTTGACGGTGCCAACCTGTTCGCGGTGCTGGTCGATGCGGTGCGCGTGCTGTCGCTCGGTCAGATCACCGAGGCGCTGTTCGAGGTCGGCGGCAAGTACCGGCGCAGTATGTAGGAGGTCGGTGCTGCTAATTTGCTGACCTGGTGCCTGTCGTTTCCGGTCAGCGTAGGGGAAAAGGCGTTCGGACTCTACGAATTTTCGTCCTCTAGTACAATGCCAACATGGCGCGACCGTAACGCCACGCTGACGACGTTTAAGTAATGTGGTATGCTTTCTGGCCTGAGGTTCAAGGCTATACCCCGGGCTTGGCAAGATGACCGATCAACCACTTGGCCGGCTTCGCGGCGTCGATCTGCGCGAGATCTGGACCACCGAGGCCGGCGACTTTACGCCATGGCTCGCCCGTGAGGAAAACCTTACCGTCCTTTCGGAAGCCCTCGGGCTTGAACTGGAACTGGAAGCACAGGAGAAGGCGGTCGGCCCCTTCCGCGCCGACATTTTGTGCAAGGATATCGGCTCGAATGCCTGGGTGCTGGTTGAAAACCAGCTCGAAAGGACCGACCACGGCCACCTTGGCCAACTGTTGACTTATGCCGCCGGCCTTGAGGCGGTGACCATCGTCTGGATTGCCGCGCGCTTCACGGAAGAGCACCGCTCGACCCTCGACTGGCTGAACAGGATTACCGACGAAAGTTTCCGGTTCTTCGGCCTCGAGGTTGAACTGTGGCGGATTGGGGATTCGCCGCCGGCGCCGAAGTTCAACATCGTTGCCAAGCCTAACGACTGGTCGCGCTCGGTATCGGAGGCCGCGCGCGCGATCTCGGAGGGAGAGCTTTCCGAGACGCGGATCAGGCAGCGCGCCTATTGGAGCGCTTTCCATGACGTTCTCGATACGTTTGCTGGCCCTGTGTCGGGAAAGGACAATGCTCCACCGCGATCATGGGTACCTTATCCCGTCGGAAGGTCAAATTTCCACTTGAGCGCGTCAATGATCCGACCGAAGCGGCAGATTCGATCCGACCTCTATATCAGGGGGCCAAATGCCAAGGCATTCTTTCATATGCTGTGCCAGCAGAAGGACGCGATCGAGACTGAACTCGGCTATCCGCTGATCTGGGAAGAGCTTCCCCAGGGTCAAGACAGTCGGATAGCCGTCTATCTGGTCGATGTCGATGTGGACAACGAGCAGGACTGGCCCCGTCAGCACCAGTGGCTGGCGAAGCATCTCAACGACATGCATCGGGTCTTTGTCAATCGTGTCAAGGCACTGGATGCGAACGATTGGCAAGCTCACAGCGTGCCGGGCGCGGCTAACCCCGACGTATCCCCCTCCGAAACCGGCGGCTGAGAAACCTGCCGCCCAATACTGCTGCGCCGCCTGAATTATCATGGGCGATACACGTATTTCGGCGCGTTGGATGGGGCACGTGGGCTTGCCTCGGTGTGCCAGGGGCACCCACGTTGAGGGTCGGCCAACGTTGAGGGTAGGCCAACAATGATGCCGAAGCTGCCGCGCCTATGAGCAAGCCTACGACAGATACTGCGCCGTCCGCAGGACTGCCCGCGCTCGCGCCGGCGACGGTGCGCCGGATCGTGGACGACGGGATCGATCGCTACATCACCGGCTGCCGCCAGCGGATCGAGCCGTTCTGTGCGGCCAACTATCGTCTCGCCGCCTCGCTGAAGCTGCACCGGCACGCCCTCGGCCTCGATCTGGCGCGGGCGCCCGTCAACGTGGCGATGGTGGTGCCGCACCTGGTCGTCCGCCTGAGCGCGGCCGGGCTGTCCAAGCTGGGCGCCCAGGCCCTGGCCCAGCGGCTCGCCAATGCGAAGATGTTCCTCGATACCGACGTCGGCCGCGAGCTGATGTGGCGCCTCCACACCGAACTCCTCCAGCTCCCCTATACCGAGGGGGGGCGCAGCAGCGAACGCGACGCGCTGGCGGCGACCATCCTTGCCGATCCCCGGCTGGCGCCGCTGGTCGAACGCCTCGCCGAGTTCACCGGCCGGCACCACGACGAAGCGACGCGGCGTCGGCTCGGTGCGATGATCGACGCCTACGCCGGCAGCCGCAATGCCGCGGCGGAGTTGGTGAGCAACCTGATCCTCGCTGGTGCCGGCGCCGCCACCGTGCACCAGCTCACGCCCGGTGCGCTGTCGCTGGGGCCAGCGCTTGCCGCCGCGCTTGCCCAGCAGGCGGCGATCGCCGGCTTTCCCCTGGGTGCGACCGCGGGTGGCGTCTGGTACGGGCTGTTCGCCGCGACACCGTCGGCCGGCCTGGTTCTTGGCGTCACCACCGGTCTCGTTCTCGCCGTGGCGCTGCTCGCGCCGTTTGCCGGCGTGATCAGCGATCCGCTGCAGCGGCGCCTTGGATTGCATCGGCGCCGTCTCGTGCGGCTGATCGATGCCTTCGAAGGGACGCTCAAGGGGGACGGCAAGGCGGCATTTCGCGTGCGCGACCATTACGTCGCCCGCGTGTTCGACCTGCTCGACGTGGTGCGCGCGCTCGGTCGCATCGGAGCGTGAGCACAACGCTCCCACTTCCGCTATGATCGCCCGCGCCAACACCCACGACGACACGCGGAGCCATGCATCCCCATCAGAGCGCGCCTGCGAACTACCTCACCCGCATGCCGGACGGCACGGTCAAACAGATCAACCCGTTCACCGGCACCGAAGTGTGGACGGTGCCCGGTCGCGGCAACCGGCCGCTCGGCAACCATGGCCGCGCTGGTGCGCCGCTCGATGCGGAAAAGGCCCGCGTCGCCTGTGCGTTCTGTCTGCCGCGCATGCTGGAGACGCCGCCGGAGAAGGCGCGGCTGGTGCCTTCCGGAGCCGGCTTCGCTACCGTGCGCGGGATCGCGCCCGAGCGGTTGTTCGAGAGCGAGCCGGCGTTTCGCCGCATCCCCAACCTGTTCGAGATCGTCTCCTTCGAGTACTGGGCGAAGAATTACGGCTATCGACTGCCGGAGGCCGCCGCGGCCCACAAGGAAGCCTACCTTGCCAGCGAAGCGGGGCGGCGCCACGTCGCGACGCTGATTGACACCCGGCTGAAGCTGTCGGGGCGCAGCGAGGCGGACATCGCGGCGATGGAGCTTGAGGAAAAGTTCGCGCTGGCCAACGCCTTTTTCGGTGGCGGCCATGAGCTGATCATCGCCAAACGTCACTTCGTCGATGGCGCCCGCACCGACGACCAGCTCGCATCGTCGGGCAGCATGAGCGCGGACGAGCATTTCCAGTACACGCGGTTCACCATCGAGGCGGTGCGCGATCTTTACCTGAGCAACCGCTACGTGCGCTACGTCGTCGTCTTTCAGAACTGGCTGTCGGCCGCCGGCGCCTCCTTCGATCACCTGCACAAGCAGCTCGTCGCCATCGATGAGCGCGGCGCCTACAACGAGGCCGAGATCCGCTCGGCGCGCGCCAATCCCAACATCTACAACGACGTGGCCGTCAACTTCGCCGGCTATCGCAACCTCGTGTTCGCCGAGAACGAGCACGCGATCGCCTTTGCCGGCTTCGGCCATCGCTTCCCCACGCTTGAGATCTACTCGAAGAGCGCGCGCAGCCAGCCCTGGAACCATTCGGCCGACGAGCTGCGCGCGATGTCGGATCTGATCCACGCCTGCCACGCGGCGATGGGGCCCGGCATCCCGTGCAACGAGGAATGGCACTACAAGCCGCCGGACGCCGACACCCCGATGCCCTGGCGGGTGCACATCAAGTGGCGGATCTCCAATCCCGCCGGTTTCGAGGGCGGCACCCACATCTATGTCAACACCATCGACCCCGAGGGGATACGGGACAAGATGGTGCCGCGGCTGCTGGCGTTGCGCGCCGAGGGCGCGATCGGGCCGATGCGGATCGCCAGCGAGTGCGCCTGCGTGCCGAACTGCCTGAAATACAATCCCTCGGTGCGGGCCGAGGCCGCGGTCGATCCGGCTTTCCCGCCGTTGTCGGCAGAGGCCCGCGGCGGGCGATAGGGCGCTCGTCGTTGGCATCGCCACCCGGACGCGCTCCCTGCACCGAACGAGGGGAGGGGGTACGGCGTCGCGGCGCGGACGATTGGGAGGGCATGAGAGGGCACGCCATGACGCGAGATGAAAGGAATGGCGGCCTGCGTTTGCCCTTCTTACAGGGAATTCTGCCGATCCGGGGTGCGCAGCTTCCGGGCGAGATCGTTGCCGGCATCACCCTTGCCGCGCTCGCGATCCCCGAGGTGATGGGCTACACCAAGATCTCCGGCACGCCGGTGATCACCGGCCTCTACACCATCCTCATCCCGGCCGCCCTGTTCGCCGTTTTCGGCTCGTCACGCCATCTGGTGGTCGGCGCCGACTCTGCGACGGCGGCGATCCTCGCCGCCGGCATCGGCGGCATCGCGGCGACCGGGTCCGACGAATACGTTGCGCTGGCCGCCGTGCTGGCCTTGCTGGCGGCCGGCTTTCTCATTCTCGCCCGCGTCATCGGCCTCGGCTTCATGGCCGATTTTCTGTCGCGCACGGTGTTGATCGGCTTCCTCACCGGGGTCGGCATCCAGGTCGCCCTATCGCAGGTCTCCGGGATGCTGGGATTGCCGGGTGGAGGCCATGGCTCGTTGCGGAAACTGTGGAGCACCCTGCAGCACATCGAGGAAGCAAACGTCTACGCGCTGTCCGTCGCCATCGGCGTCCTGGTCGTGATCGTCGGCTTGAAAACGGTCTCGAAGAGGATGCCGGGCGCCCTGATCGCCGTCGTCGGCGCCATCGCGCTGAGCTGGGCGCTCGATCTGGGGCGGTACATGGCGGTGTTGGGCACGGTCCCCGGCGGGCTTCCGCGCCTCGGCTTGCCGCAGGTGGACTGGGGCTGGAGCCTGCTGCAGCCCCTGGTCCCCACCGCGTTCGCGATGTCCGTCGTCATCCTGGCGCAGAGCGCGGCGACGGCCCGCGCCTATGCCGCGCGCTACGGCGAGACCTTCAGCGAGAACACCGATCTCGTCGGCCTCGGGCTGGCCAACGTCGGCGCCGCCCTGTCCGGCACGTTCGTGGTCAACGGCAGCCCGACCAAGACGCAGATGGTCGACAGCGCCGGCGGCCGCAGCCAGCTTTCCCTTCTCGTCATGGCGGCGGTGGTGTTGCTGGTGCTCTTGTTTCTCACCGCGCCGCTGGCCTACCTGCCGGACGCGGTCCTCGCCGCGGTCGTGTTCTTGATCGGAATCGATCTGATCGACCTCAAAGGGATGCGCAGGATCTTCGCGCAGCGGCGATCGGAGTTCTGGGTGGCACTGAGCACCACGCTGATGGTGATCCTGGTCGGTGTCGAGCAGGGAATCGTGCTCGCCATCGTCCTGTCACTGATCGACCACACCCGGCGCGGCTACCGGCCGAAGAACGCCGTCCTCGTTCGCTCCGAGTCCGGCGCGTGGCATCCGCGGCCGGTGGCGACCAGGATGCAAACGCTGCCCGGCCTCCTCATTTATCACTTTACGCACAGCATGTATTACGCGAACACGCCGCAATTGCTGGAGGAGATTGCCGACCTCGTCGAGGGAGCGGAACCGCCGCTGCGCTGGTTCTGCATCGATACGTCGGCGGTCGACGACGTGGATTTCACCGCGGCCGAAGCACTGCGCGCGACGTTGGCATCCCTGCAGCAGAAGGGAATCCGCATGGTGGTGTGCCAGCTCCTGGCGGATGTGAGTGCCGAGAGCCGTTACGGGCTGCGGCAGTTGCTCGGAGACGACGCCTTCTATCCGTCCCTGGAAGACGTGCGCCAAAAATACCTGCGCCAGGAATTCCTGCGCCACACATCGGTCTAAGGCAGGCGTTCCCCTGCATTACCCGCGCGGCCGGGTCCCGTCTCGTCGCCGCTTGCCAACGGGCGGTGCCCGCGCTTTAAGGGGGCGGTCAGGCGCAGGCGCGAACCGAAGGCAGCGATGCGGGTCGATGGGCGGCAGTATCGGACGATCTGGCCGGCGGGCGACGGCGCCGCGGTCGAGATCATCGACCAGACCCGGCTGCCGCACGCCTTCGTCGTCGCCCGGCTGGCAACGCTCGCCGAGGCGGCCGAGGCCATCCGGGCGATGCGGGTGCGCGGCGCGCCGCTGATCGGGGCATCCGCCGCCTATGGCCTGTGGCTCGCCGCCCGCGTCGATCCCGGTGATGCCGGCCTTGCCGCGGCGTACCAGACGCTGCTCGCCAGCCGGCCGACCGCGGTGAACCTGCGCTGGGCGCTCGATCGGGCGATGGCGGCCGTGCGCCCGCTCGCGCCCGGTATCCGCGCCGCGGCGGCGCTGCGGCTCGCCACCGCCATCGCCGACGAGGATGTCGCCATCAATCGCGCGCTCGGCGCCCACGGGATGCCGCTCCTGCGGCGGGCATGGGAGGCCAAGGGCGGCTCGGAGCCGGTCAACGTGCTCACCCACTGCAACGCCGGCTGGCTCGCCGCCGTCGACTGGGGCACCGCGCTCGCGCCGGTCTACCGCGCGCACGACGAGGGGATCGCCGTCCACGTCTGGGTCGACGAGACGCGGCCGCGCAACCAGGGCGCGAGCCTCACCGCCTGGGAACTCGGCCGGCACGGCGTCGCGCACACCGTCATCGTCGACAACGCCGGCGGCCATCTGATGCAGCGCGGTCTGGTCGATCTGTGTCTGGTCGGCACCGACCGCACCACGCGCGCCGGCGACGTCTGCAACAAGATCGGCACGTACTTGAAGGCACTCGCAGCGCGGGACAACGGCGTGCCGTTCTACGTCGCGCTGCCGGGCCCCTCGGTCGACTGGACAATCACGGATGGGCTTGCGCAGATCCCGATCGAGGCGCGTGATTCGGCCGAGGTGACGACGATCGAAGGCCGTGGCCCGGATGGCACGATGGTTGCCGTGACGCTGACGCCGGACGGCTGCGCGGCACGCAACGATGCCTTCGATGTAACGCCGGCGCGGCTGGTCACCGGCCTGATCACCGAGCGCGGCGTTTGTCCGGCTTCCGAGGCCGGCTTGCGCGCCCTTTATCCCGAGCAATCCTAGAAGGCCGATGTCGGCCTAGCGCCGCCGGTGCCGCCAGCCGGCCGTCTCGATTCCGGCGTGCGATCGTGGTCCGCACCCTCGTGCCGAGGCACGTACTGTCCGAACGGATGGTTTCCGCGAGCGCGCCCATCGCTGGGGCTGTGATCCTCGTCACAGCCGAACATCGCGATATTCGCTAAAAGTTTTAGAAAAATACCCGCGTGAGTTGTCGATCGGGTTAGGAACGAAGGCGGCGGTCAGAGGCAAGTGCACGCCGGCTTCGCGACGGGACAAGAGGCCTTTGCGGCGGGCCGGTCATTCGCGTCGACGACGGCGCGGAGCCAAAAATACCAGGCATCGGCCCGCCGCCGAGCCGACCAAGTCAGTGAATCGAGCCCGCTGTCCCGCCGTCACGGTCAACGACGCTTGCGCCCAAGATGGCGGAGGACGGGTTGAGAACAACGGTGTTTGCCGGTGCTGCGATGCTGGCACTGGCGTCCGGCCTGGCAGGGCATGCCGAGGCGGACGAGCATAGCGAAGGGGCCGGCTGGCCGCTGGATGCAGCGGCGCGATCGATAACGCCGGCATTCGTCGCATTCGAAGCAGAAGCGTCTTCACCGGTGCTGCTGGCCGGCATTGGTTCCAGTACGGTTGGCGGCGCCGGGACCGATGGCGGCGGCGATGTGGAGGTTGCCGCTGCCGAGGCGCCGACGGTGGAGCGCATGCCCACCGGCACCGCGAGTGTGGCGAGCGATCGGGCGGGGGACCCGACCAACGGCCGCACCGGCATCGCGATCCTGCGCGACGGGCCGAGCTACCTCGAACTGGGTGCGGGCGTGTTCGATCTGCTTGATGAGGAAGCGCAATCGAAGCGGTCCCTGGGCGGCAGCGTGGAAGTGCGCCTCGGGGACAAGCTATGGTTCATCGGCCCGGCGGCGGGCGTGGTGTTCAACGCCGACGGCGGCGTTTACGGCTACGGTGGCATTTATCTCGACGTGAAGCTGGGGCCGCTGGTGCTGACGCCGCAGGCCGGCATCGGCGGCTACCACCAGGGCGACTCCTCCGATCTCGGCGGGGTGTTCCAGTTCCGCGTCGGCGCCGGGCTCACCTATCAGCTCGGCAACGGCTGGCGCATCGGCGCGAGCTTCGCACACATCTCGAACGCGGGAATCTACAAGGACAATGGCGGCGCCGAGGAGCTTTACCTGATCGTTGCGGTGCCGTTCACGCTGTAGTCCGCGGCCGGCCGGAGGACGATCGGGAAAGAGCGCCGGCGGATGGCTCGGGCGCTGTGCACGCCGGATGAGAGAGGGCGCGTACGCCGATCTATCTTTGCGAGCAAGTCTCAACAATAACGGGCAAAGCGAAGATGTGCGCCCCCTTGTGCGGTAGCGACCGTCGGATTCTTTCTGACGCCAAAAAACAAACCAATCATTGTCGTACCCATTCGAGGAAATATTATATTGGTTGCAGATATCACTATGCTTGCGGGACAAAAATCGCACATATCCCCATACGAGTGTATCATGATAAGAAATCTTTCTATATTAAACATATGGCGCGCAAGGCGGTGGCGAATGCAGAAATGCACGGCGCTCTCAACGCTGCCATCGGTCTAAGTAGGGCGTGCGTGCTCCTATAGCATTGACATTCTGCTGCAATGAGGGAAGGACGCGTTATGCGGGACTTATCATCGGACGAGATTGAACACGTCAGCGGCGCCTGCGGTCCGACCGGTTCTTATGGTGGCTGTGGGTTCGGCAATGGCGGGTACGGCGGCTACAAGAAGGGGTTCGACTGTGACGACGGCGACGGCGGCAAGGACAGGCGCCGTGACGACTGCGGTGACGGCGGCAGGAACAAGGGCCGCGACGACTGCGGCGACAAGCGCAAGGAATCTTACGGCTGCAAGTGGTAGGACGGCGCCGCCGTCGCTCCGGCTGTCGTCTCGCGAGGACGGGACAGCGTTGGCGATTAAGGGTGTGAGACATCATCCTGGCTTTGTACGCCCCGGCGGTTTGCCCGCCGGGGCAGCTTTGTCATTCGTACCGTTAAGAGCAATGGCAAGCTGGCAAACCGGTGGACGGTGGGCCACACGAACAAACGTCAACCAGCGGTGAGGCGGCAACAACACAGCGGTTCATTGCCAAATAGCAGGAAAAAAACAGTCTGCAAGAGGGGGCCGACCATCTGGCGCTGATCGGCAGAATGCTGTGCTGCCGCCAGAGGAGTGACTATTACGTCTATTTGCAACAAATATACATGCGCTTGCGTGCAGGAAACCAAGCATATTTTGTGTCAAATAAAAATACTAAATCCCCACATGGGTGTTTATATGCTTCAGTTTTGTTACCATACTTCTTGTCGGTGACGGGGGCGAATGCGGTATCTCTGAAGTGTCAGGGGAAATGTAGCCGTCTTCGCAATGTCCGCGCCAAGACAGGGTGTCATCAACGTCTCTAAGGGAAAGGACACGTCATGCGGGATTTGTCAGTAGAAGAGCTCGGACACGTCTATGGTGCCGGTGGCTCCGGATGCGGCGGTGGCTGCGGCGGTAGCGGTGGCTCGAAGAAGGGCTCGAAGAAGGGCTCGAAGAAGGGCTCGAAGAAGGGCTCCCGTGGCTCCCGTGGCAGCCGCGGCTCCCGCGGTTGCCGTTAGGTCAGCAGCTAGTGCACAGACCCATTCGGGTGATTGAGCCGAATGGGTTGGATGTGCACTGGAAACAATAGGTTGTGTGCAGCGGCGCATTCTTCGAATGCGCCGCTGCACCAGGTGCTGTGCCGGCGTCGATCCGGCGTGTCGCTGCCTCGCAAGCGCGAGAGGGCGCACCGTATCGTCGTCGCGTAACAGTGTTCCATGCGGAGGTGCCCCGGCATGCGTGACCGCCGGGGCGCCTTTTCGTGGCGCTGCGGTGCGTGCGGCACGGGGGGTGCGCCGGCTGCGAGCGGGGCCAAGGCTCGGGTGCAAGAGAAGAGTTGCAAAAAAGAAAGGCCGGAGATGAAAAGGCAGCTCAAGGTTAAACAACGCTCGGAGATGGCCTTGGCTGAGAGGGGGGCAGAAGAGGGGGCGATCGCCGGCGGGCCAGCCGCCGCTGAAGGCACCATCGGCGCGACAGCCGGCCAGGAGGAGATTGTCCTCCTCGGCCAGCCGCCACTGTGTGATTACCTCGATTTCATCCGCGAAATGGGGGTGGGCGGCGAGGATGCCGACCCCCGGCTGCTGACCGACGAATGGCGCCTCGCCAACGACTACTATCACGATCTCGAAGAGCGCGAAGCCGGGATTGCCGATGCGGTCGATATCGGCCCGCTCGATCCGGCACTCGCACCGCTGGCCGAAGAGGTGATGAGCGATCCCCGCTACCGCTGTACCTTCGATGCGGTGCCGGGCGAATTCGCCATGGTCGAGTTGGATCGCCTCGTCGTCTACCAGACGCAAGTGACCCGCGGCTTCATCGAAGGCCTCAAACGGCGCCTGGGGCCAGGGCCGGACCCGGTGCGTCTGTTCCGGTTCTGCATGCCGCTGGGCCAGCCCGAGGCGCCGTTGCGGGCGCGGCGGATGGGCTCGCGGCGCTTTGTCTTTTCGTCGTACTCGATGGACGTCCGTTATCACGAGCCGGTCCTGCTGCGGCCCGATCAGATCCGCGACTACCACACCTTCGGGGCGATCGGCGGCGTTGTCGGTTTGGTGATCGGATTCAGCTCCAACCTCCTCAACGTCATCCGCAGCGATGGTCGGCTCCTCCTGCACAACGGCTATCACCGCGCCTGTGCCATGCGCGCCCTCGGCATCACCCACGCCCCCGCCATCGTTCAGACGGTGACCCGCCGCGACGAGCTCGACGTCTGCGGGCCGAAGGCGGTGGTCGAGAACCCGGCCTTCTACTTCAGGGCGGCGCGGCCGCCGCTCTTGAAGGACTTTTTCGATCCGAAGATCCGCAAGGTGCTGCCGGTGCACAAGACGCTGCGGGTGGTCGAGGTCAACTTCGAGGTCCGCGAGTTCGAGGTGCCGGAATAGCATCCATGCCCGCAGAGGCCCGGCAATCGCTGGTCGTCACCGCGCGCAAGGCCAAAGCCGTTGGGCAGCCGCTGTTCCGCGCCGAGGTGCTGGCAGAGCGCCAGACCCAGTGGCTGGGCACGGTGCTGCTCGCCCCCAGGATCTCCTACAACGTGTTCACCTTGGTGGCCGTGGTGTCGGCGGGAGCCGTGCTGTGCCTGTTGTTTTTCGGGGAGTTCAGCCGAACGGCACGGATCAACGGCTGGC
The DNA here is from genome assembly GCA_964401555.1 of uncultured Defluviicoccus sp. GTDB lineage: Bacteria > Pseudomonadota > Alphaproteobacteria > Rhodospirillales > Defluviicoccaceae > Defluviicoccus. The sequence goes on from CAYNYW010000048.1 coordinate 11,997, forward strand.
TGGTTCCCGACAAGGGATTGGTCCGCCTCTTTGCGCCGCAGTCGGGCGTGGTGGCGCATCTCTACGTTCGGGAAGGCGAGGTGGTGCGCAAAGGAGCGCCGCTGCTGGTGGTGTCGACCGAGGTGCAGAGCCAGACGCTGGGCGCCACCCGCGAGGAGATCGCGCGCCGCCTGGTCGACCGGCGTGCCAGCCTCGTGGCGGAACGGAAGCTGCAGGAGCAGTTGCAGACCCTGCAAGGCGACGAGTTGTCGCAGCGGCTCGTCGCGCTCGCTTCGGAGCAGCGCAACCTGGAGCGGGAGCGCGAGCTGCAGCGCAAGCGCCTCGATCTGGCCGAGGTCGCCGCCGCGCGCGAACGCCGCCTGCAAGAACAGGGGATCGTGCCCATCCAGCGCATGGAACAAGCGGAGCAGGATCGGTTGAGCGAGGCGCTGGTGCTCCGGTCCGTCGAACGCAACTGGGCTGCCATCCAGGGTGATCGGTTGGCCCTTGAGGGGGAGCTGCGCAATCTGCCATTGAGATTTCGCGCCGTGCTTGCCGAGATCGATCGCAATATCGCCGCCCTGGAACAGGAGCTGGCGGAGACGGAAGCCAAGCGCGAACTCGTCATCCCGGCGCCGCAGGACGGCACGGTGACCGCGATCCAGGTCGAACCCGGTGGCAGCGTCAACACGACGACACCGCTGCTCAACATCGTCCCGACCGGCTCCGAGCTGCAGGCGCAGTTGTTCAGTCCCAGCCGCGCCATCGGCTTCGTGCGTCCCGGTCAGCGCGTGCTGCTGCGCTACCAGGCGTTCCCGTATCAGAAATTCGGCCACTACGAAGGCACCGTGGCGAACGTGTCGCGCTCGGCGATCAGTCCCGGCGAATTGACACAGCAACTTGCCGGCCTGACCAGCCTCTATGGGGCCGACGAACCGGTTTATCGCATCACGGTGACGCTGGCGCGCCAGACCGCCACCGCCTATGGCGAGGCGGTGCCGTTGCAGCCGGGCATGCAGCTCGAAGCCGACGTCGTGATCGAACGTCGCCGCTTGATCGAGTGGGTGCTCGATCCCTTGCTCACGCTGACCGGAAAGTGGCAGGGATGAAGGTTATCGACGGTCTCAATCTTGGCTGGCACCGTCCGCTGCCGATGCTGTTGCAATCCGAGGCTGCCGAGTGTGGCCTTGCTTGCCTTGCCATGGTCACAAGCTATCTCGGCCATCACACGGATCTTGCCGAATTGCGTCGCCGCTTCGGGATGTCGCTGCGCGGCGCCCGGTTGAGCGACCTGATGCGCATCGCCGAGCGGCTCGGTCTTGCCACCCGTCCGTTGCGGGTCGAGCTCGACGAGCTGTCGCAGTTGCGCAGCCCCTGCATTCTGCACTGGGACCTGAACCACTTCGTGGTGCTGAAATCGGTCGGAACCAGCAGCGTCGTCATCCACGACCCGGCGGCGGGCGTGCGCAAGATGGGGCTGGCCGAGTTGTCCAGGCATTTCACCGGCGTTGCCCTGGAGTTAACACCGACCGGTGGCTTCGAGCCGGCGGTGGCACCGCCGCGCCTGCGGCTGCGCGCGTTGCTCGGCAACCTTGTTGGCGTGAAGCGGGCGCTGGGACAATTGCTCGGCCTGGCGCTCACCATCGAGGTGTTCGCCATGCTCAGCCCCTTGTTCATGCAGTGGGTGATCGACCACGCCCTGGTCACGGCGGACGGCGACCTGCTGCTCACATTGGCGCTCGGCTTTTCCCTCTTGCTGTTGGTGCGCACCGCCGTTTCGACGATGCGCGGCTGGATGCTCATGGGGCTGGGCGCAGGACTGACGGTGCAGGCGCGGGCAAATCTGTTCTCGCACCTGATTGCGCTGCCCGCGACCTTCTACGAGGCGCGGCACTTGGGCGACGTCATGTCGCGCTTTGACTCCCAGGAACAGATCCTGCAGGCGATCACCACCGAGTTGATCGAGGCGGTGCTCGACGGGCTGATGGCCGGCATCACGCTCGTGATCATGTTCGTCTTCTCTCCTTTGTTGGCAAGCTTGGCGGTGGTTGGCGCGGCGCTGTATGGCGTCTTGCGCTGGGCGTGCTACACGCCGCTGCGGCTGGCGACGACCGAGGCCATCGTCTGGCAGGCGCGTCAGGACAGTCATTTCCTGGAGACGCTGCGCGGCATCAAGACCATCAAGCTGTTCAACGGGCAGGAAGATCGTCGCGCCCACTGGCTCAACCTGTTGGTGGAGACTGTCAACCGTGAACTGACGACGAAAAAACTGAGACTGCTCTTCCGCACCGCCAATACGTTGCTCACCGGCGGGCTGGCGATCCTGATCGTGTGGCTCGGTGCGCAGCGGGTGCTGGCGCATACGTTCTCCGTCGGCATGCTCATCGCCTTTATCGCCTACAAGGATCAGTTTCTTGATCGTGTGAGCGAGTTGATCAACAAGGCCGTCGATCTGCGCATGCTGCGCCTGCATGCCGAGCGCCTCGCCGACATCGCGCTGACCGCGCCGGAGCCAAAGGCGCCGTGGTCGGAACCGGCTGAAGGGCGACAGCCGGTTACCATCGAGGTGCGCGGACTGCGTTTTCGCTACGGTGATACCGATCCCTGGGTACTCGACGGGCTCGATTTCCGCATCGAGGCGGGCGAGTCGGTGGCGATCGTCGGCGGCTCGGGCTGCGGCAAGACGACGCTTCTCAAGCTGTTGTCCAGTCTGATCCAGCCGACCGAGGGCGAGATCCTCATCGACGGTGCGCCGCTCCTGCGGCTCGGCGTCGAGCGCTACCGCGCGATGGTCGGTGTCGTGATGCAAGACGACCAGTTGTTCGCCGGCTCGATCGCCGACAACATCAGTTTCTTTGCGCAGACGCCGGATCAGACGCGCATCGAGGAGTGCGCCAGGCTGGCGGCGGTGCACGACGACATCCTCGCCATGCCGATGGGGTACGGCACGCTGGTCGGTGACATGGGCACGGTGCTGTCCGGCGGGCAGAAGCAGCGGGTGCTGATCGCGCGTGCCGTCTACCGGCAACCGAGTATCCTGTTGCTGGACGAGGCGACCAGCCATCTCGACGTCGGCCGGGAGGAAGCGGTCAACGCCGCCATTCGCGACAAGCGGGTGACGCGGATCATCGTCGCGCATCGGCCCGAGACCATCCGCTCGTCGGATCGGGTGATCGTGCTCAACAAGGGCAAGGTGGCCAAGGAACTTCGCGTGATCGAGCTTGCCTCGCCGCGCGCCGCCGCGCCGCGGCGCGCCCCCGCGGAACAACCTTGTTGACAAGCGCGATCGACCCATGTCTTTAGTGAGGTATCGGCGTAGCGTTGCGGGGCGAGGAGTGTGTGCGCAGCGCTGTGATTGAGACAGGCGCGAAGCCGGGGACCAAGACCGTTGATGATCGAACCAAGGCAGACGATGCATCGAGCGGTGGCCGGCGCGACCGGGCAAGAGCGGCCGGGCGCGTGCTTGTTCCTCCTGCCGGAAATCCTTCGACTTACCTGCCCCTGAACAGGTGGCGCCGGTCGATCGACTGCGGCCGGTGGCGTCGCCGTTCAGGGGATCCCGCGTGAGCACCACTCATCCGTGATTTGCCCAGGGACGAAGGATTGTGCCCCGATGACCACCGATCCACGCGACAACCGTATCATCGTCTTTGACACCACCTTGCGCGACGGCGAGCAATCGCCGGGCGCCTCAATGAATCTCGAAGAAAAGCTGCGTATCGCCCAGATCCTGGAGGAGATGGGTGTCGATGTGATCGAGGCCGGTTTCCCGGCCGCGTCGGTCGGCGACTTCGAGGCGGTGCGCGCCATCGCGGGCGCCGTGCGCACCAGCGTCGTCTGCGGCCTGGCACGCGCCGGCAAGGCCGACATCGAGCAGGTCGCCGAAGCCATCCGCCCCGCCGCACGCGGCCGCATCCACACCTTCATCTCGACCAGCCCGCTGCACATGCAGGAAAAGCTGAAGATGACGCCCGATCAGGTGTACGAGCGGGTGATCGACAGCGTCCGTTACGCGCGGACCTTCACCGACGACGTCGAGTGGTCGTGCGAGGATGGCTCGCGCTCCGAGCATGACTTCCTGTGCCGCTGCGTCGAGGCCGCCATCGCGGCGGGCGCGACCACCATCAACGTTCCCGATACCGTCGGCTATGCCGTTCCCGAAGAATTCGGCGCGCTGATCGCCATGCTGCGCAACCGGGTGCCGAACATCGACCGCGCCGTGCTCTCGGTGCACTGCCACAACGATCTGGGGCTGGCGGTGGCCAACTCGCTCGCCGCCGTCGCGGCCGGCGCCCGGCAGGTCGAGTGCACGATCAACGGTCTCGGCGAGCGCGCCGGCAATGCGGCGATGGAAGAGATTGTCATGGCGTTGAAGACGCGTCACGACAAGATGCCGTACCGCACCACCATCCGCTCCGAGCACATCATGCGCGCGTCGCGGCTGGTCTCGGCGATCACCGGCTTCGTGGTCCAGCCGAACAAGGCGATCGTCGGCGCCAACGCCTTCGCCCATGAATCCGGCATCCACCAGGACGGCATGATCAAGAACGCCGCCACCTACGAGATCATGCGGCCGGAGGAAATCGGGCTTTCCGCGTCGAAGCTGGTCCTCGGCAAGCATTCCGGGCGCAATGCCTTTCGCGAGAAGCTGAAGGAACTGAACTACGAGCTGGGCGACAACGCCTTCGAGGATGCCTTCAACCGCTTCAAGGCGCTGGCCGATCGCAAGAAGGAAATGTTCGACGAGGACATCATCGCGCTCGTCGACGACGAGATCGTGCGCGCGCACGACCGGATCAAACTGGTTTCATTGACGGTCGAATGCGGCACGCGCGCCGCGCGCGCCAGCCTCGTTCTCGATGTCGACGGCGAAGTCCGTAGTTGCGAAGGGACGGGGTGCGGCCCGGTCGACAGTGCCTTCCTGTGCATCAAGAAATTGTTCGAGACAGAAGCCCGGCTGGAGTTGTATCAGGTGCATGCCGTGACCGGCGGTACGGATGCGCAGGCCGAAGTCACCGTTCGTCTGGAGGAGCACGGCCGGATGGTGAACGGCCAGGGGGCGGATACCGACACCTTGGTCGCATCGGTCAAGGCGTATCTCAACGCCTTGAACAAGCTCCTCGTCAAACGCGAACGGCGGGCACCTGAGGCGCTGTCTGCCTGACGTCCAGGCGCGGTAGGTTTGTTCGTTTCTCCTTCGTCCCGGCCCGTCGCCGCCGGCTTGACAGTTGTCGAGTAAGCGGAGACGCGCTGGCGGCGGCACGCCAGGACCGCTCACGCCGAAGTCTCTCCGTCTACGACCCTGCAGGAAGGCAGCATGTTCTCCCGGCTGTTTGGCATTCTCTCCGCCGACATGGCGATCGATCTCGGCACCGCCAACACCCTCGTCTACGTCAAGGGCAAGGGTGTCGTCCTCAACGAGCCTTCGGTGGTGGCGCTGGTTGACAACAAGGGCCGCAAGCAGGTGCTTGCCGTCGGCGAGGAGGCCAAGCAGATGCTGGGCCGCACGCCGGGCAACATCCAGGCCATCCGTCCCCTGCGCGACGGCGTCATCGCCGACTTCGAAGTCGCCGAGGAGATGATCAAGTATTTCATTCGCCGGGTGCACAACCGCAGGACCTTCGCCAGCCCCATGGTGATCATCGCGGTGCCCTCGGGCTCGACGGCGGTCGAGCGGCGCGCCATTCAGGAATCGGCGGAAAGCGCCGGCGCGCGCCGCGTGTTCTTGATGGAAGAGCCGATGGCGGCCGCGATCGGCGCCGGCTTGCCGGTGACCGAGCCGACCGGCTCGATGGTCGTCGACATCGGCGGCGGCACCACCGAAGT
>CAYNYW010000049.1:0-13970 GCA_964401555.1 uncultured Defluviicoccus sp.
CAACCGATGCCACACCCCAATCCCGACCCTCACCACCAATTCAGCAACAGGCTCTTAACGCGACCCAATCCTGGCATGTATGTAACCATCTGAGAAGATTATAAATATGGCCATAGGCGGTCTGAAACAGGCTAATAATGCCTGATGACTCGACGAAAATGCTCCGGTGAGTGAAAGACATGCGCAAGCAATAATTTAAAAGAATTATTTATATCAATATGTTATAGTCGTATAGTCATTGGTTGCGGGGGGGCAGGATCTGATCATAACTTGCGCCCGGATGGCCGACCCGTCGAGCTTGGTGACATTCGCGAGATCGCCAAGCAAATGAGTCTGGTCGCGGAGGAATGCGCAAACCTTCAACTTCTATTTCGATCAGTGGCGTAGCGCTGCGTACAACGCAGCCACAGGGCTACGATCGGCACCCACGAGTTTGAGATTGGCAATCAGGCTGGATGTGCCGGGCACGTGCGCCGAGCCGGGCGACTCCGTTCAGGCGCTCCCAATGCCGCCCAGGTTCTTGCGCAGCGCGGCCTTGGCCGCCGCGATGCCGCCACCGATCGCACCGGTGAAGCCGCCAAAGCCGGTGTAGGCCGAGGCGAGCCAAAGGCCCTCGACCGACGTCGTGCAGTCGATCGGCGCGTTCTGGGAAGCTGCTCGGGTGGGATCATCGCGAAGCCGTAGATCGCGCCTCCGGGGGTGTTGAGGTGCTCGTGCATCGTCCTCGCGGTCGCGATCGTGCTGGCCTTCACCGCCCCGGCGAGCCCCGGCCATTCCGTGTCGAGTCTGGCGATCAGGGCAGTCAGCCATGCGGCGCGTCTGGCATGGTAGGCCTCCTCGTCGAGACCGTCCCAGTTTTCCAGACGGTCGGCGCAAACGATGTTCATCGGATGCAGGCCGTCCCCCGCCAGGCCGCTGTCGATCTGGCCGTAATCGACCACGCACATTGCCGGCAGTCGCCCGGCCGGTTCCGCCGCGAACAGCGGTGTGCCCTGGCTGAAGTCGTCGAACCGCTCCATCCAGTCGGGGATCAGCATGGTGGAATAGCTGGTGACGCCGAACGCCGCCGGCGGCCGGTCGAGGCCGAGCGTCGCCGACAGCAGCGAGATCGAGAGCGGCCGGTCGGCGAAACGCGGAAGGAACGCGGCGCTGGTCGCGTCTGGCAGCATCTCCTGCACGACGTGCGGCGCAGCATTTGCAAAGACGTTGCGGGTGGCGACCCGGGCTTCCGGCCCCGCGCGGCCATCCCGATAGCGTACGCCCGCAGCGGCGCCGTCGGGTCCGAGCTCGATCCCGGTCGCAGGGCTCTCGCAGCGCACCTCGCCGCCGCCCTCCCGGATTGCCGCGACGAGGCTGTCGGTCAGCCGCTGCGAGCCACCCCGGATATAATAGCCGCCCGATTTCAGGTAGCTGCCCTGGGCCATGGCGAAGGCCAGCCACCAGAACCTGTCGGGATCGTCGGAGTAATAGGGAAGGTTGGCGTAAAGCGCGAACTTGAGCGCCTCGTTGTCGCCGAAATGGCGCGTGAACACCTCGCTCAGCGAGGCGCGGATGTCGCGCAGCGCCGCCCAGAGGTCGAGCGGCAATTCGGGCGCATGCAGCGCGCGCCACCAGGCATCGTGGTCAGGGCTCGCGAATTCGGCGATCTGCAGGGTGCGGCGCAACTGGGTGAGGAGCGCGCGGGTCTGTTCCCGCTCTTGCGGAAAGCGCGCATCGAGCGCCGCCTGGATCGCCTCGAACCCGTGCGGCAAGCGGAACGGCGCCCCCATGCCGCGCCAGCGGACCTCCTGGAAAATCGGCACTTCGACAAACTGAAGGGACTCCGCCAGCCGGAGGGTCTCGAACAACTCGCGTTTCGGATCGCCCGGCGAACCGGGCGGCGTCGTCTCGTGCAGCGAGGCCTCGATGGTCAGCGCGCCGCGATGGTAGGTCGTAGCTGCCCCGCCCGGCGTGGCGTTGCGCTCGAGAACGAGGACACGGCGCCCCTCATGCGCCAGAAGTGCGCCGGCGGTCAGCCCCCCGAGCCCGGAGCCGATGATCACAGCGTCGTAATCCGCAGGCATGGCGCATCCTCACGCAGTCACGGCGTCGGTATTACCCTTGCGCGTGTCGTTTCCATGACCTCGGTCACTGCGGATCGCGGAAGTACCGCCGTCCTATGCGCCGACGCCCGCCACACCGGGGACGCCGCGATCAGGCCGGGGGTCAGCCCCGGGGGGATGCGGCAGCCGCTGCCCGGTCTGAGACAGGCACTCCTGCAAGGCGTTCCGCAGGGTTTCCTCGAGCACCGGGTGACAGAACGGGGCCGCCGAGGTGGCCTCGATGGTCATCTCCCGCTCGATCGCCGTCGCCAGCCGATAGGCCATGTGCTCGGCAGCCCCGATGGCGAAGGCGCCGCCCAGGAGACGGCCGCTCGCCTTGTCGTCATCGCCCCTACCTGCCCCAAGCTCGAAGCAGGCGCGCGGCCGGACTTTCTGCCGAGAGCGGCATATGGGCGAGCGCGACCGGCCAGCTGGGCACCGACCCGGCGCCGTCGATCTGCCGGTATTCGAGCCCCTTCATCGACAGGTTGCGGGCCACCGCGGCCGGCACCAGCGACGCCCCCGCCCCCGCCGCCACCAGGCCAAGCGTCGCCAGCATGCTTGCCGGCACCTCCTGCCGGTTCGTCAGCGGGACTCCCGCCGTGCGGAACAGGTCGGCGATGGCGTCATGAAGCGCCGGCCCGTCGGCCCGCGGGAACAGGATCAGATGCGGTTCCAGGACGGCCAGGGAGATGCCGGGGCCCGGGCCCGCAAGCGCCGCAGGCACGGCGGCGACCAGCGGCTCGTCGGCGATCGGGATGACCTTCATCCGCCTGGGAGCGTGGAAGGGCGGCGAGAGCAGACCCAGATCGAGGGCGCCATGCGCTAGGGCCTCGACCTGATCGTTGGTCGAGACATAGCGGACATCGAGTGTCAGTTCGACATCGTGCGCCGTCGCAACCAGTTCCGGCAGAATCCCGAACAGCGCCAGCGACACGATACCTAGTCGCACGGCCGGCAGCTTGGGAGTATCGGCGCCGCGTGCCAGCGTGACGGCGCGATCGGCCGCCGCCAAGGCTTCGCGCGCTTCGGCCAGAAAGGCCGCACCCGAGCGGGTCAAGGTAACGCCAAGCGGGGCCCTCTCGAACAACTCCACGCCGATTTCCGCCTCAAGCCGCCGAATCGACTGCGAAAGCGGCGGCTGCCGCATGCCGATTCGCTCGGCGGCGCGCGTGAAACTGCCCTCCTCAGCGACGGCGACGAAATGTTGGAAGCGCTGCAGATTCATATCGAAAGGATATAGCGAGTGTCCAAACAGATACCACGGCAATATGGCTATGATTTCTGGGCGCGCGCAAGGAGGGCGGCTCTGACGCGCATGGCGACGGGCACGACGGCGTGGATCATGGCGATGACCATCAGCGGTACGGTAACCGCGGTCGTCGCGGTGACGGGCCAGCCCAGGACAAAGGGCCGCACAAGCAAAAGCAGCAGGTTGAGCGCCACATAGGCCCCCACCGCATTGATGGCATAGAAGACCAACTGCGCCAGGATGCGCCGTAGAACGCTTGCCGATCCGGAACGTACCGGCGTTTCCCGCACTGAACTCAATTTGCCCCTATCCGCTCGGACAGGAACGCAGCGATTGCTGCACGCAGAGGTGGTTCGGTTTGTCTGAACAGTTTCGAGCCGTTTCGTAAGTGGATTTCCCGCTCGGTTATGCTGCCACCGGGATTGGTGGCGACGGGTTGAGGTATGCTTGATCGGGTGTCTGCCCGTCCAGCGATGTGTGTGGCCGCCTGCCGTTGTAGAACACCAGATACCGGCGCAAGCTTTCCCGGGCCGTCGACACGCTGTCGTAGGCGTGCAGATAGACCTCCTCGTATTTGATTGTTCGCCAGAGCCGCTCAACGAAGACATTGTCTCTCCACGCGCCTTTTCCGTCTATGCTGATCTGGATGTCGGCATCCTTCAGCGTCTTGATGCAGTCGATGGACGTGAACTGGCTGCCTTGGACGCCCTTCTGTTTGTCAAGCGGCGATGCGAGTCATGTTGATGTCTTTGTGGCGCCGTATGATGATGCCGAAGACTTCGCGCGCGATGTAGCGTTTCACCATGCGGATGGCTTCCAGCTTTGAATGACCTTCGGCGACGCGGCGTGCGACATAGGCTTTGGTCCGTTCGTCAGTTCTGAGGCGGCCGATCGCAATGATGTGCAGCGCGCTGTTGGCGGCGCGATCGCCTCCACGATTAAGGCGGTGCCGCACCGTTTTTCCGGATGATGCCGGAACCGGGCTAACGCCGCAGAGCGCTGCGAAGCTGGCCTCGGATCTCAGCCGCTCGGGATTGTCGCCCGCTGTCAGGAGCAGTTGCGCGGCACTGTTGTGACCGATCGAGTTCTGCGCGATCAGTTCCGGCGCAAGATCATTCACCATCGCTCCGATCATCATGTCGAGGTCGGCGGTTTCATCGTTCAGCTCGAGATATCGGCGTGCCAGCGACTTCAGGCAGATGCGATACGCGGCCTCAATGTCGCGATAGGCCGTCAGATCAGGGCGCTAGGCGGCCAGGGTGCGGATCAGCTGCATCCGCGTCATTCCCCGCAACTGATCGCGCAGGTCGTCCGGCGCGGCGATGATCGTGTTCTGGATCATCTGAAGGGCGATCCGTCGAGCGTTCACCGCTGTTTTCCGGCAAGCCTTGAGAACCCTGAGGGATTCCACCATGCCGTCCCGGCTTCTCGGGGTGACGGTCCACTGACCCACGAAGGCCGCATGCGCGGCATTCTGGGCGTCCAGATCATCATTCTTGCCGCGCTTGCGCCGATCATGGCGGTCGGGAACCGTGACATCCAGAACCTCGATCCCCGCGGTTTGCATGTAGCGCAGAAGGCCCGCGCCATAGCTGCCCGTTGACTCAATGCCGATCCGCTGAAGGTCGCCGAATGACCGCATCCATGCCAGCATCTGCCGATAACCCTGACGGGTGGTCGCGAAGCTGCGGGTGTCGAGAACCCGGTCGCAGCCGTCGACAACCGCCGCCACATGCAGATCTTTGTGGGTGTCGACGCCGCCGATGATGCTGCGCGTCGCCTTCTGCTCACCGTCCATGTTCACCTCTCCGCTTTACCAAGCCCAGCTCGGCCACAGCGCAATGCATGGACAGGACAGTCACGAGACCGGATCGGTCAGGCCCTTCTCGGGTCACAAGCAACGGCCGAGGCAGAGCCTCACCGCGGGGTGTTCCCGGGCGGCCGACAGGTCCAGGGAAGGACACAGCGGTCGATCGGAATGCGGGTCAGACCGCACCGAGGCACCTCGCGGCGCCAGTCTACCGCGGTCGATCGGTGTTTGAGTCAGACCGCCCGGGAACTGGCATTCATCTTTTGACTATCCGTATTCATGATCTCGGGTTTGCCATAGCTGCGCATCGCGTCTCTCAAAGCCTCGGTGCACGGATCGGTTTCCAACGTCGTTGACAGCCGCCAGGCCAGGACTTTCCGGCTGAACCAGTCCAGCACGGCGACCAGATAAACGAACCCACGGGCCATGGGGATGTATGTGATGTCCATGGCCAAGACCTGGTTCGGTCGCGTCACCGCGAGCTTTCTCAGCAAATACGGAAAGACCTTGTGGCCGGGTGCCGATCTTGACGTGTTCGGCCTGCGATATAAGGCCTGGATGCCCATCCGCTTCATGCAGGTGGCCACGTGCAACCGGCCGACGGTGAAGTCTTCCTGGCGCAAGAGACCTTTCATCATCCGGCTGCCAGCAAACGGATACTCCATGTGCAACTCGTCGATCCGGCGCATCAGTTTGAGGTCGTCTTCGCAGACTGGGCGCAGATCATAATACAGGCTGCCCCGGCTGATCCCAAGCAGATCGGCTTGGCGGGTCAAACTCAACTTGTGGTCGCGGTTGATCATTTCTTTGCGCTCCGCAACAGACCGGCCTTGTCGAGCGCTCCTTCCAAAAAAATCGTTCTCCAGCGTCAGCTGGCCAATCTTCGCATGGAGCGATTTGACGTCGATCTCGGGGGTTTTCGATGCTTTCGGCTTGTCGTCAAAGACATCCGTCACGCCGTCGAGGAGCTGATCTTTCCATTGTTTGATCTGGTTCGGATGAACGTCGAACTGCGTCGCCAGCTCGCTCATCGTCTTGTCGCCCTTTAAAGCCGCCAACGCGACCTTCGCCTTGAATGCGGGGCTGTGGTTCCGTCTTGGTCGTCTTGCCATCGTCGCTCCTTCGTCCCGGCACGCTGCCGGATCAGGAGCGGAAAATCCACCTAACTCACCTGTTCAGATTTCTCGGGCCACCTCTGAGAACTCATTTTTCAACAGGCGCTACGCGATGTGCATTAACGTCACATCTGTACTTCGGCTTGGGTCATACTGAAGTGGATCGTTGCGGTGACATTGGCAGCCACTATGGTGATCCACCCCTGATGAACTGGTCCACCCTGGAGTATGTCTTTTGGCAACGAGGAGGACCTGATCCATGCCGATAAAGCGCCACAACCCCGGACTTTCTGTTGAGAGTGGCATATGGGCGAGCGCGACCGGCCAGGTGGGCATAATGTCCTTCGATCGAGGTTTCGCGCAATTGAGCACTCATCATGCGCGTGTATCGCTGTTCAAGGATAGCCGCGCGCTCACGGGGTCACACCGTGAGGCAATCGAGCACCGCCGGTAGCATTGCGTCAGTGGCGCGGAAGGTGGCCTCCTCGTCCAGACCGAAGCTGCCGTCGAGCGCCAGACGGGCAAAGCCATGGACCATCGACCAGCAGGCGATGCTAGGCGCCGCCGCCAGATCGTCCTGCCTGAAGGCAGGCGCATCGGCACCGCGCACCAGCCGGTACAGTGCCGCAAAGGCGCGTTTTCCCGCACGATCGAGTTCGGCATCCTCGCAATCGAGAAGAGCCGTGCGCCACATCAGGTCGAACCGCGTCCGCTCATTCAGCGCGAAGCGGACATAGGCTTGGCCCTGCGCGCGAATGCGCGTGGCCCGATCGTCCGGGCCGTCCTGTCCTGCTGCTTCCAGTCGCGTGGCAAGATCGTCGAAGGCACGCACCGCGATGGCCGTCAGCAGCGCGCGGGTATCGCGGAAATGATGCTTGGGCGCCGCTGGCGAAACGCCGGCGCGCCGCGCCGTCTCACGCAGGCTGAAATGGTCGAGCCCGCGCTCGGCGAGCAGTTCTTCGGCAGCCGCGATCAGGGCGCTGCGCAGGTCGCCGTGATGATAGCGACGCCCTATCTTGACAGTGTCAATATCGGATGTCATGTCTGATCTATGCACTGTAAAGATCAAATTCGCAAGAGAGCCCGACGATGCCCACCCCGAACGATCCGCAACACAATGGCACCGTCCTGATTACCGGCATTTCCGGATTTCTGGGTGGCCATGTCGCCCTAATCGCGCTCGAGGCCGGCTGGTCCGTCGTTGGCAGCGTCCGGCGCCCCGAACGGGCTGACCGCGTGGCGAAGGCTCTCGCCGCAGCGGGGGGCGATACGCGGCGGCTGTCCTTCGTCACGCTCGACCTGCTCTCCGACGATGGCTGGGCCGACGCGACGGCGTGTTGCCACCACATGATCCACATCGCCTCACCCTTTGTGACGATCATGCCTGACAATCCCGACGATCTGATCCGCCCCGCCGTGGAAGGAACCCGGCGCGCGGTTCGTGCCGCGCTTGCCGCAGGGCATGAGCGCATCGTCCTCATATCCTCGATGGCGGCGATCCATCATGGTCGTGACGACGAGGACCGGTTGTATGGGCCGGCGGACTGGAGCCGCCTCGATGGCCGGCTGGTTTCCGCTTATGCCGCGTCGAAAACGCTGGCCGAGCAGGCGGCCTGGCAGATGGTGGAGGAAGCCGGAGAGAGGAAGCGTCTGGCGGTGATCAATCCGGCTGCGATGCTCGGCCCCTTGCTCGACGATGATCCCGGCACATCGGTGGCGACGCTCATTCCCATGCTGGCGGGCAAGATGCCGATCGTGCCCGAGATCATCCTCGAATATGTCGATGTGCGGGATGTCGCGGAAGCCCATGTCGCGGCTCTGACCGCCGATAGCGCCGGGGGGCAGCGGCACATCATGGCGGGCCCCAGCCTCTCCTTGCTGGAAATCGCCGAGATATTGCGCGAAGCGCTGCCGGACTATGCGGGCAAGCTGCCCAAGCGTCAGATGTCGGGATGGCTCGCTGGCATAATCAAACATTTCAACAGATCCCTTCGTGATGCCGCACCCTTTCTCGGCATCCGGCGGCGTTCGGACAGCAGCTCCGGGGCCGCACTGATCGGCCATCCTCTCCGCCCGATGCGGGATACGCTTGTCGAGACGGTGCAGTCGCTGCGTGCGCAGGGACTGATCGGGGAGGCGCGACATGGATGAGATCGATGTCGCGGTGATCGGTTCCGGCATGGACGGGATGGCGGCCGCGCGGCCGCTCGCCCAGCACGCCGGACACATCGGATAGGAGTTTCGAACGGAGTCCAATTATGGCGCATCCTGCCGACGGACGTCACACCACCAATGGCCGCCCCCACATCGCGACCTCGCTGACACCGCACATCGTGGTCGAGAACGCCGACGCGGCCATCATCTTCTATCGCGACGTCCTCGGCGCCCGGGTTGGAGACGTCACCCGTTTCGGCGCCACGATCGCCCATGCCGTGCTGCATTTCGATGCCGGCATGCTGACCTTGAGCGACCCCATGCCAGCCAAAGGCCTCGCCGCGCTCGATCCGAACCGCACGACCTATTCGATGGCGCTCTACGTGCGCGATGTCGACGAGACGGCGGCGAAAGCGGTGGACGCCGGCGCCCAGCTCGTCGAACCGCCGGCGACATTCGTCAATGGCGATCGTTTCGCGGTCATCGTCGATCCCTTCGGCGTGCGCTGGCCGCTGATGACCCGTGTCGAGGATCTCTCTCCCGAAGAGAGCGCCGCCCGTGTCGCCGAATGGGCCAAGTCGCGGTCGCCGGGCTGAGATCCTCCGCCCGATCAGGCACGCGACTGAAGCGATCGCCGTCGCCCTATCCTCCAGCGAGGCGTCGCGCGCCACTGGTCATGCCTCCGCGCTCAAAATCCGCGCCGGCGTGGCGCCGAAGAGCTGGCGGAAGGCGGCGATGAAGGAGGAGACGTCGGCATAGCCGACCGCGAAGGCGGTCTCGGTGACGTTCATGCCTGCCGCGAGATGGCCGAGCGCGACCTGAAGGCGCATGTGCTGGCGCCATCGGCCGAAGGTCATGCCGGTGTCGGCGACGAAGAGGCGCGCCGTCGTCCGCTCGGTCAGAGCGGCGACGGCGGCAAGTTCGCCCAGCGAGGCGTCGAGCGCAGGATCGGCCAACAGCCGGTCGGTGATCCGCCGCAGACGAGGATCGGCGGGTTCGGGAAGGACGACATCGATCGGCCGGAGCGTCTGAAGCCGATCACAGAGCACATGGATCAGGCGCGCTTCCGGACCTTCCTCCGGATAGGTCCCGCCAAACGCAGAGGCGGCGATCAACAACTCGTCGGTCAGGCGGTCGGCCGCCACCGCCCCCTCGCGCACGGGTCGCGGCAGGATGTGAGGCTCGAGATAGCAGGTGGTCAGCCAGAACGGGCTCGGCGAGAGGATGCGATGCTCGATCCCGGCGCCGACCCAGACCGCGCGCTGCGGCGGAATGACGAAGCGCGAACGGCGCGTCGACACCGTCAACACCCCCTCGCTGACATGAATGAGCTGGATGCGCCGGTGACTGTGCCAAGGCGTGCGGATGCGCTTGTGGCGATCCGCGAGCACGAAGACGGGCCGCTCCGTCGCATCGGGATCGACGCGTGAGGCACGCTTTGTCTGTCCTGCCATATTTCCTGTCATGTTGCGGCAAGAATACACCCGCCTCTCACGTTAAATCCAGTCGCATCGGACAACGAAAGGAGACTGCACATGCAAATCGTCATTCTGGGCAAGGGAAACATGGGTCGGCCGCTCGCGGCGCTGGCCGAAGGCGCGGGGCATTCGGTCACGAGCTTCGGCGGCGCAGGAGATCCGCTGCCCGCTCTGGCCACGGCCGACCTCGTCATTCTCGCCATGAAGTATGAGCAGGCGCTCGCCTTCGCCGAACCGCCGGGCGTCGCCGAGGCGTTGAACGGCAAGGTGGTGATCGACATCACCAATCCGCTGGCGCCCAATTTCATGAGCCTGACCGTCGGACACACCAGCTCCGCCGGCGAGGAGATCGCGCGGCGCCTGCCCGGCGCGCGCGTGGTGAAGGCCTTCAACACGCTCTTTGCCGCCGTGCTCGCCGAACGGGCCGAAGGCGGCGCGGTCGACATTCCGGTGTTCGTCGCCGGCGACGACGAGGGGGCAGTCCAGACGGTGATGGACCTGGCCGCTTCGTTCGGGCTGGAGGCGGTGAAGTCCGGCCCCCTGGCGAATGCGCGCTATCTGGAACCGATGACGGAGATGATGATCCATCTGGGCTACGCGCTCGGCCATGGCGACCGGATCGGCTTCGGGCTCCTGCGGGTCTGAACCCGGCGTGATAGGAGCGCCGTGTAAGAGCGGCGCTCCGGCGACGAATGGAAAAGGCGATGAAGAGCACGAATTACCACAAGACGCTGATAACCCCCTCCGATGAAAGCAAGCGCGCCCACGCCGCCGTGCCGGAGCGGCCCGGGACGGTGGCGGCGTTGCAATATGAACTGCTCGCGGCCGCGCCCTACGCCATGACCAGCGACGATCTCATCTGGCGCGTGCATGTGCTGCGGACCGACGTGGCCGACATGGAGCGAAAACCGGAACGGGGTCGAGCCCTCGGTCTTGCCGAAGAGCAGCGGGGGTGCCGCGAAATGCTCGTCCCGTTCCGGCCCCGCCCATACGGCACTCAGGGGGATCATGTGGGCGAGATTGAGCGTGGAGATCGGCGGTTGCCGGACATTGGCATAAACATGCCCCGGCAACGAGCCGAGCCAGGCATCCACCGCGTTGATGGTCTCGGCCATCGCGGTGAAGTCGCGGCCCTGGATGACCTTCTCGACCAGCCGCAGCTTCTCGTCGGCGATGCGCGGATCATTGTCCCACACCGTCACCGTGGCGGTGACATAGGCGATGCCGGCATAGTCGACGCCGAGTTCCTGAAGCGCGAGGTCGGCGTCCGCAGCCTTGTTCGAGGCGTCCGTGTCGACCAGCACGGATTGCTCGTTGGTCATTACCTCCTTCAGGATCGCGGCGATCGACTTGCGTTTGGCGAACCACTGGCGGCGGATCTTCGTCAGCAGCCTGGTCGCATCGGTCTTGTCGAGCAGGATCGCGCGGGTAGACCAGCGATAGGGAAAGGCCAGACGGTTCAGCTCGTCGAGCAGGCCGGGCGTCGTTGCGGTCGGAAAGCCGGTGACGGTCAGGACGCGAAGATGCGCCTGCCCCAGGCGCGGTTCCAGCCCCCCGGTCAGTGGCTGGTCAGCGAGAAGCGCATCGAGATACACCGGGGTTTCGGGAACGCGAACGCGGTGCCGGTGCGTGGAAACGCAGCCGTGGAAATAGGTCAGCGTTTCGCCGTCATCGAGCCAGCGGCATTCCGGCATGAAGGCTTCGATCAGGTGCAGCAACCGGTCCGTGCGATCGGCAAAGCCCGACATGATCTCTTGGCCGTCGATGCCGGTCTTCTCGCGACCCTCGTAAAGCCAGGTCTCGGCGCGAGCGGCGTCCTCGGCCGGCGGCAAGTAGGTGAAGGTGAGGAAGTAGCTGGATTCAAAATGTGCGCCGGCTTCCTCGAAGCCGGCCTTGCGCTCGGCATCGACCAGCGCCGAGGCGCGGTCGGGGAAAGTACTGGTCGGATAGCTGTTCGACGGATGTCGCTGTGCTTCCACGAAGATCGCCCAGCCCGAGCCGAGGCGACGAAAGGCATTGTTGAGCCGGCCCGCAACGGCGATGAGTTCGGCGGGCACAGCGGAATCCAGATCGGGACCGCGAAACCGCGCCGTGCGCTGGAACGAGCCATCCTTGTTGAGCACGATGCCAGAGCCGACCAGCGCCACCCAGGGCAGGAAGTCGGCGAGCCGGGCTTGTCTGTTGCGATATTCGGCGAGGTTCATCATCGCTGCCCCCGTCAGACCGTGAGGTGCGCCGGAATGCGCAGATGGCGGCGCACTACATCGACGAAGAGCGGATCGCGCTTGGCCGCCCAGACGGCGGCGACATGGCCGACTGCCCAGATGGCGAGGCCGACAAGCCAGAGGCGAAGGCCCAGGCCGATCGCGCCCGCCAGCGTGCCGTTCATGATCGCGATGGCGCGCGGCGCGCCGCCGAGCAGGATCGGCTCGGACAGCGCCCGGTGCAGGGGGACGGCATAGCCGGGCACATCACCGCCCTGATCGATGACGCCCGCCATCAGACCAGAGCCCCGCCGCCGAAGGAGAAGAACGACAGGAAGAAGCTCGATGCGGCAAAGGCGATCGACAGGCCGAAAACGATCTGGATCAGACGGCGGAAGCCGCCCGAGGTGTCGCCGAACGCCAGCGTCAGGCCTGTGGTGATGATAATGATGACGGCGATGATCTTCGCCACCGGGCCTTCGATCGACTGGAGGATTTGCTGGAGCGGCTGTTCCCACGGCATCGACGAACCCGAGGCATGGGCGGGTGCCGCCATGATCAGGGAGAGCGTGGCGACCGATACGGTCATGGCGAGGCGCTGGTGCGAAAGGCGCAGGCGTTGGACGGCAGGGATCATCGGGAGGCTCCTACTTCAGGCTTGGGGTGAATGGTGGCGGGCGCGATGCGGTAATCGCCATCCGAGCCGATGCCCTCGACGCGGGCGAGTTCAGAGAGTCGTCGCGCAGAACCGCGGCCCGAAAGCACGGCCACGAGATCGATGGTCTCGGCGATCAACACGCGCGGGACAGTGACGACGGCTTCCTGGATGAGCTGTTCCATCCGGCGCAAAGCACCGATGGCGCTGCCCGCATGGATCGTGCCGACGCCACCGGGATGACCAGTGCCCCATGCCTTCAGAAGGTCGAGGGCTTCGGCGCCGCGCACCTCGCCGACCGGGATGCGATCAGGGCGCAGACGCAGCGAGGAGCGAACGAGTTCGGAGAGCGAGGCGACGCCATCCTTGGTCCGCATGGCGACGAGGTTCGGCGCGGCGCATTGCAGCTCGCGCGTGTCCTCGATGATGACGACGCGATCGGCGGTCTTCGCCACTTCGGCGAGCAGCGCGTTAGTCAGCGTGGTCTTGCCGGTCGAGGTGCCGCCGGCGACGAGGATGTTGGCGCGCGACACCACGCCCTCGCGCAGCGCTTCGGCCTGGGCCCCGGACATGATCCCGGCCGCGACATAATCGTCGAGCGTGAATACCGCGACGGCGGGCTTGCGGATGGCGAAAGCCGGCGCGGCGACCACGGGCGGCAGCAGCCCCTCGAACCGCTCGCCCGTCTCTGGCAATTCGGCCGAGACACGCGGAGCGCCTGCATGGACCTCCGCGCCGACATGATGGGCGACCAGACGCACGATGCGCTCGCCATCGGCGGGGGACATTTTTTCGCCCGTATCGGAAAGTCCTTCGGAGAGGCGGTCGATCCAGATGCGCCCATCCGGGTTCAGCATCACCTCGACGACAGCAGCCTCTTCGAGGAACCGGGCAATGGCCGGTCCGAGCGCCGTGCGCAGCATCCGCGCGCCACGTTCCAGACCTTGCCGATTGTGATGTGAAGCCTTCATGTCGCCCCAAACTCAACGGGGACAGACAGACCTTCCCCTTCCGGGGTTGACTAAGAGAGCCAGTTTTTGGGTCGATTCAACAAGGTTTCGGCGTCGTAGTAGTGTAGCGCGCAAATACAGGAGAACGGCGGTTGCAAACCCGTGGCAAAGACGGGTGGTGGTATCATCGCCCTATCAGATGCCAGAGATATCTTACTCCTCAGGAATCCCCTCATTTTGATTTTATTTATGGATCAATGGGTTGTAGCGG
>CAYNYW010000050.1:0-13961 GCA_964401555.1 uncultured Defluviicoccus sp.
TCTAAGAGTGGAACGAGCGGGACCGCAGGTTCCGCCGCGCCTGATCTCCGTCGTTGCAAAGCTTGTTCTGGAAAGACTGAGGTTGCCCATAACGAACCGACATCCGCCGCACGTGCCTGACGCGGCCGGCGCAGGCGCGTTACAGGAAGACGGCTTAACCCTTTCGCTCTGGTGAGGCCTCTCAGAGCGTGTTTCACTGCGCTGCAAGCTAAGTTTGGGCCTTCCGCAAGCCGAAACCGCCCGCTTCGGAGGCTCGACCTGATGCAGGGGGATAAGCATTACAGGAAGAAATCCTCGGCCGTATAATCAGCCGCCTTGACGTTGGGGCCGTCGAAAATCCAGAACTGGAACCAGTTACCTTCCCCCTCCGTCCACCCCTGCACCATCGTGGAGTTGTCCCATTCGTGATCGAACACCCAGAAGGCACCCCATTGTTGCTGGGCCTTGGCTGTCTCGGGATCGGCGCTCAATTCCCCAGCCCAAATGAATGCTTCTTCCTGCGTGGTAGAAGGGAAAGGATCGATAAGCCGAAGCTCGATCACGTCTCCCTGCGCCGGCCCGGGATTGTCAAAGCCGTCGACCACGTCGAAACCGGAACTTGCTGAACTGTCCGCGGCGCTTCGGTAACGCAGCGTATCGTTGCCGGCGCCAGCAAGCAGGTAGTCTTGGCCTCGCCCACCATCGAGAACGTCGTTGCCGTCTTCGCCGATGAGAACGTCGTTGCCTGTCTCACCAGCGATGGTGTCGTTCTCTCCTTGACCGTTCAGCCAGTCGTCGCCCGTGCCCCCGGCAATTGAGTCAGTGCCGCTGCCGCCAAAAACTTCGTCCTTTCCATCCGCGCCAAAGATCGTGTCGTTGCCTTCGTCGCCGACGATGGTGTCGTTATCTCCGTCGCCACTGATCCAGTCACTCTTGTCACCACCGGTGACGTAGTCAGCCCCAAGGCCGGCATAAACGATATCGGAACCGTCTTCGCCGATGATGACGTCGTTGTCGTTGCCACCCAAGATTGTATCGTTGCCGTCCTGGCCGTTGAGCCAATCCTTGCCCGGGCCTCCGTCGATAAAGTCGTCGTCGTATTCGCCGAACACGTAGTCGTTTCCGTCCTCACCACGTATGATGTCTCTGCCGGCGCCGCTCCAAATTGTATCGTTGCCGGGGCCGCCAGCGATTGAATCCACAACGGTGAGGGCTTCGTTGTTGTCGAAGATGTCATCTCCGTCGCCGAGGTAGGCCTTTGTGCCGGCTTCGGCACCATAGATGCGGTCGCCGAACTTTGAACTGAAGACGTTCTCAATGCTGGTGTAAGTATCGCTTTCCGCATATCCGCCATGACCGCCCGCTAATGCATCGCGGGTGTCCATCTGATCGGCGACCCCGTATAAGTCCGTATCGCTGAGCAAAACGGTGACGGCTGCTGCGCTCGTGCGGTAGTCGACCGTGTCGCGCTCGGCCGTGCCAACAAACGCCTCATCCGCTGGATTGGCAACGAAGCTAGCGCCCGCAGCGCCGATAATCCGGCTCTCTACACCGTCAATGGCCCACATCTGATTGTCGATGCCTACTTCGCCGAACGCGATGCGGAAGAAACCGTCATCCGCGAAATCCGCTCCCCAGCTATTTTTGCAGATCCAATACCCTTCACTTTGGTTGTACCCAACCACCGAAACGGCGTGACCGCCGGCAATGTCTCCTGGATCGCTTGAGCGCTTATAGACAGCTTGGTCGTCTGTCGAGAAAAACCCAAAGAAGTCGTCATACACAGTAAATCCTGCAACGAGCGGCCCACTTTCTGCAATGTACTGTATCATATCTTCTCTTGTT
Organism: uncultured Defluviicoccus sp.; assembly: GCA_964401555.1. Classification (GTDB taxonomy): domain Bacteria; phylum Pseudomonadota; class Alphaproteobacteria; order Rhodospirillales; family Defluviicoccaceae; genus Defluviicoccus. The sequence goes on from CAYNYW010000050.1 coordinate 1,825, forward strand.
GTTAACGTCCTGTAATTTGTAATTCCCCACGTCTCTTGTACATCGTCCCAGCACGTTTCTCCGACAAACTGCGTTCGCCCTCCAATGTAAGGGAAGCAATCTTCCTGAAGTGCTCCTGTGTCCTTAAGCACATGAAGCGCATCTCCCGACGACCAGCCATACCCAGATCCCGGCGCATCCGGTGAACATGATCTGTTGCCTTTTCCAAAGTATAGATCCGCTTCTGATAGGTCTATATCAAGAGTAGGATTGTTGTGTTCAATATTAGCGTGGGCTTCCATGGTTGCAATTGCGGCAAAAGCAACGCAAGCACCGCACCCGTCTTGATCTCTAACGGACGTTATGAAGCTCTCTCCCCCCACATCCCGCCAATCGAAGCTCGATGGAACTCCCGCGGCAGACTTTGGCAAACCCTCTGCAATTAGCGAGGCCGTCGCCCTGGCCTCCGCCTCCTGAAGGGAAGGCTCACCAGGGCCCGGTATGTATCCCAACCCTTTGTTTTCAAAATTAATTCCGGCGCCTGCGCGCCATGTCCCGTTCCTCCACGGCCTCAATCGTTATTTGAATTTTTAGTGACGAATTTTACATCGATTGGTTTGCAGCTAATTGCAGAAAAACCGCATGATGTTGTCTGTAAATTGCATACCTGCTCGACGAGGCGACGCCGATCGGGCCGCGTCCGTCGATTTCGCGCGCTACCACAACGGATGGCGTGCCAAGCCTTCACCGGAGTCCGGCTTGACGCGCCTGCGCCATGGCAAGGCGAAGCGCGACAGTGGGCGGCGCGCCGGGTTGCATCGGGCTTCCCGACGCGATAAGCCCAAGCGCATGCTCAACCCCGCCCTGGAAGCGCTCACCGACTATCCCTTCGATCGCCTGCGCGCGCTGTTGGCCGGCATTGATCCGCCCAAGGGGATGGCGCCGCTGGTGCTCTCGGTCGGCGAACCGCGGCACCGTCCGCCCGCCATCGTCGCCGAAGCCATCGCGGGCGCGGCGGCTGCGTGGGGGCGCTATCCACCGGTCGACGGCACGGTGGCGTTCCGCGAGGCGGTGCGCGACTGGCTCGGCCGTCGCTTCGCGCTCCCCGCCGGGTTCATCGATGCCGATCGCCACCTGCTGCCGGTTGCCGGCACGCGCGAGGCGCTGTTCCTGATCGCACTCGCCGTCGTGGCGCGTCGCAAGAACGGCGCCCGCCCGGCGGTTCTGATGCCCAACCCGTTCTACCAGGTCTATTACGCGGCCGCGGTGCTGGCCGGCGCCGAGCCGGTGCTACTGCCGGCCGGTGCCGAGACCGGTTTCCTGCCCGATCTCGGCGCCATCGATCCCGCCATCCTGCGGCGCGCAGTACTGTTCTACCTGTGCTCGCCAGCCAACCCACAGGGCGCCGCGGCCGGCCCGGGCTACCTCGAACACGCGCTACGCTTGGCCTGGCGGGATGGTTTCGTGCTCTGCGTCGATGAGTGCTACTCCGAGATCTACACCGATCAGCCGCCGGCGGGCGTGCTGACCTCGGCCGCCGCGCTCGGGCCGGTGCCCGACCACGTGCTCACCTTCCATTCGCTTTCCAAGCGCTCCAGCGTGCCGGGGCTGCGCTCGGGCTTCGTCGCCGGCGACGCGCGGTTGATCGAAGCGTTCCGCCGGCTGCGCGCCTTCGGCGGCGCGACGCTGCCAATTCCGGTGCTGGCGGCGTCCACCGCCCTGTGGGGCGACGAGGCGCACGTGGTCGAGAATCGCGCGCTCTATCGCGCCAAGTTCGATCTCGCCGAGCGGATGCTGGGCGGGCGATTCGGATTTTCGCGACCGGCGGGCGGCTTCTTTCTGTGGCTCGACGTCGGTAACGGCGAGGCTGCCGCGCGCAGGCTCTGGGCGGAAGCCGCCCTGCGCGCGCTCCCCGGAGCCTATCTCGCCAGGGCTACGGCGGGTTCTGCCAACCCCGGGACGCCGTACCTGCGGGTCGCCTTGATCGAGGATCTGGCGCAGACAGAAGAGGCTTTGCGCCGGCTGTGCGCGGTCCTATAAAAGCCAAGCTGGTAAAGCCCACTCTTCAGGAACAACATGAGCAGCTCGGAAAGCATGGCGCTCCTGCCGGCGGGCGTCGGGGAGTTTGTGCGCAGGCGCCTCTTGGAAGCGGCGGGGCTGGCGGTCCTCGGCGCTGCCGTGGCGCTGGCGGTGATGCTGGCCGGCTTCAACGTCGGTGATCCGTCGCTCAATCATGCGACCGAGGCCGAACCGACCAACCCCTTTGGCTATGCCGGCGCGTATGCCGCCGATCTCGCCCTGCACACCTTCGGGCTGGCGCCGAGCGTGCTGGTCTGCGGTCTGGTCGCCTGGGGGTGGCGGCTGCTCGACAAGAACCCGGTCCGCAGCGTGTGGCGGCACGCCCTCGCCCTCCTCGCCTCGATGTTGTGCTTCGCCATCGCGCTCGCCGTGCTGCCGGCGCCACCCGGCTGGCCGCTCGCCACCGGGGCCGGCGGCGCGCTGGGCGACGTCTTGTTGGACCGCCTGGCACTGACGGGCAGCGGCATCGCACCGATGTTGACCCGGACCGGCGTCGCGGCGATCGCGCTTGCGCTGGGTGCCGGGCTCGGGCTGTTCGGCCTGGCGCTGCCCTGGCGTGACTGGCTGGCCCTTGGCCGCCAAGCCCGCCTCGCCGTTCGCCGCGCGGCGTCTTTGTTCGTGGGCTCGCGTTCGACCCTGGCGCGGTGGGGGTTGCTGCCGCGCGTCGGTCACCGCGGGCGTGCGGCAGAGACGCGCCGCGAGCCGGTGTTCACCGAGCCGGCGGCGCCCGTCCGTCCGGAGGACCTCGTCGCGCCACGGGGGCTGCGCCCGCGCAGCCCGCGCAAGGCCGACGCGCCGCAACAAGGGATCTTCGACTTCGCCAGCGCCGACGATTATCGGGCGCCACCGCTCGACCTCTTGCGTCCCGCCCCCTCGCCGGCGGACCCGTCCGCCGAGAGCGCCTACCGCGACGGGCTTGAGCAGAACGCCAGGATGCTGAAGAGCGTTCTCGACGACTTCGGCGTACGAGGCGAGATCGTCAAGGTGCGCCCCGGCCCGGTGGTCACCCTTTACGAGCTGAAGCCGGCGCCGGGAACCAAGAGTTCCCGGGTCATCGGGCTCGCTGACGATATCGCGCGCTCAATGAGTGCGGTGGCCGCCCGCGTCGCCGTGGTGCCGGGGCGCGACGCCATGGGTATCGAGCTGCCCAACCAGAACCGCGAGATGGTCTCCTTGCGCGAAATGCTGGCCTCGGAAACCTTCGAGCGCTATCCATCGACGTTGACGCTCGCGCTCGGCAAGGATATCGGCGGCGCGCCGGTGTTCGAAGATCTCGCGCGCATGCCGCATCTCTTGATCGCAGGCACCACCGGCTCGGGGAAGTCGGTGGCGATCAACGTCATGATCCTCTCGCTGCTGTACCGGTTGTCCCCCGAGGTCTGCCGGCTGATCCTCATCGATCCCAAAATGCTGGAGCTGTCCGTTTACGAAGGTATCCCGCATCTGCTGTGCCCGGTCGTCACCGAGCCGGGCAAGGCGGTCGTCGCGCTGAAGTGGACCGTGCGCGAGATGGAGGAACGCTACCGGGCGATGTCCCAACTCGGCGTGCGCAACATCGCCGGCTTCAACGCGCGGGTTCACGAGGCCAAGCGCAAGGGCGAGAAGATCGTGCGCCGCGTGCAGACCGGGTTCGACGAGCAGGGGCGGCCCGAGTTCGGCGAGCAAACCTTCGATCTGGAGCCGATGCCGCAGATCGTCGTCGTCGTCGACGAGATGGCCGATCTGATGCTGGTGGCCGGCAAGGACATCGAAGCGGCGGTGCAGCGTCTCTCGCAGATGGCGCGTGCTGCCGGCATTCACCTGATCATGGCCACGCAGCGACCGTCGGTCGACGTCATCACCGGCACGATCAAGGCCAATTTCCCGACGCGGATTTCGTTTCAGGTCACGTCCCGCATCGACAGCCGCACCATCTTGGGCGAGCAGGGAGCGGAGCAGCTCCTGGGCCAGGGCGACATGCTGTTCATGGCGGCGGGCGGGCGCGTCACCCGGGTGCACGGCCCCTTCGTTTCCGATGGCGAGGTCGAAGGCGTCGTCCAGTTCCTCAAAAGCCAGGGCGAACCGGATTACTTGGCCGAAGTCACCGAGTCCGAGGACGAACCGTTGCCGGTTGCCGCCGACGAGGATGACGATGGCGCGGGCAGCGGCGCTCTCTACCGCGAGGCGGTCGAGATCGTCAGCCGCGACGGCAGGGCGTCGACCAGCTTCATTCAGCGCCGGCTGCAGATCGGCTACAATCGCGCGGCGCGGCTGATGGAGCGGATGGAGGCCGAAGGCTTGGTGTCCAAGCCCGATCGCGTCGGTCGCCGTCAGGTTCTCATTGGTGAGCGCGCCGACTGAGATCGCACCCGCTCCTTGCATTGAGGGAGGGCAGCCGCGATGCGGCTCTTAAGGCTGATGGCGGTCGTGCTTGTGCTCGCCGCCGGCTACGGGTCTGCCTGGGCGGAAGGCGGAGCCCCCGGCCGCGACGAGCAGATCAAGCGTATCGAAACCTATCTCAACGGCGTCAAGACGGTGCAGTCCCGCTTCTACCAGGCGAGCACCACCGGCGACGAGGCGGCCGGCACCCTCTATCTCGACCGCCCTGGCCGGCTGCGCATCGAGTATGATCCTCCGTCGCCGATGCTGATCATTGCCAACGGCAGCTTCCTCATCACCTACGACCGGAAGCTGGAACAGTCGAGCTACCTTCCGCTCAGCCAGACTCCGGCGGCCGCGTTGTTGGCCGACAAGATCCGCCTCGACAGCGGCGAGTTCCGGGTGGCTGAGCTGCAGGCCGATAGCCAATCGATCCGGGCAACGATCGAGCGCAGGGACAATCCCGGCGAGGGCCGTCTGGCGCTCGTATTCACCGAGGCACCGTTGAGCCTGCATCAGTGGGAGGTGACCGATGCCCAAGGCGTGGTTACCGCCGTCGTGCTCGAAGATCCCCACTTCGGTGTGTCGCTCAAGAGCGATCTGTTCGAATTCAGGGATCCCCGGTTCTTCGAGGAAAAGTTGCGCTGAAAGAGGCACATGCCACGCATGCGCCTAGCGCATGGCGGCATTGCGCTGAGGGCATTGGCCTTGGCCCCCATCGTAGACCACTTGAAGCAGTGAGGGTAGGCGTGCGAACGGCTGCCTTCCGGGTGGTTCCCCTGCCATCCGACCAGCTTCCTCGACAACGGGAAGCTAAAGCGCCCGGTTATCCCCCCTGGCCGGGCGCTTTTTTCTTTGTTTCCCCCCCGATCGACCACAGCTACGGCACCAGGCGGTAACCGCCTGGTTCGGTGACGAGGATACGCGCCTCCGCCGGGTCGGGCTCGATCTTGCGACGCAGACGGTAGACGTGGGTTTCCAGCGTGTGGGTGGTCACCTGGGCGTTGTAACCCCAGACCTGATCCAAGAGGACGTCGCGACTGATGACCCGGCTGCCGGCACGGTACAGATACTTGAGGATTGCCGCCTCTTTGTCGGTGAGGTGGATCTTCTTCTGCGTCTCGTTGTGGACCAAGATCCGGTTGCTCGGCTGAAACGTGTAGGGGCCGATCAGAAAGGTGGCGTCGTCGCTACGCTCGTGCTGGCGGATGTGCGCCCGCAATCTGGCAAGCAGCACGTTCAACCGAAACGGCTTGGTGATGTAATCGTTGGCGCCGGCATCGAGGCCCAAGATGGTGTCCGGATCGCTGGTCGCCGCGGTGAGCATGATGATCGGGCTCTTGACGCCCGCCTTGCGCATGAGCCGGCACACCTCGCGGCCGTCAAGGTCGGGGAGGCCGACATCGAGGATGATGACGTCGAAATGGTCGGTCTTGACCTGTGCGAGGCCATCGGCGCCGGTGGCGACCGCGCTTACCTGGAATTCCTCGTGCATGTTGAGCTGCTCGGCGAGGACGTCGCGCAGGCTGGGATCGTCATCGACGATGAGGATCTGCTTTGCACCCTTCACCGCATCGCCCCAACCCTAAAGACGGACAACCAGCACCGGCCCAACCGGTCTTCGGCTGCACGACCATTCAAAATTCGAGAGATTAGAATGCCCAGCCATGGCGGGAAGAAGGCAAAACGTTTGCTGCATGCGCGCCCGCGATCACGTGTGCCAAGTATGCTCAAATGGTGTAAGTGCGGCAACAAAAACCAACGTGGGATTGTGCGGCCACGACGCATGGGGACGCGCGCAGTCGTGGACGATGGATGCGGGCGGCTGCGGCCGCGCGCGCCGCGAAACGGCGCTTCCGCCACCGCAGGCTTCCGGACTATCCTTAGCCCCGCTGCTGGTTGCGCGACAATTGTTCGGCGCAACGCTTCTTTTCGGGTTTGCGAGCCTTGCCCGTGACACCGTTGCGCCCCGTAATTGCCGTGCCCCGCTCGCGCGAGCCGTTTTCGTTGTTGGCGGTCGAGCGCGCCCTCTCGGAACTGCGTCGGGGCCGGCCGGTGGCGTTGGCCGGTGCCGGAGGCCAGCGGCTGCTGGTGCTGGCGGCGGAAGCTGCCACCGACGAGGACTTGAGGAAGCTTGGCGCGCGCGCGCAAGGACGTGAACCGCTGCGCCTGGCGCTGACCGCGCGTCGCGCCATGGTCCTCGGGTTGACACCGGGTGGTGTCAAGGTGGTGACGGTCACGATCGCGGGCGGGTTGAGCGCGGCAGTCGTCCAGGCGCTGGCCGATCCGCTGTCGGCGGCGCTGCGACCGCCGGCGTGCGCGCTTACGCTCGTCACGGCCGAGCCGACGAGCGGAGATGCGGCGGCCGTACTCCTCGCCAAGCGGGCGCGGCTGCTGCCCGCCGCGGTTGTGGCCGCGATCGCGGACCCGGATGCCGATGATCTGGCGGCATGGGTGCTGCGCCACGACATCCTGAGCGCCGACGCCGGTGACGTCTTCCAATACGTCGCGACGGCGGCACGCCATCTCAAGCCGGTCGGCGAGGCGCGCGTGCCGCTCGTGGGCGCCGAGGATGCGCGGATCATCGCGTTCCGGCCGCAAGACGGCGGCGTCGAGCACTTCGTCGTCGTCCTGGGTCAGCCGAGCCCGGCCGAGCCGGTGCTGACCCGCCTGCACTCGGCTTGTTTCACCGGGGATCTTCTCGGCAGCCTGCGCTGCGACTGCGGCGATCAGCTTCGCGGTGCCATCGCCGAGATCGGTGCCAAGGGTGGCGGGCTGCTGCTCTACCTCGCCCAGGAAGGCCGCGGCATCGGGCTGGTCAACAAGCTGCGGGCGTATGCTCTGCAGGACAGCGGCTTCGATACGCTCGATGCCAACGAACAGCTTGGCTTCGATGCCGACGAGCGTGTCTACCTGCCGGCGGCACAGATGCTGCGCCAATTGGGATTTGCCGCCTGCCGGCTGCTCACCAATAACCCGCACAAGGTCGAAGGGCTCGAGCGCTGCGGGATTACCGTGACCGAGCGGGTACCCCATGCTTTCCCCTCCAATCGCCACAACGAGGGCTACATCCACACCAAGGTCGCCCGCGACGGCCACTTCCGCTGAAGCATCGTGGTCTCTCCAATCCGCATCGTCGTCTCAGCCGATGGCTGGCTTGCCTGGCCGGGAGGGCGGGTGCGCTGCGCGCTCGGCCGAAGCGGTATCAGCGCCCGCAAGCGTGAAGGCGACGGCGCGACGCCTGCGGGTGCTTTCCCGCTGCGTGACGTTTACTTCCGTCCCGACCGGCTCAATCCGCCTCCGACCGTCTTGCCGGTGCGCGCGCTTGATCCGGGTGACGGCTGGTGTGACGATCCGGGCGATGCGGCCTATAACCGGCACATTCGCTTGCCGTATGCCGCCCGGCACGAACGGTTGTGGCGCGAAGATGCGCTCTACGATCTGCTGGTGGTGATCGGCTACAACGACGATCCGGTGCTGGCGGGCGCCGGCAGCGCGATTTTCCTGCACGTTGCCCGCATCGAGGTCGGCAAGAGCGGGTATGCCGCGACGGAAGGCTGCGTCGCGCTGGCGCTCCCGGACCTCCAGGATCTGCTCTTCTCGTGTCGTCCCGGCTGCGATATTGCCATCGGCTGATGTGTCATGCCTGCGCGGATGCTGCCGTGCGGGCGCCGAAGATGGCGGTGCCGACGCGCACCAGGCTCGCATCGAAGGCGATGGCGGTTTCGAAATCGGCGCTCATGCCCATGCTGAGGCTCGTGAGGCCGCAGCGGCGGGCGATCTCGCGCAACAGGGCGAAGTGCAGCGCCGGCTCCTCGCCGGCCGGCGGGATGCACATCAGCCCCGTCACCGGCAGCCGGTAGATCTCACGGCACCGGGCGACGAAGGTCTCGGCGTCTTCGGGAAATACGCCTGCCTTTTGTGGTTCCTCGCCGGTATTGACCTGAACCATCAGATCGGGCCGCCGGCCCTCTTCGACCATCGTCAGCGCCAGCGCCTTGGCGAGATCCTCGCGATCAAGCGTCTCGATCACGTCGAACAGGCGAAGCGCGCGTCGAACCTTGTTGCGTTGTAACGGGCCGATCAGGTGCAGTCGCGTATCGGGAAAGCGGGTCTTCAACGCCGGCCACTTGGCGTCGGCTTCTTGTACCCGGTTCTCGCCGAAGAGCCGGTGACCGGCCGCCAGCGCCGCCTCGATGCCCGCGATCGGCACGGTTTTGGTCACGGCAACCAAGCCGACGCCGGTCGGATCGCGCCCGGCTTCGCGCGCGGCCGCGGCGATGCGTGCCTTGACGGCCGCGAGTGCCGCGGCGACGCTTGAATCCGATGAAGGAAGATGGTTCGACATGGCAGCCTCTGAACGCGCAGCGGCCAGACTAGCAACGACCGAGGCCGGGTGTCACCGCCTGCCGCCGCTGATCCTGATGACCGACCAGGGACGTTTGCCGGACCCGGAGGCGGCGGTCCGCAAGCTGCCGCGCGGCTCTGCGGTGATCGTGCGCGACCCTGGTTGGCCCGAACGAGAAATGCTCGCCCGACGGCTGCGTCCGATCTGCCGGGCGCGCCGGCTCAAGCTCATGATCGCGGCAGACGCCCGGCTTGCGTACGCGCTGGGTGCCCACGGGCTGCACCTGCCGGAACGCCAGCTTATCGCCGGGCGCCGCGTTTGGCGACGTTGGCGCCGTCCGGGGTTTCTGATCACTGCGGCGGCGCATGGCTCCCGGGCGCTCGTCACCGCCCAACGGCTTGGCGTCGATGCGGTCTTGCTTTCACCGGTGTTCCCGACGTCGAGCCACCCCGGCCGCCCGGCGCTGGGCGCGTTGCGCTTTGCCCGCCTTGTGCGTTTGAGCACTGTCGCCGTCTACGCCCTGGGTGGCATCACGGCGGCAACGGCGCGACGCTTGTCCGGCAGTGGTGTCGCGGGCTTTGCCGGCATTTCCGCGATCGCCACACTCAAGCGGATGGCCGCCTTCAAGGTGGCGGATTCATCGCCCCGACCATGAATGGCGTCCAGGGGGGCGGTCATGGTCGGACGTTGAGGTTGAGACTGTCATCGGTCTGTCACAGCCGTCTCTTGACCGCCGGAGGCGTGGGCGGCATTGTCGGGCGTCGCTGTCCCGCCCGCATTCCCTCCCGATGCCGCATCCAGCTTTGATCCGCGCCGACGAGCCGTCGGCCGTCGAGACCATTGCCGCCACGGCCGCAGTGCCGTTGTTGCTGGTGTGCGACCATGCAAGTCCGCGCATTCCCCTGGCGCTCGGTCGTCTCGGCCTCGACGAAGCGGCGCTTGACCGGCACATCGCCTATGATATTGGCGCGGCTGCACTCACGCGCCGGCTCGCCGCCCGATTGGGGGTGCCGGCGCTGCTGGCCGGCTATTCGCGCCTCGTCATCGATTGCAATCGCGACCCCGGTGAGCCGGACGCCATTGTCGAGGAGAGTGACGGCACGCTCGTACACGGCAATTGCGTCCTGAACACTACCCAACGGCGGGCGCGCGAAGATACAATCCATCGGCCCTATCATCGGGCGATTGCCGCGGCGTTGGCCGACTTGGCAGCGAGCGGGCCGCCTCCCGTCCTCTTCTCGATCCACACCTACACGCCGAAGCTGGGGGCCGCGCGGCGGCGGTGGGACGCGGGTGTGCTCTGGAACCGCGATCCGCGGCTCGGCCCGCCCCTGATCCAAGCCCTGCGTGCCGTCGATGGCTTGGTCATTGGCGACAACGAGCCCTATTCCGGCCGCGAGATCGCATACACCTTGAACCGGCATGGCGGCGCTGCCGGCCTCGCCAACGCCGCGATCGAAATCCGTCAGGACCTGTGTGAAACCGCCGACCAACGGGCGCATTGGGCGGATCTTCTCGTCACGGCTGTGGTCGAGATTCTTGGACACCCCGGAGTGCACGCCGTGTGCCATTACTAGAGCCGTGCCGCGGGTCTTGGCGGCCGCTGTCCGAGCCCAGACCCTCGCGCGGGCTTGACGTCGGCGCAGGCGTTGCGCAGTCTCAGCGCTGGACTTACAGAGAGGGCAGACGGGATGGTTGCGGCCACGTGGCCGGCGCTTCAACGTGCTCCATCCAAGCAAAGGGAGGCGACGCGATGCTGGTGTCCGATCTCATCAAGCGCAAGGGCGGCGATATTTTCTCGGTTACGGCCAACGAGCCGCTGGAAACCGCGATCGCCTTGTTATGCGCCAAACGCATCGGTGCCACCCTGGTCCTTGACGAAGATGGCGCCGTCGCCGGAATCCTGTCCGAACGAGATCTCGTCCGCGCAATGAACCGATTCGGGCGTGACATGTTCGACAAGAAAGTTGGCGATTTAATGACGGCACCGGTGGTGACCTGTACGCCCGCCGACCCGGTGGCGGCGATCATGGGGATGATGACTGCACAGCGCTTCCGCCACGTCCCGGTGGTCGAGGGCGGTCGGTTGATCGGCATGATCAGCATTGGCGACGTCGTCAAGAGCCGCATCGAAGAGGCGCAGTCAGAAGTGGATGCGCTGCGTCTCTATATCTCGCTCTAGCGAAACGGATCACACGCTAGATTTCGAAGCCTGCGATCGGACGATCCGCCAATCCCAAAATCCGGGGGTGTGATGCGGAGGGAGGGACTCGTTCGTGGCATAGCGACGCAAGGAACTCCCGCAGACCGCATGCGGCGTGTTCCCGCGTGTCAGGAGCGGACAATGGGCTGCGGGACACGGCCAGCGGCGACCGCCGGCGCAAATACCCGATTCGGGTAAATAAGAGTCAAATCAGAAATAGCCTTGGCCGATTCGCCAAACATGCCGGGGATAACATGGCATTTTTGGGTGTTTTTACAACTTTTGGGATAAGCTACAATGACTGCATCGCGTTTAACATTTCGTTGATAATCATCGTGTAAACTCATCGGGAAATTCCTGCTTGACCGTCCGGTGAACGCTATTGCAAAAAGGCCCCGCTCACGAGAGCAACCACCGATTCTCTCGACCTTAGAGGATAAGTGATGGCAATGGGGGATAGTGAAGGGAAAAGATATTCGCGCCGGAGCATGTTGACCTTGGGGGCAGCCGGGATTTTGTCCTTGACGTCGACGGGAGCGTTTGCCCGCACGAGCGAATCTTGGCGCGAGGGAGTGCACCGTTGGGCGCGGCCGCGGGCGGTGTTCGAGCGCAGCCTGTCGTTCCGCCATCGCCATACGGGTGAGACGCTGGACACCGTGTACTACGCCGATGGACGCTATCTCCCACAGGCCCTTGACGAGATCAATTATCTGTTTCGCGATTTCCGTACGGACAGCACGAAACCGATCGATCCATCTTTGTTAGATTTGCTGCACGCTCTGCGATTGCGTCTCGAATCCGAAACACCCATCGAGATTTACTCTGCCTATCGTTCGCCGGAAACCAACGAGATGCTGCGTCGTGAAGGCGTCGGCGTCGCCCGCAACAGTCTGCATATGCAGGGTAAGGCTCTCGACTTGACGTTGCCCGGCTACGAGTCCAGCGATCTGTTCCGCGCGGCGTGGTCGATGCAGCGCGGCGGTGTCGGCTACTACGGCAACTCGACCTTCGTTCACGTCGACGTCGGCGAAGTTCGCACTTGGCGCGGCTAGCCCGGATATCTCACGTGGCCTTGGCTGACGCGGCTGGTTTGGCCAGTTTCCGGTGTGATTGAAGGATTTTGGCACGGCTCGGCCGTTCCGGGTGGATTTTGGCACGGCTTTGGGTTGC
>CAYNYW010000051.1:0-13928 GCA_964401555.1 uncultured Defluviicoccus sp.
GGCGGCGAGCGCAATCAGCATCACGAATTGGGCGAGGGTGATCGCGAACTTGATCGATTCAGTATCCATGGGGGCGCCTCCTGGCGGTGCGGTTCAGTGCTTGTTCGAGTTCTCGTTCACAATCGATGCAGGTCTGCACGCCCGGCACCGCCCGCCGGCGCGCTTCGGGGATGGGTTCGTCACAGACGCCGCAGAGCACCGCGGAGAGCCGCTCCGGCCACCCGCCGCGGCGCGCGTGCTCGGCCAGGGCATCGGCGCGGATCTCGGCTTCCCGCTCGGCGGCGAGGTCGGCGAAGTCGGTCATGCCGTGCGCACGGGTAGGGTGGCGGCGAGGACGAGGACGCGGCCGGTCGGGGATAGCGTCGCCTGGCAGCGCAGAATGTAGACGGCGCCATCGACTCCCCCGGAAAAAAACTGCAGCACGGCGCCACCGGCAATCGTCGGTGTTCCGTACAGCACCGCATCCGGGTTGACGTCGGTCCCCGAGAGCAGCGTGCACGTGAGGGTCGCGCTAGCGATCGTCTCGCCGTCGTCGATCTCCTCATGGTAGTCGAACGTCGCCACCAGCCTCTCGGCGGGGTCTTTGGCGGGCCAGATCGTTCTCATGGCGCGATCACTCGATTTCGCTCACCACGTAGCGGCGTTTGGCGCACCGCGCCGTACTCGTCCGCCGACGCGCCTTGATCATGTAGCGGATGTCGGTCCAGAGCGCACAATAGATTCCTCGCCAGGTGAGATTCGATCGCCACGGAAAGGGGGATCGCCAGGTGGGCACGGCCGCTTACTCAGGCTCGGCCATCACGCCACCCCCGCCTTGGCCGCGGCATCGAAATACAACGACATCAGGTCGCGGGAAAGCAGGTCATACGCACGGGTTTGTCCGCCGGCCAGCTTCGCCCCGGTCCGGCGGTTGTACAGATCGAAAGTTTTGGTGCCGGTGCCGTCCGTCAGATTAGCGGTAATCGGAGACAACTGCTCTTCGAAATACCGATTGTCGGAGAGCACCGTGATGCGCACCAGGTTGAAATCCACTCGCAGATTGCGCGTGATTGGGTCGATGAAAATCTCGGCGCGGTTGCAGGTGATCCCGCCCGACCCGGATACGGCCTGCTCGTTGATGATGTCTTCGCGATTCAGTGGCATGGGAAAGTCCTCAGTTGATGACGAGGAAGTTGACGCGGGTTTCCTCCGTGGCGGCGGCGTTGGCGGTGAGGGTGAAACTGCCGGACGCAGCCACGGCGGTGACGGATTTGAGGGTGGTGTCGTTGGTGGCGACGGTGGCGAGGATCACGCTCGCCGTGGTCACGCGGTTATTGGTGACCACGAGAGACGATGCCGCGGCAGCGAAATTGACCGATCCGACCGTTTTGTGAATCGTCTGCGCGCCAGTGGTCCCGGCCGCCGTGACGGTCTTGTCGAGGAGGAGGTCCCCGTAGATCCGCGTCTTGGTGTTGGACGATGCGCCGATGCAGGTGGTGTTGGAGCCGATGCCCGTGGCGTTGTAGCCGAAGACGTTTTCGGCAGTGACACCATCGGCGCTAGCTTTGGTCAAGGTGCCGAGGTACGTGCAGTTGCTTGGCGTGGTTAGGGAAGTTGCCCCATCTGACAAGTAGCGCCCGGCGTTGTAGCCGAACGTGTTGTTGGCATCTCCTGAAGTGATGTTGTGTCCGGCATTGCGACCGATGTTGAGGTTGTTAGAGCCTGTAGTGAGGCTGTACCCGGCATTGGTTCCAAAGTTGCTGTTGCCGGTCCCTGTGCTAATTCCGTTTCCAGAGTAGGTCCCACAATTTACGTTGAAGCTTCCTGTGCTAATTCCGTTTCCAGAGTAGGTCCCACAATTTACGTTGAAGCTTCCTGTGGTGATGCGGTATCCGGAATAAGCGCCAAAATTCGAGTTGTAGAACCCAGTCGTGATACTTCTTCCGGCGTTACTTCCGCCATTTGTGTTGTTGCTTCCTGTGGTTACCGAGTAGCCGGTGTACACTCCCAGGTTGGTGTTTGCCGTTCCAGTCGTGATATTTCGTCCCGCATATGCTCCAATGCTCGTGTTCGTCCCACCAGACGTGATACTGCGCCCCGATTCCCGACCAAGCGAAAGGTTATCAAGCGTAGATGAAACGCGAAATGCCGCCGCTACCGCCCCGCCCTGAAGAATATTCATCGCAACAGGGTACGACCCAAGCGTCACATTTTTGATAGACACATCATCGATTCGGCCGTCGAAGTCAGTCGTCGGCGTGATCGTGAACGCAACCGCCCCCGTTGCCCCCGCGACCGCCGTCCGTGAAAAACCGACCGTAAATGCAGTCAAACCGCCGGATTCAATGACACCCACCGCTCCCAGTGTGCAACTGATGGACCCCGCGGTCCGACCGGAGATATTCACCACGATCTGATACGTCGATCCACTGACCACCGTAACGGTTTGCGATAAATTGCTCGCAGACCCGGCCGTGTGCGACGCTGCGCCTAAGGCATGCCAGGACCACGTAGACCCGGAATCGGTCCACCCGGACAGATCAGAGGCGAAACTAGGATTGGTCGTCAGCAGTTCTGCCCCCAGCGTCGCCGTAGCGCTGCTCGTGGCAATGTCGATTTCACCACTGGTCGGTGAAATCAGCAGGATGCCGGTGCTATCGACCGTGAATCCTGCGTACTGTGAATCGTTGTACCCGAGCCGCGCTTGTTCGGTCGTAGAAATCGCGTGCACTTTGGCCCCCGGCGAGAGGGTACCCAGGCCCAGCCGGTCATTGGCTTCATCATATTCAGACGCGGTGCCGAGAACGATGGCGCCTTTCGTGCCGTGCGATGTACTCTTCAGCGTGAGGCTTTCGCTTGCCGCGGTGCCGCCGATCAGCGTCTGCCCTCCCGATTTCCCGGAGAGAACCGCGAAAATGGTACTCAAAGCGGTTTTCAGGTTGGCCCAGGAGAACTGCTTGAGCACACCGGATGCTGCGCTATCCGACAACCCCAGAAGGTCCGCGTCGACCGGCGTGGTCTTCGCCGGCGCGCCGGCGATCAGCTCCCCGGCCGCGGATGCGGTGTTGGGCATCGCCGCATTGGCCACGGCCTCGGTGGCCTCGACCACATCCGCCATTTGGTCCCACAGTAGGTCCAGCTCGGTGCCGGGTCCGTCGAGAGTATCCAAGGGTCCGGGGCGGGGCAGCGTGGTCATGGAGCGGGGAAGGTGGTCAACATTCCCGGATCGTAACGCGCGCGCGCGAAATTTCCGGGGATGAAGCGCTTCCTGCCGTGTCGCCGGTCCACTGCGCCAGCGCCTGCCGGGAGGGAGAACCCCTTCCGTTAAAACAGCGGGATCTGTGCCTCGTCCGCGCCGCGGCGCCCGAATCCGCCGCTCTCGCCGGGCACGCGCTTCAGGATGTTGCGGATCTGTCGTTCGGTGAGGGCGTGTTCTCGGGCCAGCGTCGGCACCGCCCGGCCGGACGTGTAGGCGGCGATGATCATCGCATCGCGTTCGTCGCGCAGCGCCGCCGCGCAGCGGGGAATCGACAGCCGCTCGCCGCCGTAGTGGGCGATGAACACGTCCGCCGCGTCGCCGCCGAGCAGGCCGATCAGGCGCGCGCGTACCTGCCCGTCCGCATGCGCGCCGGTCGGCACGCGCAGGATGCAGCCGCCATAGGCCTGCACCAGCGCCAGCGCCGGCGCAAGGCCGATCAGGGCGAGGATCTCGCGCACCGATCGCGGCAGGTTGTCCATCAGCGCGGCGCGCGCAGGGTCAACCGACGCCCCGCCGCCGCCGCTCGGCGCTGACGAACGCCGAGACGAGGCGCAGCGGCGCCAGCGTGAAGTGGCAGATCTGAAAGACCAGGCGTTCGATCGCCACCTCGTTCGCCGGGCGAATGTTCAGCGGCTGCCGAACGGTGGGCGGCCGCTCCGATAAACGCGCGGCGCGCCGCGCGATTTCGGCGCGCGCGGCGCGCGCGATGGCGGTGTCGTGGAGTTCGGCGGTTTTCAGATCGTCGAGACGGGGGAGCGCGCCCATCAGATTTTCCCTCGGCCATCGATGCACTCGGCAAACGGTTTGCTGGGGCGGAACCGGGGGCGCTTGCGGCCGCCGACCGTGCGGATCTCATTGCTCTCCTGGAGATTGAGCCGCATGACGCGGGTCGCGCTGACATGGGTGCTGAAGATCCCGAATCCGGGCACCTTGACTTCGCTCTCCTCCCCATCGGCCAGGGTTTCCGCGACTACGCAGGCGGTGGTTTTGAGGATCTCGGCAACGATGCTCCGGCTCACGGAGGTGATGTTCGAGACGGTCTGGATGAGTTCTTTCTGTTGCATGGTGGTGGCTCCTTTCAGGGGGTTGGATCGGTCGGGGCGCTGTCGCCTCCCGGCGAGTTCTTTCAGTGGATGTCGGTCAGATCAAAGTCAAACAACGTCGGTAACTCGCCGATTGCCGGGGCGTCAGCGTCCTCGGGATCGGGCGTCGCCGCGTGCCGGGCATTCCAGCGCGCCCAGGCGATTTCGGTGCTCTGGCCGGCGGTCACCGGGCCGGTCCCAAAACATTGCCGGCAAACGGCGATGGCGGTGCTGGCGAATTCCTGCAGATCGACGATGCGTCCGCCGCAGAAGGGGCAAGGGGTAATTTCTCGATAGTCCGGGCCGAGGTTCATGCGGGCTCCTGTACGAGGGGGGTGGGGGTGCGCTGGCTGGCCATCCCGGCCAGGAACATCTGGCGCGCGAGCCATTCGAGCACGCGCGGCAGGTCGGGGTGATCGCCGACCGCCCAGCGGATTTCGAGATGGCTTTGTTCGACCGCCGCCATGATCTCGAAACGCTGGGCGACGCTCAGCACGGGCGAGGCCGCGGTCATCGGGCGTTGGCCAGTTCGACTTCGAACGGGACCACCACAAAATCTTCCGCCTGGCTGATCGTGATGCCGGGGACGTGGGCGACCGAATCGGGCTCGTTGAGGATCGCTTCGCGGTTGACTTCCTGTTTGTGGCGGATGAACCGATCGAGATGCATCCGCCGCAGCAGGTCGAGCACGGCTTCGGCGCCGGTGACGCGCACCGATGGCGGGCGGGTGCGCCAGAGGACCTGACCGGCGGGCAGGTCGTGCGTCTTGACCTTGCCATGCTGGGTCAGCTCATCCCGGTTGGCCTCGGCCCAGATCTGCACGCCATGGGTCAGCGTACGGATCCGCTCGCGATAGGGATCGGCATAGGCCTCGTACTCATCCTTGATCTTGGCCAGGAGATCGTTCATTTCCGCCTCGATGCGCGCGATTTCGCGCGTGGCGGTGCCGATCTCGGCGACCGAGTGATTGGCTTCGTCGCGGTTTTGCGGCACCGCCTCGTGAGCGGTTCCGGTTTTGATCCGGGTCTTGCGGGGGGAAGGCATGGGGGTCCTTTCAGGATTCACGGTAATAACGGGATTGGTTCGGTCGCCCGATGCGCTGGATTTTGCCTCTGGCAACCATCATAGACAGGTAGCTGCTGAGCGTTCGCAGATCCACGTCCGGCAGGATTTGGTTCAGCTCGAGGGGCCGCATCGCCCGCTCGGAGCACACAGGAAGGCACTCCAGAATTCGTTTCCACGTGATAGGGCTGGTTTGTCTCAGGCGCTCGGCATGCTGCGCCAGCAGAGCGATCTCGAATCGCCAGGTAATCCGCCCATCCACGGGGGCGGATGCGCCCGTCCGGGCATCGGTGGTGATCATGGGGCGATCTCCCGGCAGGCCCGCTGCCACGCCACGCGCCAGGGATGGTGCAGGACTCGCCACAGGCGGATGGCGCGGCTGCAGCGGCAGAACCACAGCACCGGCGCGCTGCGCAGGGGGAGGCTGAATAGGGCCAGCACCAGGTAGGCGAGCAGGATCAGTTTCATGCGCTCGCCTCCTCTTCCCAGCAGATCAGCACGCCGGTCGACGGATCGCGCGCTTCCATCTGCTCGATCCGTGTAGCGCCAGTGACGTAATGGCCGCGCGAGCACATTTCCTCGCGGAGAATCCGCCGCAACGGCCCGGCGCCGCGCGCGTGGATGCGCGCTCCCTTGAGCGTCGAGCAGGCGAACGCCACCACTTCGATTTGGTGCCGATCGAGCCAGCGCAGGGTGCGTTCGAGCTTGCCGAGCTGCGTCGTGAAATCCATCTGCACACGTGCGCCCTGCAGGGCGCGCCGCTCGGAGAGCGCCGGGGAGGTCCCGCCACCGACCGGGAAACCGAAAACTTGCGCGTTCATGCCGGCACCTCCCGGCCTTTCTGCCGCGCTCGCTGGGTGTTGACCAGCGCCTGAGCGATCTTGTACAGCTCCTCGTAGCTGCACATCTCCAGACGGCGATCGACGCCACCAGAGTGACGTTTTGCGATCCCTTCGGCGTAGGCGGCGTTTGCGCCGAGCGCGCCGCAGACGGCCGCGATCTTGCGCAGCAGCGGCTTCTTGTCGGCGGTGGCCTGGGCGATGACGGTCCGGAAACGCGGATCGTCGCCGTGGCCGCCGGCGACGTCCGCCGCGGCGACGCGCACCGGTTTGCCGCCGAGCACGGCGACGGCGCGGGCAAGCCCGGCGAAGTCCAGATCGGCGGCGCTGCGCTTGCCGCTGACGCCCTGCAGGATGTCGCGGTATTCGTCGTCGGACCATTGCCGTTCGTGGGCGATGCAGTGCAGCCGGGCCAGCAATTGGCCGCGCGTGCTGCCCGGCTTGCGGGCTTGGGGGGTGGTCGTGCTCATGCGCGCGCCTCCGTGGCGGGAGTCTCGGCCACCTCCTCGGCGTCGAGCGCCGGATAGACGCCATAGCCGCCCAGCGCGTCATGCACCAGGGCCACATCGAGGAGATGCTGCATGGCGTCGCGCACCGCAGCCTTGTCGATGGCGTCGGTGAACTCCAGCAGGAGGACCGAGAGCACTTCGACCAGATCGTGCAGCACTTCGACGGTGTACTGGGACGCCACGCCGGCGCGGACAGGGGGGGGGTTCAGCAAAGGGTGGGTCATGGCGTTTCTCCGGATGGGGCAGAAGGGGGTTGGTGTGGACATCTCTGGCAGCAGCGGCGCAAATCGAGCGCGGCAGGGTCCCAGGTCGGCACCGGGCCGCTGTTGGTCTCGGCGCAGAAACTCGCCTGCACGTCGCGGCCCAGATACGGGCAACGGTAGGCGTCGTACACCTCCAGCACGCGGCGCGAGGCCTTGCCCGGCCACGCCGGGTACGCGCCGGATAGGATCAGCGAGAGCGCCGTCCGGCCACAGCCGCGGCCGAGGCGATCCGCCACGCCCTGGATGCCGCGCGGGTCGGCCGCGACCGCCGCGACGAGCACGCTGAACCAGCGCTCGACCATGTACTCGCGAGGGGTCGGGACGCTCATTCGATCACCTCGCCCGCATCCCACTGGTCCGCCGCGGTGCCCGCGTCCTCCCGCCAGACAATTTCGTGAATGTTCGGGTCGTAGACTGCCTTGAGGCGGGTAATCATCGGCGCGCGGGGTTTTTTCCGATGCGCTCGCGCGCAGCTCCAGACGCTGGCGACGCCGCCGCGGCCGGTGCCGTGCCCTGGCTTCAGGAGGGTGAGATACCCGGCACGATAGAGATACCCGCAGTAATTGGCCGCCGTCGCCGGCTTGACCATCGCCAGCTCGGCCAAAAATGCGGGCGTGAAGGAATCGAGTACGGTGATCGCGTCCCACATGGCCTGGGTGCCGCTTCCCTGCGTCACTGGCGAGCCATCGCGGCGTACACGAGGCGCTTCGATGCCGTTATCTTTATCCAGGGCGAAGGAGGTTTTAACGCCTCGACCGGCAGCAGAAGTCGCGCTGCGCAGATAGCCGGCAGCCACCAGGCACTTGCAATATTCGCGAACGACCGGCATCTCGATCTTGGCCTGGCGCGAGAGGTCGTCGGCCGCGAACCACCGGGATTCTTCGCCGCCGCCGAGGGCGCAGGCGGACAGGCTGCGGATCGCCTCCCACACCCGTTGCCGCTGGCTCTTGCCGCCCGCCAGCTCCATCACGACAGGCAATCGCGACATCACGACCCCCTCCGCTTCACTTCCGCCTGCTGCAGCGGCCGATCCCCCCAGCGAGCCAGGTCGCAATGCTCCCAGCCCTCGGCGGCGCCGGTCTCGAAGATCTTCCGCAGGTTGTTGGAGACGCGCCGCACGCTGCCCTTGGCGATCTTCACCAGGTGCGCCAGCAGGTCATCGGCCAGCGGCAGCTTGGCGTTCTTGGCGCGCGCCAGGCGGCGTGCGTCTTCCAGGCTGACCGGCTCGGCGTAGAGCGTATCGAGCACGCGCCCGTCGAACTTTTCCCATTTCTTGAGCTTCGCCGGCATCGCTTCTTCGCCGATCAGAATGATGCTCGCCCGGCTCATCTCGTAGATCGAGAACACTGCCATCACCAGGGACTTGTCGATCGCGAAGTCGAACTCGTCGATGATCAAGGGCCGCCTCGACTGGTGCAGTTGCGCCGCCACCCGCTCGGCGAGCTGCTGAATCGTGCCCTTCGGCGGCTTGCCGTCGACCGACAATCCCAGCACCAGGCAGAGCTGCACCAGCAGGCTCTTCTTGCTCACAAAATCGTCGAGCTGCAGGTAGTACGCGCGGTGCCGGGCTTTCGCCCACGCCGCCGCCACCGATTTGCCGTAGCCCGACGGCCCGCTGACGACCATCATGCCGGGGTCGGTCGCGCCGCGGTCGGCCAGTTGAAAAATCGCCTGCTCGATCACCGCGATGTTCGTCAGCGGGGCGATGTGCCCACCATCCGGCACGCTGCTGACCCCCGCCACCCCGTGAACCCTGTTTTCCGTCATAATCACACCTCTCTGTAGTCAGAGCGGGTTCCTGCCCGCTCGGTCATCCCAGGACGCCCGCCGCTAACGGGCGTCCGCCTCTTGCCTCGCCGCGGCCATGCTCGCCTCGGTCCGGAAAATCGCGGTGCCGGGGAAATGCAGCCAGAACCGCCGCTGCCAGGCTTCCTCCAGCACCTCCACCTCGCCGCCGTGCGCTGTCACCAGGGCGTCGTACTGCAGCCACAACTCATATTTTTCGCGATTCGAAAGCCCTTCCAGCGGCGTCGCGTGCGCCTTGGCCGCCGGCAGTTCGGTGACGTTGCTCGGCGCTTCCGCCATCGCTTGCTCGGCTTGCGCCAGCAGCGCCGCCGCGCGGGCGGAAGGCTGCGGCCCGGCCAGTGCGGCCGCTGCTTTGCCCGCCTCGGTAAGCCCGTGGCTGGTGTGCGCGGTCGCCGTCTTGCCGAAATCGCCCACCACCAGCTTGCCGGCGGCCGCCGCCTGGTCGGCGAGATGCCGTTCGAGCACCTCGGCCGTCGGCGCCAGACCCTTGGTTTCGGCTTTCTGGCGTCGTCTTTGCTCGGCCAGGAATTCGCGCTTGATCTCGCTCGCCTTCCGGGCGATCTGCTGTCGGTCCGCCCCGGTGCGCTCGGCCGCTTCGGCGATGCACACGAAGTTCTTGCGGAAATAGACGACGATCCGCCCGAGATCCGGCGTTTCATAGACGTCCACCACGCTGCCGACGTCGATCCGCGCGAGTTCAGGCGCCTGGAACCACGTGCCGTCGAGCCGGATGCCCTTCTTCTGCAGCGTCCGTTGCCCGCCGTCGGCCGGCCTGGCGAGCAGCAGGTCCAGACTGCGCTCGTCAGCGATCCGCCGAACTTCGCCGCTCCACGACGCCGCCTGGGCGAACGGGCTCCTGCCGAGGCCGGCATGGGTCCGTTGCTCATACACCCCGGCGATCCAGGTATTGATCCGCGCCTGCATCGCTTCCGCCGTCATCGCCTCGATGCCCAGTTCGCCGAAGTCCACCAGCTCGCCCTTGCGCGCTAGCCGGTCCGCGAAAGTCCGCCGCGCCTCGATCGCCTTGCGCTCGGCCACCGAATGGCCCACGAAATGCGGCAGCAGCTCCAGAATCGAGTGGTTCAGGGTGCCGATGGCGCGCTCGACGTGCGGTTTCTCCTCGGGAGAGAAAGGGTTCGTCGTCCGGTGCTGAATACCCAGCGCCAGCAGCGCGCGCTTGAAATGTGTGGATTGGTAGTCCTGCCCGTTGTCGGTCAGGATTTCCTTGGGCACGCCCCAGAGGAGCAGCGCCAGGCGTAGCGCCGTGCAGTGCGTCACCGTGCGCGGCGTCCTCGCCACCACCACCAGCATTCGCCGGCTCCAGACGTCGACGATGACACTGACGGTGTGCCGTTTCTTCTGGCCGTCGGTGTCGAGCAGCAGCCAGTCTGCCGGCGTCGCGTCCATCTCCCAGCGGTCGTTGAGGCCGTGCACGTCCTCGCTGCACGAGCCGTACGCCAGCAGGCACTGGTTCTTCCAGGCGTCCGGATTGGTCGCCTGCAGATACAGTTCGCGATGGTCGGCGATCCAGGTCCGCTGGAAGCGCATCACCTGGTCGTAGCTCGGCGCGGGAAAGAGCTTTTCGCCGGTCTTGGCGTCGATCGACGCGGTGTGCAGCAGCAGGTGTAACTGCCCGGTGCGGATTCCCGGCCGGTCGAGCATCAGTTTTTTGGCGGCCGCGGCCAGCAAGGGCGTGG
Source organism: uncultured Defluviicoccus sp. (assembly GCA_964401555.1). Taxonomy (GTDB): domain Bacteria; phylum Pseudomonadota; class Alphaproteobacteria; order Rhodospirillales; family Defluviicoccaceae; genus Defluviicoccus. The sequence continues at coordinate 10,497 of CAYNYW010000051.1, forward strand.
CGGAAAACACCGTCTGGCCGGCGAGCTTGGCGCCGTTGCGGCGATCGACCAGGGCGGCGAGGTTCTGCGCCTCGTAGGCGGCCACCCAGCGCTGCACCGATCGCCCGGAAACCTCGGGATACGCCTCGCGGACGGCCCTCGATACCGGGATTTCAGCGAGGTTATAGGCGTGCGCGTAGGGGTCCCAGCTTGCGGATTTTTTGAGGGGCTGCGCTTTCGCGAACCAAATCTGCCAGCCCTGCGCAATCTCGCTGTGCGCGGAAAGCGTCAGCGCTTCGCGCACCGACAGCCCGCCGGCGAGGTCGCGAAGCACCGCCTCGGCCGTCTGCTGGCGGCGCGCCGCCGCGGCTTCCTGCTCCTCCTCGAACTGCGCCAACATGGTGGTCAGCGCCTTGATCCGCGCGCCCCGGTTCACTGTTACGACGACGTTTCGGTGATGCGTGACGGCCCGTGAAACATCGGCTGGGAGGGTGGCGAGGGGGTAGAGGCGGCGCTGCCCGCCACGGATGGGAACGGCTTCGAACGGCCACGCTTCGCGGTTCGCCCGTTGCGCTACGGCTTGCTTGGTCACACCAAGCGCCTGGGCGATTTCCACCAGGGTGGCGGTCACGGAAACGACGGGCATAGGGGCGTTCATGGGGGGCATTCGGGAAAGGGGGAGGGGTCAGCCGGCGTCGTTACAATGGGCAGGCAGGCGTCCAATCTGCAAACCCAACCACTTCACTGGAGACCCCTCATGACTGAGAAAACCGAAGTTGCAAAACTGGCTGTTGAATTCACTATTGCCCTGCTGCAGGATAGGAACGCCATGGCCAGCAAAGTGCTAATTGCTGCCAGGGCTGGCGGCGCAGCCAAAGACTTGCCAGACCCGTTGGTTCTGTTCGATGCCATTTACGATCACGTATTGACGAAATTGACACCGCAGTAACGCAGCGTGGCGGCTGCCTTCTGGGGGCCGCCCACCAGCTGCATCGCCAGCCACATCGCCTCCAACAGATCAGCGGGATTTGCGTTTGGAAGGGCTCTTTCCGTACCAGCAGCAATCGCATTGGCCATCATCGCCAGACTCATCGGCTCTGCTGGTTCGCCGACGCAGGCGGGATCCTGGTTCATGGTCTGCCCACTTCTGGCATGGGCGTCATGGCTGCGGCAAGCCCACGCCTTCAGCTCCTCGTGTTCGCTGTTCTCGCTCATTGCATCGTCCCCATCACATGCTTGATCCGCCGGATGCGCCGGCCCGCGTCTTCCTTGATCCGCTCCAGCTTGCCGATCTCGGCATCGAGCGCTTCCTTGCCCACCAGCACCTTGCAGCCCCGCAAATCGGCTAGCCAGGTGGTCAGCTCCCGCGTCTCTACGGCCACCTCGAAGGCCGGCACGTACTCCAGCGGAAAGCGCCAGCCGTCGCGGCTGTCCGCCGTCCAGGAGTCCAGTTGATGCTTGCTGATCGGCGCCCCGGTGAGCGTGCTCATCTGCTCCGCGACCTCCTGCCGCGAGTGCGTCGAGCGCTTCATCAGGTCGGTCAGCACGTGCCGAATGGCGCGCCCGCAATCGAGCGAACCGGGCACCGGAACCACCTCCACGGGCACCTCGAACAGGTCCCGAGTCAGAGGGTCAAAACTCGTTTTCATGGTGTTTACTCCGCAATGAATGATTGCCATTGTGTTGGCAATACGAATCCTTACAATGAAGGATGCGAGCACCGCGGATGCCACGCCCTTTCGGGGTGCCATCGGCGTGGTAGCGCGCGGCGAACATCTCCTGTACGGGGATGCCAGCCGCATCGGCCAGCCGTTGTTCACAGAGCGGAGAAGAGTGCATCATCGCCCTCGAAAGCGTCGATCCGGACGCCAGGCCATGCTGCTTCGCCAGCGCTTTCAGGGTGATGCCGCGCATATGCAAGGCGGCTAGAATCCGGGCCGGGTGCCAGTCCTCTTGACTGGCTTTTTTTGGGGGCTGAATAGCCACTTGTTGCGCTCCGTTGTTTGTGCGGTACAGGTTGCATTAGATACCGATATTTGTCGGGTGTCAACATCGCAAACACGGCCTATTCTTCGTTGACACTTTAGCGTTTGCTTATATTCGGCCAAAACAGTGAAAAACATAGACAAATCAACGGGTAATGAAAGTGTCAACGACACTGCCCAAGTTGACACTTTCGTTGACACTTCCACGGTTGTCGAATCAACCACGGAAAGGCAGCAAATTGGCACTCGGATGAAGACTGCTAGGACGTATCTCGGCCTTAGTCAAGCCAATTTTTGCGTACAGAGTGGCTACAACGTGCGTACCTACCAACGAAATGAAGAGGGACGTAACGAGGCGGGGATCACCCTGGGGGCGGCGTTCGTTCGGGCGGGGATCAATGCCAACTGGCTGCTGACGGGGGAAGGGGCGATGCGGATCGAGGATCTGGCAGGCGCAGAAACGCCCGGCGCGTTCGATCGGGAGCGCATGGCCGCCGCCATAGAAGCGCTGGAGGAAGTGCTCACGGAGGCCAAGCGCACCATGGCGCCGGCCAGGAAGGCCCAGGTTCTGCTGGCCGCTTACGACCTGCTGGAGGAGCCCAGCGCAACCAGGGAGAAGGTCATGCAGCTACTTAAATTCGCGGCGTAGGCCGCTTTCAAGGAGGAAATGCAGTGCCACAAGAAGAAAAAAAAGACCGCTTCAAGGCTCTGTTCAAGCAATCATTGGCCCTTGTGGAGGAGGACTCAAAAAGCCGAAAAACCCCGCCAATACTGGGAAAGAAGGTGGTCATCAAGGGCGACATGAACCACTTCGCGGAAGGGTCGACGCAACTCAAGGTCGTGCTGGTATCGCCGCCAGCGATTCCGCTCATCTCGAAGGCCCAGAAAGCCGTTCTGGTCGAACGGCGCGACCAATGGGTCGATCTGCACAACACCATAAAGGCCCGCCAGATCACCCGCAGCGACGCCCGGAAGGCCATCAATGCCAAGGCCAAGGTCACGGCGCACCGCCTCATCCCCGCCGCCCGCTACGACGACCTGATGCACTGGCTCGAAGCCAGGATTCAGGCGCTCGGCATCGCCGAACAGCGCCTGACCGAAAGCAACCGCCGCGACCTCGGCTCGTTGCGGCCCCCCGTCGCCACCCCTAGCGACGCCAACCCGGGCACCGATTTAACGCCGCCCCCCGCAGAACGCCCCCCGCCCCGCCTGCTCCAGATCAAAGGCCCGAACGCTGTGCAGTTTGTGCCAAATACCACCTTAACGCCGGGCATTCAAACCGAAAAACCGGCTATTTTGTGCCAAACCCAAAACCGCCGGCCATTTTTGCCCCCCACCCCTCAAACCCTTGCACAGCAAGCCTTTCAGCCCCCCCGCCTCACAATTCCCCCGCCGCCGCTCTGTGCCAACTACCCCCCTCCCTCACATGATCCGCGACGGCCAGCATTTCTCGATCCCCGGCCGAATC
>CAYNYW010000052.1:0-13774 GCA_964401555.1 uncultured Defluviicoccus sp.
CGCTGGGCAGCGCGGTGACCGACGGCAGCCTCGATCTCGGTGGCGGCAACGACCGCCTCACCCTGGCCGATGGCGGCAACACGCTGACCGTCGCCAACATCGAGACGCTGACCGGTGGTGCCGGTGCCGACGTCGTCAGCCTGGGCGGCGCGATGACCGGCGGTGTGGTCGACTTAGGTGCCGGCGCCGACGCGCTGAGCTTGAGCGCGTCCGGGGCGACGCTGACGGTGGCCAACGTCGAGACGCTGACCGGCGGCGCCGGTGGTGACGTGGTCACCCTCTCCGCGGCGTTCACCGCCGGCACCATCGACTTAGGTGACGGCAACGACCGCCTGACGCTGGCCAACGCCGCCAACACGCTGACCGTCGCCAACGTCGAGACCATCACCGGCGGCACCGGCGATGACATCATCGTGATTACCGGCAGCAGCGGCGTGGTCGCCAACCTCGGCTCGGGCAACGATCAGATCATCGGTGGCACCGGCGCCGATACTCTGACCGGCGGGATGGGAAGTGATCAGTTCGTGTTCACCGCCGCGGACCAGTCACCCACCGGCACGCCCGACGTCATCACGGACTTCGTGCCCGGCACCGACACCCTGGTCTTCGAAGGACTGCAGACCGGCAGCTTCAATTACCTGGGTACGGACAGCCTGGAGGCGAGTGCCGGCCACTCCCAGGCCCGGTTCGATGACACGACCCATGTCCTGCAAGTCGATGTCGGTGGAGACGGCAGTGCCGACATGGAGATCCAGCTCACTGGAAAGACGGCAAGCCAGCTGAGTGTGACGAACTTCCAATGGAGCTGATCGACGTCAACGTATGGGCGCGTGAAAGCATCTGGAAAGGAGATTTTGCTACACATCGACGCGGCAACGATTTTCCCAGATCCCGTTCGCATCGGGGAGAGCGTTGCCGCGCCGACAATGCCAAGAACGAGTGAGGGGCCAATCGCCGATGCAGGCGAGGCCCCTTCCCCGGCGCCGTCAAGGCCGCGGCAAACGGCGGCAAGGACGAACGCAATGTTGCCGGGGACGAGGTGAACACGAGGACGGCGAAGCGGGATTGCTCTGATCAAAGGCAAGGGTAAGCGACAATGATCGAGATCCCGGTGTCCTGGAGTGAGCTCCTCGACAAGTTGACCATCCTCGAGATCAAGGCCGAGCAAATCGACGAGAACGACAAACGCACCAACGTCATCAATGAACTGGCGCTGTTGCGCAGCCGCTGGCAGCAGGCGCCGCACGACACCAGGCTTCCCGGCCTGGCGGGGGCGTTGAAGGGCGTCAACGAGACGCTGTGGCGCATCGAGGACGAGATCAGGGAGTGCGAACGGCGCAAGGATTTCGGGCCGCGCTTTGTCGAATTGGCGCGGTCGGTCTACATCACCAACGATGAGCGCGCGCGCCTGAAACGCGAAATCAACGTCCTGATGGGTTCGGCGATAACCGAAGAGAAATCATACGCGCGGTATTAGTCTCGGCGATTGTCGATGGCAGTGAGATCAGCTTGTCCGATCGCGAAGACGCCGATGCCTTGGGCGCCGCCCGGCGCTTGCACGCAGCAGGCCATTTTCAGGCGGCGCTCGCCGCCTGCCGCGACGTACTCGAAGTCGCCCCCGCTAATCCGGCGGCCTTGAGCCTGTGTGGCGCGCTGCACTACCAGTTGGGCCACCATCACGACGCAATCTCACTGCTCTCGGCGGCAGTGCGTCAGGCTCCCGCCATGGCCGGGGCATGGCAGAACCTGGTGCTGCCACTACTGGCCCTCGGCCGCATTGAAGACGCCTGCAACGCCGGCGAAGCGGCGGTCGCCGCTGCGCCCGAAGCGGCCGCCTGCTACTACAACCTGACGCTCGCCTTGAGCCGCGCCGGCCGCCTGGACGAGGCGGCGGTCGCTGCCGAGGCGGCAATCGCGCTGCGCCCCGAGGATGCCGGCGCCTGGGCGCTGCTTGCCGGGGTGCGAACGACCGAAGGCCGCCACGCCCGGGCAGCGGCGCTGTTCCGCCGCGCGCTGGTCTGCGATCCTTCCAACGGCGATGCGCGGTTCGGGCTCGCCGACGCGCTGCACAAGGGAGGCGACGCCGCCGCTGCCGAAGCCGCGTATCGCGAGGCGCTCGCGTGCACGCCACACCACCACGCCGCCCAGGTCAACCTCGGCGTCGTCCTGCGCGACCAAGGCCGCTGGCACGACGCCATGGAAGTGTGGCAGACGGCTCTCGCCAGCGCACCGCAGTCCGTTGAACTCCGCTTCAATCTCGCGTGCGCGCACCTGCAGCGCGGCGACTGGACCCGGGGCTGGCAGGACTACGAGCTGCGCTGGGCCGTCCGCGGACTGCAGCCGCCTCTCGCGGCTGGCACCCTGCCGCGGTGGGCGGGAGAATGCCTGCCCGAGGCGACACTTATCGTGCACCATGAGCAGGGCTTGGGCGATACCATCCAATTCCTGCGCTTCGTGCCGCTGGCGCTCGATCGCGTACGGAATATCGGCATCGTCTGTCAGAAAGGACTAGGCAGGCTGCTGGCACGTTGCCCCTTGCTGAGTGGCGCGGCGGAAGCAGGAGAGCCGAGGGTCACGGTCATTGAGGACGGCGTGCCGCTGCCGAGGGCGGACGCCTGGATCGCGCTGATGTCGCTGCCGGGCGTTCTCGGCATCACCCCGCACACCTTGCCGCGCACCGCCCCCTACCTGTTCGCCGAGCCAGACCTGATCCGCACCTGGGCCTCTCGGCTCGCAACGGCCGGAGCGCTCGGCGACGGTCTGCGCGTCGGCCTCCACTGGCAGGGCAATACGGAGGCGCCGGGTGATGCGGGCCGCTCGCTTCGGCTCGCCGCATTCGCGCCGCTGGCGGATGTCGCCGGTGCCCGTTTCTTCTCCATCCAGAAGGGATTTGGCCGCGAGCAGCTCGTAGCAGCGCCGCCCGGCCTCGTGCTCCGCGATCTGGGAGAAATTCTCGACACCGATGGCGATGCCTTCGTCGACACCGCCGCGGCGCTCCATTCGCTTGATCTGCTGATTACGTCGGACACCGCGGTCGCGCATCTCGCAGGCGCGTTGGGCCGGCCGGTGTGGGTACTCTTGAAGGCCGGCGCCGACTGGCGCTGGGGCGAAGGCGCCGGCCTCTCGCCATGGTATCCGACCATGCGGCTGTTCCGCCAAGGCCGGCCCGGCGATTGGGCAGGTGTGATCGCGACCGTGGCGGCCGAGCTCACCGCATTGATCGCGACCAGGTGCCAGTTGCGGGAGACGCCGGCATCGGCAGTGACCATTGAGCAGGCAGTGGCCCTGCACCAAGCCGGCCGCTACGCGGAGGTCGCGGCCGCCTACCGCGGTCACTTGGGCCGCAAGCCCGACGAGCCGCACCTTCTCAACCGGCTGGCAATGGCATGCTGCGAGGCGGACGGCTGGTCACAGACCGCGGTCGAGGCGGCACGGGGGCTGGCACTGTATGCCGCCGCGCTGGCGCCTGCCGCCGCCGACGTGCATTCCAATCTCGGCGTGCTGTTGAAGCGCCTCGGCCGCTTCGATGATGCCGAAATCGCCTTTCTCAACGCGCTCGCCATGGCTCCCGGTCAAGCGGCGGCGCTGCAAAATGTCGTCAACCTGCTGCGTGATCGTGACCGCGCCGAAGACGCGGTCGCCATTGCCGAGCGGGCGGTGGCGGTGGCGAACGCGGAGCCGGCCCTGCTTGCCATTCTGGGCGATGCGCTCGTGGCATCGCATCGCGCCGGCGAAGCGGAAGCGGCGTATCGCCGGGCACTTGCCCTCGCGCCCGAGGAGCCGCGGCACTGGGTTGCGCTGGGCAAGATGCTGTCGGGCAGCGGTCGCTGGGATGCCGCCGGCGACTGCTGGGAGCGCGCGCTTGCGATCGATCCCGATCATCTCGACGCGCTCAACAACCTCGGCGTCATGGAGCGCACCAAGGGCGACATCAACCTCGCGCTGTGGTTTTACCGCCGTGCGCTTGCGATCAACGCGCGTCAGCCGGCAACCTGGTGCAATTTCGGCATCGCAGCCCACGACCAGGGCGATATCGAAGCGGCGCGCCAAGCCTTCGAGACGGCGATCGCCCTTGATCCCGCGTATGCCGACGCGCACATGGCGCTCGGGATGATGCTGCTGCTCGACGGCGACTACACCCAAGGCCTGGCCGACTACGAATGGCGGCTGAAAAGCACGGCCTTCGGCGCGCCGCCGCCGTCGCTGCCGATACCCGCCTGGGACGGCAGTGACGTGAGCGGAAAACGGCTCTTGTTGCTCGCCGAGCAGGGTCTCGGCGATGCCATCCAGTTCGTGCGGTATGCCGCGGTCGTGAAAGCGCGCGGCGCCGCGGCGGTGATCATCGGCTGCCGGCCGCGTCTCGCCCGGCTGTTGGCGCGCGCGGCCGGCGTCGATGCCGTCGTTCGCGAGGGCGCACCCGTCCCTAAGGCCGATGCCGTCGCCTATTTGATGAGCGCCCCCTGCCTGGCGGGCACCCGGCTCGACTCCATTCCGGCCGACACGCCGTATCTGTCGGCCGAGCCCGAGCGCATTCTGCACTGGGCCGGAAGGCTTGCCGAGGGAACGGGCTTTCGCGTCGGCGTCGTCTGGCAGGGATCAACCGATGCGCGGGTCGACCGCGGCCGCTCGCTGCCGCTGCGCTCTCTCGCGCCGCTGGCGGCGATCGAAGGCGTGCGCCTGATCTCGCTGCAAAAGGGCGACGGCTGCGAGCAGCTCGCCCTCCTTCCGGCAGGCATGGTGGTCGAGAGCCTGGGCGAGGATTTCGACACCGGCGAGGACGCCTTCGTTGATTGCGCCGCGGTGATGATGAACCTTGATCTCGTCATCACCACCGATACCGCGGTCGCGCATCTTGCGGGCGCATTGGGCCGGCCATGCTGGGTGGTCTTGAAGGCGACGCCGGAGTGGCGATGGCTCCGCGGGCGTGAGGACAGCCCGTGGTATCCGACCACGCGGTTGTTCCGCCAGCCGGAGGGCACGTCCCTCGATGGCTCCGAAGCCTGGGCGCCGGTGATCGAGCGCGTCGAGGGCGAGCTGCGCCGACTGATCGCGGGCGACCGCTCGCGGCTGATCGCGGCACGCGGTGCCGGTGTGCCCGCATCGACGACCGAAACCGTCCCGGCAGGCATGCCGGCTCTGCCGCGCGGGAAAATCCTGAGCGCGGCGGCGACACGGCATGGTGCGGGCGATGCCGAGGGCGCCTTTGCGCTTTATGTGCGCATCCTGGCGGACGATCGCGAAAATGCCCAGGCGCTCGATGGCGCCGGCACCGCAGCACTCCAGCTTGGCCGGCATCGCCGGGCGGCAATGTTCTTGGAGCGTGCGCGCCTTGCGGGGCTCGATACGCCCGAGAGCACGAGTAATCTCGCGCTTGCACGCAAAGGGTTGGGCGACTTCGCCGGGGCCGAGCGTCTGTTGCGTTCCGCGATTGCGGCAGCCCCCGCCTTTGGCGAGGGGCGGCTCAATCTCGGCAATCTGTTGCGGGAAAGCGGCCGGCCGCACGACGCGGCGGCGATGCTGCGCGACGCATTGGCGCTGCTGACCGGACGCGCCCGCGGCCAATGCCTGCGTGCGTTGGGGAACGCCGTGCGCGACACCGGTGCGTTGGAGCCTGCGACAACTCTGTTACGGCGCGCGGTCGCCGCAGCGCCCGACGATGCCGAGGCCCACATCGATCTCGCGCACGCGCTGCTTGCCGGTGGCGACTATGCCGAAGGGTTTGCCGAGTACGAGTGGCGCTGGCGCGGCCGCGAGATGCGACCGCGGCACCTCGCAGCGCCGATCTGGGACGGCGGGCACCTCGACGGCCGCACGCTTCTGGTGCACGGCGAGCAGGGGCTCGGCGATCACATCCAGTTTGCGCGCTTCGTCATCGAGGCGTCCAGGCGCTGCGATGCCATCGTCTTCGAGTGCCGTGGCGAGCTGTGTCGCCTGCTGCGGGGCCTGACCCCGTGGCCGGCGCGGTGCACCCTCGTCGCGCAAGGCGCGCCGCTGCCGCCGTACGACGCACAGATCGCGCTGTTGAGCCTGCCGCGGGCGCTTGGCGTCGATCTCGACCGGCTACCGGCGACCGTGCCCTATTTGCGCGCCGAGCCAGGGCGCGTGCTCGATTGGGCGCGCCGGCGGGCCGCCGCATCGAAGCCGCTCACGGTCGGCATCGCCTGGCAGGGGAATCCCAATGCCAGGGCCGATCGCGGCCGTTCGGTGCCGCTCGCCCTCCTCGAACCGGTGCTGTCGGTCCGGGGCGTGCGGTTCATCGCCCTGCAAAAGGAACACGGTCTCGCCGGCATCGAGGCCGCCGCCGCGCGTCACGAACTGGTGCGGCCCGGTGAGCCCTTTGATGCCGGCGGCGATGCCTTCCTCGACACCGCGGCCATCCTGGAGACCGTCGATCTCGTCATCACCACCGACACGGCCATCGCCCATCTCGCCGGTGCGCTCGGTCGACCGACCTGGCTGCTGCTCAAGGCGGCGGCGGACTGGCGCTGGTTCGCCGGGCGGACGGACAGCCCCTGGTATCCCGGCATGCGGCTGTTCCGCCAGCCGCACCCCGGAGCGTGGGATGCCGTCGCGGCGGATGTTGCGGCCGAGCTTGCCGCAGCCGCGTGTGCTGCCGCGGCGGGTGGTGCGTGATGAGCGCCCTGCCGGCGCTGGCGATCGAGCCATTGGCGACGCCCGAATGCGTCTTCGCCTGGATGCGCGAGGCCTTTGCCCTGCATCACGCCGGTGACATTGCGGCGGCGGCGGCGCGTTACGAAGATGTGCTGTCGGTCGATCCCGATCAGGCCGACGCGCTGCATCTCTTGGGCGTGTGCCGGCGCCAGACCGGCCAGCCGGCGGATGCCGTGGCGCTGATCAGTCGCGCCTTGGCGCTGATGCCATCGCTCGCCGATGGCTGGTACAACCTGGGCAATGCACTTGCCGATGTCGGTCGCCCCGCGGACGCGGCCGATGCCTTTGCGCGCGCGAGCGCCCTGCGCCCGCACAACTCGGAAGCGTTGATGCGCTTCGCAGCGATGCTGACGCGCCTCGACCGCCGCGACGACGCGATCGCCGCCTACCATCGGGTGCTCGCGCTTGATGCGGCACACGTTGCCTGCCGCAACGATCTTGGCAATCTGTTGACCGGGTGCGGACGCGACGAGGAAGCGGTCGGTCTGTTCCGCAGCCTGCTTGCCGACCGGCCGGACCTGCCGGAAGCGCACTACAATCTGGCTCTGGTGCTGTTGCGCCTGGGCGATTATGCGAGTGGCCTCGCCGAATACGAGTGGCGCTGGCGCTGTGCCGGCTTCCGGGCGCCGCGCCGCCATGCCGCGGTGCCGGCGTGGAACGGCGAGCCGCTCGCCGGCCGCCGTCTCTTGGTGCACGCGGAACAGGGCCTGGGTGATTGCATCCAGTTCGCGCGCTTCGTCCCTTTGGCCGCTTCCCTGGGCGGCAGCGTCACCTTCGAGGTTCCGAAGCCGCTCGTCGTCCTCATGCGCCAGATCAGCGGCGTCGATCGGCTGATCGCCCAGGGCGAGGCGGCAGGCGAAATCGATTGCGCGGTGCCGCTGGTTTCCCTGCCGCATCGCCTGGGCCTGAGCCTGGGCGCCGTTGGCATGGCGGCACCCTATCTCACGGCCGTGTCGGAGCGGATCGCGCTCTGGCGTCAACGCCTGGGCAGCGGCGGCGTGCGCACCATCGGCGTCTGCTGGCGTGGCAACCCGGCGTCGCCCGCCGATCCGGGCCGCAGCCTCGCCGATCCCGGCCTCCTGGCGCCGCTGGCGGCGGTGCCGGGCGTGCGGCTGGTAAGCCTGGTGATGCCGACCGCCCACGCGATTGAAACAGGCCCGGGACCGACCGGTTGGCACATGGCGGGGCTGCCTTTCGCGCTCGCCCATCCCGGCCCGGACCTCGATGCCGGCGGCGATGCCTTCGTCGATAGCGCCGCGATCATGGCGAACCTCGATCTCGTCATCACCACCGACACCGCGCTCGCGCACCTGGCGGGCGCGCTGGGCCGGCCGGTGTGGGTGATGCTGCAGGCTGCTGCCGACTGGCGCTGGCTCAAGCGACGGACCGACAGCCCGTGGTACCCGTCGATGCGTCTGTTCCGTCAGCGGACTCCCGGCGATTGGGCCGGCGTCATCGCACGCGTCGGCGCTGCCCTCGTCGGCCACGCGGCCGCCCCGGCGGGATCGCGATCGGTAACGGATTGAGACACAAGGGTTTAGACAACCGGCCCGGGCCGTGCTATCGAACACGGCCGACCGGCGCGCAGCGGGCGGGTGGCACGGCGAAGAACGCGGCAACGAAAAGGATGTGAGGGGATGCGGGGAGAGGGTGCGGCCAAGGAGCTATTGGATCCGATCGAGCTTGCCGGCCGCGACGAGATTGCGGCGTTGCAGCTTAAGCGGCTGAAGTGGGCCCTGCGCCACGCTTACGATAATGTTCGCCACTACCGCGATGCTTTCGAGGCGGCAGGCGTCCATCCCGACGATCTGCACGCGCTGAGTGATCTGCGCAGGTTTCCGTTCACCACCAAGGAGGATCTGCGCCGGAACTATCCGTTCGGCATGTTCGCGGTGCCGCGCGAGAAGGTCTCGCGCATCCATGCGTCGAGCGGCACGACCGGCAGGCCGACGGTGGTCGGCTATACCCAAGCCGACATCGAGACCTGGGCCGAGCTGATGGCGCGCTCGATCCGCGCCGGCGGAGGCCGGCCCGGCGATATCGTCCACGTCGCCTATGGCTATGGGCTGTTCACCGGCGGTCTTGGCGCGCATTACGGCGCCGAACGGCTGGGCTGCACCGTGATCCCGATCTCGGGCGGACAGACCGCCCGCCAGGTCCAGCTCATCCAGGACTTCCGCCCCGACGTCATCATGGTGACGCCCTCTTACATGCTCGCCATCGCCGATGAGTTCGAGCAGCAGGGCCTCGATCCGCGCGCCACGTCGCTGCGTTGCGGGCTGCACGGCGCCGAGCCGTGGACCAACGCGATGCGCAAGGAGATCGAGGATCGTTTCCAGATGGACGCCGTCGACCTTTACGGCCTGTCCGAGGTGCTGGGCCCCGGCGTCGCCTGCGAGTGCATCGAGACCAAGGACGGCCTGCACATCTGGGAGGACCATTTCTACCCGGAGATCGTCGATCCGGCCACCGGGGAGCCGGTCGACAACGGCCAGCCGGGCGAGCTCGTGCTCACCTCGCTGACCAAGGAGGCGTTCCCGGTCGTCCGCTACCGTACCCGGGATCTGACCCGGTTGTTGCCCGGCACCGCGCGCACCATGCGCCGGATGCAGAAGGTCACCGGCCGCACCGATGACATGCTGATCATCCGCGGCGTCAATGTGTTCCCCAGCCAGATCGAGGAACTGATCCTCAAGGACAAGCACCTCTCGCCGCACTACGTGCTCGAAATCTACCGGCTCGACCGGCTCGACGCGCTCGATGTCGTGGTCGAGCCGCGCGCCGACCTTGCACCCTACGACGAGGCGACCCGACGGGCCTGCGCGACGAGCCTCGCCCACGCGGTCAAATCGTACATCGGCATCTCGGTTCGGGTTCGCGTCGCCGAGGTGGGCGAGATCGAACGCTCGATGGGCAAGGCCAAGCGTATCGTCGACATGCGCGCCACGGAGTAGGCGCCCGGTAGCAGCGCGGGCGACCCGTTGCGATGTTGCGGCCGGAGCGCGCTCCCGGGGATGGACAAGTCATGGGCAAGTGACTACCCATGGAACCGCGGCCGCGCGGCGGCGAGCGTCCTTCGAGCGGGCGGGACGATGGCGACGGTTTTCGTGGCGAAAAGCGACAGCCTGCAGAAATGGGGGCTCGGTGTCGGGCTCACCAAGCAGCTCTACGTCCTCGGCGTGTGCGCGGGCGATGCGAAGGCCGCGGTGGCCGGCTTCAACGAGGCCGCGCACGCTGGCCGCGCCGATTGGGTGCTGGTCAAGCAGGCGGCTTTACCGGATGACGGCGACGACGCCATGCTTCTGGCCCGCGTGGGGCGCAAGGAGATGGCGATTGATCCCGCTTACTACCCGCAGCTCAAAGGTGCGAAAGGCATCTTCAAGGTCAAGCCTGCCAACGTCGAGAACCAGATTCTCGTGGAAAAGGCATTGGCCGGCGAGGCGCCGAAGGCCGTCAAGATGACGCCTGCCGCGATCGCTCAGTACCTCATCCGTGCCGCCATCGGCTGAAAAGGAACACCGCCATGCCAGCGGTTGGAGGTCCCGCCGCAGAAACCGCCGGCAAGACGGCGAGGCCGCGGCGGGGTAAGATGCGGAAGAGCGCCGGCGGCGAAGATTTCTGTGCCATGCTCGATTTCGGCGCACTGGTGCCGGACGCTTATGCGCGCTATCGCCCGGCGGTCGCCGACGGCATCTCGTTCTTTCTCGCCAACTTGTCTGAGGCGCGCGGCGCGGAAATTCTTGCTGGTCAGTTGGCATTGCCACACGCCACCTCCCTCGGCGAACGGTTGGTGGCAATCGCCGAATGCTGTCCCGCCTTGCACAAGCTCTGCCAGGTTCTGGCCCGCGATCGCCGGCTGCCGCCCGACTTGCGCGCGCTGCTGCAGCGCCTTGAAACCATGCCGCCCCGTCGCGAGAGCGTCGCCGCGCTGCATGCCGCACTGCAGCGGCAGCTCGGTCCGCTGGCGGCGCTCGGCGTCTGCGTGGACGAGCCGCCGCTGGCCGAGGCAAGCGTTGCCATCGTTCAGCCCTTCCGCTGGCGGGACCCGGCCACGGAGGGCGAGCGCCACGGCGTGTTCAAGCTCCTGAAGGACGGCATCGAAGAGCGCCTGGAGGAGGAACTCGACCTGCTCGCCCGCGTCGGCGCGCGGCTCGACGAGCGCTGTCGCCACTACGGGCTGCCGGCCATCGATTACGCCGCAAGCTTCGCCCGGGTGCGTGCACTCCTCTCGGGCGAGGTTCGCCTGGACAACGAGCAGGCGCATCTGCGTGAGGCACGCGCCGCCTACGCCGCCATGCCGTCGGTCGTTGTGCCCGAAGTGTTCGCGTTTTCGACGCCACGGCTCACCGCGATGGAGCGGGTCTTCGGGGGCAAGGTCACCGACGTGTGTGATCTCGGCACCCGGGCGCGCCGGAAGCTCGCGTCGCTCATCGCCGATGCGCTCCTGGCACAGCCGGTCTGGCTCGGCGCCGGCGCCGGTCTGTTCCATGCAGATCCGCACGCGGGCAACCTCGTTGCCACCGTTGACGGGCGGCTCGCCATCCTCGACTGGAGCCTGACCGGCCGGCTTGCCAAGGACGAGCAGGTTGCGATGACCCAGATCCTCCTGGGCGCCGTCACCTTCGATGCCGCGCGGATCGGGGATGCCGTCGCCGCGCTCGCCGCCGATGCGGTGGACGCCGACGCGTTGAAGCGGGTCGTCGCCCGGCACCTCGGCCGGCTCGGCTGTGGCGTTTGGCCCAGCCTTGGCTGGCTCACCGCGCTGATGGATGATGCACTGATCGAAACCGGCGCCCGCTTTTCCGCCGATCTGGTGATGTTTCGCAAGGTCCTGCAGACGTTGCGCGGCGTCGTCGCCGACGTCTCGGAGGATTGCCGGCTCGATCTGGTCCTCGCCGGCCGTTTCCTGCGCCAGCTCGCCAAGGAGACGACGGCACGCTGGTCCGCCCTGCCGGCGTCGCGCCGGTTCGCTACGCATCTCTCCAACCTCGACCTCGCCCAGCTCGCGTGGCAGGCGCCCCTGATCGGCACGCGGACGTGGCTCGGCCTCAGCGAAGGCTTCCTGGCGCGGGCACGGCCATGATCGATGGTCTGTTCGATCGGGGAGGCGCTTGGGTGACGAGGCGGTGGCGGATCGTTGCCGTGCTCGCAACTGTCGCGGCGGTGGGGCCGCCGGTCGCGCTGCTTCCAAGCCAACGAGCCGCGGCCGACCAATCATCGCCCGCCGCCGCCGTTGCCGTGTCGACCCTGGTCGTCGCCACCCAGAGCGGTCGTTTCCCCTTCGTCGTCGAGCTTGCCGATACGCCGGAACAGCGGACGAGGGGCCTGCAAGGCCGCGCCTATCTCGCTCCGGATCACGGCATGCTGTTCGATTTCGATCGACCGCAGCCGGTGACAATGTGGATGAAGGATACCTTGATCCCGCTCGACATGTTGTTTCTTGCCGATGACGGCCGGGTGATCGCGATCGCCAAAAACGCGCGGCCGTTCAGCGAAGATCTGATTCGCGTCGACGCCCCGGTGCGCGCCGTGGTCGAACTCAACGCCGGCATCGCCCAGCGGATCGCGGTCCGCGAAGGCGACCAGGTCTGCCACGCGTTATTTCACGCGCCCGGCTGCTAGCGCGGCATCCTGCTCGGACGGTCCATGCCCGAACGACGCCCTCGCGGCACAACACATTGAACTGCTGACACTTTCTTCGCAGAAACGCCGCACGATCCGCCTGCGCTCGTGTGCCGGGCGTCGCGACGGAACCCCATTCCTGCCGGGGATCGCCCCGCCATACCCCTATTTTTGGGGACTTTTCTCCCGACGACGCGGCTTGCAATCGCGCAGGAGAGTTGTTAACTTTCCGTTGATTTTTGCGGTGCACAATAAGTCAGGTGCGACCGTTCCGGGCGAAGGAGGGGGCGAGACGCGCAATCTAGAGAGTCGATATCAGTGGAGGCTTCCCGCGTGTCCAATGCCCGTTTCAGCGAGGCCGAAATGGCCTACTTCCAAGACCGTTTCCCTGCGGTCGCTACGTGGGGGCGATGGATTCGCCACGAGGGGCCCGCGGGGCGCGACGTCATCGAGTTGTTCGTGGATGGCCGCAGGCCGGTCTGCATGCGGTTGGTCAAGACCGAGGATGGCCGGTATGCGGCGAGCGGGTTCGATGGCTGGTCGCTCACCGTCTGCGACGAGTTTGAGACGATGCTCGACGTCGTGGGGCGGATGCTCCCTGGTGAGGACCACGGTCGCTTGTCTGTACAGCGCAAGCGCTCGGCCGCCTGAGGCGCTTGAACCGCCCCGTGGCGGCGTAGGACCCAAACAAACCCGCCTCCGGGAAACCCGGCGCGGTTCAGTGGACGCCGCTACCTCTTAGGTAGCGCTCAAGGTATTTGGCTCGTGGGTTGGGCTGTGCGGTGCGGGGTTACTGCCCGTGACCGACCTCTAGGTCGTACGCAGAGCAATCCGAACTAATCTCGATGTCGTTCCATGCCCTTCCTGGCTTCCGATGGATGCATCCCCGTTGTGTTATAGGCGAACGGGCATCAGAAATGACCGTTATCTCGAAGTTAATTCGCAGATCGCGATAGAAACAAATTGAAATCTTTGGCGGTATTGTTTCCAGCCTAAGGCAGTTAGGCTGCTGCTCAAGCACCGAGATGACATCAACGAACTGGTTTACGCCATAGGGAATGTCGACGACTGTGGCGTCTGCTGTATTCGACCACCTCAACGGCAGGCTATCGCCCACAGGTGTCGTCTGTGGCGCACCGGCGACGGATCTCCATGTGAGCTGAGTTAGGTAGGCACGACATCCGCGCGCCAGAGACTTCTTCTTGGTGTTTTCTACCAGTACGCGAACCCACGCGGAGGGTGGGCTGTCCATTTCAGCAAGAAAATCGACCCTCTTCCCTGTGTCAAATGAGGCGCGAAGTTTGCCTGAAAATAAGCGTAGCTTAATCCACTCTACTGCCAGCATGAGGAGAGCGCCAACTACCGTGCCTAGCAGTGTAGCTATAACTTCCGTGCTCACGACTAGGTCGGCGATAGCCAATCGATCCCTCAGGAATCCCCTCATTTTGATTTTATTTATGGATCAATGGGTTGTAGCGGG
>CAYNYW010000053.1:0-13737 GCA_964401555.1 uncultured Defluviicoccus sp.
TCGAGTGGTGACAGGGAAAACGAAAGGCTATCGGGCGCGCCGCGCGCGGACGTGAGTCATGCAGACGAATCTCGCCGATTTCATCCGGGACACGCCCGAGGGCCGGGAGGCCGATGCGATTTTGCGCACCTGCGTGCATTGCGGCTTCTGCACCGCGACCTGTCCCACCTACCAGTTGCTCGGCGACGAGCTGGACGGGCCGCGCGGGCGCAAGAAGGGCAAGAAGAAGTCCGACCAGCAGGGCATGGGCGGCATGTCCGGCATGGAAGGCCAGAAGGGCATGTCCGGCATGCAGGGCCAGAAGGGCATGGGTGGCATGTCCGGGATGGAAGGCCAGAAGGGCATGGGCGGTATGGGTGGCATGTCCGGCATGGTGGAGCGCGGCGCGATAATTGGGGGCGTTGTGCCGTTTTTTTGCCTAAATTTTAAGCAGGCCAATATGCCTCCCACGCGCTTGAGTCGACCGCGAATGACTGAAACTTGCTGCGGTGCACTACACCCAGCAACGCACAGCGCCGAGGGCGGGGCCTGATGTGTCGTGCGACACGGGCTGCCAGGATGACTGATCGAGCACCGGGCGCAAGTCGCCGGCAGAGCCGGCGGTAGACCCAAGCCAGGCGGCGCCTGCCGGTGTCAACAAGTGAAAGTATCGCGGCGCGGCTGGTGGCGAACTCGGCAACTCCGTGAGCAGATTCTGCGTCGCCCAGGCCAGCCACACCTTGTTCGTAAGGCGCACGGCCCCGCAAAGCAACCCGTACACGATATCGGAGACCCAGCCCAGGGGCGCCATAGGAAAGGAAACCCCAAATGCGCTAGGCAACGGGACCGGTTCGCTATAGTGGACGCCGCTCAACGGCGCCCCTTCGATCACGTCATCGACCGTCCCGAACGGCGATACCTGGTGGTGCGTCGTGCGCGAAAAATCGCTTGTGTCGTCCCCATAAAGTGTCTCTGTCCATTCAATAAGTGCGCTGTGGGAAGCGGTGTACTGTTGCGTCCCCCATGGCCCGGCAATTTCGACAATATAGGTCGCGCTCTCGGACAACCACCCAGACCACCGGATCAAGACGGTGTCGACCTGCGACACAACGTTATTTTCGGCGTCATATACCGTAACGCGAGACCCGGACATCTGCTCCGAGGATTGGGAGCCCACGGTGTCCAACGTGTTGTGCCCACGAATCGTCACGGGCATAGGGTTGTCTGAGGCGTCGAAAACAATTCCGACGACAACTGTGGAGTCTACGTCCACGTGCGTCGTTGCTCGTCTTGAAACGAGCGACCCCAGCGGATCGAATCGCGATCTGGGCAACTCGGTAATGGTGTTGCCTCCGAATTCGTTCGGTACGATCGAGTCCGTGTACAACAATGGCCCGGAGTATTCCCGGATCTCTGTATAGACCTCGCTCTGATCCACCGCCGGCGGCGCATCGCCACATGCCAGATGATCATGCAGTATGCTCAGAGCCGCCGCATGGGTACCAGCAGCGCCGGAGATCGTGAGCAACAGGAATGCGGCCGCGTGCTGGCCACCATCCTCGGGCAGCAGGCCGCGATAAACGAGAGCTGTGCGGCCGATTCCGATAACTACTTTCGCCCCCGTCGAGGAAATGTCCTCGATGCGCAGTTTCAGCGTGGAGGTTTGCCAGCTGCCCGAGAGCCCAATATCAGAAGCCGACACGCTGAGCGTGTAACCTTCCGGCCCTCGGCCGAGTTCCCCGAAGCGCTTCACGACCAGTCCGAGCACAAACTGCCCACCGGAAATCGCGTTGGCCACCGTCTTATTGCCGTCGAGCAGCGCGCACGTCACCTGCCAGCGGCTTGCATCGGGAGCGATGTAGATCCAGCTCTGCGGCCCGAGGGCCTGGCCGTAAAGCAGATGATTTTCGCCTGACAGCAAGGCATAATTGCGCCACTGCCGGCCAGCCGCTGTATCGGCGGCCGCCTCCTCGGATGTGCGGGACACATCCGGCTGCCCGGGGACCCGTAGCAGGAAGCAGTCCCCGCTCGATGGCTGCACATGCGCGCGCGTTTGGCCATTGGGGAGGCTCAGCTGCCCGTCTTGTACAAGCCCGTGGAACGGGTTTCCCCAGGCCTTGGTCGCCCAAAACGGGATGATCACGGCGGCGGCGCGAAGGTTATTTTGATCGTCGCGCCGGAGGCGTCGGTGAAGGTGCAGGACTTGAGCGCCTGGAATGTGAAAATCCCGTCGCTGGTCGTAATGTACTTGTCTGGATAGTAAGTCCTGGCGGCGAACGATGTTTCGGTCAGATCCCCCCCGCCGCCGCCGGCCTTGGAAGCGACCGGCTTGCCGACTCCGATCGAGGCCCCGATCGGCTGCGCCGGCGCACGATCCTTGAGGAATACCTTCCAGCCCGTCTCGCGCGAAACGAGCTTGTCGATGGCCTTCTGCAGTTCGCTCACGCCACGGACTCGACGCAGGTATTCGCCACGACTTGGAGATCGGTGGTCTGAATGTACTGCGTCGAATCCCTCACCCGCATCCAGACGGTCTTCGCGTTCGCGGCGCCGGAATTGATCACGGTGCCGAGATTGAGGCCTGCCCCCCAGGTGGCCGAGTCGAGCCCGACCTGCGTGGTGGCCAGCTTCACGTCCGCCACCTGATTAGTCTCGGTCTCGCACTGCCAGGTCACGCCGCCATCGGCGAACGTCGCGCCGATCGTCGTTGGGATACCGCCCGGCTGTGAGGCCGCGGAGGTGCCCGCCACCGTGCACTTGTACTTGTAGCCGTTCTCCGGGACCGGACGCATGCGATCGTTGAGCGCATAGGCGTGGCTATTCTGCCGGGCCGCAACGGTGTGGGCGATCGACAAAGCAATCTGATCGACCCCCGGATTGCTCTGCGCCTCGAGCTTCTTGCCGGAGGCGGCCGAGCCCAGATACTGCACGAAATCGTCGGCGCCGTCCGATCCATCGACCAGGTGGTCGGACACGATGCTGCCCGTGATCGGGGTCGTGAGCGCTGCGTCGGAATGCCATTTGAAGGTTGCCACAATGCCTCCTAAACTGAAACCGCAAACTGGTCCTCGACGATGCGCGCCTGGTATTCCGCCGCGACCTCGATCTCGGCGTTGTCGCGACTGGCATCGTCAATGGCCGGCGCCTGAAAAGAGAATTGCACCGGGTATACCGGGGCGCTGGCGCTATAGTCGGAAGAGGCGGCTGAGACGTTGGTGAAATAGCCCAGCATGGACTCGTTCAACGCGGCGGAATACCACGCGGAGCCCACGTGCGTGCTCGCCACGTGCGAGGGCTGCTCGCCCGCTACGGCGCCGGCCGGCGCGGCCGGGGCTGTCGGCGTCGAGTGCGGATGGACGATGCCCACCCCGGAGAGCGCGCAAATGGCGATCTCGGCCTCGGACACCGCCCGGCCGGCATCGAGATCCATCACATGGCGGACGACCGCCAGCTTGCCCTTCGCGCTCACGTTCCCGGTCGCGACGGCCACCGTGCGGTCGAGATCCAGCAGCGGGTGCAGCGGCGCGGTGAAGCGCACGCGGGTGCCCCGGTGCGAGGCCCAAATGCGCACCTGCGCCTGCGCGATCAGCGTCTGCACCGCGGCGGCCGCCGCAGCATGATCATCGACTTCGGCCGCGCCTGGGTAGTCCAACGCGATCTCGCCGGCAGCTATATCCGGCAGGGCTGGTTCCGGCTCTGCCGGCCCCTCGCCCTCGTACATCGATCCTTCCGGTACCTGTGCCGCATGGGTGGCCTCCCAGCCGGAGGCGTCGAATGCCGCCTCCAGCGCGCCCTCGATGCGATCCGTCTGCGAGCCGATGGCCGCGATGCTCGCGGCGTTGCGCACGGCGCACCGATAGACCTCATCGACGCTCTGCGTGTAGCGCTTGCGGATTCCGGCGGTGAAGCCGAAGCACAGGTCCTGCGCGACCTCCTTCGTCACCGCCCACACGCCCATCGTGGCCCCGCCGAGGTTGACGCTGAGCGGCCCTTCCGGGCAGGGGACCCAGCCGATGGCGCCGTTGACCTCCCAGCCGGCCGAGTGAATCGCATCGCCGATCATCTTCCGGGTCGGGATGGTGTAGCCATTGATCAGGATCTGGGAGAGGTCGAATGGATAGGTATAGCCGACCACCACGACGCGCTTCTTGAGCCGCGGGAAGCGGTAGCGGAATTCGACCTCGATGTCGTTGCGGATGGCCGCCTTCTGCGCCAGCGTCACCGCGAGACTGCCGTCGAGCAGGCTGCCAGCGGAGAAGATCAGATCAGCGCTGGCCTTGGCCTCCCAGCTCGTCAGGCGCAGGCCTCCATACGGGTCGCAGTCCAACGCGCCGGGCTGCGTGCTGGCACGGTCCTTGGCGTATTGCCAGCCGTCGGCCGCGGCATCGAAGACCGCGCCGTGCCAGTACCCGCCGATGAGCGCATCGAGCGTGGCACGCGGCAGCGCGGCGCACACGCCCTGCAGATCATCGGTGCAGCGCAGATGCGTCAGGCGCGTGACCGGATCGTATTCGGGCTGGTCGACCAGGCCTGTAAAGAGGCGGTGGGGATAGAGCGCCGAGCCGTCCGGCTGGCGGCGAGCGTAGTCGATGGTGATCGTCTTGCCGGTCCAGCTCGCCAGATTGATCGCGCCACTCAGTGGGCGCAGCACGACGTCGGCGATACGCGCCTCGCCTTCGTTGCCGTCGATCACAAGC
Source organism: uncultured Defluviicoccus sp. (assembly GCA_964401555.1). GTDB lineage: Bacteria > Pseudomonadota > Alphaproteobacteria > Rhodospirillales > Defluviicoccaceae > Defluviicoccus. The sequence goes on from CAYNYW010000053.1 coordinate 4,677, forward strand.
TGCCCCGTCAGCCGCGACGAGATATCGACCCCATCGAGCACCACTACCGGCCGCCAGCGCCCGCCCACGGCGAAGGCATCGGCGGCGATGACTTGTATAGATACCGCCAGCATCGGGATGATAGGCTCGACGACGCGGATGCGCAGCGGCAGGGCGAGCTCCGGCTGGACGGCGCCCACGGAGATCTGCAGCGCGAGGGCCGGCGTGATGGGCTCGACGACGCGGATGCGCAGCGGCCGAGTGAGCAACAGCGCATCCTCGACGACGCGGATGCGCAGCGGCAGGGCGATGTCGACAACCTCGGGCGGAACGGCGCCGGTCGCATCGGCACCGATCGCCGCGGACGAAATTGGCCCGGAGGAAATCGTCATCAGTAAAAGCCCACCGCCGCCGCCTCGATGTTGGCATGCCACCTGATGGTGGCCCCAGCGAGCCCCGTGACGGTGAGCTTCAGCGCGCCATTGGTGTTGTCTGCCGATGCCGAGACTGCCAACGCGCCAGCGAAATCATCGCCCAGGACGGTCTCGATCGGTGTCCCCACGAGAGACGTTGTGGCGCTGGCGTTTTGTTTGATCATCCCCTCGATCTTTTTCCCGAACGCGGTACCGTCGGAATCGCGAAATGCCACGATCATCGCCGTGAAGGCCCAGGCGGAGCCGTAGATCATTTTCGTACCGCGAAGGCCGAGTGTGGCGAGCATTTCGGTCGGCGTGGCGTTGGTTGTGAGAGCGCCGATTTCCGTCGCGATGCGCGCTGCGTGGCCAAGGGTAAACACATCATGCGCGCATGCGACTCGCTGGCAAGGCTGGCGAGCCTTCGCACCGCTCCCGATGGCCGCGGAATATGAAGCCCCGGAGGCGACTTCGGCCCCATTACCAATGGAAATCGACGAGCCTCCGTTCGCTTTCGCGTTGTTTCCTAGCGCCAGGTCACTATTTCCAGCCGGGGAGTACCCCGCATCCGCCCCAAAACCCATGGCGATCCCAGCCTGCCCGGCAGACGCCCCCGGGCCGACTGCCAGGCTGGAGCCGTATTGTTTAGTCTTCGGGCTTGCATATGCTGCGCTCGCGTGGGAAGCGATCAGCAATTTCGCCGGGACGACGATGCTGATTTCCTTCTGGCCGGCGGAGAAATTCACCGGCGACGAGCCATTGGAGCCGATGTAGACCGAGTCGCGATAGACGTCTCCGAGAAAGTAATGCCCAAGCCCGACTTCCCATTCTGCCCCCCCCGTGATGAGGTAGTTGAACGAGGTGCCGGCCGGCATTTGCGAGGAGAAAGACAGGAACCCTGCCACCGGGCCGGCGAGCGTCATCTGGAGAGTCCCCGTGCTCGTCGATGTTTCCTTAACGCGATCGAACAAGACGAAATCTGCCATTTAGATCTCCTCCGCCGCGATCTCCCACGCCGCCTGTGCGGCGCGCACCTGCACCGACTCGCGCCAGGGCAGCAGGATGCCGGTGAATTGCGGCCAGTAAGTGGCCCGATAGCCGATGGCGCCGGACACGGGCGTGATGGTGAGCACGTTGCCCACGAGCGATGCCGCACTCGCGACCACGCTGTGATCGGCCATCACGGCCAGGCCGTAGGGCGAATAGCCGGCATCCGTGCGCCGGGCGGCCGGCAACGTGATGGCATTCGAGGGACTGTCGAGCGCCCGCTCGGCCACGCACTTGATGACGTGGCTAGCGAACCGATCGAGCATCGCCAGACCGGGAGGGAGCATGCCGCTGCCGGTGATGGTCGTGCGGATGCGGCTCCAGGTGCCTTGCAGCACGGCCGAGCCATCCATCATGCGCAGCAGGGATGCGGGGCCGGCGTCCTCGTAGCTCTGCTCGAGCTCGTGGCTGGCATGCGCCGGGATGACGATCCCGCCAATCTCCAGGGTGCGCATCATCGGCGCCCCGCCTTAAGTGCCTCGCGGCGGAAGGTATCCACCAGCTGCGCCCCCACGTCGTGCGGCGCCGACAGCGGGAAGACCTGCCCACTCGGCCAATGCAGATTGATCGGGGTGCCGCCGCCGGCCCCGCCGGCCGCCACTGGCGTGGCTGGCGGCGTAAAGCGCGACACCAGCCCGCCGGCGGCAAAACGCGGCAGCCTCCGCTCGTTGATCGCGCGCATGAACGCGTCGCCGTAGTGGCGCGCCGACGCCGCGCGGATCACCCATTCGTTGGGCGAGAGCAGCGCCAGCAGATTGTCCGAGGTATCATGGCCCGGGCCGCGGATCGGCCCGCCCACCGCGCGACTCTGCACGTAGAGCGTGTTGCCCTGGGCGTCGGGCAGCGGCAGCGCGGCGAACCCGCTCAGCTGGCCGGCGATCGCCTGCATCTGCGAGGCATCGATATTGATCCTCATCGGCCTTTCCATCTGGTCGCGCACGCGCTGCGCCTCGACCCCCAGTTGCTGCACGGCGTTCATCGCCTTGACGATGTCGGCGCGGATCTCGAAGGTGGCGAGATTCTCACGCAGATCCGTGAGTTTCGCCTCCAGCTCCTGCAACTTCTCGCGCTGGCCCTGGGCGACCTCCTCGGTCAGCTTCGCCTGCGCCTCCTTGATCTTCGCCTGCTCATCCTGGGCCGCGGCCTTTTCCGCGCCGGCCCGGCCGACCAGATCCCCGGCCTGGCGGTTATCGGTCAGCCGTTCCGCCAGCGTCTGCGCCCGCTCGGCGCTGCGTATCGCCTCGTCGGCCGCCTTCTCCGCCGCCTTGAAGTCCCCGCGCACCCGGGCGATGGTCGCCCGCGCCTGGGACTGGGCAGCGGCGCTGCGCGCGTCCTCGGCCTCGGCGGCGATGTCGCGCTGCTGCTCCTCCGGGGTCAGGCCGCGCCTGGCAATGTCGCGCTGGCGCGCGGCGGTATCCGCGCGCGTCTGGCCGGCGGCGTCGCGCAGTGTCTGCGCCTCTTCCTTCAGCTGACGGATCGAGTCCAGCTGCTCCTGGAAGCTCCTGCGCACCGCCTCGACGATCTTCTCCTGCGCCTCCACCTCGGCCTGCAGCTTCTCCTTGGTGTCCTTCTTGACCCCCTCGGCGGCCTGCCTCGACAAATCCGTTTCCAGCTGCGCAAGCTCCTGGAGCTTTTTCTCGCGTTGCCCGTCCAGGTCCTTGAGCTTGTCCGCCAACTCCTGGGCGTGCTTGGCCTGCGCATCGGTGGATTGCTTGCTCGCATCCTCGGTCGCGGCGAGCTGCTTGATCACCGAGGCCCAGGCCAGCGCGCCGGCGGCGATGATGCCGACCGGGCCGCCGAACAGGGCGGCGATGCCGCGCAGCACAACGGCGAAGCGCCCGGCCGCCACTACTGCGGTGCCGATCATGGCGGCCACGCGGCCGAACGCGAACAGCCCGGCGGCCAGAAGCCCGATCTCGGCCAGGCGCGGCAGGTTGTCGGCGATGGCATTGATCGCGCCCGCCACGCTTTGGGTCGCGCCCAGCGCCTTGTCGCTGGAGGCGATATAGGCGGTCCAGGCATTGCCCAACCGCGTCGTGGCGGCGCTCACGCTCGCCGGCAGGGAATCGAAGTCCTTCTGCGTCTTGTCGCGCATCTTCTCCAGCGCCGCAATCACCACGGCGCTGGTGAGCTTGCCCTGCTCGCCCATTTCCTTGAGCTTGCCGATAGGCACGCCGAGACCCTCGGCGAGCGCCTGCATGAGCCCGGGAGCATTCTCCCGCAGGCTGCGCAACTCGTCGCCCTGCAGTGTGCCGCTGCCCAACGCCTGGGAGAACTGCAGCACGGCCGCGGAGGCCTGCGCGGCACTGGCGCCGGAGAGCTGGATCAGCTGGGATACGGTCTGCACCACGCCCACGGCGCGATCGCTGGATACGCCGAGTTCCCGGAAGGCCGGCCCGAGCCGGGTATAGAGCTCGACTGTCTCGGCGAGCCCGCTGCGGGTGCGATCGGCCACCTGGCCGAGCGCGGATTGCACGCGCGCGAACTCGGCGGCCGAATTGGTAACAATCTTCAGCCGCGCCGCCATCAGATTGTAGGCGTCCGCCGTCTGGACCGCCCGGCGTGTGGCCTCGATCAGGGCGCCGGCGGTGAAAGCCTGGGCGACGCGCCGCTTGATGTCGTCCAGCCCGCCGGACACATCCTTGATCGCGCGCTGTGCCTGGCCCGAGTCGGCGCTGATTTTCAGGAGCAGCTCGAGGACGCGGTTCGCCATCAGCGGTCAGCCTGCTGTTCCTGGATCATGTCCTGGGCGGTGCGAAACACGACGTATGGATACTCCCAAGCCTGGTGGTGGCCGCTCATGACGAGCGCCAGCACGGCGCGCTCTAGGGCTTGCGCGCGAGAGAGGCGGCGAACCGGTCGAGCGTTCGCTGTAGTCTCCCGCGCATCCCGAAAAAAGCGGCGTTCAGCTCCTTCGCCGCCGCGATCACCTGGGCGAGCTGCGAGGGCGCGAGCGTAGCCGCCGCCTCCGCCGTGAGATCGGTCATGGCGTAGAGCTCGGGCAGCGCACACTCCTCGAACAGCATGGCATCGAGCACGTCGTCCGGGCGCATCTGGCTGGCGGGCGCCGCCTCCGCGGCGCGCACCATGGCGCGGATCTCGCCCATCGTCAGCTCCTTGACCTGGACCTTTTGCCCGCCGACCTCGATCTCCCGGATTACACGCATGGGAACCTCACAGGAGCCGCTCGCGGAAGAACTTCGAGCCGCTCACGCGCGTGGTGTCGAGCAGCAGCGTGCCGCTGAGCACGAACGGCGCGCCGGTGTTGGCATCGCCGGTGATGACCGGGAACTCCTTCGCCGGGTCCACCTGGAATCTGAATCCCTCCAGCACCACCGGCGCCAGATCCTGCAGGCGGTTGAGCCCCTCGAAACGCAGCCACCGATCCACCAGCCCCTTGGTCAGCGCATCAACGAGCGCCTGCGCGGTGTAGCTGTAATCCACCGTGATCGCCTGGCCATCGAAGCAGGACACCGGCGTGCCCAGGGTGATCGTCTTGCCGGTCGTGTCGAGCGCGAGGTCCACATAGGTCGCCGTGGCGGCCACGATGCGGTGCGCCTTGCCATTGACGAGTGCCGCATCGGCGCCCGCGAAGCCCGTGAAGGCAGCGAACTCCCCGGCGGCGGCGGCATTGACGACCGTGACCCGCGTCGCCGCGCCCACCGCGATGGCCGTCGGCGCCGTGCCGCCGGTGGTGATCTTGTCGACGGCGGTGGTCTCGCCGTTGTTCCATAAAACGGAGCCGTGCTCGGTGTTGAGCTTGTAGTCCCAGGGCGTGGCATCGTTGGTGTACGCCGTCAGGGTCGTGGCACCGCGTTTCACCGCCACGGCCGAAACCTTGAGCTTTTGGAGCGGCTGCACGAGCTGGCTTCGCCCGCCATACCAGGCGATCGCCTCGCCGGTGACGGTGCCGGCCGCGACATCGGTATAGTCGCCGCGCAGAAACAGGGCCAGGGTGTCACGCTCGAAATTGTAGAGCGTGGCCTCGATGCTCGCCTTGGTTTCGATAATGCCGCGCGCGTCGATGCCGCGCTGGCCCGACTGGTATTCCTTCTGCTCGAAGGTCTGGCTGTCGATGGTGATCTTGGCATCCGAGCAGTTCGCCAGGCGCATCAGCCCTTTCGGCGCCCCGGCGACGGTGCGCTCCGCCACCATCAGCACGCCGTCGCCGGCGTAGTATTTTGTCGTGCGATCCCATCCCATGGTGATCTCCTTTAGTTGGCCGACCCGACGACCGGGACGGTGGTCTCGAAAACGTAGCTGAAATAGGCGAAAATCGCGTTATATTTTGCGCCGGGCCCTTGCACCCGCACGAGCGGGCTGTGATAGGGCGTTGGCCGCCAACCTTGGAGCTGCTGCAGCACCTGCAGGATCACCGGCCCGGCCTGGGCCTCGATGCCGGTAGCTCCGAGCGGATCGATGCGGCTGCGCACCGCAACGACCACGGCCCAGCGTTGCGCGGGGGTCTGCGCTTCGCCGCGCCCGATCGGCTCGGGCAGGCGATCGCCGTCATAGCCGACGAACAGCGCCAGGTCGCCGATGGTGCGCGACTCGAAGGCGTCCAGGTCGGCCAGCTCGGAGACGCCTTTAACCAGCACGTTCGGGAACGCCGCGAGGACGCGCGCGCGGATCGCGGCACCGGCGGCGAGGTAGTCCGTGAAATCGTTCTTGCTCATCGGCTCAGGCGAAGTCGCGCACGGGCAGGACCGCGGCGAGCGTCAAGATCTTTCCGGTCGTCGTAGTCGCGTCGCAGCGCCACAAATAATTCACGCCGGATACCCCGCCCGTGCACCACCGGAACACCGTTTTCGCCTCGATGAGGAGCGCGCCATAGAGCATTGCGCCGGGAGTCGCATCCACGCCATTGCGCACACTCACCGTCACGATCGCATCGGCGATGGCCTCACTTTCGTCGAGCGCGGCCGCGAAATCCCAGGCAAGGGGAAAACGCTCGGCGGGATGTTTCGCGGCCCACTCGATAAAACGCAGACCGCTCATGCCGCCCTCACAATGTAGTCACGCGCCCTGCCACGGGCCGTGTAGTCACGCGTCCTGCCGGTGACGATGCGCCGCGGTGCCGCGGCGACCGTGCCGACCAGCGTCGCGCTGGCGATGGCGGCGGAGACCGTCTGGCCAGATAACGCGATCGACGTCTGGAGAGTGCCGGACGCGGAGGCATCATTGGCGGCGAGGCCCGCGAAAGAGACCCCAACGGCCATCACCGCACTCGCAGCGGCGGCGGCTGTGGCCGCGCCGGATAGACGGATATCGGCGGTGATGCCGGCCACCGCCAGAACCTCGGCGAGCGCCGCGCCGCCCAGGCGGATCTGAGTCGCGAGATCGCCCGCCGCTGCAGCCTCGCCGAATAACGCGCCGCCGAAGCGGATCTGCGCCGTGAGTGCGCCGCTCGCGCTGGCTACATCCTGGGCGACGCCTGCCAGCGCATTGCCGGTGGTCAGCCCCGCGGCGGCCAGCGCCTGCGCGAGGGCTGCGCCAGAGAGCCGGATCTGCGCCGTCAACCCGCCGGTGGCGATCGCACTCGCCAGCACCTGTGCGGAGAGCGGGATAGCGGTCGTAAGCGCCGCCGCAGCCGTGGCCACGTCCTGCGCCGCGCCGGTCATCAACGCGCCGCCCTGCAGGCTGCCGGTGGCGCTGGCCACGTCCTGGGCCGTACCTGTCAGGCGGATGCCCGTAGTGAGGCCGGCGGCTGCTAGGGCGCTCGCCACCGCAGCCGCTGAGAGCGAGATCTGCGTCGTCAAGCTGCCCGTGGCCAGCGCGGTGGCGGCGGGCGCGCCCACCAGGCGCACGAGCGTCGTGAGATCACCGCTCGCGAGTGCCTGCGCGATCGCGCTACCAGCGAGCTGCGCCGCCACGCCGGTGAGGGTCGCGCTGCCGGAAGCCTGTGAGGAGGCCGCGCCGGCGAGGTTGATGCCGGTGGCAAGGGCCGCGCTGGCCAGCACCTGGCCCGACGCTGCGCCGATCAGGCGGATCACCGTCGAGAGATTGCCGCTCGCCACGGCGCTCGCCAGCGCCTGGCCGGCGAGCTGCGCAGCCGGGGCAGAGAGCGTCCCAGAGCCGCCCGCCTGGGCGGCTGCGCCACCGGTGAGCGGGATCTCGGTCGTCAGCGCCGCGGCGGCGGTGGCGACGTCCTGCGCCGCGCCCAGCATCTTGATCGCGCTCGACAGTCCGGCCGAGGCAAGGGCTTGAGCGAGCGCCGCCCCGGAGAGCTGGATTGTCGCCGTCAGCGCGCCGGTCGCGGCCGAGATATCGAGCATCGCGCCGGCGAGCGGGATGCCGGTCGACAGCGCGCCGCCCGCGGTGGCCACGTCCTGCGCGGCACCGGCGGCCTTGATCTGTGTCGTGACGCCGGCGGTGGCAGCGGATGCCGCCTGCATCGCGCCCGCCAGCGGGATGCCGGTGGACAGCGCGCCGGCTGCTGTGGCGACCACCAGCGAGGCGCCGGCGAGCGGGATGCCGGTGGAAAGCGCACCGGCGGCGGTGGCCACGTCTGCCGCCCCGCCGGCAAGCGCTGCAGGCCCTCCGCTCGTCGAGGCGAGCCGCGGAACGAATGCGAAGAAGTAAGCCTCCGGCACCGTGTACGTCGGTGAAACGTCCGAGTCCTCGGCTACCTGAAAATTTAGATTGTAGTTGCCCTGCGCGACGGAGGTCTTCTTACCCATCCACCACGGCGCGAGCTGATCTGAACTGCCGTTGTGCTGATAGGAGGCGCGATCACTGCCGGTTGCAGGCCACTCGTTCGCGTCCTCGCGCACGCGGCCGTAGAGTTTTTTGCTCGCATCGCCCGTCGCGCCCGTGCGCGCGGTCGCCATGTACATGACATCACGGGCGGTGGAGTCACGCTGCAGAAATCCGGTATCGAAGAGAGTGATATAGGTGTCGAGCGCGGAGAGCGTTTTTGTCAGCAATGTCGAGTCCAGCGTCCAGCTCTCGAACGCATCGAGACGCAGCGCGAAGATCGCCGTGCGCACGCAATCGTGCGTGCTCGTCGAGTCGACGTTGTACTGAACTTTCGCCGTCGTGTCGGAGCCGATGTAATGGGCGATAGCGAAGTTCCCATACGTCGTCTCCTCCGAAGTGTTCTCACCTTCATATCTGGCCTCGCACAGGCTATCGGAACCGACGACGATTTTCTGCCGCACGTCCGCGCTCGTCGAGTCGATCAACCAGTGGCAGGAGGCGAGGATCGCCCAGGAGGAGGCCTTGGCGCCCGGCAGTGTCACCGAGGCGCCATCGGTGTAAGTCGTCGAGGCATTGCCGCTCGGCGTTGTCTCGGCGTACCTGTAATCATCGGTCGCCAGCCCACCGCTGTCGCCCAGCTTGATCACCCAGAAAACGAAATCGTCAACCCGCGCCGTGGTGCTGCTGGTCGCGAGCGAAAAGTAGATGTTTTCATTCGCCACCAGCGTGTGGCTCTTGATCCACTGCCAGGAGTGCCCCATGCCGGCGGTGGTGCTCGCCGGCTCATGTAGGGACGCCGAGTCCGTCCAGGTGGTGCGGCCGGCAAACGAGGTGCCGCGGCTCGCCCTGAAATTTGCCTGCAGCGCCGTCGTCGAGGCGCCGCCGACGCACGCCTTGCCGATCATCATCACCGTGTCGCCCGC
>CAYNYW010000054.1:0-484 GCA_964401555.1 uncultured Defluviicoccus sp.
ACTAAAACCAAAGTACAAGATGGGAAATCAGGCTTGGCCATAATGCCGGCAGTCGTGCTGACAACGGTGGTGCTGCGGGATGCGATGTTTGACGAGCTCGACAAGTTGAGAAACGGCACGTCGACGGCGGCGACTGCGAATGCGACGGCTAGGCTCGCCGACCAGATATGCAGCACCGTTTTGATGGAACTGGAATTTCATAAAATAGCAAAAAAGTATACAGGCTCGGGTGAAGTGAAAATCCTTAAAGGTCTTGCCCTTGGTCGCGACTGAGAAAAAGGAATTTCTCTCCTACATCGCCTCCAGCCCTCGATATCGCCATTTAAGATGGCGCGCTAGCGAGGTGTTCATCGAGGCGATTCAGCGGGTACAGTTGCCGGCCACGAAGCGATCGTTGTTGGCATGGACCGATCGGCACGCTGGGCGCAGATGCCCAGCGTGTGGGGGGGTGTATTTTTCTTCAATGATATTCTGCCGGTCTTGC
>CAYNYW010000054.1:494-6657 GCA_964401555.1 uncultured Defluviicoccus sp.
ACGATTTAAGGCATATGCAACGCGTCGGCAGGGGGCTACGCCCGAGCAGTGGTTGTCCCACAGATTGAAATGCGGGGTTGGGGGCGGAGAGAAAAAAAGGCAAAACAGGTGGGCAAAAATGGAAGAGGTAAAGCGCAAGTATTTTCGGGCATATAGACGATGTGACAACTGGGAAAAGGACGGGAAGCTGCGCCGAAGATTGGCAAATTTAGATCGGCTATGGGTGAGGTGTGGGATTGGGCGCACGCGCCGAACGTTGCTTGCGGATATTCATCGAGCCGGTAGCGGAGGGAAAGTCGGATATGACTACGGAGAGCTTGGAAAATATTTCCGCCGGATGGTGGATAAACTCATTGCTTGCGGGATTGTGGTCATGTCGGCGTCAAACAGCAGGTTAACTGTGCCGGTCAGCGCTACTCTTCGGTTGGCGCTGTCACAAAGACCCAAGATCGTTCACCCCCCTCTACAATCTGCCATTGGGGGCAGGCTAAGGCATCAGCCTCCAGTGTCACGTCCGCGGCGTTATCGTCCCACCCACCCCCTTGACAACCATGGGACATCTAAACTATGAAATGGGGCAACTGAGGAACTGCGCCCGCCCGGAACCACCGCGGCGGGCGTTTCTATTTCCACACCCCCATCAAAATAGCAGAAAATAGCAATGTCGCGCGGATCACAGCCGGGCGAGCGCCGAGGCGGACGCCAGAAGGGCACGCCCAACAAGCGCACCGCCCGCGACAAGGCCGAGATGAAGGCGTCGGGCGAAATGCCGCTCGACTACATGCTGAGGATCATGCGCGATCCGAAGGCCGAGCCTTCACGGCGGGACGACATGGCCAAGGCAGCGGCGCGCTTCTGCCATGCGGCGTTGTCGACGCTGTCGGTCGGAGGGCCCGAAGGCGGGCCGATCGAGATTGCCTGGAAGGGCTGATGATCGTCATCGACTACGCGCCGCGGCCCTATTTCACGCCGTACCACGAGCGGAGCCAGCGATTTGCCTGCATCGTGGCGCATCGGCGGGCCGGGAAGACGACGGCCTGCATCCACGACATGCAGCGGCGGGCGCTTCTGCTCCGGCGAGAGCGGCCCCGCTACGCCTACATCGCCCCGCAGCTCAAGCAGGCCAAGACGGTCGCCTGGGACATCCTCAAGGCTGCCGTCAAGCCGTTGCGGCGCCGGGGTGCTGCGGTCAACGAAAGCGAATTGAGGGTCGACTACCCGAACGGCGGCCAGATCAGGATCTACGGGGCGGATAATCCCGATTCGCTCCGGGGAATCTACCTCGACGGCGCGGTGCTGGACGAGCCGGCCCAGATCAACCCGGTGCTGTGGCCCGAGGTAATCCTGCCCGCCCTGGCTGACCGTGGCGGCTGGGCGACGTTCATCGGCACGCCGAAGGGCCGCGACGCTTTCTACAAAGTCTGGCGCGAGGCCCTGCAAGCGCCGGCGGACTGGTACACGTCGCGGCTTACCGCATCGCGGACGGGCGTCATCGCCGACGCGGAGCTCGATCGACAGCGGCAAATCCAGTCGCCGGCACAATATGCGCGGGAGTGGGAGTGCTCGTTCGACGAGCCGGACCTGTCGCAATTCATCGCGGGGACGGTGGTCGAATCTGCCCGGAAGCGGAAGGGCATCGGCGGCGGGCCGAAGCTGATCGGGGTGGACCCGGCCCGCTTTGGCGACGACCGCACGGTGGTGTTGATCCGCGACGGCGATCGGGTGCTGTCCGAGGACATCCACATCTGGCGCGGCGTCGACCTGATGCAGCAGGCCGCACGGGTGGCCGAGATCATCAACCTGGCGCGCCCGCAGGCGACGTTCGTCGATGGCGTCGGCGTCGGTGGCGGTGTGGTCGACCGCCTGCGGCAGATGGGCTTCCCGGTGATCGACGTGAGCGCCGGCGGCAAGGCGGCGAACGACGCGCGGTTTGCGAATTTGCGCGCCGAAATGTGGTGGAAGATGAAGGAATGGCTGACGGAGCGGGGTTCGATCCCGGACCGCGACGATATCGCCGACGACCTCGCGGCGCCCCTGTACGAGTTCGATTCGTCCAACCGCCTCAAGCTCGAAAAGAAAGAGGACATGAAGGCCCGCCAGCTCCCGTCGCCGGACATCGCCGACGCTCTGGCGCTGACCTTTGCCCGGCCGATCCCGCTGGCGATCAAGCCGGAAGCGCTGAGCGTGGCCTGGCGCTCGACCACGGTTGAGCCGGTCAGCCCGTTTGCGGACCTGTGACGTAGACCACAAGTTGCGCCGTCGCGATTGAGTGTCCCAAAACACCGGGCGGATACCAATTGACGGTTGAAATAGCCCCTGCAAGCATCGATGCGCTCCGCGCCGTCGCTTGCGCCATGCGCCCGGCCGACTGGCGGGAGATCGACGCGGTATCGCCGGAGGGGACGACGGCTGAGGCGGTGGCGCGATGGGCCGCCGGCAGCGTGGCGGTGTGGGTATTGACCTGGCGCGGCGAGCCGGTAGCGGCCTTCGGGGTGCAGCCGATCGCAGCGACGGTGCTGCAGGCGTGGGCGTTCGGGACGCGGCGCATGTGGCGTGCGGTGCCGGCGCTGACGGGGTTCATCGTCGGCGAGTGCGCGCCGCGCTGGACGGCGGCGGGCGTGACGCGGGTCGAGGCCCGGTCGATCGCGGATCACCACGCGGCGCATCGGTGGATGCTCGGCATGGGCGGCGAGCCGCACCCCTGCCCCGGCTACGGCCGGCGGGGCGAGGACTTCATCCTGTTTGCATGGACGGCGAGGCGCTGACATGGCGGTTCAATCGGGCACGGCAGGCGGTGGCATGGGCGCCGGCGGCGGCACCCTGCCGAAGGCCGAGAAGGCCAAGCCGCTGACGGCCGAGCAGCTTCTTGCCGCCATCGTGTCGGGGACGATCACCGCGTCGGAGCTGACGCGGAAGCAACTGAACACGATCTCGGCGATCAAGCTCGGCCAGCTCGACTACAACACCAAGGATCTGAAATCGCTCGGCCTGACGAAGGAGGACCTGTCCAAGCAGGGTTTCCTGACGCTCAAGGCCGACCTTCGCGACGTGCTCGCCGACGACAAGGTGACGCGGAAGGAACTGAAGAAGTTCGGGAAGACGGCGGGGAAGACGATCCAGAAGGACCAGCTCGCCACGCTCGAGGACACGGCCGCCGACCTGGTACCGAAGGTGCGGCTCGGGCTCGAGCGGGCAGGCGTCTACAACGCCAGCCAGGCGCAGTTCGCGCGGCTGGGCGTCCGCATGGCGTCCGGGGTGCGCGGCAACATCCGCACGTCGGCGCTGGGCGCTCCGGCGGGCGGCCTGGCGCGACCGACCGTGCTTGGGGGCATGTGACCTGATGGCGCTCGTTCAGGACCTTCTCGACCGGCTGACGCAGCTCGAGGCCGACAAGGCACCGTGGCTGCAGCACTGGTATGAGATCGCGCGGTTCGCCTTGCCTGACGCCGAGCGCTTCGACCGCATGTTCATGGGGCCGGACAAGGCGACGGCGATCGACACGGTGGTGAGCGAGCCGGTCGCCGCCAAGCGGGGCCGGGAGATCTACGATACCACGTCGCTGTGGGCGATCGACCGCGGCGCCGCCGGCACCCTGTCGCTGGTCACGCCGCAGACCGGGACGTGGCACGATCTGGTGACCGACGATCCCTTCGGCGGCTCCATGTCGGACGAGGAGGAGAAGTACTACCAGCGGCTCCGGGACTACCTGTTCGCGGTGCGCGGCAATCCGCGGTCCGGCTTCTGGGCGGGCCACAAGAGCGCGCTCCGCTGCATGTGGGCGTTCGGGACCTCGGTGATGGCGGTGCTCGATTCCGGGCTCGGCAACCCGTCGCAGCCGATCTCGTATCGCTTCATCCCGATCAGCGAGAACAACCTCGGGACCAACTACGAGGGTGTGGTCGATACCAATTTCCGCCTCTACACGCGCTCCGCGAGGCAATGCGTCGAGCGCTGGGGGACGAAGGTCAGCGCCAAGACGCAGGCGATGGCTGCGGACCCGAAGCAGAAGGACAAGGCCGTCACCGTCCTGCATGCGGTGATGCCGCGGGCGGAGAAGGGCAGCTACGGCAACACCAACCGGGATGCGCCATTCGCCTCCTGCTACATCGAGGTGCAGGAGAAGACGCTCCTCAGCGAGTCCGGCTTCTGGGAGTTCCCCTATCGGGTCGACTACTGGCAGCGGAACTCGAACCAGCCCTATGCCGAGGGGCCGATTGCCTACGCGCTGGCCGACATTAAGTCGCTGAACCTTCTGGCGAAGACCGAGCTCCGGGCGGCCCAGCAGGCGGTGGACCCGCCGCTCGCCACCAAGGACGAGCCTGGCAACCGGCTGAACCTCAACCCGAGGGCGGTGAATCCCGGCTATATCGGATCGCGGGGCGAGCTTCTGGCCCAGCCGATCCTGACAGCCCGGCCGGACTTCGCGCAGGCGGTGCTTGAGGTGCGCCGCCAGCAGATCAGGACGACGCTCTATATCGACCTGTGGACGACAATCATCGATTCCGAGCGGCAGATGACCGCCTACGAGGCGGCGCTCCGCAACCAGGAACGGGCCGACATGATCGGCCCGATCGGCACGTCGCTGCAGTCCGGCCTGTCGTTCATGGTCGAGCGGGAGCTTGGCATTCTGGAGCGGCTGGGGGCGTTCATGCCCGGCTCGCCGCTGGAGCCGCCGGAGTCGCTGGCCGGCCGGAACGTGGGGACGCGCTTCTCGTCGCCGCTCGACCGGGCCCGGCGGTCCGGCGAAGTGCAGGCGGCGCAGCAGGTGTGGGCGCTGGCGGCCTCGATCGCCGAGGCCGACCCGAGCGTGATCGACAAGCTCGACGCTGACGCGACGCTCGATCTCGCGCAGGAGGTGCTTGGCGCGCCGCGTCGCATCTTCGTCGGCGACGACGTGCTGGCGGCCCGCCGCGAGGCGCGGGCGGGGTCGGCGCAGCAGGCCGAGACGATCCAGTCGACGGCGGCGGCGGGCGTGGCGGCGCAGGAGAGCGCGGCGGGAGCCGACGCGCTGGCGGCCTCTCCGGCGGCGCAGGCGATCCTCCAGCAGCTCGCGGGGGCGGCGTGAGCGACAAGGTGGTGTCGCTCACGGGATCTCCGATCCCGCGCCCCGGTGCGCCGAGCGAACGGCTGATCGAGTGGATGGAAGCGATGCTTGAGCGCGCCAAAGCCGGGGAGGTGATCGGGTTCGCCGGCGCTGCCCTGCACGCGGACAAGGCCGCCACCTTCCATATCGTCGGCTTCACGGGCGGGTTTTCGATGCTCGGCGCCATGGATTGCGCTCACCGGCATCTGGTCGAGATCGCCGGCGGCTGAATGCAGACGCTTTCGCGAACCGGCGCGATGAACCCGGACGAGCGGCGCGCGCAAGCCTATGCCTCCGTCTTCTCCGCCAACGGGACGCGCGAGGACGTGGACATCGTGCTCGTCGACCTCGCGGTCTATTCGGGCTTCTACCAGCCGCAGCCGCCCGGCGTGGGCGATGCCGAGCGGCACTACATGGCCGGGCGGGCGAGCATCTTTGCCTGGCTGATCAGCAACATCGCTGCCGTGGGCGGCGGGGCGCGCGAGATCGGCGCCCTGCATGTCGCGGCGCTTCACGAAATGGCGGCCGAGCAAAAGGCCTCTATGCGCGCCGGCCGCTTGCCGGAAGAACCATAAGGAGCAATCCTTTGACGACGGATACGAATAACGGGTCCGCTACGCTGAGCGCGGATGCGGGCACCCCGGGTTCGACCAACGGCGGAAGCGGCGAAGGGTCTGCCGCGGCTGCCGCTGATCCCTTTGCCGGTCTCGATGCAGGCACCCGGGAATGGATCGGAAAAGCGGGCCTCAAGGACGTCGCGAGCCTCGCGGCGAAGGCCCGCAATGCGGAAAGTCTCATCGGACGGTCAATCCAACTGCCTGGGAAGGACGCCAAGCCGGAGGAGGTAGATGCCTACCTCGCGAAGGCGACGGCTCCCTACCGCCCGGAGAAGCCCGAAGGATACGAGCTCAAGCTCCCCGAAGGCCTGCCCGAGAACCTGCCCTACGACCAGGACTTCGCGGCGAAGTTCAAGGCGATCGGTCACACGCTCGGCCTCACGGCCAAGCAGGCGGCCGGCGTCCATGACTTCTACGTCAAGGCCACCGCCGACGCCTTCACCAAGAACGCGACCGACACCGC
>CAYNYW010000054.1:6757-13361 GCA_964401555.1 uncultured Defluviicoccus sp.
CTGCTTGATCGGAGCAAGAAATGTCTACCACCCGCATCTCGGACATCATCGTCCCCGAGGTGTTCTTCAACTACATGTCGAAGGACACCACGGAGAAGACCGAGCTTTTCCGCTCGGGCATTCTCCGGCCTGACGCCGAACTCGCCGCCAAGCTCGGCGGCGGCGGTCGCACTTTCCAGGTGCCCTTCTGGAGGGACCTGGACAACACCGAGTCCGGTATCGCGAGCGACGACCCGTCGGCCTTCGCGACCGCCGGCACGATCTCGACCGGGAAGGACATCGCGCGGCGCCAGATCCGCACCCGTGCCTGGTCGACGGCGGACCTTGCCGGCATCCTCGCTGGTTCGGACCCGCTGGCGCGCATCCAGGCGCGCGTCACCGCCTACTGGGACCGCCAGTTCCAGCGCATTCTGGTGAGCTCGCTCACTGGCGTGTTTGCGGACAACGTCGCCAACGACGCCGCGGACATGGTCAATGACATCTCGAACGACTCGTCTTCGACGGCCACGGCCGCCGAGCTCGTGTCGGCCGAGGCGATCATCGACACCGCCCACACCATGGGCGACGGCTTCGACGCCTTCCGCGTGCTGGTGATGCACTCGAAGGTCGTCAAGCGGCTGCAGAAGCTGAACCTGATCGACTACATCCCGGACAGCGAGGGGCGGATCAACTTCGCCACCTATCTCGGTTACCGGGTGGTGATCGACGACGGCGTCCGCACCGTCACCGGCTCGAACCGGATCAAGTACTGGACGTACATGGTCGGCGACAACGCGATGGCGTGGTCGGAAGTGCCGGTCGACATGCCGGTCGAGACCCAGCGCGAGCCGCTGGCCGGCAACGGCATGGGCATGGAGTACCTGATCACCCGCCGCCAGTTCGTGATGCACCCCTACGGCATCAAGTTCACGGACTCGTCGGTGACCGGGAACTTCCCGTCGAACTCGGACCTGCAGGCCTCGGCCAACTGGGACCGCGTCTACAGCGAGCGGAAGCAGATTCCGATCGCGGCGCTGGTCACCAACGGCTGATCTCGGATCGAAAGGAGCATCACCATGGGTTTCCGCTTCATGGGGGGCACGGGCCTTGACGGCCACAGCCCCAAGGACTGGTACATCCGCGACCTGGACTTCTTCCGCTACCTCGCCACCGACTGGGTGATCACGGAGACCGGCTCCGGCACCCGCGCGGTGTCGCAGGCGGTGAACGGCGTCCTGGTCATCACCAACGCCGCGGCCGACAACGACGTGAACTCCCTTCAGGAGTCGAGCGTCGCTGCCGGCGCGGTAGCCGAGCAGTGGAAGTTCGTCTCGGGCAAGCCGCTCTACTTCGGCATCCGCTTCAAGATCTCGGATGCGACGCAGAGCGACTTCGTGATCGGCCTGCACATCACCGCGACCACTCCGGTGGCCTCGGCGCCGACGGACGGCATCTACTTCCGCAAGGACGACGGCGACCGCCTGATCGATCTGGTCGGGCGGAAGAACTCGACCGGCTCGGAAGCGTCGGGCGTGCTCGGCGTCGCCGGCTACATGACCGACGACACCTGGACGGTGCTGGAGTTCTACTACGACGGCTCGTCCTCGGCGATCCAGGCCTATCAGGACGGCACGCCGTTCGCGGCGATCCCGCTCACCAACGTGGTCGACGACGAAGAGCTTGCCATCTCGTTCGCTCACCAGAACGGCGAAGCCGTCGCCAAGGTGATGTCGATCGACTGGATCAAGGTCGGGCAGTTCCGCTGATGGCCGGCTTCACCCTGCACCGGGTCTTTCAGGGCAAGTTCGTCGTCATGGACGCGGACGACGCCCAGGTCTTCGGGCCCGACACCAAGGCGGCGGCGATGGCCTTCATCCAGGAGCGCGAGGGGGCGGCTGCTGCCGCTCCTTCCGCAACCCCCGGAGAAGAGCCCAGCGACGCCGAGAAGAGCCGCAAGATCGAGGAATGGGATCGGAAGCTCGCCGCCCAGCTCAAGGTGCCGCTCAGCGAGGAGGAAGCGGAAATCCGCGCCATCCTCGCCAAGCGTCGCAAGGAGGACGAGGTCGAGTTCCTGATGCGCCAGTTCCTGCCGATGCTGGCGGCCGGCATCGAGGGCGGACGGCGTGAGCGCGTCCGCTTCCTTCGCCCGCTGCCGAAGGCCGAGAAGGCCGCCTGATCCCCCGCCGGGCGGCCCCCGCCCGCGCCCCTTCCCATTTCCCTGATCAAGGACAACCCCCATGCCTACGGAAAGCAACCGCGCGCCGCGGCATAGCCAGCGGCTGATCGGCAACGTCCTCGGCGAGAACAACTCGAACAACGAGTATTCCTCGTCCTCGGTTGCCGCCAATGCCGATGGCTCGATCCTCGAGCGAATGGAATACCTGCAGAGCCTCGCTGCCGCCGGAGGAGCCGGCGCACCGGCCTCGTTCCATCCGGTCCGCGGCTATCACGTCACCAAGAACGCGACCATCGCCTCGGCGCCGGACATGCTGTTCGACGTCACCGGCAAGTGCGAGATCACGCTGATCGTCGGCGAGGTGACGTCGGTCATCGCCACGTCGACCTCGATGTCGCTCAACACGTCGACAAACGATCAGGTGCTTGCGGCCTCGACGCAGATCACCACCGATGCCGCCGGCACGCTCTACGTCGTCTCGGGCGACATTGGCCTCGGCTTCAACGCCGGCGCCACTCCGGGCATCGACGCTGCGATCCTCGATGTCGGCAACCATGCCGCCATCATCATGAACGACGACACGATCGAGATGAACGTGAACTCGGCCGGCACCGGGCTCGTTCAATGGGATCTCTGGTACTGGCCGCTTGAGGCCGGCGCCTCGGTTGCCGCGGCGGCCTGATGCGCGGCGTCGCCACTCACCACCCTGCGGGCGTGGTCGCCATCTGCTGCGGCGACCTCGCCCGCTACACCTTTGCCATGCGGAGCATCGCGAACCTGCAGGCACCCGGCGGGTCTCTGGACTTCTGGTGGCAGTCGAACAACATCGCGAACTCGATCAACACCGCCTTCAAGGCGATGATCGACAATCCCGCTTACGAGTGGTGCTGGCTCATGGGGGACGACCACACGTTCCCCGAGGACACGCTCCTGAAGCTCCTCGATCGCGACCTCGATGTCGTGGTGCCGATGTGCCTGAACCGGTTCCCTCCGTTCGATGTGACCATCGTCAAAGACGGCAAGGTCAAGCCGCTGGAGGAGCTTCCAGAGGGCGGGCTCTACCGCCTGTCGCCGGAGGAGACGGTCGGCGACGCCGGGATGCTCGTCCGCCGCAGGGTGATCGAGGCGATTGCCTTCCCCTGGTACGACCGGCTCCGCTCCGGCGCCCTTGGCGTCGACGACCAGTGCTTCATTGCCCGGGTGAAGGAGCACGGCTTCGCGGTCCATGTCGATCTCGACGTGCGGATCGGCCACATGAGCCCCTTCGTGATGATCCCGGTGTGGCAGGACGGCATGTGGAAGGTGCGCCTTGGCTGCGGCGGCCAGCCCGTGGCGGACATCATCCCGAGGAGGACCGCGCCATGAACGGCAAGATCAGCCCCCATGCCGTCGTCGGCGATGACGTTCACGTCGGCACCGGAAGCAAAATCTGGCACTTCGCCAATGTCGAGGACGGCGTGACGATCGGCAACGGGTGCGCGGTCGGCTCGCACAGCTATGTCGGTCGGGGCGTCCGGATCGGCAACGGCGTCCGCATCCAGTCCTTCGTCTCGATTTGCCGGAATGCGGTTATCGAGGACGAGGTGTTCATCTCGCCGCATGTGCTGATCACCGACGACAAGCATCCCCGTGCCGGCAATCCAGGCTACCACGCCGAGCCGCCTGTCCTGCAGCGCGGCTGCTCGATCGGCGCCGGCGCGATCATCCTCCCCGGCGTGACCATCGGGGCCGGCGCCGTCGTCGCTGCGGGCGCCGTCGTCACGCACGACGTCCCGGCGGCGGGGACCGTCGTCGGCATTCCGGCCCGGCTGCGCGCCGCCGGCTGACCAAGGAGAACTCCCGCATGGCAAACCCGTCCTATCGCGAAGAACCGGCCGTCGTCGTCGGGGAGACCGAGATCATCCCTGTCACGCTGTCGCTGGACACCAGCGCATATGCAGACAACGACGTGCTCGCTGCGCCGCAGGAGGTGCAGAACGTCACGCGCGTTCCCGGCGGCGTCGTGACCGTGGGCAGCCTCATCCTGCTCGATGAAGACGACCAGGGCGTCGACATCGACATCCTTTTCCTTGACGCTGACGGCTCGATCGGCAGCGAGAATGCCGCGGTCGGGCCGACGGATGCGGTCGCGCGGACGATCCTTGGGCACGTCTCGGTGACATCGGCCGACTACACGGATCTCGGCAATTCGCAGATGGCGACGAAACGCGGCCTTGGGCTGCCGATCAAGGCCGCCGCGGGCACGACATCGATCTGGATCGCCGCCGTGGTGCGCTCAGGGACGCCGACATTCACGGCTTCTGGCATTCGCCTAAAGCTTGGCGTCTATCGGGACTGAGCGATCTCTCATGTCTTATTTCCTGCGGTTCGGAAGGCTGGGGCTGGCGGGAGGTGGCTCGTCAGGCGCGACAATCCTTCTTTCCGGGGCAACCGTAGCGGAACACTCAAGCAATGGGACATTGGTCGGAACTCTTTCCGTATCGGGAGCGACGGGGACGCCATCCTTCACGCTGGACGACGACGCGGGTGGTCGTTTCGTTCTCGACGGGAACGATCTCGAAGTGGCCGGAACTCTCGACTACGAGGCGGCCACTTCGCATTTGATCACGGTGTCCGTGTCCGGAGTGACACCCGCGATCTCGCCGACTGGATTCACGATCTCGCTGACTGACGTACCGGAACTCGACTTCTCCAACCCCGACAACAGCCAATTCATCGGACAGGTGATTTGATATGACCAGGCTCTTCAGACTGCTCGCCTTCGTCGCCGCGCTGACGCTCGGCGTCGCGCCATTCGCTTATGCTGCCGAGGTCGACACGATCACCGTCAAGGACGCGAGCAACGTCACCCGCGAGGTGCCAACGCTCCTCTCGGTCGAGGCCTACATCGACCAGCTCGAGGGATACGTCGACGGTATCGGGAACACCAACGATTCCGCTTGCGGGAGCGACACCGGCGACTGCTCGCAGATCGCACTGACCAAGAGGAACAATCAACGTCTGACGACGCTGATCGGCAGCCTCGGCGGCACGGGCACGATCGGATCGGACTTCCCAGCCTCGGCCACGGCGAGCGGCATTGCGGCGGGCGCGGGCAGCGTCACCGGCACCCCGGGCCTGAAGCAACTGATCGGCTGCGACAGCAGCGTCGCCATCAGCACCGCGTCGTCCGGCAACACCGAGCTCGTCGCTCTGACATCGGGCATGGCCGTCTATGTCTGCGGCTACATGGTGGTCGGCGACGGCGACGTGGACGTCCAGTTCATTTACGGGACAGGCACAGCCTGTGCGACTGGCGAGACGGACCTGACTGGGGCGATGCCGATCGCGTCGTCAGGCGGCGGCATGGCGGAGTCATCGTCGTTCTGGCGCGGTATGAAATCCGCCGCGAGCAACGCGCTTTGCATCGAGCTGTCCGCTGCCGTGCAGGTGAGCGGCATCCTCTACTACACCAAGTTCTGAGGTCTCCCCATGCTTCGCATCCTTGCGCTTATCGCTGCGCTGCTCTTCGCCGGGTCGGCGGAGGCAGCCAATCGCTTTTGGGTTGGTGGCACCGGCACCTGGGACGCCAGCGACACGACACATTGGGCTTCGACGAGCGGTGGGGCCGGCGGGGCGTCGGTTCCGGTTGCCGGTGACACAGTAACGTTTGACGGGTCGTCAGGCGGGGGCACGGTTACTGTCAATCACGCATCGTTGAATATATTCTCGCTTACAATGTCGGCGTTCACCGGGACGCTCGATTTTGCGGCGAATGACAACAATATCACGCTTACTTCGACAGGAAATGCGTTTTCGTCTACGGGGTCTGGGACGCGGACCCTGAATATGGGGGATGGGACGTGGACGATCTCAGCGGCGTATGCGATTTGGTCCGTTAATGGTTCTACCAATTTTACGTTAAATGCTAACGGGTCAACTCTTCTATTTTCATCCACTGCGCCAAGTGGCCGACAGATCGATCTCATAACCACGGGTACGGGTAATGTTGGTACCGGCACACTGAATGCAGTTACGCTTGCCGCGGCAAGTTCACCGGGATCGACCCGATTTTTTATAAATTCTGGAACAGCGACTATTGGTACACTTTCTGTTGGAGCAGGAAACACGATTCAAATTCCGATATCGATGACGCTCGCTGTCACAAGCGCGATGACATGGACGGGAACCGCTTCTTTGCCAATTGGCATTCTCGCGAGCACCGTGCAGGCATCAGCAACGCTATCCAGCGCCAATAATCTGACATGTATCTACTGTGCGATGAGCAGGATTACTTTTTCGGGGGGAGGCGCTGCTACAGCAACCAACTCGTTCGATCTCGGAAATAACTCTGGCATCACGATCACAGCGCCGGCTGCCGGCGGCGCGCGCGTAATAGGTGGCTGATGCTGAAACGCTTCGCCCTTCTCGCTCTTCTCGCCCTTGCCAATCCCGCATGGGCTGGCTTCA
>CAYNYW010000055.1:0-11092 GCA_964401555.1 uncultured Defluviicoccus sp.
GAGCGGGATGACCATCCATTGGAGGCCGTCTTTCGACAGCTTACGCCGCACGTCCCAGCTCGACCACCGCCGATGACGCAGGCCACGCGCGTTGGCCGTCACCCCGTACCAGCAAAGCGCGATAGCAGCGATGTACTCATCCGTCGCACCGCTCGGCTTGTCAGCGAGCGTCGGCGAGCGCCAGTCCTGCGACACGGTGGGGTCCGTCCACGGGCCGACGCTCTCGGCATCGACCCAGCCGCCCTTGAGGTACCCAATCAAATAAATTTTCGATGCGCCACCGGCGGCAACCCGCGCCTCGAACTGCTCCGAGCCATTGAGCGTGACGATGGTGGTGTTGTGCCACCACCCCCCGTACATCGCGGTGTTTGTGGAGCCTATCTTGCGGACGCCTGACGACTCATAGTTGCCGTCCGGTTGATAGTGGGTGATGATGGCCGCGACCGCCGTGTCCGCACCGGTGTCCGAGGCGATGTCCACCGTGCGCCAGGTATCGTCGCGCGTCGGCGTCTTGTCGATGACGTTCGTCAGCATCACGACATTGGCATCGTTCTCCCAGTAGCCGAGAAGCCAAACAGTGGTAAGACTTGTGTCTTGGACGTAGACCTCGAATATTCCGTCCGCATCGACCGCAACCTGAACGTAGTGATGTGTCCCGATCCCGGTCGGTGAGTTGTTCCAGTACCCCTTCGACAAGAACGTATCAGTCGACCCGTTCTTGCGCGCGCCGACGTCCTTGTCCCCAGGCGGATTTGCGGTGACGTTGTTTTCGTAGCAGAGAAACACGCCCTTCGCGCCGGACGGCACCGCAGCATTGTCTACGTCGGTCCAGGCACCCTGGGTGCCCGGTGTGACGTTGATCGGGGCATTGAGCCACTTGATCACTGCAAGCACACCATCCGATGCAGTGCCCCGCCCACCGGGCGATAGACGCCGTATGCCGTCAGGAACTGCTGCTGCACCCCGTAGGCCTCGCGCTCCATCGCGATCGCCTGCTCGCAGGTGTAGCTATCGGCGTAGCGCCCCGGCTGCTGCTGCAGCCAGTGCACCAGCTCATGGACCAGGATCGAGGCGGCGATGGTGTCGGACTCCGGGTCGAGCCGATCGTCGAGGTAGATGACGTTGCCGGGCGGATGCCAGCCGAGTACCTGGCAGGGGGCGCCGGCGCAAGCCCATTCCTGCAGCGCGCGGCTCGGCACCATGACGATCTCGGGCAGATGCGCCGGCGGCGTGTAGCCGGAGAGCACGCCCGCCCAGGACAGCAGCACCGCCAGGATATCGCCCGTCATCGTCGCCTCTAGAAAAACGGGGCCGTCGCCGGCCCCTCTCAATAGCCCGTGGGCCGACCCTACGGATTTCCTTCCGACCGCCCGATCGCCGCGTCCAGCTCGGCGCGGCCGATGTCGTCGAGCACGCGCAATGCGGCGGCGAGATCGATCGTCTCCGAGCCGGCAACGGCGGCCTCGTCGGCCGCCCGCATCACGATGCTAGCGAGCTGCTGGGCCTGCTCGATCTTGTCGGGGTCGCCTTTGCCCGAGAGCACCGCGATGTTCGTCAGCATCGCCAGGGTCTGCGCGAGGGAGCGCGCCTGCATCACGTTGATCATCGTTGTCCTCCGAGCAGTAGCGTGGCATCGGTGAGGCGCAACTGCGCCTCGGTGAGCAGGGCCGCGGCCTTCGCCGTATCGGCCGCGGCATCGGCCGCGGCGGCGGCATCGAGCAGCCCGCGCGCCTCGTCGGCCAGCACCTGGATGCGCTTTGCGGCGGCGAGATCGATCCGCCGCTCGTCGAGCAGGCGGGCGGCGCGGTGGCGCAGCACGATCAACTGCGTCCAGGCCGGCGCGGCACGCCACTCGTGGGAGTTCTCCGCGGCGAGCGTGCCGACGACAAGGGGTTTGCTGGGCGTGGCGCCGCCGGCCACGGGCTGGACGGGCGGGGCCACGCAGGCGGCGGCGAGCGCCGCCATGGCAATGACGATCAGATAGCGCATGGTGAGCCTCATCAGTTGTCGATCTGGATGGTCAGCGCAGCAGATGCGAAGGAGGGCGCCGCGTCGCCGTTGTTGATCGTCTTGGCCTGCGTCAGCGCGGCGCAGAACAGCAGGTTTCCGCTGGACGACGCATCGGCGATGAAGAAGTGCGTGACGCTCCCCCAGTTGGCGGTCGGCGCCGGAAAGGTGATGGCGTTATTGTTGCTCGTCGTGCCGCCGGTTCCGCTTGATGCCGCTGTACTACCCGCCGACTGCGTGCCGGCCCAGTTGACGAGAGAGCTCGTCACGCCGACGCGGGCGTAGGAGCCACCCGATACCTCGGTGCCGAAGGAGCTGTCCGAGCAGGCGGCGGTACCTAGGCCGACGTAGACCGTGGCCGGCGCGGTGAAGGTCTGGGCGCGCAGCAGCCAGTCGATGAGCTTGTTTTCGAGGTAGTCGGCCATCGAGGTGGCCGAGGCCGGCATGGCCACCGCCACCAGGACGGTGGCGAGCAGAAGGCGGAAATGGTTCAGCGGCGTCATTGTGTGCTCCTTAGTAATCGGCAAGCGTCTCACCGGTGAAAGTGCGATCGAGTGCGGTGCCCTGCGGCATCCCCGCAGTGGGTGATCCGGCAGGCAGACTGGCGCGCCTGAGCGCGACATCGTTGAGCCAGGCAACCGCCGCACGGAAGCGCGCCTCGACCAGCTCTGGCACCGCGTCGCCGTAGAGGCGGTAGCGGGCGATGTCGCCGGCATAATCCACGATCACAGCGGGCGGGCTCGCGAGCGGCACCGTGTAGCGCTCGCGCAACTTCGAGTCGATCAAATCGTCGGCGTGGGCAATCGCGCGGCCCAGCACGTCATCATCGATGACGGCGTGCGCGACATCATCGGTGAGCTCCGCGAGCTCGCGCTCGCTGAACGCGTCGATCATCGATTGTTTGGTGGCGTAGGTCACTCGTTGGCCTTGGCCTTGGCCCTGGCCTTGGGCTGCGGCTCGGCATCGCGCTCGACGATCACCGCCGCGCCGGCCGCGGCCAGGCGGTCGGCCTGCTCATTGGTGAGCATCGGCAGTTCCTCGTCCGGATCGATGTCCAGCCCGTCATGGCGCACGGGCTGGAGGATTTTGACCGTCGCCATCACGCCACCGCCGCGCTGATCAGATAGCCGCCCGCGGCACCAGCGATCACCGGCGCCACCTCGTCGGTGACGGGGTATACCCAGCTTTTCGCGTTGCGGTCCTGGTAGGCCTGCTCGACGATCGGGTAGCCGCGCAAGCGGTAGGAATAGCCGAAGGTCGGCCGGCCCATGTCGGCGATGCCGCCGACCTCGGTATAGGCGATGACGACGAATTTGCCCCAGACATCGGCCAGCGCGCCCGCGGCGGTCTCGTAGAGGGCGTCGCCGATCAGTACCCGGCTCACACCGAACAGCGCCGCCACCAGCTCCGGCGTGGCGGAGTCGCGGCCGGTGTACTTGATGCGATCGATGATCTTCGGGTGTTGCTTGAGCTTGGCCCACACGGCGGCGCCCATGACGGCGACGTTGGGGCGCTTGCCGATCTGCGACCGGATGGCTTCTTTCGCCACCTCGATATCGTTTTCCGGGTTCGAAGTGCCCGAGAAATCCGACCATTGGCTGGTGCCGGACAACGTCACTTTGTTGGAGGCGGCATAGTTGGCGGCCGTCGTCGCGAGATCCGCCTGGGCCTTCTCCAGCCGCAGGCCGATGATGTCCTGCGTCTTCTGCACGGCGCCGCGCCCGAGGTCGATGCCGGGCACCGTGTTCGCCTCGTCCATCAATTCGAACGGCACCACGCCCTCCAGGGCATGCTGCTCCAGCGCATAGGAGCCGCTGTCGTAGCCGAACTGCACCCGCTTGGTGTTCGCGCCGGGCACGCGGCCGGTGGCGTAGAGGCGGAAATCCTCGCGCCGGAAGCTGATGATCTTGCCGCCGCGTTGCGGCACCGGCACATAGGGGAAGAGGTTCATGCCGACGAAATCGGCGTTCTGGTAGCCCTGGGCGGCGGTGCTCAGGATCGGATCGATGACGCGCGCCTGGGCGGGGGTCATTTGAGGCATGGTTATCTCCTGTTCAGGTGGCGTTATCAGGCGTTGGGCAGCAGCAGCACTTCGATCATCTCGCCGGCGCCGGCGGCCGCCTGCAGGGCGATGCCGACCTTTCCGCCGGAGGTGGCCCAGGTCACGCCCCGGCCCGAGGCGTCGGATTCCAGCGTCGCGCCGGCGGCGACTGCCGCGCCGGCCTCGACGATGCTCGTGCCGAGCACGTCGACGGGGATCTTGTCGCCGGACACGCCGGCGCTGCGCGCGACACCCAGGGTGTTGGCATCGGCGCCGGCCTGCGCGCCGGCCGCGGTGACGAAGCGATGGGCCGCCACGGTGCCGGTGAGCGCCACGGTCAGGGTAAGGATCGGGGTCGACTGATAGCTCATGTCTCAGGCTCCTTGCACGGCCGCGACGGCGGCCAGGTAATCGGTATCGGGGTGGATTTTTCGGTAGGCGAGCGCCCGGGCGTGCAACTCGGCGGCGGTCGCGTCGACGCTGTAGCCATGCGGGGCCGCGAAGGCGGCTACGGCATGCCCGTTTTCGGCCGCGCCGGCGGCGAATTCTCCCGTCTGCAGTTGCACTGGTAGCGCCGACAGAAACGCGCGGAAGGCCTCGATCGGCGCGCGCGGGGCTTCGCCCTCGGCGAAGGCGATCGCCTCGGTGTGCGCGGCGATCAGATCCATGCAGCCCACGACCGCCGCACGGTGACCGGGCGGCAGGCGCCCGGCGTTGACGAGCGATTCGGCGAAGCTTGCGTTCGCCTCGTGCCGGGCAGCGGCTAGCCGCTGCTCGGACTCGGCGCGCAGGCGGTTGTTTTCGGTTTCGAGCTCCGCGAGGCGGGCGCGATCGGCGTCTGACATCACATCCTCCTGACTGGGGGGTGCAGCAAAACTGGTGGCGGCGGCGTCTTCGCCATCGGGCTGGCGGGCGGCGGCCTCGATCTCCTCGACGGCATAGGCCGGGATGACGGCGTCGGCCTGCTCGATGCCCTCTTTGCCGATCAGCCAGTCGCGCAGCGAGCGCATGATCCGCGCCATGGACCAGACGGGCATCGCGGCAAATTCGACGGTGACGACATCGGCCGTCCCGGCGGCGGCGAACTGCACCGGCTTGAGCCCGCGCACTGCCGGCGGCTGGGCGCCCAGGAAGCCGACGTGCCGGAGGTAATAGCTCCCGGGTGCG
This sequence comes from uncultured Defluviicoccus sp., assembly GCA_964401555.1. Classification (GTDB taxonomy): domain Bacteria; phylum Pseudomonadota; class Alphaproteobacteria; order Rhodospirillales; family Defluviicoccaceae; genus Defluviicoccus. The sequence goes on from CAYNYW010000055.1 coordinate 5,216, forward strand.
GGGTTGGCGGGCGCGGATGGCAGGTAGAACGATGCGCTGACGTTGCGGTAGCGACCTGCGCGCACCGCCTCGGCGAACGCGGGATCGAGTTCGGCCGGCGTGGCCTGGAGGCGCTCCCCGGCGTACTCCAGCGCATCGACCCAGCCATAGGCCGGCGCATCGAGCTGGGGATGGCCGATGACGAGCGGCGCGCGCCACTTCGCCGGGTCGTAGGCCCGGGCGGCGGCGGCGAGATCGGATGCGGAGAACTCCAGCGTATCGCCGGACAGGGCGGTATGCCGCCCGGCGCGAAAAATCTCGATGGCGTTGAGCATGGCGGCGATGATGGCGCCGCCACGCCCGGCGACGGGATTAACCCGGGTTGGTTTTACTCGCCGCGGGCCACATCGAAACGCCCGGCCGCGTCGGCGGCGGCATAGGCGCGGCTCATCACCGCCTGCAGATCCTCGATCGGCAGGTGGCCATAGGCGGCGATCAGATCGTCGCGCAGCGCCTCCAGGCTCTGCGCCCGATCGATGATGCGCTGCAGGGCGCTCATCACCTGGCCGAGCGCGGGGGCGGCCTCGCGGGCGAGCTGCGCCGCCTGCAGCTGCGGCGTATCGGGGCCGTCCTCGGGCGGGGCGGCAAATTGCGCCGCCGGCGCCGGAACGTTCGCTGCCGGCGCGCGGCCAGCGGGCGGCTGCGCCCTGGTCCAGCCCTCGCCATAGGTATCCTGAATGTATTGCTCCGAGGGTTCCCAGCCCATCTGCACGAGGATCTGGTCGCGTTTGGCGAGCTCGTTGGTGTCCTCCGGCTCACGGAAATCGCGATAGATTTTCGGGTAGCCGGCGCCGGGCATGTTCCAGTCGACGAGCCAGGCCACCAGCGTGGCATTGAGCGTGTCGCTCAACAGATCGGCATCGGCCTGGGCCAGCTCGGTGCGCACCTCGTTGTGCACCGATGCCTGGTTCGAGCCCAGCCCGGTGCTCTGGGCGCTCGTGGTCATGGTCTCGCCGAGCACCGTCTCGCTGATCTGCTCGTCGCAGTAGCGCGCTAGTCGCTCGTAGAAGTCCCCGGCGCCGGAGCGCTGCGCCTCCAGCAACTCGATCAGCATGCCCTCGGGGATGATGATCCGCCCCTCCTGGGCGATCGCCTCCAGCGCCTGCAGCAGCTTGTCCTGCTCGGTCGGCTGGGACCCGACCGGATACTTGCCCACCGTCGTCGGCGAGCCGAACTTGTCGGCGAAGACGAGCCAGAACTTCATGTCCTGGCGCTTGAACCACACCGGCCAGAACAGGCGCGAGCCCAGGCCCAACCCATAGGGCGAGCCGTCCTTGGCGCCGAACCGGTGGACCACGAACTTGCGCGCCGGCAACTCCTCGCCCTCGCTCATGGCCGTCTGTGTCAGCAGGCGCGGGCGGCCATCGATGTCGAACACGAAGCGGCGCTGGTCGCGCGGCTTCACGTCGGCGATCATCCAGGCGCCCTCGCGCACCGCCGGCATGACCTCGGCGATCGCGAACCCCTTGAGCGTCGCATCGAGCAGATCCGCGCAGACGCGGTCGAATTGGATAGCCTCGATCGCGCGGCGCACCAGATCCGCCGCCTGCTTGTCGCGCCGGCTCTGCGAGGCCGGCATCACGTCCCACGGGCGTGCAATGACGGCCATCTTGCGCTTCTGCAGCACGGCATAGGCATGGGCGTCGCGCTCGATCTCGTCGTAGAGCTTCAGCCCCTTGCCGCCGCCGCGGCTGAGCAGCGTATCGTCCTGGTTGAGCAGGATGCCGTTGAGCGGCATCGTGAAGATGTCGCGCGACACCGAGGCGATCTCGCGCACTTCCGGGGTCTTGACGATCTCGTCGGTCATAGGAGGTAGTCAGCCATGTACGTCGAGGCGCGCGGCCGGCCTGGCGTGCGGAATTCCATCGGCACGGCCTCGCGCTTGATGGCGTAATGCGCCAGCAGCAGCGCAATCGCGGCATCGCCGTGGCGCTGCAGCTTCGGGCCGTCGGCCACCTGGGTCGAGGCGCGCGGCAGCTTCGGCACCCCGTCGATCAGGCGCACCGCGCGCAGATCATCGCGGATCTGGGCATCGCGCGGCAGGCCGGTCAGGGTCTCGTCCTGCAGCGCCGCGCGGCAGCGCGGCCAGTGATCGAGGTAGAAGGCATCCGAAAGCTTGACCTGCTCGACGCGCGAGCCGAAGCGCTGCGCCGCCACCTCGGCGAGATAGGCGCCGTTGCCGGTGGCATCGAGCGCCGCGGCGCGGAAGCGCGGCAGCCGCTCGCCGATGTAGAACAGGATCTGGCGCTGCTGCTCGAAGGGGCAATTGGACAGCTCGACCACCAGCCGGCAGCGGCTGACCAGGTCCTTGCCCTCGGCGAGGATCACGTCCACCGATAGATCGCCCAGGCGCCCGAAGTCCCCGCCGAGGGCGTGCGGCAGCTCGGGGTCCAGTTCGCGCAGCGCCGGGGCCAGCTCCTCCTCGCACCAGGCGCGGATTTCCGCCTCGCGCAGATGCGCCGGAAGCAGCGCGAACTCGGATGGCCAGCGCCCGCGCACCAGCGGCGTGGCGGGGCTCATGCGCGCCTCGATCAGCGCCATGGTGAGATAGGTGCCAGAGCCGGCGGAGGGGATGACGTCCAGTTCCTCGGCCGCATCGTCGGCGTAATAGCCACGCACGCTCCTCACCCATTCGGCCTCCGCGGTCGCCGAATAGGCGATGCGCTTGCGCAGGCAGACGCGCCGATACAGCCCCTCCTCGACGGCCTGGGTGAAGGTGATGCGATGCACGGAGCCGGCGCGGCGGCCGGCGCGGATCTCCTGCACCAGGTCGTTGAAGGGCGAGGCCTCGCCGTTGTGGGTGCTGATGACGCGCACGCGATCGCCCCACATGAGCATGGCCATGGCGGCCTTGAGCAGCCCCTGCAGGTCCGGCGCGAACGCCGCCTCGTCTATGACGATCACGCCCTGCTTGCCGCGCAGGTTCGCGGGGCGGCTCGACAGCGCCACGATGCGATGGCCGGCGCGGGGAAAATCGACGCGGTAGGTCTTGATCTCGCGCTCGCCGTCGTCGAACACGCCCTCCTCGATCTGCGCGGCCGCCGCATCGAACGCCCGCGCCCACATCGCCACGGCCTCGATGTATTCGAGCGCCATGTCCTGGGTCGCGGAGATGTAGAACACGTTGGCACCCTTCGGCTCGGCTTGGCTAGCAATCAGCACGTCGTCGGCGGCCTCGGCCCAGGTGAGGCCGATGCGGCGGGATTTTTCCGCCACCTTGAGCGGCGCCTGGTCGGCCACCCAGCGCTGCTGGTAGGGCAGCAGCGCCGGCGGCGGGGCATCCGCGGCGGCTGGGCCGGAGAGGACCTGCAGCGGATCGGGCGCGCCGCTCATTGCCGGGCTCCTGGGGCGCGCGTATCGTTTGGGTAATGGTCAGGTATTGCCCAGGTCGCGATCGGGCCGCCACGGGGCTGTAGCGCAGCCGCAGGGGCATTCATGCCTGCCGGCTCCAGCGCCGGGCGCCCGGGTCGGCGACGCTCTCGTGCGGCACGGCGCGCAGCCATTCCACCGCAGCACCGTCGGTCAGCACCCGCACGTTGATGGTGTGGGGCGTCCAGACGCGCGTGACGATGGCCGGATGGATGCGCGTGCCGTTGATCTCGGGCTCGTCATCGCCGTAGATGACGATGACGCGATCGCCGATCGTGGGCCGGGGTGTCCCCATCAGGCCACCCCGAGGATGGCGCGGCGTAGCTCCGCGGCCGCCTCGCTCGACAGCCCGCCCTTGCGCACCACCTTGTCGGCCGCGGCGGCGGCCTGGGCGGCCACCTCCTTGCGGATCTTGAGCTCGCGGTCTAGATTCACGGCATCGAAGGCGCCGACGTTGCGCAGCGCCGCGGAGAGCATCATCACGTCCTTGGCACTCTGCAGCTCGCCCTCGCCCATCTCGCCGGCGACCTGAAAGGCCAATGTCTTGAGCATTTCGCTGAGCAGCCGGCCGACATCGCCGTTTTTCTCGGTCTCCAGGCGACCGATCCAGACTTTCGCGACTTCCTGGGCGTCGCGCCAGCGCTGCATCTGTTGCTCGGCGCTGCGCCGGTAGCGATGCACGCTGGTGACCGAGGCCGTGCCGCCCATGCTGCGGATCAGCTCGACGATCTGCGCCAGCGTCGCGCGCCCCTCACGGATCGCGGCATCCACCGCCTCGCGGATGGCGGGGTCGAGCTGGACGATGGCACTCTTGCGGCCCATCCGCTCAGCGGCCAGGGAGGGGCCGCTTGACGCCCTCGTGCGCAGTGCGACCGGCGGCCACGTCGAGACCCTGCTCGGTAAGGGTGGCGATCACGGTCTCGGCCAGGGTATCGATGTCGACCAGGCCCTGGGTGGCGAGCCAGACGAGCTCGGCGCGCAGCGCATCGGCCGCGACATGATGCCCGAATGCGCCGAGGGCGTTCTGCAGCAGGTAGGCGTTGGCCGAGTAGCCTGGCGCCTCGGCCAGCAGCCGCAGCAGCACCAGCCGGCGATCGGCCGCAAGTATCGCGGCAAAACTCATTGGCCGCCCCCCCGGTTGATCAGGTATTGCTGGATCACCTCGACCTGGCGCTCGACGCCGTGTACCGCCTCTTCGAGGGAATTCCGGAAGCCATCGAGCTGGCCGGCCACGTGCTCGATGCGCGTGCCGATTTCGGCGATGTCATGGGCGCTCGGCAGATGCTCGACGGCCACCTCTACGCGCGTCAGGCGATCGCGCAGGGCGGCGATGGCATCGTCCTGCTGGTCGTTGCGGCGAAGGAGCTCCGCGAACGAGGACTCCCACTTGCCCGAGGCGGCGTTGCGCACGCGCTCCAGATCGTTGATGCGGGTGTCGTCGAGCCGATCGCGGTCGGCGAAGCGCTTGTCCAGCGCCGCCTGCTGCCGGTCGGTCTGGACTTTCCAGATCCGCCAGAACGTCGCCATCCACACGCCGGCCCCGCTCAGGATCGCCCCGAGCGCCTCCCACAATCCGATCGTGATCGCCACGTCATGCATGCGGTGCCTCCCCGGTGCGTTCGGACGCGCTCGCGCCGCGCGCGCGCAGGCTCATGACGGTGCGCACGCGCTGCACGAGCATGGCGAGCCCGGCGGCGATGCCGAGCGCCGGATAAGCGCGCGGGCCGAGCAGCTCCACCACCTGGGCGCGCACGCCCTCGTCGAGCAGGGCCGCGGAAACCGTGGTGATGAAAACTCCCAGGCGCACTGTGCCCGAGCGCAGCGCGCCGCGCAGCGTGGCGAGCGCCTCGTCGGAGACGAGCGGGCGCGGGGGAGGCGCGCTGCGCTGCTCGCCATCGGCCAGACCGTCGCCATAGCCGCGCCGGTAGTCGCGCTCGGTCTTGGCGCGCAGCTCGGCGAGCAGGGCCTGCCATTGGTCCGGGCGCATGCTCGCCTTGAGCGCCGCCAGGATGCTCGCGTTCTGAGTCATGGGGTTGCCTCCAGCAAGTGATCCGGTGGCGCCTTCATGTCGGGCAGCCAGCCGGCGACATCGAAGCCTGGACAGGCCTTGGCCACCCCGGGCAGGTCGCGATGGCCGAGCACGCGCGCGCCCGGGCAGCGCACCGCCAGCAGCAGCGTCACCAGCTCGGCGAGCGAATGCCATTGCGCGGCGCGGAAGCGGCTGGTGCCGATGAGGCAGATGCCAAGCGAGTCGAAATTCGCGCCCCGCGCATGGGCGCCGATCTCGTCCATGTGGCGTCCGGTGGCCGTTGCGCCGTTGATGTAAATGACGAAGTGATAGCCGATGTGCGCCAGCTCCGGATTCATGCGCCGGCGCCAGACGTGCTCGCGGTTGAAGGGCGGCTTGCGCTCGCCGTGCCAGCGATCGATGTCGCGCACGGTCTGGGCGCGCCCGTCCGGGGTGGCGGA
>CAYNYW010000056.1:0-10999 GCA_964401555.1 uncultured Defluviicoccus sp.
CGCTCCGGCGCGCCGCTCACCGACAAATTCCACCATCTCCGTGGACGCTAACCGTACCTGCAGGCGCGCACCGCCAACGAGGTGCTGAAGGCGCAGGAACGCAAGATGCGGCTGCAGAAGCTGAAGGGCGAGCTGGTCGACCGCGCGCGTGCGGTGGCGATGGTGTTCCGGCTGGCGCGGCAGGAACGCGACGCCTGGGCCGGCTGGCCGGCACGGGTCGCCGCGATGATGGCGGCCGAGCTGGGCCTCGATCCGCACGCGATGCAGACGGTGCTCGACGCGCATGTTCGCCGGCACCTGGGCGAGCTCGCCGAGGTCCGGCCGGAACTGGGGTAGCGCCATGCTTGAGGCGCTGGCGCACGCGCCGGAAGGCCCGTTTGCCTTCGACGGCGCGCCCGATCTGCTGCGCGCCTGGCGCGAGGGGCTGACGCCCGATCCCGATCTCACCGTCTCGGCGTGGGCCGATCGGCATCGGGTGTTGAGCCCGCGCGGCGCCAACGAGGCCGGGCCGTGGCGAACCAGCCGGACGCCGTATCTGCAGGAGTTGATGGACGCGCTCAGCCCGCGGCATGCGGCGCAGCGGGTCGTGTTCATGAAGGGCTCGCAGCTGGGCGCTAGCGAGAGCGGGTGCAACTGGATCGGCTATGTCATCCACCACGCGCCGGGGCCGATGCTGGCGGTGCAGCCATCGGTCGAACTCGCCAAGCGCTTCTCGCAGCAGCGCATCGACCCGCTGATCGAGGAGAGCCCGAGCTTGCGCGAGAAGGTGGCGCCGGCGCGGTCACGGGATAGCGGTAACACCGTGCTGTCGAAGGAGTTCCCCGGCGGCATTCTGGTGCTGACCGGCGCCAACTCGGCCGTCGGCCTGCGCTCGATGCCGGTGCGCTACCTGTTCCTCGACGAGGTCGACGCCTACCCGCCGTCGGCCGACGACGAGGGCGATCCGGTGGCGCTCGCCGAGGCGCGGACGCGGACGTTCTCATGGCGGCGCAAGGTGTTCCTCGCCTCGACACCGACGATCAAGGGCTTATCAAGGATCGAACGCGAATACGAGGCCTCGGACCAGAGGCGGTTTTTCGTGCCCTGTCCGCACTGCGGACACCCCCAATTCCTGATCTTCGAACGTCTGCGCTGGCGGAAGGGTAAGCCCGAGACGGCGGCCTACGTCTGCGAAGGCTGCGAGCGGTCGATCGCCGAGCATCACAAGACGGCGATGCTGAGCCAAGGGCAGTGGCGGCCGACGGCGACACCGGTCGATCCGCTCTCGATCGGCTTCCATCTCTCCAGCCTCTATTCGCCGGTCGGCTGGCTGTCGTGGGAGCGGATCGCGCGGGAGTGGGAGGCATGCCAGTCCTCGGACGAGGCGAAGAGGTCCTTCATCAACACCGTGCTGGGCGAGACCTGGGCCGAGACCGGCGAGGCGCCCGACTGGCTGCGCCTCTACGAGCGGCGCGAGGAGTATCGGATCGGCGCCGTGCCGCCGGGCGGCCTCTTTCTCACCGCCGGCGCCGACGTCCAGCGCGATCGTATCGAGGTCTCGATCTGGGCGTGGGGCCGTGGCCTCGAAAGCTGGCTGATCGATCACGTCGTCATCAATGGCGGGCCGGAAAAGCCCGAGGCTTGGGCGGCACTCGCCGAACTGCTCGGCCAGACCTGGCCGCACGCCGGCGGCAGCGAGATCGGCCTCGGCCGGCTGGCGATCGACACCGGCTACGAGGCGCCGGCGGTCTACACCTGGGCGCGGCGGATGGGCTCGGGCCAGGTGGTCGCGGTCAAGGGTGTCGACGGCTTCAGCCGCCCGGCGCCGGTGATCGGGCCGTCCTACGTCGATGCCACCGAAGGTGGCCGCAAGATCCGCCGCGGTGCCAAGCTGTGGACGGTGGCCGTGGCCACCTTCAAGAGCGAGACCTACCGGTTCCTGCGGTCGGCGGCGTCGCCGGGCGAGGACGCCCGTCATCCGGCCGGCTTCATCCATCTTCCCCGGCAGGTCGAGGCCGAGTGGGTGAAGCAGTTGGTCGCCGAGCAGCTGATGACGATCAAGACCCGCCGCGGCTTCACCCGCCTCGAATGGCAGAAGCTGCGCGAACGCAACGAAGTACTCGACTGCCGGGTGTATGCCCGCGCCGCCGCCTGGATCGCCGGCGCCGACCGCTGGTCCGAGCGCAAGTGGCGCGAGTTCGAGATGCAGTTGGGGGTCGGCATGGAGCCGAAACCGGGAACGGTAAGGGTGCCGGAGACTGCCGATCAAACAACGCGCGCCGATCGGGACCCGGGTCGGCGCGCGATCTCGTCCCGCTGGCTGGGAGGTCGGCCGCGGAACTGGCTGCAGCGACGATAAGGAGAGGCCCGTCGATGACCTGGACGCAAGCGGAATTGGACGGCCTCAGGAAAGCGTATGCGTCCGGCACCTTGCGCGTGAGCTATGACGGCAAGACCGTCGAATACGGCTCCGAATCCGACCTGATCCGCCGAATCAGGACGATCGAGAGCGAGATGGCGGCGGCGGCCGGTGCCCCGAAACCGCGGTGCAGCCTCGCCAGTTTCCGTAAGGGCTGATCGGACGCTCAAAGCATGAACCTTCTCGATCGCGCCATCGGCCTGGTGGCGCCGGCGGCAGCGTTGCGCCGGGCGCAGGCGCGCGCAGGCCTCGCGATGCTCGCCCGCGCTTACGAGGGTGCGCGCATCGGCCGGCGGACCGAGGGCTGGGTGGTCGCCGGCACCAGCGCCAACGCCGAGATCGGCACCGCCATCGCACGCTTGCGCGACCGGACACGCGATCTGGTCCGCAACAACCCGTATGCCGCCAAGGCGGTGCAGGCGGTGGTCAGCAACCTGGTCGGCACCGGCATCCTGCCGCGTGCCCGCTCAGGTGACGCCAAGGGCAACGCGGCGGCGGATCAGCTTTGGGCCCGCTTCGCCGAGACCTGCGATGCCGATGGCTTGACCGACTTCTCCGGCCTGCAGGCGTTGATCGTCCGCGCCATGGTCGAGAGCGGCGAGTGCCTGGTGCGCATCCGCGAGCGGCGGATCGAGGACGGCTTGGCCGTCCCGCTGCAACTGCAGCTCCTCGAGCCGGATCATCTGGACGCTGGCAAGACCGACGAACTGCCGGGCGGCGGCTTTGTGGTCCAGGGCGTCGAGTTCGATGCCCTGGGCCGGCGCCGCGCCTACTGGCTCTACCCGGTGCATCCCGGCGAGGTCGCGATGTTCCGCCGCGCCGCGCTCGTCAGCCAGCCGGTGCCGGCGGCCTCGGTGCTGCACCTGTTCGATCGCCTGCGCCCGGGCCAGGTCCGCGGCGTGCCGTGGTTCGCCCCGGTGATCCTCAAGCTGCGCGATCTCGACGACTACGACGACGCCGAGCTGGTGCGCAAGAAGATCGAGGCCTGCTTCGCCGCCTTCGTCACCGGCTCGGACGACGAGGAGACCCTCGGCCGGGCATCGGCCGACGCCGACTGCCGGCGGGTCGAGAGCTTCGAGCCGGGGATGATCGAGTACCTCGCCCCCGGCAAGGACGTGAAGTTCGCCACGCCGTCGCATGCCGGCGGCTACGCCGAGTACATGCGCGTCCAGCTGCACGCGATCGCCGCCGGGGTGGGGCTGACCTACGAGCTGCTCACCGGCGATCTGTCCCAGGTCAACTACTCCTCGATCCGCGCCGGGCTCTTGGAGTTTCGCCGCCGGATGGAGGCGCTGCAATGGCAGCTGCTGGTGCCGGGGCTGTGCCGGCCGGTGTGGCAGCGCTTCGTTGCAACGGGGCAGGCCATCGGCGCCCTGCCCGAAGGCACGATCGATGCCGAATGGACCGCGCCGCGGTTCGAGGCGGTCGATCCGCTCAAAGACATCCAGGCCGACATCCTCGCCGTCCGCGCCGGGCTGATGACGCTCAAGGAAGCGATCGCGCGGCAGGGCTACGACCCGGCCCACGTGCTGGCCGAGATCGGCGCCACCAACGCCGAACTCGATCGCCTCGGCATCGTCCTCGACACCGATCCGCGCAAGGCCACCAAGACCGGCGCCGCGAAGCCGGCCGCGGATAGCCCGGAGCCTAGCGAGTGATCGCCGCGAACAGATCGGGCGGGTCCGCCTCGCGGGCGGGGCAGAGATCGGCGACCCCGATGCCGATCAGCCGAAACGCCCGACCGTCGGCCTCGCGTCGCAGCAGCGGGACCGCCGCCGAGGCGATGACACCCGCTCTCTGGGTCGGATCGGTGAGGCGATGATTGCGGGTGAGAACCTGGAAGTCGGAAGTCTTGAGCTTGAGGACCACGGTTTGGCCGCCGACACCGGCCCGCTTTAGGCGATCGGCGACCCGGTCGGCAAGGGGCCGTAGGGCCTCGGCAAGAGGTTCGAAGGCGCGCAGGTCCGTGCGGAAGGTGGTCTCGGCCGAAATGCTCTTGGCCGGTCGCGACGGGGTGATCGCGCGATCATCCTCGCCGCGGGCGAACTGCGCCAGTCGTCGGCCGAACTTGCCAAACCGGGCGACGAGCTGCGACGCCGGCACCGCCTGCAGCTCGCCAATGGTAGCGACGCCCATCGCTTCCAGCTTTTCGGCGGTCGCCGCACCCACACCGAGGACCTTCCGCACCGACAGCGGCGCGAGGAATGCCTTTGCCTCCGCGCGGCCGATCACTGCGAACCCTCTCGGTTTGTCGAGGTCGGATGCGAGCTTGGCGAGGAACTTGTTGCAGCTGAGCCCAATCGAAACGGTGATGCCGATGTCGCGTTCGACCGTCCGCGCGATGCCCGCGAGCAGCGTCGCCGGCAAGGCGTCGCATCGCCGGATGCCGGCCGACAGATCGAGGTAGGCTTCGTCTAGGGAGACCGGTTCGATCATCAGGGTCGCCACTTCCAGGATGGCGCGGATCTGCCGGCTGACGCGGCGGTACTTCTCCATGTTCGGCGGGATGACCACGGCGTCGGGACAGAGCTGCAGCGCTCTGAACATCGGCATCGCCGAGCGCGGGCCGAAACGGCGGGCGACATAGCAGGCGGTGGTCACCACGCCGCGACCACCAGCATGGCCGACGATCACCGGTTTGTCCTTGAGCGTCGGATCGTCCCGCTTCTCGACCGCGGCGTAGAAGGCGTCGCAATCGATGTGCGCGATCGCGAGTTCGCCGAGTTCGGGGTGAGAAATTACCCGTTTCGAGCCGCAACGGGCGCAGGCTGCGCCACCGCCGTCGAACCAGAACAGACAGTCCCGGCACAGGCGGGGCGCTGTGGTCCCGAGTTGCTCGCAATGCGCTTCGGATGCCGGCGTCATCGCCGAATCCTACCACCAACCCCCACGATGGAGACCAATCACGTGCTCTCAGACAGCCTGATTGATCTGCCGCTGCAGACCCGCGCCGATGCGCGCCTGCAGCCGGAGACGATCGATGCCGAGGCGCGCACCGTCGAGGTGTTGTGGTCGACCGGCGTACCGGTTCCGCGGCGTGATCCGTTCACCGGCCGGCGCTACGACGAGGTGCTGTCGCTGGAGCCCGCGCACGTCGATCTCTCCCGGCTCAACGCCGGGGCGCCGCTGTTGAACGCGCACGGCGCCTACAACCTCTTGAATGTGCTGGGCGTGGTCGAGCGGGCGTGGATCGCCGAGGCCGATGACGCCCTTGAAGGCCGCGCTGTCGTCCGCTTCTCGGAGCGCGAGGACGTCGAGCCGCTGTGGCAGGACGTGCGCGCCGGCATCATCCGCAGCGTCTCGGTCGGCTACGCCGTGCGCGCCTACGAGGTGATCGACCACGACGGCCAGGTTCCGCTGTGGCGGGCGATCGACTGGCAGCCGCTGGAGCTCTCGGCGGTGCCGATCGGCGCCGATCAGGCCGCCGGCTTTCGCGCTCGCCAGGATCTCGCCCCCTGCCATCTCATCCACCGGGCGGCCGCCGCCCACCAACCGGAGACCGGAGCCATGGATCAGCCGAAGCCGGCGGCCGACAGCCGCACCGATGCGCCCATCATGACCAGCGAGGACACCGTGACCAGCGACACCATCGAGGCAGCCGCGACGGCCGCTCCTGCGAACCACGGCGAGGCCAATCCCGTCGATCGCCCGGAACGGCCGCCGCTCCGGAATGCGGAAGCCGCAGCCGATGCCACCGCCGACATCGCCCGTCGCATTGTCGCCGAGGAGCGCGCCCGCGTCGCCGGCATCTATGACGCGGCCCGCAAGCTCGGCCTCGAGCCGACGGTCGCCGACGTTCTGGTCCGCGACGGGGTGACGCTCGATCTGGCCCGTAGCCGGCTCATCGACCAAGCCGCCTTGCGCGATGCGCGGATCGAGACCCGGCCGCACATCCGCCTCGGTGACCTGGATGAGCGGCAGACACGCAAAGTCGCGGTCGAGACCGCGCTCCTGCACCGGTTCGATCCGCACCGCTACGCCTTGAGCGAGCCGGCTCGCGACTGGCGCGGGTATTCGCTCATCGAGATGGCGCGCGCCTTCCTCGAAGGCGAAGGGATGCGGATGCGCGGCCTGTCCCGCGACGAGATCGCGACCCGGGCGCTGCACACCGCCTCCGACTTCCCGCACATCCTGGCCGCGGTGACCAACAAGACGCTGCGCGATGCCTACGAGGCCGCACCGCGGACCTTCCAGCCGATCGCGCGACGGGCCACGGCGGCCGACTTCAAGGACATGCACCGCGTCCAGCTCGGCGAGGCGCCGCAGCTGGAGAAGGTGAACGAGGCGGGCGAGTTCAAGCGCGGGACCATCGGCGAAGGCAAGGAGCGCTACCGGGTCGAGACGTGGGGGAAGGTGATCGGGATCACCCGTCAGGTCATCATCAACGATGACTTGGATGCCTTCACCCGGGTGCCGTCCTTGTTCGGCACCGCCGCGGCGACGCTGGAGAGCGACGTCGTCTGGGGCATCGTCACGTCCAACCCGGCCATGGCCGACGGGGTGGCGCTGTTCCACGCCAACCACAGGAACCTGGCCGCCACCGGCACCGCACTCGATGTCGCCAGCCTCGGCAAGGCGCGCGCCGCGATGGCCAAACAGACCGGCCTCGACGGCAGGACCGTGCTCAACATCCGCCCTGCCTTCCTCGTCGTGCCGTCGTCCCTCGAGCTCACCGCCGAGCAGCTGATCGCCCAGAACCTGGTGCCGGCGACGCCCGCCAACGTCGTGCCGGCCTCGATCCGCTCGCTCAGCATCATCGCCGAGCCGCGCCTCGACCCGGCCTCGGGCGCGGTGCCGTGGTACCTGTTCGCCAGCCCGTCGGCGATCGACACCATCGAATACGCCTACCTCGAGGGCCAGGACGGCGTCTTCATCGAGACCCGGATCGGCTTCGACGTCGACGGCCTCGAGATCAAGGCCCGCCTCGACTTCGGCGCCAAGGCGATCGACTGGCGCGGCATGCACCGCAATCCGGGTGTCGCGCTGTAATCCCGGCGATCCCCCCCTCGCCCGGTTCAAAATCGAAGTTCCTTCGCTTTTGTCACCGTGATCCGGGCGGCCTTCCGTGTCGCCCTTGTTCGTTCAATGGAGATCCTCATGAAGACCTATGTTGCACCAGGACGTTCCATCAGCGTCACCGCGCCTTCGGGCGGCGTCACCTCCGGCCAGGGGGTGCTGATCGGCACCCTGTTCGGGATCGCCCAGGCCGATGCCGCCGAGGGCACGGAAGCGGAGATCCTCACCGAGGGCGTCGTCGAGATCGCCAAGACCTCGGCGCTCTCGATCGATGCCGGCGACCGGCTGTTCTGGGACGCGACCAGCAAGGTCGTCAACAAGACCGCCACCGCGCAGGTCTGCGTCGGTGTCGCCGTCTCCGCGGCTGCCAACCCGAGCGGCACGGTGAAGATGAGGCTCGGCGCCGTCACCCCGGCCGGGACGTGAGCCGGTGGAGAACGCCTTCGCCGCGGCGATCGATGTGCTGTTCGCCGATCCCAACCTCGGCCGGGATGCCGTCTATCTCCCCGAGGGGGGCAATGGCGTGGCGGTGCGGGTGGTTCGGCGTCTGCCGGATGCGGTGCTGGAGTTCGGCGACTCCCGGCTGAGCACGACGACGGCCGTGTTCGACGTTCGTCTCAGCGAGGTGGCAGCCCCCAAGGCCGGCGATCGGCTCGTGGTCGAGGCCGAGACTTATCTCATCCAGGGCCAGCCGAAGCGCGACGGCGGCCGGCTGATCTGGACGATAGAGGCACGGCCGCAATGAGGCTTCAAGCCGCCCTTCAAGGCGATTTGAACGCGCTGTTGCAGGCCGAGTTGCGCGCGGCCGAGAAGGCCGTGACGGCCGGCGTCCGGGCAGCGAGCGCCGGCCTCAAGACCGAGCTCCGGCTCCAGATCACCGGCGCCGGTCTCGGTACTCGCCTCGCCAACACCTGGCGCGGCGAGGTCTATCCGAAGGGCCAGCCCAGCCTCGGTGCCGCCGGCTACGTCTGGTCGAAGGCGCCCGGCCTCGTCCGGCTCTATGCCGAAGGCGCAACCATCCGTTCGAAACAGGGCCTGTTCCTCGCCATCCCGATGCCGGCGGCCGGCCGGTTCGGCGATGGCCGACGGAAGATCACCCCCGGCAGCTGGGAGCGCATCCACGGCATGCGGCTCAGGTTCGTCTATCGCCGGGGCCGGCCGAGCCTGCTGGTGGCCGACGGTGCCCGGCTGACCCGGGGCGGCAGGGCAGCGCCGAATGTCGGGAGATCAAGAGGCGCCGCGTTCACCCGGCTCGCCGGTCGCACCATGGTGCCGATCTTCGTGCTGGTGCCGCAGGTCAGCGTGCGAAAGCGTCTCGACGTCGACGGCGCCGCTCAGAAATGGCTCACCGCCCTGCCGCAGCTGGTGCTGCGGGGGTGGCCTGCAGAGGAGACACGACATGATTGACGGCAACATCCCGAACACCCGGCATGGCCGGCAGCGCCTGGTCGAGGCCGCGGCATGGCTCGCCGCCCTGGAGCTCCGGCGGCAGCACCCGGAAGCCGCGCTGATCTGCGACGCCATCGAGGCGCTGGTGGAAACGCTGTCCGGCATCGTCGTCGACCGCGACGGCGTGGGCGTCAAGGTCGCGGCGATCACCGTGCGCGCGCTCCGCCAATACCGCTGCAATCCGTCCCTGCAGGGCATGCTGGCGGCGATTGTCGATGCCAACGGCACCGCCGCCGGTCCGCCCGACGCCGACCGCGCCACCGCCCGCGACATCCCCGCCTACATCCTGGCGACGTGACGGAGAAGCCGGCGTGTCGAAGCGAGAGCAGGTTCTCTCGACGCTGTTCGAGCAGGTGCAGCGCGTGCCGGGCGCAACAGTCAGGCGCAACGAGGTGTTGCCGCAGGTAGTGCCGTCAAGCGGGCTCGTCATCCTGCGTGACGGCGATCCGGGCGAGCCGGACGTGACGCTGAACCCGCGCACCGAGTTCTACAGTCACCGCGCCGAGATCGAGGCGTTCGTCACGCAGCCCAACAACGGCAGCAGCGAGACGGCGCTCGACGCGTTGCTCGCCGAGATCGGTACCGCGCTGGCCGCCGATCGCGGCCTCGGCGGCCTCGCCGAAAACCTCACATGGAGCGCGCCAGAGACGTCGGTGCTCACCATCGAAGGTGCCGTGCCGATCCTCACCGCGCGGCTCACCGTCACCATCGAGTACCTGGTCAGCCATCCGCTGGCCGCCTGAGTTTCCCATCACCGGAGAATAGAACATGAAAGTCCGCGCCTATGGCGCCGATGCGACGCTGAAGGCTTGCCGCGAGACGGCGTACGGCGTCGCGCCCGCGAGCGGCTACCGCTCGCTCGACTTCAAGTCCACGGATCTGTCGTCGGAACAGCCGCTCGGCGACGATCCCTTGCTCGGGCGCGGCCGCAACGCCCAGGACCCCTATCGCGGTCTGATTACGGATGAGGGAAAGATCGAGATCCCGCTCGATCTGAGGGGCTCAGGCTTCTGGCTGACGGGGCTGTTCGGCGATCCGGTGAGGGTGCAGACGAAGGCGTCGGGCTACATCACGTTTGCCAGCCAGCCGTTGGCGAACAGCACGATCGCGCTGAACGGCATCACTTGGACGTTCGTCAGCGGCACGCCGGCGGGCAACCAGACCCAGATCGGCGCTAACGTCGATGCGACGCTGACGGCGCTCGCTTCCGATCTCAACGGCTCGGCCGATGCGCAGGTCTCGAAGTGCACGTATACGGCGAACACGGCGGACGACCGGCTGGAGATCCAGTTCGACACCGCCGGCACCGCCGGCAACACGTTCACCGTGGCCGCTTCGGCCAACAGCAATGGCACGGTATCTGCGGCAACGCTCACTGGCGGCGGCTACCGGCACGAGTGGCTGTCCGGTGGCGACGATATCCCGAGCTTCACCTTCGAGATCGGCCATCCGAAGCTGATCACCCCGGTGTTCTTCCGCCATCTTGGCACGGTGATGGAGAGCCTCGCCTTCGAGATGGGCCAGGAAGGGCCGGCCAACGGCACGGTGCAGCTGGTCGCGCAAGGCGAGGAGAAAGCGGCGGGCACGATCGACGGGACGCCGGATGCGTTCGCGCTGAAACGCTTCAGCCAGGGCCGCGGCTTCATCCAGCGCGGCGGCGTGCCGCTCGCCGGTGTCACCGGCGGCAACCTTAATTTCTCCAACAACCTGGAGCGGGTGCGGGTCATCCGCGACGACGGCAAGATCGAGGCGGCCGAGCCGACGTTCGCATCGTGCTCCGGCGCGATGACGGTGCGCTTCGATGGCGCCACGCTGGTGGCGGAAGCCGCGAATGGCGATCCGGTCTCCCTGGAGTACGGCTTCTCGATGGCCGAGGGCTGGCAGCTTTCCTTCGAGCTGTTTCGGGTGTTCCTGCCGAAACCGAAGTATGCCGTCTCCGGCCCGGGCGGCGTCGAGGCCAGCTTCGATTGGCGCGCCGCTTACGACGAAGGGAGCGGGACGATGCTGCGCGCCCGGCTGCTCA
This sequence comes from uncultured Defluviicoccus sp., assembly GCA_964401555.1. Taxonomy (GTDB): domain Bacteria; phylum Pseudomonadota; class Alphaproteobacteria; order Rhodospirillales; family Defluviicoccaceae; genus Defluviicoccus. Next base: position 10,887 of record CAYNYW010000056.1, read on the forward strand.
ACGACGTCGCCACCTACGCCTGAGGAGCAAGTCGATGATCCGTCTCGATCTCAAGCGGGAGCCGCACTGGCTCAACCTCGGCCATGGCGTGCGCGTGCACGTCCGGCCGTGCA
>CAYNYW010000057.1:0-9799 GCA_964401555.1 uncultured Defluviicoccus sp.
CGCAGCACCCCAACGGCGCCGCTTCCGTGGCCTACTTTCTCTCCGGCGCTTACAGAGAATGCCATGACGAAACGAAATCGTATGCTCCTTCACCCCACCGCGATCGCGGGCGCCGTCGCCGTCGGCTTGGCCGGACAGAGCCTGCCGGCTCTTGCCGCGGTGCAGAAGGACACCAGGACTGCCGACGCTTCGCGCATCAACGAAACGGGCTGGTCTTCCCAGCAGGCGGAAACGCTGGCGCTCAATCTCGACCAGCTTCTCGTCGCGCGGATCAGTCGAGCCGCGCAGTTCCTGAACGAGGGAGCCATTGCGTCCGCTCGGGACGCCGTGGTGGAAGCCGAACACACCGCCGGCGCCATCAATGGTGTCCTGCCCCAGATCCGGGTGGTGGACTCCATCCGTCATGCCAGGAGCAAACTCCTGAAGGAAGGCGTCGCAGGGTTCAAGGCGGACCTCGTTCACGTGAACGGCCAGATCGACCACTATGAGATGTTCGCGCCCGAACAGGCGCAAAGAGCGAAGGCGAAGATCACGACCGCCGAAATGAAGGCCGAGGCGAAGGACGTCAATGGCGCCGCGCTCATGCTGCAGCAGGCCGCCGATGATATCGAGGCGGATGCGCACTATCTCCCCGTCGGTCACGCTCGCGCGAAGCTTGAGGCGGCGCGGCTGGCGCTATCGAAGAACACTCCGGATGTCGCGGGTGCCAAGGCGGCACTCGGCAGTGCGCTCGACATGATGGCGATGAAGGCGAACGGGGTGCCATCGCAGTCGAAATCGTAAGACATCCGTTGCGAAGGAACTCGGAAGGACCTCGACAGTCTGGGCGTGCCGCGGCACGCTGCCGGGGAAAGACCAGGAAAGGGAAAGAGGGTCAGGAAATGGTAATGCCGAGAGGGTTGCTGAGAGCAGCGCAGGGGGGACGCCACCACGCCAGCTTGCAGTGGGTTGCCTCCGCGGCAATGGCCGCGTTGGTAATGATTGTTGCAGCAGCCCCTGGCGTCGCCCTCTTCGCGCCGGCGGCGCGTGCAAGCGATGCAATCACGGCGGCTCCTGCGAGCCCCACCATGCCAAGTTCCTTCGCCGATCTCGTGGCGCGCGTGAAACCGGCCGTCGTCAACATCTCGACCACGGCCAAGGCGCCGGCGAAACAGCAGATGCGCGCGCCACAGTTCCAAATGCCGGATCTTCCGGAGAATTCGCCGTTTCGAGAGTTTTTCAAGCGGTTTTTTGAGTATCCCTTCCCCCGCGGTGGCGACGAGAACCCGTCCGGCGAGACCCATGCCCTCGGTTCCGGCTTTCTGATCGATGCCGACGGTTTCGTGGTGACCAACAACCACGTGATCGAGCATGCGGACGAAATCACCGTCATCCTCGACGACGGCACGCGCTATCCGGCGGAGGTCAAGGGCCGCGATCCGGGAACGGACATCTCGCTCCTCAAGATCAAGCCGAAGGAACCGTTGCCCTACTTGCAGTTCGGCGATTCCGACAACGCACGCGTGGGCGACTGGGTCGTTGCCGTCGGCAATCCGTTTGGTCTCGGGGGGTCGGTCACCGCCGGCATCGTTTCCGCCCGTGGGCGCGATATTCATTCGGGCCCGTTCGACGACTTCCTGCAAATCGATGCCCCCATCAATCGCGGAAATTCGGGCGGTCCGCTGTTCGATACCCGCGGTGAGGTGATCGGCATCAACACGGCGATCTTTTCGCCGAACGGTGGCAACATCGGCATCGGTTTCGCGATTCCGTCTTCGCTTGCCAAGCCCGTGATCGCCCAACTTCGCGAGCATGGTGAGGTTGAGCGCGGCTGGCTCGGCGTCACCATCCAGGAAGTCTCCCCTGAAATCGCCGAGAACTTGGGGCTGCCCGAGGCGGAGGGCGCCCTGGTCGCCAGCGTCATCGCCGACGGACCCGGTGAGAAAGCGGGCATCCGCGCGGGTGACGTGATCCGCCGCTTCGATGGCCAGGTGGTCACCCGCCTGAAGAGCCTGCCCCGGCTCGTCGCCGCCGTCGTACCCGGCAAGACGGTGGAGGTCGAGGTCTGGCGGAAGGGCGCCAACACATCCGTCGAGGCGACCATCGGCAAGCGGCCGAGCGAAGACGTCCTCGCTGCAAAGCATACCGACCAAGGCGTCGAGACCGGTCGGCTGGGTCTGTCATTGGCCTCGATCACGCCAGCGCTCCGCAATCAGTACGGCTTGGGCGACGATGCCAAGGGTGTCCTCGTCGTCGGCGTCGATCCCGACGGTCCGGCGGTCTCGGCTGGTCTGCGACAGGGCGACGTGGTGATCATGGCGGCGCAAACCACCGTTGCCGAGCCCGACGATGTCGCCAGGGAAGTGGACAAGGCGGTTGCCGAGAAACGGCCGTCGGTGCTGTTACTGGTCTACCGCGACGGCAATCAGCGCTTCGTCGCCGTGCCGCTGTCGGCGGATTGACGGTCGACCGTCGCATCCAGCCTCCTGATCGGCGCGCCCGTCCTCACCCTCGATTGGCGAGCGCGCCCGTGTACCTGGTGAATAGGCTCGTCCGGTCAACCCGATGTGAGCATAGAGAAGCAGCGGATCGGGCCGCGGGCGGAGAGCTGTCAATCGGCGCGGAAACGGGACCCCGGAGCCGACGCTTCAGTCCGTCAGACGGCTCTGCTAAGGATAGGCGATGAAGGTCGGCGAGGTTGTGCGCATACTGATGGATGATGGCTGGTTTCTCGTGGCGACCCGCGGCAGCCATCGCCAGTTCAAACATCCGACCAAGCCCGGTCGGGTCACCATCGCGGGCAAGCCGAGCGACGATCTTGCCCCCGGCACGCTGAATAGTATCTTGAAGCAGGCCAGACTGAAGGAATGAGACTTTCCATGCGATTTGCGGTCGTGATCGAACAGGCGGGAAGCAACTTCTCGGCCTATGCCCCCGACCTGCCGGGCTGCGTCGCGACCGGCAGCACCGTCGAAGAGGTCGCGGCATACATGCGCGAAGCGATCGCCTTGCATCTCGATGGCATGCGTGCGGACGGTATCGCGATCGCTGCGCCGTCGAGCCGCGTCGAATACATCGAGGTAGCGGCGTAGCGGAGATCGCCCCCGCGCGTTACCCGCCCGAGCGCAGCGCCGCAATGGTGGCGGCGTAGTCGGCGCTGCCGAATACCGCGCTGCCGGCGACCAGCACATCGGCGCCGGCGCCGATCACCTTCGCCGCATTGGCCGGCGTGATGCCGCCGTCGACCTCTAACGCGATCGGGCGCTTGCCGATCAGGGCGCGCACCCGCGCGATCTTGTCGAGCTGGGCCGCGATGAAGCTCTGGCCGCCGAAGCCGGGATTGACCGACATCACCAGGATCAGATCGAGGCGGTCCAGCACGTGCTCGATCACCGACACCGGCGTCGCCGGGTTCAACGAGACGCCGGCCTGTTTGCCGAGCGCGCGGATCATCTGCAGGCTGCGGTCGAGGTGGCGGTCGGCCTCGGCATGCACGGTGATGATGTCGGCGCCCGCTTCGGCATAGTCGGCCAGATACGGCTGCGCCGGGTCGATCATCAGGTGCACGTCGAAGGGCTTGTTGCTGCACCGGCGCAAGGAGCGGATCACCGGCGGGCCGATGGTCAGGTTGGGCACGAAGTGGCCATCCATGACATCGACGTGCACCCAGTCGCAGCCGGCGGCATCGATCGCCGCGATCTCCTCGCCGAGCCGGGCGAAATCCGCCGACAGGATCGAAGGCGCGATCCTGATGCCCGCGGCGTGCCCGGCGGCGCTCAAGCCGCCTCGCCCGCGTAGGTGCCGGCGGCAGCGGCGCTGTTGAGGCGCGCCCGGCGCAAAAGCAGTTCCTGGGCGGCACCGATGCTGGCCGCCTCGCCGCGCCACGCCTTCAAGGCCTGATCCTGCAGCGCCCGGCCGTAGGAGAAGCTGAGCGTCCATGGATGCGGGCCAAAGTGCGCGTTCATCGCGTGCAGGTGCCGCGTCGCATCCTCGCTCGCCTGCCCGCCGGAGAGGAACACGATGCCCGGCACCGCCGCCGGAACCCAGCGCTTGAGGCAGCGCAGCGTGCACTCGGCCACCTCCATCACCGCCGCCTGGCGCGGACACTCCTTGCCGGAGAGCACCATGTTGGGCTTCAGGAGGATTCCTTCGAGGACGACCTGCTGCTCGGCCAGCGCGGCGAACACCGCCTGCAAGGTGACGCCGGTCGCCTCTTCGCAGGTCTCGATGTCGTGGCCGCCATCCATCAGCACTTCCGGCTCGACGATCGGCACCAGGCCCGCCTCCTGGCAGAGCGCCGCGTAGCGGGCCAGCGCATGCGCGTTGGCAACGAGGCAGGTCCGGCTCGGCAAACCGTCGCCGATGCCGATCACGGCGCGCCACTTCGCGAAGCGCGCGCCCCGCGTGACGTAGTCCGCCAGGCGCTCGCGCAGGCCATCGAGGCCCTCGGTGACCGTCTCGCCCGGACACGCCGCCAGCCGCTGGGCTCCGGTGTCGACCTTGATGCCGGGCAGGATGTGGCGGTGTTCGAGCAGCTTGGCGAACGGCGTGCCGTCACCCGCGGTCTGGCGAATGGTCTCGTCATACATGATGACGCCGGAGATGAAGTGGCCGAGACCGGGCGCGGCGAACAACAGCTCCCGATAGGCCTGGCGTGTCGCTTCGGAGGAGGCGACACCGACGCTGGCCAGCCGCTTGCCGATGGTGCCCGTGCTCTCGTCGGCGGCGAGGATGCCCTTGTGGTGCGCCACCAGCGCTTGCGCGGTCTCTTCGAGTTGGCTGCGCATCGCCCTTACCCTCTTCCCGCCGGCAGCTCCCGGGGGCCGGCTCGTTCCTTATCCCACCACGTCCATGCCGAAGCGACGATCGCGCGGGCGCATCAGATCGGCGCGCCTGGCGAGCGCCGCCTTGGTCTGGTCGAAGACGTTCTCCGCGGTGATGCCGAAATGCTTGAACAACACGTCGCCGGGCGCCGACAGCCCGAAGCCTTTCAAGCCGACGAACACGCCGTTCTCGCCGATGTAGCGATCCCAGCCCGGCGAGATCGCAGCCTCGATGGCGACGCGCACGCAGTGCGGCCAGTTGGGACCCAGGACCTCGCGGCGGTATTTCTCGGGCTGGATATCGAACAGCTCCCAGCACGGCATCGAGACCACCGCCGTCGGCACCCCCTGCGCCTGGAGAAGCGCGCGCGCCTGGACGGCGACGTGCACTTCCGAGCCGGTGGCGAACAGGGTCACCTGACGCTCGCCTCCTTCGGCGTCGTCAAGGATGTAGGCGCCGCGCGCACTCAAGTTCACGCTCTCGTGCTCGGTGCGCACGGCCGGCACCGCCTGGCGGCTCAGCACCAGGCACGACGGCATGTCGTATTCGGTGATCGCAATCACCCAGCACTCGAAGGTCTCGACCGCGTCGGCCGGGCGGAACACCAGCATGTTGGGCATGACACGCAGGCTCGCCAGCGTCTCCGACGGGTGATGCGTCGGCCCGTCCTCGCCGACACCGATGGAGTCGTGGGTCAGCACGTAGATGACGCGCTGCTTGGTCAGCGCCGACATCCGCATGCCGCCGCGCATGTAGTCGGCGAAGACGAGGAAGGTGCCGCCGTAGGGGATGAAGCCGCCATGCAGGGCAAGGCCGTTCATCATCGCGGCCATGGCGTGCTCGCGCACGCCGTAATGGACGTAGCGGCCGGTATAGTCGCCGGGGCGGATCTCCTCGGTGCTGCGCGTCTTGGTGAACACGGACTCGGTCAGATCGGCGGAGCCGCCGATCATCTCCGGAAAGGTGCGGGTCAGGATCTCCAGCGCCTCGCCCGAGGCCTTGCGTGTCGGCCAGCTCGGCCGCTCGGTGGCGAGCTTGCGCTTGAACTCGTTCAAGGGCGTCTGCCAGCCCGCCGCCAGCTTGCCGCGACTGGTGCGCGCGAACTCGGCCTGGCGCGCCGCCGGCAGCGCCGCGAAGCGCTGTTCCCAGGCGAGCCGCTCCGGCCGGCCACGCGCCCCTGCCGCCCGCCATGCCGACAGCACGTGCGCCGGCACCACGAACGGCGGATACGACCAGCCGAGATTGCGCCGGGTGCCTTCGACCTCGTCTTCGCCGAGCGGCGCGCCGTGCGTCGCCGCGGTGCCGGCCTTGGTCGGAGCCCCCTTGCCGATGGTGGTGCGGCAGTCGATCAGGGACGGCTTGTCGGAGACGCGCGCCTTGCCGATCGCCGCGGCGACCGCGTCCGGATCGTCGCCGTCGACGGTCTGCGCATCCCAGCCACAGGCCTCGAAGCGGGCGAGCTGGTTGTCGGCAGTCGCGAGCGAGGTCGGCCCGTCGATGGAGATGCGGTTGTCGTCCCACAGCACGATCAGCTTGTGCAGGCGCAGGAAGCCTGCGAGCGAGATCGCCTCCTGGCTCAGGCCCTCCATCAGGCAGCCGTCGCCGACGATGCAATAGGTGTAGTGGCTGACGATGTCGTCGCCCCAACGCGCGTTGCGCAGGCGCTCGGCGAGCGCCATGCCGACGGCGTTGCCGAGGCCTTGCGCCAGCGGCCCCGTCGTGGTCTCGATGCCGTGCGCCGGATCGTATTCGGGATGGCCCGGCGTGTTGGAGCCGAGCTGGCGGAAATTCCTGATCTCCTCGATGGTGATCGCCTCGTAGCCGGTGAGGTAGAGGAGCGCGTAGAGCAGCATCGAGCCGTGACCGGCGGACAGGATGAAGCGGTCGCGGTCCTCCCAGTCGGGCTTGGCCGGATCGAACTTCAGAAAGCGCGTCCACAGCACGGCCGCCGCGTTGGCCATGCCCATCGGCAGCCCTGGATGGCCCGAGCGTGCCCGCTGCACCGCGTCGGCGGCCAGCATGCGGATGACATTGATCATCTCGTCGTGGCTGGCGACAGCCGCGCCTGCCGGACCCGCCCCGGCTTCGCTCAAGTGGCTTTCCGTCGCCGGCTCCGGTTGCACCTGGGGTTTGAAGGCGGGTCGGACCAGGGTCATCGATCGGCTCTCCTCAGAGGACATGTTCCCCCAACCCGCTGTTCAGAAGGTAGTGGGTGACGATCAGTTGCGACAAGGCGAGCGTGTGGCTGTGCCGGCACTGCCGCGCGCCGTCCTCGAACTGACCGATGGCAGGATCGCGCTGCAGCGCGGCCGGCATCAACCCCCAGAGGTAATCCTCCATCGCCAGGGCCTGGTCGCTGGCGATGGTGCCGTAGATATGCAGGGCATCGACCGGCCGGCCATCGATGTCGCGCGCCAGCTCCAGATCGAAGCCCTTGTCGGCGCCAACCTCAAGGACCGGCGCCAGATCGAGGTACGGCAGGGTCGGGCGCAGGATGTGGCGGACGTTCAAGTGCGCGCCGGTCTCCTCGGGCAGCGGGTCCGGCGGATAGAAGCTGACGATCATGTCGGCGAACGCCCGTTGCGGGGTGACGTACTGCGTGCTGTCGCGGTTGAGCGCGGCGAGCGAGGCCATCACCTGGTCGCGGGTGTAGCCGCCGGGACCGGTATCGCGCTGGAACTTCCAGCGCAGGCGCAAGCTCTCCGGCGGCTCCAGATAGAACTTGACGTCGAAGACGTCGCGCAGCGAAGGCGTCGCGTAGCCGAGCAGGCCTTCCAAGATAATGAACGGCTTGGGCTCAATGTACTCCGGCGGCTCCAGCACGCCGCCGTTGTGGTTGTAGACCGGCTTCAGGATCGGCTCGCCCGCCTTGAGCAGCCGCGTGTGCTGTTCGAGGATGTCGAGGTAGTTGCACGCGGGGTTATGCGGCGTGAGGCCGAGCGCGCCGCGATCCTTGCGCGCGTAACGGTGGTAGTCGTCGATGCAGATGCTGACGGTGCGCTCGCGCCCCAGCACCTTGGCGAGCCCCGTGGCGAAGGTCGTCTTGCCGGCGCCGGAATCCCCGACGACGCCGATCATGATCGGCTGCCGCCGGTCGTTCACGCCCATGAACAGCTCTTATTCTTGTTCATCTTGTTGTTCACCGCCACGCCGGCGCCCGTCATGCCCGCAATCCACGCCTCGGCCTTCGCGCGCCACCCGCGCAACGCCGGCTCCTGAAGCGCTCAGCCGGCCGCTTGACCGGGGCCAACCGGCCACACCGGCGGCCCGGAACGCCGGCTTGGGGCGAGAGATGGGATTCGAACCCACGACCCTCGGGACCACAACCCGATGCTCTAGACCAGCTGAGCTACTCTCGCCGTGGGCTGGTTGGTGTAACCCGCGTGCCGCGGTGCGTCAAGGATTGCGGTTTTCGCGCAACGGGCGCGCGGCAAACCGCCGCCACGATGCCAACGCCCGCCTGGGGCATCCTTCGCCGGGCACATCGCAAGCGGCGACTCGCGTGACCCCCTGCCCTTTCGCGGCCGCCCTCTTGCGGTGCGCGGGCGTCGCCCGGCAATCACGCCGGTGACGATGGTGGAAATTATCGGCCGGTGCGGGGTGACCTCGCCCACTTGGGGACCGCGGCGGGGTGGAAGAGCGGCGTGCGTGCTTGCCGATCAGCCGCGGCCGCACACGCCCGGAGCGCTCGGGCGTGCCGTGGCGTCACACCCTGGCCCCCGATTGCGTCGCAATCACCCGACAAGGCTTGACCCGTTCTCGATGTTGCGAGTGAACTGCAATTGCAGGCATGGGGAGGTTGTCAAAATGACACCACGGCTGAAGGCAAGAGTTCCGCTCGCCTTGTTTGCGCCCTGGTCGGCACGGCCGTCATCTGGGGGACACCCGCCGGTGCCGCGGTTGCGCTGACGCCGGCCGAACAACAAGCTTGGAAAGACCTCGAAAAGGGGACACGCCAGATCAATCAGTTCGTGAAGACGGCAACGGATGCCGCCAAGAATTTCGAATTCCTGAAGACGAGCTCCGATGCGGCAAAGAAATTCGACAACCTGATGGTGGCAGCTGAGGGGTTGTCGGCGCTGACCAAAGCCAGCGCCATTCTGGGAGTATTCGGCGCCGGGATCGATCTGATTCGCCAACTCAGCGGGGCGCCATCGGACACCCAGCGCATCTTGGACGCCGTCGGCGACGTCCAAACGGGGATTCAAACCCTGGATAATAGAATAAAAACACTGTTTTCAGAAACGTTCAACAAACTATCGTATGAGTCGTTGGCCAGTGATGTGAGCGACGATTTGTCGTCAATCGAGAATGACTACGATGTGTGGACAAATGCACAAGGGCTCGCCGATCCATCCGCAAGCGTCTCACTTAAAGACCTGAACGTCGTATACTTGCGCAATCATGCAAAATCCTTGCACGATCACTGCACGGGGGCAAACCTGAAGAAAAACTTGTTCCCAACGCTGGAGGCCTATTCCCACGGGGACCTGGAGGTCGCCACGGCGTGGGGCGTCAAGACCCTTCTTCGCATCGCGCAAGCAAAAATCGCGCACACGGGTGCCGCCCGCGTTCGTCTGCAAAAGCAACTCTACCCGGGCGTCGCCAACGACCAACTCACCGACGCCCAGGAGATGGCGCTGAAAGATGCGGCGGAGCGGGACGTCGAAGGGTATATGAGCCCTACCACTTACGATGCCATGTTGTCGGATTGCCAGCAGGCATTCGAGGCGTCGAAACATCGAATATTACAAGACGTCGACACATTTTCGCTCGGCTACATCAACGTGTTCCTGATCGGCTTCGATCCGCAGGCGTCGGAGGCGGACAAAAAAACTGTCGCGGATGTTCCCACACTGAACAGTGCCGCGGACTTCGGCAGCAGACTGCTTTCGAAATACCCCCAACAGAATTGGCTCGTCGTAATCTACGATCCCATTTATGGATCACGTCCGTCAAGGTGGTGGAAATTCGGGTGTGGTTTGAGGTGGCCATG
>CAYNYW010000058.1:0-9350 GCA_964401555.1 uncultured Defluviicoccus sp.
CAAACCGCTCACCACCCCAATTGCAAACATCGCTTAAATGAGGGGATTGATGAGCATCAGGCGGCCAAGCAGCTGTTGAGCACCCTGAATGTGGTGATGTCAATAAACGCTGATACCGACCCCGTCACCAACGGAGCAGTCGTCGAATTCGTTCCGGACGGCCCGCCCCGCAGACATCATCACATTGAATTAAGAGGTCCTGAGTTGCACCTGCGCGGCGGGATTGTCGAGATGACGCTGAAAGACACACAGGGCCACGTGATTGAACCGCCCCCGGCACCATCCAGGGCACAGTTATGGATGCGCGCGGCAGCCCTGGAGCCAGGGATCGGGAGTGCCCTTCGCTACCTTCAGGGCAAGCCGGGCTGGTTTGAGCTTTACAAAGCCTATGAGGCTGTCCGGAAAATGCCGAATGGCGGAATATCAAAAAGTGAGGTCAAGCGCTTTGCCCAGACAGCAAATGCTGGTGAACGGCATCACCCCAATGACAAGAATAAGCCTCACAAGCATCCGATGGCGCTTTGGGAGGCTCGCGCACTCATGACACGGTGGGTCTCGGCTGCCATCGACGATACTTTGGCAAAGAATCCGTGATTCTCCTCACGTCCGAAATGCTAATGAGAATGATATAAAGATAACAATAAGATAGCAGTTCCCATTTTCGCCCTCTCGGGCGCGCCACCGCGCTGCTCCCCGCACGATGCTCCGAAGGTTCGGTCACTGGGATCTTCCCTGACGAGCACCCTTCGCTCCACCGCAACGCGGGGATCGGCGGGCGCTTGCCGGGTGGGCCGCCCACGTTCGTTCGAGCCGAACGTCGGCGCAATTTAGAACGTCACGCCCTGATGTGTGCCCACGGGCGTTGGCCACTCAAGAACGGATCACTCGCGCTAGGCGCAGGCGTGGCGCGGCCACCGTGCCTGCTGGCCGCACCAGTCGAGGAAGCGGTCGGCGGCCAGGGCCTGACCGAAATAAAAGCCCTGCGCCAGCTCGCAGCCACGCTCGGCGAGGAACGCAAGTTGCTCCGCCGTCTCGACGCCTTCGGCGATGACGCGAATGCCGAGCCGACGGGCCATGGCGAGCACGGCTTCGACCACCGTGGCATTGCCGGGATCCGTCACCACGTTGCAGACGAACGACTTGTCGATCTTGACGGTATCGACCGGCATGTCCTTGAGGTGACTGAGGCAGGAGTAGCCGGTGCCGAAATCGTCGAGTGCGAGCCGCACCCCCATGGCGGAGAGCGCGCGCAGGGTTTCCATGGTTTCGGTGACGTCGTGCATCAGGCTGCCCTCGGTGATTTCGAGTTCGAGAGCGTCGGGCCGCACGCCGTAGGTGGAGAGGATCTCGGCAACGGCGTCGATCAACGCACGGCCGCGCAATTGGCGCGACGAGATGTTGACCGACAGGTTCAGGTGCGGGAAGCCGAGCTTGTGCCAGCGTGCGACTTCGCGGCAGGCGGCATCCAACACGTGGCGGCCGATGGTCACGATCAGGCCGGTCTCTTCTGCGAGCGGCACGAAGTCGTCCGGTTCGAGGAAGCCGAGGTCTGCGTTGTCCCAACGTACCAGTGCCTCGGCGCCATGCAGGGCGTTGGAGCGAATATCGACGATGGGCTGGAAGCGAACGACGAGTTCGCCGCGATCGACAGCGTGCACCAGCTGGCCTTCGATCCGCATGCGGCGCAGCGCGCGCTCGTTCAACGCCGGCGTGAAGTACTGGAAGGTGTTGCGGCCCTGCTCCTTGGCCCGATACATCGCGGCATCCGCATTCTGCATCAGGAGCGCCGGGTCTTCGCCGTCGTCGGGGAAAACCGTCACCCCGATGCTGGCGGTGACGAAGCATTCGCGGCGATCGAGCACGAACGGCTGCGAGAATGCGTGCAGGACCTTGTTGACCACCGGCTCGGTGTGGCTGGCGGACGCGATGTGCGGCAAGATCACGGTGAACTCGTCGCCGCCCAGCCGGGCCACGGTATCCTCTTCGCGCACGCAGGCCTGCAGGCGCTCGGCGGCGAGCTTGAGGAGGTGGTCACCGATGGCGTGCCCCCAGGTGTCGTTCACCTTTTTGAATTGGTCGAGGTCGATGAACAGGACGCCGCCGCGGTGCTGGTGGCGAATCGCACTGATCACGGCGCGGCGCAGGCGATCGAGCGCGAGCAGCCGGTTGGGCAGGCCCGAGAGTTCGTCGAAGTGGGCCTGGCGCTGCAGGCGCGCCTCGTAGGTCTTGCGCAAGGTGATGTCGGCCGCCGTCATCAGGAAGGCCGGGCTGCCGCGCCATTGCACCTTCTGGCTCAGGATCTCGATCCAGATCAGGCTGCCGTCACGCCGCCGGCCCTCGAACTCGCGCGGCTCCGCCGGCGGCTTGCCCCATAGCCCGCAGCTTTTCAGCCGTTCGATGCGCAGGGCGTCGTGCGCGGCAAACAGGGCGTCGGTGGTCGGCAGCGCCAGGATCTCGTCCGGCGTGGTGTAGCCGAAGATCCGCGCAAACGTCGAGTTGGCGAACAGTGCCGCGCCGCCCTGTTCGATAACGATGCCCAGCACCGAACCCTCGACCAGGCTGCGGAAGCGGGCCTCGCTCTCGCGCACCTCGTATTCGACCCGCTTGCGGTCGGTGATGTCGAGGGAAACGGTGACGATCTGCTCGATCTCGTCGTCCTCGCGGCGCATCGGCGCCTTGGTGGTCAACAGCACCCGCGGCGCGCCGTCGGGCCTGATGATGGTCTCTTCGATGCCGACCAGCGCGCTGCCGCTGGCAAGCACCTGATTGTTGAGCGCCCGATGGCGATCGAGGTACTCGGTTCCAAAGCTGTCTTCGATCGCGCACGGCGAACTCCGTGCCGGGGCCACACCGAAAATGTCCTGGTGGTAGCTGTTGGTCAGCACGATCCGACCATCGCGGTCGTTGGCACGGATCAACGCCGGCACGGTGTCGACCACCCGGCGAAGCTGTTCCTCGCGGGCGCGCAGGTCCTGGGCGTGCTTCTGGACGCGCGCGGCAAGCTCGTTTTCGAGCAGATCGGCGCGTTCACGCAGGAGGTGCTGCTGGCGGAACATGACCAGAAGATTCTGGGCGCGCTTGCAGAATTCCTGGCCGTCCACGGGGCTGATCAGATAGTCGCTGGCTCCGGCTTCCAGCGCGCGATAACGGAATTCCCGGTCCTCGTACGCGGTGACCACGATGATCGGCGTTTCGCGCGCCCTGGTACTCGCGCGGCAGCGCCGGATGAAATCGGCGCCATTCATGCCCGGCATGACGAAGTCGCTAACGATCAGTTCCGCTCCCGATGCTTCGACACAAGCAAGCGCCGCTTCGGGGTCGGTGAAAGGACGAACATCCACCCCCGGTTCCAGGGATCGCGCGAACCGGGTGAGAATCTTCAGATTGATCGCCTGGTCGTCGACGATCACGATCGTTGTCATGCAGGCACCCCTCCCGATGCCGTTGGCGTCCTCTAAGCCGTTGGCCAGTAAGCCGTTGGCCAGGCTTTTGGTAACGCGTATCACGTTTTTATGTCGGGCGGAAAGACTAAGCGGTGTCGCTGGCGCAACTAACCCATTTGGGGTAGAATAGTTTGCTTCGGGACTGTCGGCCGCTGCCAGTGGTCGAAGCAGCCCAGTGTGGTTGCTGCTGAATGCCAAAGAGCACCTCGGGTTGACTGGATGGTGCGATGACTTGCTCTACGCGAGCATGCACGACAAATAAAACGTCATATGCGCGTATGTGGCTTACGCATACCATTTAAATATGGTATGGCACGCTTCTGTTCTAATAAAGGTGCAATCAGAATATAAGATACCCGCTTTAAGGGTATACAGCGTATCGCTTCAAATAGAAATAGAAGGAGAGCCACAGTGTCCTACATCGTGCCAGTTCGCTCCCTTGCGCAAACGCTGACCGATGCGAGAGCGAGGTCTGATGGACGAAGTCTTACCCACGACAAAAACGATGCCGCGATCCACGGCACCGAAGGCTCTGGTTCACTGCCGCAGCGCACCAGAAATGTTGCGGATGCGCTGCCCGCCTTGGGCGAAGTCGATTTGTGCTTCGATGCCAGCGCGCGAATTCTTTGGCAATTCATGAAGCCGACACGGCGGCCGAGCTTTACGCCGGAGCTGCTGCGCGACATGACCGCCGCGCTCGATCTTGTGGAACGTCGCGCCGCGTGCGAGGGGCAGGGCGATCGTCCCGCCATCGGCTATCTTGTGCTCGCCTCGCGCCTGCCGGGCATCTTCAATCTTGGCGGGGACCTGCCGCATTTCCGTGCGTTGATCGAAACGCGCGACCGGGAAAAGCTGTTGTGGTACGCGCGGGTGTGTGCCCACGGTCAGTATCGTCGGGCGATCAACATGGATCTGCCGATTTGCACCATCGCGCTGGTTCAGGGCGACGCGCTCGGCGGTGGCTTCGAGGCGGCGCTGGCACACGACGTGATCATTGCCGAGCGCGGCGTGAGCTTCGGGTTGCCGGAGGTCCTGTTCGGCATGTTCCCCGGCATGGGGGCGGTGAGTTTCCTGTCGCGTCGCTTGGACCCGGTGCGTGCCGAAAAAATGATCTTGAGCGGGCGGATCTACACCGCAGACGAGCTGTTCGAGATGGGTGTCGTCGATCATCTGGCCGAGCCGGGCGCGGGCGTCGACGCGGTGCATGACTTCGTGCGCGACTTCGAGCGGGCGCGGGGTGCGCGCCAGGCGCTCTTGAAGGCCCGGCGAATCCTGCGGCCGATCAACCTGCAGGAACTGGTCGACATTGCCGAGTTGTGGGTCGACGCGGCGCTGGGGCTGACGGCAGCGGATCTGCGCAGGATGACGCATCTGGCCCGCGCCCAGGACCGCCGCTGGCAGCGCATCGCCGAGGCACAGCCGATGCAACCGGCCAGCATCGCCGCTGCGGGCTGAGCGAACGCGGAATCTGCACGCAGAGGGGACGCCGGTCATGGGGGATTCTTATCGTCGCGCCGCACCTTCGGTACGCGCCGCCAAGAGGACGTGCAGGCCACCACCGTTCCGGTAAGATCTCGTCCTCGACTCTCGCAACGACACTTTCGGCGGCCCGCGGTCCTGCGCGCGGGGAATTGCGCGCACGATGCACGGTCTCGGTTGACGCGCCGTTGCTCGCTGGCTGGGGTCGGGCCACCGTGCCGAGTTCAGGACGCTCCCTGGTGCGGGGACGCGGCAAAGTGCGTCAGCTCGCATCGGAAACGGGCAAGCTCGGACGAGAGTTTGCCGACATAGTTATTGCCGTCGCGGCGCAGTCGTTCAACGGTCATGCCGGCGGAGTCCTGGCTCAGCCGCCACAAGCTTTCCGCGCCGACATTGCCCGAGGTGCCGCGCAGGGCATGCACCGACTCCCGGAAAGCAGCAACGCTGTCGGCCGCAATGGCGGCGCGGATTTGTGCGATCAGCGCCTCGGTGTTTGCCACGTATTCGTTCAGCGTTTCGAGCACGAACTCTTTGTCGCCGAACCGGCTCAAGCCTTGGATCGCCTGCCAGTTGATGGCGGGCGCCGGCGCCGCCTCGCCCCGGTAGCGCGGATGCGAGAAGATCGAGGTGATCCGTCCCGAGTTGCCGTCCCCTCCTGCCTCGTCCCCAGAGCGGGTGAGGTCCTTCAGCGTCGTCAGCAGTCGGCTGGGCTCGATCGGCTTGGTCAGATACGCATCGACGCCGGCGTCCTCGCAGGCCCGCCGGGTTTCCGGCGTGGCATCGGCGCTGAGCGCGATGATCGGCAGCCGCGGCTGGCCGAGGGTGGCCATGCGCTGGATCTTGATAAGATCGAGCCCGCTCATGCCCGGCATGTTGATATCGACGATCAGCGCATCGAAACGACCGGCGTCGAGGGCATCGAGGGCGTCGTCACCGTTGGCGACGACGCTGACGGTGTGTCCGGCATGCTCCAGGATGCGCCGCGTGACCTTCTGATTGACCGGATTGTCTTCGGCGACGAGGATGGCGAGCGGGCGTCCGCTCACCACCGCGTCGTCGGCGCCGGCGGTTTCGCCATCGGCAACGGCGCCGAGACCGACCTCGTCGTCGGAGCCGGCCATTGCGCGCGTCAGGGCGCACGCCGCATGCAGTGCCCGGCCCAGGCTCTCCGCCGTGACCGGTCGGGCCAGCGTCGAGACGAAGCCCCGCGTCGGCATCGGCGCCTCGCCGGCGGCCGCGAGCCGGATACGGCCGGTGCCCACCAACGCGCCACGCTCGACCTCGCCCAACGGTGCCGGCGGCGCCTCGTCGTTCGCATCGATGATGATGCCGGCGCCGGCGCGCGTCGCCTGTCCGCTGCTCCCCGCCCAACGTCGCGCCGCTTCCGCGGCGCTCGACGCCTGGACCACGTCCACCGCCGCGTCCACACCGAGGGCGGCGCGGACCTCGTTCACGACGCCGCGGTCGCGGGCGACGACGACGATGCGTTCGGGCAGGACCGGAGAGGCAGACACCGCGCTGCCGTCCACGGCAAACGACAGCTCGACGGAAAACGTGCTGCCCACCCCGGGGGTGCTGGCCAGCGCCAGCGAACCATCGAGCAGCGAAACGAGGCTGCGCGTGATCGCAAGGCCGAGGCCGGTGCCGCCATAGCGGCGATGCACGGACTCATCCGCTTGCGTAAACCGCTCGAAGATCCGCTCCTGCTGATCCGGTTCGATGCCGATGCCGGTATCTTCGACCGCAAAGCGCAGCAACAACTGCCCATCCCGGCGTGGCGGCAGAGCGGTGACCGATACGAAGACATGACCTGTGTCGGTGAACTTGATCGCGTTGGTGATCAGATTGGTCAGAATTTGGCGCAGGTGCCGGCGATCTCCACGCAGGCGATACGGCGCACGGGCATCGATGTGGACATCGAAGCCGATGTGCTTTGCCGCCGCCTGCGGACGGAGCATGGCGCAGAGATCGCCCAACTCGCGATGCAGATCGAACGGCTCCACCACGACGGCGACCTTGTTGGCCTCGATGCGCGACAGATCGAGGATGTCTTCGATCAAGGACAACAGCGTCCTGCCGGCGGTGCGGATGGTGTGCACCATCTCCTTCTGGTCGTCGTCGAGCCGCGACACCCGCAGCGTTTCGCTGCCGCCGATCACCGCGTTCAAGGGCGTGCGCAACTCATGGCTCATGCTGGCGAGGAAGCGGCTCTTGGCCTGATTGGCGGCCTCGGCCTGGGCTTTGGCCTCGGTGAGCTTGCGGATCAGGCTGGCCGAATAGGCTGGGATTACCACCAGTGCCGCCAGCAGCCCGACACCCAAGCCCATGTTCGCTTGCCAGAATGGAGTGGTGACAACGACCATAAAAAAGCCGCTCACCGCCGCGGAGACCGAGGCGGCAAGGTATGGCAGCCCGTAACGGAAGCCGTTGCCGAGTGTCACCCACAGGTAGATCGGGTAGAACGGTGCGGCGGATCCGCCGCCGAAGTGCATGAATGCCGATGTCGTCGCGAAGTCGGTGACCATTCCCGTGAGTCGGCGCGTCGGCGAAGCTTGCGGGGACAGCGCCGTCCATACGAAATAGACGACGGACAGCACCAAATAGCCGCCGGCGAGGAGGGCGCAGGCCTCGTGCTCGGCCGAAACACGGCCGCCGATCGCCGAGCCAATGACCATCCACGTGAACAACGCCGCAACGATGCAGACGCGAATGACCGCCTGCTCGTGCTCGCTGTCGGTGCGGGCCTTCAGCTTGAGCGCGAACGCTTGCAGGGAAAATGTGGCTGCAGGCTGGTCTGGTGCGGAGTCCATGCCCTCTCAACGACGCCTGTGCCGCACGCTGGATCCGATGAAGGTGTCACCGCGCCATCGTGGCGATCGGAGATCGGGCCATCGGGTTGCGTGTCGGTCCCGGCGATCCCCCACCTTCCTCGCAATCGCCGGCCTTAATATAACCTATTCGGGTCAGAATACGAACGGCCAATGCAATGCGTTGCCGCAACGTCTCATCCGCGTCATCGGTATGTCTTCGAGACGAGGACCGAACCGCCAAAGGGGTGCCCGGGAGGTGCCCGGCGCCCGGTAACAATGCCGGTAACAATGCCGGTAACAATGCCGGTAACAGTGCCTGACGTGCCGCTTGCGGGGAAGCCGGCTTCGTTCTCGACGCCTTGGAACAGGTGCATTGCGATCGCCCCTGCCGGCGGCAAGGGCCAGGATGTGATCCAGCACTGCAATTGTGGCGTTCCCGTACGTCTCGATCACCTACACCGAACGCCACGCGGAGGCTGGCATCGAACTGTCGACCGGCGAGGCACATGGTCCAGCTTCGAGGCCGCGGAGTTCGCCACGCTCGAATGGGCCGACGGGCTCAACGGCCGGCGCCTGCTCGCTCCCATCGGCAACATCCCGCCGGTCGAAGCCGAAGAGCGCTTCTTGGTGCAGACCGTCGAACACGCCGGCGCGGCGCAACGCAAAGCAATTGGCCTTCGGCAAACGCGGAGCGGTGCACACATCCCTGGTCAGGCCCCGATGAATTGACTATAAAGCCGTCCGCCGTGCCGTTCGAACTGAAGGGCGCGCGGCGCCGTGGGGGAAGTGGCTTCGACACAGCGCGTACAGCAAGGAATGCGCAAGCGGTCGCAAGCCAGTGTGCGGGCGCATAGCTCAGTCGGTAGAGCAGCTGACTCTTAATCAGCGGGTCGTAGGTTCGAGTCCTACTGCGCCCACCAACGAAAACAAGGGGTTAAGCGGATCGCGCGACTAACCCTATCGAACAAACGTCACGCGTTAGTCACGCAAAACGCCGTCTTCGGATCGCTCCCAGCGATCTGCGGCAAATCCTTCACCTCGACAGGCTCTGTACCTGAAACCGCCGCTTCCACTCGTAGAAGCTGGTCCGATCCATGCCACGTCGGCGACAAGCCTCAGCCGCGCTGCCAGCGCGATAACGTCAACCTCTGCCGCGCACGTTTGTTGCAGCGTCCCGCTTCGCTCCGCCCTCCACCCACGTTTGCTGCGAATGAACGTATCATGATCCCCTCCATTCTTGCCTTACATAGCGAGCCTAGATGGTTAAGGCGGCAGATCACAGCGGTTCGTCGCGTTGCCGGTAGCGCTGCGGGAAGCCTTGGCGAAGATTGGCGGAAAGCTGGATGAACGATGCGGCCGCGATGACTTTACGATTGTGGTGCCTTTGCGACAGCCGATGGCACGACCACATCGTGAAGGGAAAACCTTTGGCGCGAGCGCAATAGCGCGACCATCAAAATGTCTCTCTTCGCGCCGATAGGTCTTGCTATTCAGCTCGCAATTCGTTGTTCCGGCGCTCGCTACGACGCATTACGACTCCTTTCCAGCCTCACAGCGTCGTCTTTCGCGGCGCTGTGCGCCGATCGGCCGAGCGGCAGGGCGAGGAGTGCGGCGTAGA
>CAYNYW010000059.1:0-7896 GCA_964401555.1 uncultured Defluviicoccus sp.
TCGCTCCGGCGCGCCGCTCACCGACAAATTCCACCATCTCCGTGGACGCTAACCCTTACGACCACGAGTATACTTCTGGCTGCTATCAGAGACTACTTCCTCTCTGCCGGCGATGAAGAACGGGCCAACCTCATTCAGCAGGATTATTTGTCAAAAAAGGATTTCGAAACGCTCGAAGACACACCCTACCTGCGGCTCAGCGATATCGACCACAATTTTTACCTCAGCCGCGTCCTCGCCAAGCCCTGTCCTGCCAGAGAGTCGATCGCCGCAGAAACGCCTTCGCAGGTCCTCCTTGAGAAGGCAGCCGTTGCGGCGAAGGCGTACATTGCCCGTCAATCCTCCACCACGAACGACCCCAGCAAGCTTCTTCTGGACTGGGTAAAATACATCCGCGAGCGGGCGAAGGTGATCGTCGTCGAGGTCGCCAACGAGTCGAATGCCTTCACGATTTTCGAGGTTCTGAACGATCGCGGCCTCGACCTGACGGTGGCCGACCTGCTCAAGAACTACCTTTTCAAGCATGCCGATGACCGTATCGGGGAGGCTCAGGCCGCCTGGATCGGCACCACTTCGGTGCTTGAAGAGCTTGGGGAGAAGCATGCCCTCAAGACTTTCATCCGCCACGTGTGGTCGTCGAAGCATGGCCTGACGCGTGAGAAAGAGCTTTATGAGGCAATTAGGAAGCAGATCACCAGTAAAGCCGCATCCATCACATTCATGAAGGAACTGGAACAAAAAGCCAAATTCTATTCAGCCCTCAGAAATCCTGGACATGAGCTTTGGAAAGAATACGGCAACAATGTTGTCCAGGCCATCGATGCGCTCGATACCCTGCGCATGGTTCAGATTCGGCCATTGTTGATTTCCGTATTTTCTCATTTCGAAAAAGAGGAAGTGAAGAAAACCCTGCCGATGCTAGTGTCCTGGACAGTCAGGTTCATGATCGACGGATCGACGGGTGGCGGCCCTCTGGAAGATAACTATTCACGCCGCGCAAAGGACGTGACGGATGGCAAAATCAAGACTGCCGCCACTCTTTACGAAGCGATGAAGCACATCGTGCCCTCCGACGAGCAGTTCCGCCTGAAGTTCGAAAGGGCATTCGCCCCGTCGCCACCCGTCACGCGCTATTACCTGCGGACCCTTAATAGCGTCCTTGCCTCCGAGAACGAGCATATGGTTAATCCCAGCGAGGAGCGCGTCAATCTGGAGCACATACTTCCACAATCCCCTTCCCCGGAATGGGCTCACTTTGGTGATGGCGAGCGCGATACTTATGCAAAGCGGATCGGGAACCTGACCCTTCTCGACAGGAAACTTAACGAGAAAGCAGGAAATGTCTCTTTTGCCGATAAGAAGAAGGTTTTCCAGCAGTCGAAGATCTGTATGACAAATCTTGTGTGCGACTACGAAGATTGGACCGCAGCGTCCATCGACGACAGACAGAGAAAACTGGCAGAGACGGCTCTAAAGGCCTGGAAAGCGAAACCGTCATCTTAGGACGCGACGGTTTTAAATTCGCGCAGCTTCGTGAACTCTACTATTGTCGGTATGTTTTCAAGCGTAAAGACTTTGCCGCGGGTTGACAGAAGCAACTTCTTCATGTCCTCGCGGCGCACCTTGAACCCGCGGCCCGCGATGCAGGCAATAACCTCAAAGCGGGGCTGATCGCCGCTCCGTCCCTGCATGCTCAGCGCTCCAAGATGCTGAACGCGGGTCACCTTGTCCCTTGCCGTACCATCGTCTTCGGTAAGCTTGGCCTCGATCACCACCTGAGGGTTGAATTCGTCGGGTATGACGAAGTCCGGAGCCTGGTCGAAGCCTTCGACGCGGGCTGCCCTTTTTGTTTTTCGATAACTGATGCCATTGCGATGCAGAAGAGCCTCGATGGGAGCTTCCAGAACGTCGCCGACCAGCTCGCTGACGGAATCACGGTGTCCGGCGAAGGGGCGACCGAGAAAGCGCTCATACAGGAGCATGGCGTAAGGTATGCCCATCTCCGAAAGTGGCCGGATACTGGCTAGGCCGGACCGCGTGTCCGCCTTGCCCAACCGGTGCAAAACGCCTTCCGGCTCTTCGGGTGCTCCGTCTGTGAGCAGCTGGCAGGCCGTCGTTACCAGTGCCTTGATCCTGCGGTCGGTTAGCGTATCGCTGTTGCGTAGCGGTCTGTCCGGCTGCATGCGGATTTTGCGGTCGATGCTGCGGCTTGCGCCCTGGGTGACCTCGAACCCGGTTTTCTGGGTAGTGACATAGGCCCACTCGGGAGGCGTGAACCCGAGCATGCTCCGCAGCACGATCAGGGAGATGGGTGTGCGATAGACGGTACCCAAAACGGCATCGAGCGGCATTGCGTGGAAATTGCCGGTCGCCAGCTTGAGCGCCTCATAACCCTGTTCGAAAATCGGGTACTCGATGAAGCCCGGTCCCTTGGGCATCGTGAGAAATTCAGAATGCAGGCTTGCGAAGACCACATCAACGTAATCATCGAGATTGTTTCGGATGTCCTCGAAGGGGACCTCAAAAGGAAACGGCATCGCGGAGCCTTTGCTTCTGCTCGTTTGCGCTGAATAGAGGTCCGGAGGACAAGCTTTGGGGTGCCCTTGCCTGAGCCAGAGCGGAAAGTTTTTCCAGATCGCCGAAAGCGGACACCTCTTCGGCAACGCAATTGATCTTTTCAGAGGTGGAGCCGTCGGCGGACCAGCCGCCTCGCAGCTTCCAGATTGCCATGCGGGTGGCGTGGCCGAAAATGATGCACCGGACATCGCCCAGGGTAGGGCGTAGACCGCCGAGGCGCAGCTGGTCCAGGTCGTCGGCAACAACCTCCAGAAGCTCGGCGGGCGTTTCGGCAAGCCACTTACGCTGAGTCGCTCCCGCCATCCTGCACACAAAAACTGTGTCCACGATGGAAGAGGCGGTCCCGTGAATGTGGATCGAGCCGCCCATTTCGGCCGGGCACGGGAACGAGGCCGAGCACGTCAGTCCGGCATCGAGGATGGCCACGCCTATTGCGTGATAAGCCTCGATCTTGTTGTGGTGATAGGTAAAAACGAGCGGCCTACCGGGCTTGAGGGCACGAGCCATATTCCGGTAGACGGCGGCAAGTCCTTCAGTGAAATGGTCAAGACCGCGTGCTCTTGTAACGTTGCCTGTGAGTTCGCCGGCATCCCGCGTCGAGGCTCGGTCAAACCCTTCGGCGTCGTTGCCCACCAGGCGGCGAAGCCAGACGTAACAAAAATCCATCAGCTCGCCGTACTGAACGTTGCCGAAGTACGGCGGGTCGGTGAAGACGGCGTCGAGACTGTTCTCCGGAAGGGCGACCGTGGTGGCGCTGGTGCAATGAATGTTGACCGTTCGAGGTCGCTTGCCGGGCATGCGTTCCCCGATCCACTCGCCGGGAACTGAAACGATCTCCTTGCGGGCGCCCTGGTGGCGGACCTCGAACGGTGCATCGCAGTATTTTTTGGCCTTGGCATACTTGTCGACGATGTTGCTCCAGCCCCCCGAACCGACGTTCGTTGCGCCACCATTGGTGATGCCGAGCAAGTTGGATTCGCACTGGATCAGCCCGACAGGAAAGCCATGAATTGAAAAAATATCGAGCGATTTGAGAGCCATTGTGTCGTAGCGACAGAGCATGTTCTGATAACGCAGAAGATCGGAAAGGTTGGTCGCGAGCGCGTGTCTCACGCGTTGGTCGCGGATGGCAGCAATGAGACTGCAGCTCAGCTCAAGGCCCAGAAGCTGGCGCGAGTTGAAGAGATCGCGGTAGTGGCTGTAACCCCACCGGTGAAGGCGGTCAGTTTCATCACCCGAAAGGATGGGCTGCAGCGGCACGAACTCGGACGCAAAATTGCGCCAGCGGGACTCCGCAGACTCATACCGCGCAAGGTCCTTCTCATCGGGCTTCTTGAAGAAGCGGCCTTTGTGTCCCGCCTTGCGGCCGGGGTTGTAGTACTCGATAGCGAACATGCGGTGCCGGAGGGGACCCGATGCCGGCCGGGGATAGCTGTTAAGGTGACCGCAGTGTGAACAAGGGCAACGGCCCCGGCGCGCGGGTCCGTCCTCTCGTAGATCGGCGCTACAGGACCGACAGGTTCCAGGCTCATCGCGGTCGGGAGTTTCGTTAAGGTCGCCGCAGGACGGGCAGACAAAAACGTTGAGAGGATGCCGGGTATCCTCTGAAAGAAGATGTCCGGGGAAGAGATCGACGCTGCTGCCGCATTGCTCGCAGTCGATCTGCTTGACCCACAGGAAGTATTTTACCGGTACTTCGCTATCCCCATACAAAGGGCAGTCTGTAAGATAAAGTGAACCGATGTCTTTGCGCAGGGAGTCCAGAAGTTTCCTGGCTGCCGTCCCATAAGCTGACAGGTCCAGATGCTCTATCTCCTCCCGCACGATCCATGTGGCCATCGGATTGATATCGAAGCCATCGACGTCGCAGCCCACGCGGTTGGCCTCGATCAGCGGCGTACCCCCGCCCACAAAGGGATCGGCGATCCGGCGATCCGGAAAAGAATTGCGTCTGTAGAAAGTCTCCTCGACGGGAGCATCGCCGAATTCAGAAAGAATGAGGCCCCGGAACAAAGTTCCTGGCCGTCTCGCAAACCATTTATGCACCGCTATGATCGGCCTGTAATTCTGTTGTATTTGCTTCTCCTTCAGCGCGTGCGCTGAAATGAAGGCGATATTGAAGTTGTTTTCAATGGTCATCCGGACACGCTATACGACGCAGCTGTTGCGGTCAATCAAGGCTGTTTCGCCAGTCTGGCTATATCTTGTAGCGGAATCGGCCTAGGCTGCCAACATAATGATTTCCGACGGCGACTCCCTCAAAATCGACGGTGAGAGTATCCGGCTTCGGGGCATTGACGCGCTGGAGCTGGGACAGCGCTGCGAATGGAGGGGCTGCCAACTCGGAGCCACTGCATCAACTCCGCCGGCACCAGCGCATGCTCCTCGCGGTTGACCGTGCGGCGCAGGGTCGAGCGCTGCAGGTACTGAGAGCGGGATCAACGGCGGAAATCCCCGCATGCCCGCGCCTGATCCCGCATGACCTGGTAGTCGGCGAGCATCTGCTCGATAGCCGAGCCAGACGGCAGGCGATCGAGTTCGTCGGCCGCCCGGGCGAGGAATTCGCGGCTGTAGGGGACGACTGGCGGACAGGGCGCGCCGTCAGAACGTTCCGTCGCGCAGGCGGCGAGCAAGCTCACCGCGATCGCGAGGACGGCGAGTAGCGGCTTCCAGTTGATCACGCTGCACCTCGACGGTTCGCCGCATGGCCTCGACGCGCTGGGCATTGCGGCCGGCTTGACGGGCGCCGAAAAGCGCGGCGGCAACGGCACCCACAGCCGCGAGCCATCCCAGGAGAGAGAGTACATGGCGAAGCAGCCAGCCCTGCAGGACCGGCCACATCAGCGCAGTCCCTTGCGCCGGTCATCAATGCGGGCCCACAGCATGACGCCGATGCCGATCAGGGTGATGGCGAGCAGCGCCCACTTTGCCGCATCGAGGTAGGGGACGAGGCCAACGACCGCGTCCTGCGCCTGGCCGACCGTTTCCTGGACGGCGCCGATCGCTCCTGCAGCGATGGTGCCGGCGGCAGCCACCTTTCCGCCCTTGACCGTCCGCGTCTGCTGCAGCGAGCGCTCGGGCGGCATCACCCCGGCGCGCACCAAGGCGGCATCGATCTGCGCCTCGGTGTACGGTTGCCGGCCGTTCTCGACCCGGATCATCGCCGTCAGGATCGGCTTGAGGCACTTGTGGTCATGCAGATCGAGTGGCTCGTCGATGCCGATGCCGCTCGCCCGGGCTACGAACCGGGCATAGGCCTCGGTGTCGTTCTCGCTGGGCGGCGCCCACACCTGCACCAATTTGCGGATCGTATCGAGGTGACGCCGGTCGTAATGCGCGATCAGGAGCACCGCTGCCGCCCGCAGGCCCATGATGGGATCTTCGAACTGCTCGAAGGCACCGTCCGAGTTCAGCCGCGGCGGCACCCGTCCCTGCCAGCGGTTGTCGGGAACGAGCCGGATGTTGAGCGGGTTGTTATTGCGAATGCCGCGCGGCAGCATCGTCTGAGCGGTCATGGTCACCTCCTGGAAATGAAAAAGCCGCCCGAAGGCGGCCGCAGAAACGCGCGATGGTGTTGAGGGGTCAGTGCAAGCCGACCGGATTGACGAGCAGGTAGCCGATGATCGAGAGCAGCAGCGCGATCAGCGCCCCGGTGATGGTCACACCGGTGTTCATCACCCGCTTGAAGATCTCGTAGACGACGTCCTCCTTGGCGACGTGGCTGGTCAGCGCGTCGCGGATCAGCTGGATGTCGTCCTTGACCGTGGCGAGCTCGCTCTTCTGGTCGTTGACCATCGTGCGGATGCCGTTATTCAGGATCGCCTTGATCTCGGAGACGTCGGTCTGCAGCGCGTGAATGGCCGCGGTGTGATCTTCAGGGGTCATGTCCATGCCTCCCTGTCCGATAGCTCTTTGATGTGAAACGGAAACGGCTGCCGGCGCGACCCGGCGAGGGACTACGGCTCCTCGGGCGGCTTGACGTGCCGGAACATGAGGAGGAGCGTCAGGTCATAGGCCGCCTTGAGCGCGCCGCCGAGCAACAGCGGCCAGGCGAAGCCGCTGGCGGCGAGGAGAAACCCGCCGAGGGTCGGCCCGAGTGCCGCGGCGAGGCTGCGTGGCACCGCGGTGACGCTCGCCGCCGCTGGGCGCTCTGCCGGTGTCACCACCGCCATCACGTACGACGTCCGCGTCGGAACATCCATCTGCGACAACAGACTGCGAACCAGCAGCAGCGCCACCGCAAGACCGAGATCGTCGACGAACGGCACGATCATCAGACAGACGTTAGCCGGCAGATGGCTGAGCACCATGGTGTTGATCAGGCCGATGCGGGCGGCGATGCGCGCCGCAACGAGGTACGAGATCGCCGACAACAGGTTGGTGGCGAAGAAGATCTTCGCCGTCGCCGCGACCGACAGGCCAAACGTCTGGAACAACCACAGTGCCAGGAGCGACTGGATGACC
Organism: uncultured Defluviicoccus sp.; assembly: GCA_964401555.1. Lineage (GTDB taxonomy): Bacteria > Pseudomonadota > Alphaproteobacteria > Rhodospirillales > Defluviicoccaceae > Defluviicoccus. Next base: position 7,042 of record CAYNYW010000059.1, read on the forward strand.
AGTCCGCCGGCGAAGGCATCGACGCTGAACAGCGCGGCGAGCCGGAAGACGATGCCGCGTGACGGGCCGAGTGGTGCAGTCGCTGTCGTCCGCGCCATCGGGGGATCGGCCGGCAGCCGGCGGTAGATCAACCCGACCAGGAGCCCGACCGCGGCGTAGGCGAGGAACGCCAGCTGGTACGCGGTGATGCGATCGGCGCCGGGCAGGCCGGCGAGATGGTCGGGGACGATCGCCAGCAATGCGCCACCGGCGCCGAGCAGCGAGCCGACCATGCTGTAGCGGGCAAAGAGGTCGGTTCGCTCCCGGTCGGCAATGGCACCGCTCAGCGCCGTCTGCTCCAACGGCAGGAAGACGCTGACATCGCCGGCCGACGGATTGAGCGTGCCGACGAAGGCGACGAGCATCAGCGGCCAGAAGCCGCCGACCGCAGCGAAGCCGATCCCCGTCGCCAGCATCAGCAGACTGGTCGCCAGCAACAGCGTCCGAACGCCGGCACGGGTTCCGTAGAGGCCGACGGCCAGCGTCAGCAGCGCCGATCCCAACAGCGTTGCCGTGGTCAGCAAGCCGACCTGTAGGGCATCAAAACCGAGAGCGAGCAGATAGGCGGGCAACAGCACACTGATGCAGCCGTCGGCAACCGAACGCATTCCGCGCGTGATCAGGATCAGCTTCGCCGTCGGCGTCGCCGAAGGAGGAAGAAAATGCATCGTCATCCAACGACATTCGGGTCTTGGCGCTGTTTACCGCAAGCGGCTGCATTCCCCCATCGGGTGAAATCGCTTCAGCCGGCGACGATGCAGACGATGGTGCCGCCGGCGGCGGTGGCGGGCTTGTCGGCAACGCTGCGGATCAGCT
>CAYNYW010000060.1:0-7840 GCA_964401555.1 uncultured Defluviicoccus sp.
GCACATTTTCACAGGCACTGCAGAAGTTGGGCCAGATCGAGATGTATCTGGCCGGGCTCGATCGGCAGGCGGAACAAGGGTGCGTCGGTCGGGTCGGAGGTGAAGGCACAGATGGTCACCGATGCTGTCGCGTCGAATCGATCGTCCTGGATGATCACCGCGGGGCGCGGCTTGCCGGCGTAGCCGCCACCCGAGACCGTCCATATCTCGCCACGCCTCACCTCTCGCCCCGATCCGAGACGGTGTCGATGAAGTCCTGATCCGCCCGCGCATGTTCGCTTGCGGCTACGGCGAGCGACTGGCGATGCGCCTCAGCGCGGAAGGCGGCGGTCCGTGTGTCGGGAACCCAGATCTGGATCGGTCGCAGGCCACGCGCGCGCAGGCGCTGCCGATAGGCTCTCACCTTGTTGCGAACGCCCCATCGCTTTTCGCTTGTGGTCACGATACCCATGCTCCGTTCGCCGGTGACATGTAACCTAGACCGCGACGGCCCGAACCGCAAACGTCTGCCGCCTCGCGTCATGCCGTCTACCGATTCAGGCTTCACCGGGCACGCTTGGGCGTCCCGTCCACGGATTGAACACCGGCACTTCGGCGCGGATGAAGTCGTCGGTGTTGCGGGTGACGACCGAGAGCCCGTGCACGGCAGCGGTCGCGGCGATGAACAAGTCCGGCTGGCTGAAGGTGTAGTTGGCCTTCCGGCCGCGCTCGACCATGCGCCGCCACGTCAGCAGCACGTTCTCGTCGATGTCGAGGATGCGCTCGGCGAACCAGGGGCGAAGCGTGTCATCGAGCCAACCCACGAGTTCGGTACGAAATACAGGATCCGCGACGCGCTCGATGCCGAAGCGGATCTCGGCAATCGTCACCCGGCTCAAGTAAAATGCTTGCGGCGGCTGCGCATCCGCCCAGATCCTGACCGCCGGGGCACAGTTCGCTTTGCGCAACTCGGAAATGACGCTGGTATCGAGCAGCCAGCCGCTCAAAGGTCAATCTCGCGCACCGGGCTGCGGACGCCAGCCTGTTCGAAGTCCAGGTCCTTGAGCGGCGAGTTGGACAACAGCGTGTGCAGGCTCGGCTGCTCGGCCGCCGGCACCAAGCGGGCGTAGTCCGCGGCTGACATGACGACCACCGCGTCCTCGCCATGCACCGTCACCCGCTGCGGCGCATGCGCGCGGGCGAGACGGACGAGCTCGCTGAACCGCGCCTTCGCGTCCTCGAGTTTCCAGGCATTGAGCCGCGCAAGCGCCGCTGGGCTGCATTGCGGTGGTTGAGAAGCCTTCCTGCTGCCAACGCCCATTGGAACCCCGACCGACCAACCTGGTCAGAACATGCCTCAGCAGCGGCGCGCCTGCAAGCGGCCGATCAAACCGTGTGCCCATGGTGCCCATGCGGCTGCAACCGAGCACAATGGCATGCGCGCCAATCGGGAGGTCGGTGCTGCCGATGGCCCGGCCCGTGCGCGCGAGCCCGGCACGGATCGTGCCGTTGACCGCGTCGACCGGCTGCTCCAACCGGGCGGCGTCGATCGCCGCGAGGATCGTCTCCAGTTGCGCGGCGAGCCGCGGCGAGCCTCTGCGCGCGGCACGCCAGCGCAACTCGGCGGCAACGACGATGCTATTGCAGACCGCCGCTTCCGCGGCGATCCGGCTGGCGATCGCGCCCTGGGGATGCAGACAGCTCCCGATGTCGTTTCGGCTGGCGCCGGAATGTGTATAATTCCAAGACTAGATACACATGGGATGTTGCCATGCGCACCAACATCGAGATCGACGACGCCTTGATCCGTGCCGCCATGCAGGCGAGTGGTCTGAAGACGAAACGGGCCGCCGTCGAGGAGGGGTTGCGCCTCCTGATCCGGCTGAAGCGCCAGAGCGAGGTGCGCAGCCTGTTCGGGCAGGTGCGCTGGGAGGGCGATCTCGATCAGAGCCGCGCCGGCCGCGCGCTGCCGGAATGATCGTCGTCGACAGCTCGGTCTGGATCGATTTCCTCAACGGCAACGCGACGCCGGAGGTGGGCCGGCTGTCGGCCCTGCTCGGCACCGAGCTGCTCTTGGTCGGCGACATCATCCTGCTCGAGGTGCTGCAGGGCGTGCGTTCGGAGACCGATGCCGTGGGCGTCGAGGCGGCGCTTCGCCGCTTCGACGTCGTTCCCATGCTCGACCCCGACCTCGCCGTGATCGCCGCGACGCACTACCGAAGACTGCGAGCCTCGGGGATCACCGTGCGCAAGACCATCGATCTGATCATCGGCACGTTCTGCATCGCCCGCGGCCACGCCTTGCTGACGGCCGACCGCGACTTCGGGCCGATGGCCGAGCACCTCGGGCTCACGCTCGCGTGACCGAGCACCGTTGGCGAGAGTACCGCGCCGCGGCGGCGGGGCAGATAGCCGAGGCGAGCCTCTGCGCTCGGCACCGTAGCGCAACTCGGCGGCAACGACGATGCTGGTGCAGACCGCCGCGTCGCCGACCGCGGCGATCCGGCCGGCGATCGCGCCCTGCGGATGGCGAACGAGGTCCGACAAAACGTTGGTGTCGAGCAGGAAGCGCTTGCTCACAGCTCGACGGGGCCCGGCGGCGCGTCGTCGATGGGGGGGAACGTCTCGTCGATCGGGTGCAACGTCGCCAGCACGCTGAGGAGCGAGCGCGGCGACGCCGGCTCAATGACGAGCCGCAGCCCCTCGCGCCGGATCAGGGCTTCGTTTCCGGGAATCTCCAGCTCACGCGGAACGCGCAGCGCCTAGTTGCGCCCGTTCCTGAACAGTTTCACGCGCCGTTCTGCCGGCATCGCTTCATCCTTTGGCCTATGCCATGGCCTATGCCATGGCCTATGATCTAGCGTGCCGCCCGGACTGTCAACCCCGCGGTGCGCGGGCGACCGCTTGCCGCGGAAGGCGCGGCAGCGCTGGGGCCAGAGCCCCAAGCGCGGCTTGGAGTCATGACCCGCGGCAGGGGGCCCGCGTCGGGCGAGGTCTCGCGCCGGCACGATTGTGCGGCGAGGATGGCTTGGTGCCGGCTGCCCAGGCCACCGGCGCCGGCGCCGGCGCCGGTTGCCAACACCATGATAATATGCGGTTATCTGCCGAGGAAGGACTTGCCGGCGGCGGCCGGTCCCGCCAACGTCACCCCGCGTTGGGGTCGCCGCGGGGAGCGTGAATGGACGGCAGGGCTGCAAAGGACGGCGGGTTGCGCGCGGCACAATACGTGCGCATGTCGACCGAGCACCAGCAGTACTCCACCGACAACCAGTCCGCCGCGATCCGGGACTACGCCGAGCGGCGCGGGATCGAGATTGTCCGCACCTACGCCGACGAGGGCAAGAGCGGGCTTTCGATTGGCGGACGCACCGCGCTGCAGCGGCTGATCGCCGACGTCGAAGGCGGGGCGGCCGATTTCGAGGTCATTCTGGTCTACGACGTCAGCCGCTGGGGGCGGTTCCAGGACGCCGACGAGAGCGCGTACTACGAGTACATCTGCCGCCGCGCCGGCATCGCCGTCGCCTATTGCGCCGAGCCGTTCGAAAACGATGGCAGCCCGGTCTCGACCATCGTCAAGGGCGTCAAGCGCGCCATGGCCGGCGAATACAGCCGCGAGCTTTCGGCCAAGGTGTTCGCCAGGCAGTGCCGTCTGATCGAGCTGGGCTATCGCCAAGGCGGGCCGGCCGGCTACGGCCTGCGCCGGGTGCTGGTCGACGCGTCGGGCGCCGTCAAGGGGGCGCTGCGGCGCGGCGAGCACAAGAGCCTGCAGACCGACCGCGTCATCCTGGTGCCCGGGCCGGCCGAAGAGGTGGCCTGGGTGCATGCGATGTTCCGCTGGCTGATCGAGGACGACCTGTCGTTCGCCGCGATCGCGGCGCGCCTCAACGCCGCGGGCGTGCGGACCGACGGCGATCGCCCGTGGAGCGCGCGCACCGTGCGCACGGTGCTGACCAACGAGAAGTACATCGGCAATAACGTCTACAACCGCACCTCGTTCAAGCTGAAGAGGCTCCATGTCGACAATCCGCCCGCGATGTGGATCCGCGGAGAAGGCGCCTTCGAAGGGATCGTCCCGCTCGAGGTTTTCCTGACCGCCCAGGACATCATCACCGCGCGCAGCACCAGGCTCTCCGACGAGGACCTGTTCGCGCAGCACCAGCGCCTCTATGCCGAGGCCGCGCCGGCTCTCTGGGGTGCTGATCGATCAGGCCGCCGGCATGCCGTCGTCGCCCACCTATCGCAGCCGCTTCGGCTCGCTCGCCCGCGCCTATGCGCTGATCGGCTATCGCTCCGATCGCGATCAGGACCGCCTGACGCTGAACCGCCGCCTGCGCGCCATGCACCCGGGCATCATCGAGCGCACCGAGGCCGCCATCGCCGATCTCGGCGGGCGGGTCCGCCGCTGCGGCGAGACCGATCTGTTGCATCTCAATGACGAACTCGTCGTCAGCCTGGTGCTGGCGCGCTGCCAGACGCTGGCGAACGGCCGGCACCGCTGGCGGATCCGCTTCGACCCGGCGGGCCTCGCGCCCGACCTCACGCTGGCGGTCCGCCTCGACCACGCCAATCAGTCCGAACTCGATTACTTCTTGCTGCCCGCGCTCGACCTGCCACGCCACGAAGTCCGCCTGTGCAACCGGACCAGCGCCGACTTCGAATGCTTCCGCTTCGACGATCTCCGCTTCTTTTACGGCATGACCGAGCGGGCGCGCATCTGCCGGGACCGGAATTCCCCACCCCCAGCACCGGAGGCGAGACGATGACCCACACCCAGCGGCAGCGGCGGAGGCGGCGATGATCACCGGCACACCCGGCAGCGTCACCATGGTGCCGATCGACCGGATCACGGTTCTGAATGCGCGCGATCGCAACATGAGGGTGTTCGAGGAGATCGTGGAGAACATCCGCGCCATCGGCCTCAAGAATCCGATCACCGTCACCGAGCGCCAGGGCGCCGACGGCCGGCCCGCCTATCTCCTGGTCTGCGGCGAGGGACGGCTGAATGCGTTCCGGCTCCTGGGCGAGACCCACATCCCGGCGCTCGTGATCGATGCCAGCGACGAGGACGCCCTGATCATGAGCCTCGCCGAGAACATCGCCCGGCGCGGCCATCGCCCGCTCGAGATCCTCGCCGATATCGAGCTTCTGCTGGCGCGCGGCGACGACGAGGACAGCATCGTCGCCAGGACCGGGCTGTCGCCGAAGTACGTCCGCGACATCGTCTTCCTGCTCAGGAAGGGCGAGGAGCGGCTGATCGCGGCGGTCCAGCACGGCACCATCCCGCTCACCACCGCGCTCGAGATCGCCCGGGCCAAGGACGGCGACGAAAGCCTCGGCGACATGCTGGAGGAGGCCTATCAGACCGGCCAGCTGCGCGGGCATCAGATCACCGAGGCCAAGCGGTTGATCGAAAAGCGCAAGGCCCAGGGGCCGAAATCGCCCGCGGCGCGCAGCAAGCTGCCGTCTTCGACCCATTCGCTGGTCAAGACCTACCAGAAGGAGGTCGCCCGCCAGCGCAAGATGGTGCTCAAGGCCGAGCACGCCCAGCAGCACCTGCTGCTGGGCGTCCAGGGCCTCAAGGCGCTGTTCGGAGACGAGAATTTCGTCAACCTGCTGCGCGCCGAGGGCCTCGACACCCTGCCCCGCTACCTCGCCGACCGCATCCAGACCGCGCAAGAAAGGACCACGGCATGACAACGACCGCACGCGTGGAGCCGCTCTATCCCGGCGCCTATCCGCCGCCCGCGGCCGAGGACGACGGCGATCCGGGCTACCCGAAGGCGCCGCTCAACCTGACGCTCGGCTTCGAACTCGAGACCTGGCAGATCCCGCTCGACCAGCTGATGCCCAGCAAGAAGGTGCCCGACGGCGTGATGACCACGCGCAAGTTCAAGCAGATCGTCTCGTCGATCCGCGAGATCGGGCTGATCGAGCCCCTGTCGGTGATCCGCGCCGAGCCGGGCAAGCCGGGGTTCGTGGTCCTCGACGGCAACCCGCGGGTGCTGGCGCTGAAGCAACTCGGTCAGGACACCGCGCCCTCTCTGATCACCAAGGACTTCGAGACCTACACCTACAATCACCGGGTCAATCGGCTGTCGACCGTGCAGGAGCATTACATGCTGCGCCGCGCCATCGACCGCGGCGTCAGCCGCGGGCGCCTGGCCCGCGCCTTCAACGTCAATCTCTCCACCATCAACAGCCGGATCGGGCTGCTGCACGGGATCTGCCCGCGCGCGGTCGATCTGCGGCACGACCAGCAGTTCACCCCCGACGTCACCCGGATCCTGCGCAAGATGAAGGCGGCCCGTCAGGTCGAGGCGGTCGAGCTGATGCTGGCGGCCAACGGCATCACCTCGGCGCACGCCGATGCGCTGCTCAAGGCCACCCCGCCCGAGCAGCGTACCGACGCCAGGCCGGCCAAGCCCGGGCAACCGCCGGGCGACCCGCTCGCGCAGATCGTCAAGCTGGAAAAGGAAATGAATCAGGTCCAGACCAAGTACAAGGATGCCGAGCAGAACTACGGATCGGAGCTTCTGAACCTGGTCGTCGCCAAGGGCTACCTCACCAAGGTGCTCGCCAACGCGGCGGTGAAATCCTACATCGGCCGCCATGCGCCGGAGATCCTCGAGCATTTCGAGCTGGTCGTGAATACCGTCAGCATGGAAGAGGCGATGGAGCAGCAGGTGGACGGTGGCGAGACCGCGGAGACGGAGCGCAACCGCGCCACCCCGCCGGAGACCGCACGGCCCGATCCGGGCGGCGAGGCCGAGGGCCAATCTCCGTGATCGGCCCTGCCGGCGATGACGGCCCCCCGCCCGGCGGTTCCCGCCCCGCGCAACGGCGGCGATCCCCAGTGAGCAGCGGCCAACCCCACCGACGCTGGCGCCGCTCGCGGCCGTGCGATAGCATCCGACCCGAAGCGGCGACCGGGCGCGGAAGGGCAAAGCGCTGTCCACTGCGGACTAGGTGAGCGCGACCGATGCCGAGGCGAAGATCGCGAAGATCGCGAAGATGAACGACCACACCACCCATCTCGCTTGCAAGCCGGAACACGCGGTCGATGTCGATCCCGGCGCCGTTGTGGCCGCCGAGTTCGCGCGGCGGACGAAGGCGAGAGGAGGACGCTCAAGCGCATGCTGCAGGCGGCGGAGAACAACACCTGGGCCTTCTCGGCATGGCGCCGAGCGCGGCGCGGCACCGCCTACGCCGACCGTGGTTGTCACCGTCCTCACCAAGGTACGCTTCTGTAAGACGCCGCGGGCGGCACCAGCCAGTGAGGTGACGCCGATCACGGCCGCCGGCTGGGGCCTCAAACCAAGGGAACTCACATGAAACTCAAGCTGTTCCAAGTTACATCGGTCGCCGGCGCCGACATGGGGGTGTGGGACGGCACCGACGCGGACGACGCGCTGACCGCGATGTGCCGCGGGACTGACGCCCACGTGCCCGAGGCGGCGGTCCTCTGGGGCCGCGGTGAGGACAATGAACCGATCTTCAAGGCAGGCGATCTTCTGATAGCCTAGGTGCAGAAGGCCGCGCGGTGAAGGATCAAGCGCGCAGTTCGTGCGGGCTTCTGATCAAGCATCACACGGTCGCGCCTATCGGCAGCGCTGTTCAGTGCTCTTCAAGTCAGCTGGCATTGATACGGCGTCATTCGGGTTGAGGGCGATGAGATAGAGTTCTTGGCTGGCGTTGGTGGTGCCGAGGGCGCCTAGGATGTTGAGGGCGAAGCTGCGCAGGCGCGAGCGTTGCGCTCGCAGTGGGTTGCCATGGCGTCAGGGGCGCGCGACTGCACGGCGGGTGGACTTCGCGGCGCTGTGCGCCGATCGGCCGAGCGGCAGGGCGAGGAGTGCGGCGTAGA
>CAYNYW010000061.1:0-7265 GCA_964401555.1 uncultured Defluviicoccus sp.
CACCGCTCGCCCGAAATAGCGCACCGCGGTCACGCCCGGCGCCGTCGTCACGGTCGTCGAGAACGACAATCCCGGCGCCCCGGTGATCGGCACGATCAGCTCGCGATCGCTGACGCAGCGCGCGTCGATGATCGGCGCTTCGGACAGCGCCGAGGGCACCAGTTGCGTGTAGACCGATTCGGCGCGCAGCGTCAGCGCCCCGAGAGAGGCCGACTGGGCCAGCGGCGACACGCCGTAATAGCTCGTCGCATCGGCCGGATAGGTGGAGTGGATCCGGGTAGGGGGGTTGTAGTAGTCATACGAATAGCGGGTGACCGGTGCGCCCGTGAATGCCAGGCGCAGCGGGTCGGAGATTTCCAGCACCATCACATCCCGCAGATAGTCCCCGTACTGGTCGGTGAACACCGTATCGACCGCCCTCGACGCGATCCGGGTCACGCGCACGAACTGTTGATTACTGACGGCATCGCGTTGCACCAGCGCGAAGACTTCGCCAATCCCCGGCGTCGGTACCGAGCGTGCGCAATGCACCTGGATACTGCGCTGCCCCACCAGGTGATTGCTGTACAGCACATACCGCGACTCGCTGCCGAGCGCCAGATAGCTCTCCAGCTTGTTTTGCGCACTCGTGCGCACATCCGACCAGCTTTTGGTGCTGAACAGCGCGGCAGAAACGCGCGGATCGGCCGGCGCCTGCGCCACGATCGCATGCGCGCCGTAATAGGCGTCGACCGTATCCGTCAGCACCCCCGGAAACACCTTGCGTAGCGACGTCCGCCCATAGGTCCGGTCCAGTTCGGAGATGTCCGGGAACAGGTTATTGCTGACCCCGTCGACGACGGCGATCCCCGTCGCCATGCCGCCGCCCTCGGGCACGTCGTCGAGCACCGACGACTGGAGCAGCACGATATCGCCATCCAGAATGGCCATTGCCTACACCTCGATCAGTTTGATGGTGATCACATACGGAAAATCGGCGCCGGGGTCCGCGATCGGATACAGCGGCGCCGCAGCGATCGCCGCATCCGGCGCAAAGGTCACGTTGAAGCTCCGCCCATCGGCCAGCGCCAGGACGAACTGCCCTGGCACCTCGCAGGCCAGCACGCGCAGCGCATCGACCGTGGCGCGCGGCACCCAGGTGCCGGCATCGCCGGCCAGCGTGATCGGCCGTCCGGCCTGACGCTGGCCGACATCGACAATCATCGCGCCGGTCAGGGCATATTCGACTTTGCGAACGACCGTCGGCCAGGTGAATTCGTCGGTCCACACCAGGTCGGACGGCAATGCCACCGACCCCAGCAAATGCTCAGCCATCCACCGCCTCCCACTGGACCCCGGTCCAGCATTGCTGGGGCGTCCCGTCGGCCATCGCGATCCCCGTATCCACCAGGATTTTCCAGATTGCCCGGAAGCGTTTGTCCTTCTTGGACAGATCCCGTACCCACGCGATCGCCATCCGGCTACGCGGGCGCTTGGCCCATCCCAGAGGATCCGCAGGGCCCCTCATCATCCGGACACATACCGTTCACGCAGGTGGGTCAGCACCCCGACCAGCGCCTGTGCCGACGCCTGGCTGGTGGTGTTGACACTGGCGCTGGCACTGCCAATCTGGATATTGACCTGATGGACCGACCCCACGCTGGCCGATCCTGCCGACCCGGAGGACTGCTCGGCCAGTTCCTTGGCGCGCGCCTTGGCCCGCTCCACCGATCCGGCGTACTCGGTCAGATAGCCCTCGGTCGAAATCGCCGAGACGGCTTTGAGCTTGTCCTTGAGCTTCGCCATTTCCTCGGCGAAGAGGTCCGAGTAGACGCTGGCAAAGGCTTTCACGGCCTCGCCGGTCAGGCCCATCGAGCGCGCCACGGTCTCGTTGTCGATCCCCTGCGTGCTCACCGAGCGGTTGATCAGGCCGGCCGCCTGGTCGGTTTGCGAGGTCCGTCGGTTGGCGTAGTAATCGCTGATTTCCGCCTGCGTGAAATTGGCCGCCTGGAGCTGCTGCACGGATAACTCCTGCCCCCCACCACCGCCGCCACCCAGCGACGACGGCCGCTGCTGTTGATCCCGCAGCCGCTTGATCTGGTCCGCGGTCAGCCCAGAGGCCTGCCCCAGTTGTTCCATGTCCCGCGTCGCGCCGCGAACGCCGGCGCCCATCTCGCCCGCCGATTGCCCGGCAAAGCGCATGCTCTCGGCCAGCTCGCGAGTGCGTCTCGCCACCTCGTCGGAGATCTGCGCTTCCACTTCCTTGACGCGCGCGCTAGCTTCCAGGGCGTCGAGTTCGAGCCGTTTGGCATCGGTCATTTGGCCCGTCGCGAGCAGTTCTTGTCGTTTTGCCTGCACCGCGGCCAGCGCTGCCGTCGCTTCCGCGTGTTTCGCTCGGGCCACCAGTTCGGCGAGCTGGATCTCGAGCCGTTTCATCTCCAGCAGGGCATTCAGGGCGCCGCGCTCATCGCCATGCGCGCGCGCCACGTCGAGAATCGTTCGCTGCTGTTCGATCGCCAGGCGGACGCCGGCCTGCGCGATACCGAACTGCGCCTGCTCGGCCGTGCTTTTGGCCTGAATCTGTCGAACCGTGTCGGACAGGGCATCGCGATACAGCCGGCTCGCCTGCCCGGCCTGGATCTCGGCGGCTTCGAGCGCTTTGGTGACATCGATGCCCGCCGCCTTTTTCTGGCGCAGATCCTCCAGGGCAGCCTGCGCGCGTTCGTAGGCGGTGCGCAGCTCGTCGACGCGCCCGGCGTTATTGGCCCAGGCGGCGGCCTCACTCTCAGCCTGCGCGGCCACCACCGCCGACGCGCGCGCCTGACCCTGCGCCTTGTCCGCGTCGGATTGCCGCAGGTCGACCATCTTCTTCAGCTCGTCGATCTGCTTCTGCTGCTGCTCGGTGGCCTTCCCTTTGGCGCCGATCTCGGCTTCGATCGCCGCCAACTGCCGCTGCGCCATCGTTAAATCCGCCTCGCGCTGCGTCGCCACCTGCCGCAGCGCTTCGGCATTTTTCCGGCTGGCTTCGGCCTTGGCGTCCAGTTTCTCGACTTCGGTGCCGAAGGCGTTGGCGAGTTCGACCGAGGCCGCCGTCTGCGCCTTGGTGGCCTCGGCGTCGGCGATCGTCTGCTTGGTCAGCTTTTCGGCCGCCTCGCCCAGCTCGGCATAGGTCACCTTGATCTTGGTGAGGTGCGTACCGGCCCCCTTCGCCGCGTCCCCGAGCCGTCCGGTTTCGGCGGCCGCTGCGGTATGCGCCCGTGCCGCGGCGAGGGCCGCCTGGCCGGACTTGTCGAGAGTCGCGGCCATCTGCTCGTTGTGCAAGGCCGCCTTGACGAGCTTGTCCCGAGCCTCCTTTTCCACCTCGGCAAACGCTTCTTTTGCGCGCTGGCTGAACCCGGACAAGCTGATATCGCCGTTGGCCAGTGCCGCAAAGAAGATCCCGAGATCCTTGCCCGCAGCCACGATCATGGCCGAGGAGGACACCATGACCACCTCCAGCGCGGACAGCGCAGTCTTGAGCCCCGTCACGACACCCGCGTCGCCAATCGTCTGGAACATCTCGGCGACCGCGTTCTTGAAATGGTTCCAGCGCTGCGTCAGCGTCTCGGTCTGCCCGCCCAGCGCGCCGGATGCCCCGTAGACGTTGTTCAATCCCTGGACCAGGGCCGGAAACAGTTCTTCCGAGGTCAGCTTGCCGGCCTCGACCAGCTTGATCAACTGTTCGATCGTGATGCCGAATCCGTCGGCGACCGCCTGGAGCGCGCCGGGCAGGGCCTCGCCCAGTTGCCCGCGCAGTTCCTCCATCGAGACCGTGCCCTTCGACGCCATCTGCGACAGCGCCAGCAGCGCGTTCTGCGTCTCGGACGAACTCTTGCCGGCCACCGACATCGCGTGCGCCACCGCCTCGAACACGTCCCGCGTCGCCGCGCCCTCGACCGCCGACCCTTTGGTCGCGGCCGTCAGCCCGGCGTAGGCCTTGCCAACCTCGAGGATCGGCAGCCCGAGCCGGTCGGCGACGTCGTGCACATAGGCCATCTCTTTGGCGGAGGCCTGGCTCGACCCGGCGACGGCGGTGAACGTTCTCGATAAATTCTCGAGTTCGACGTTGACCTTGAGGAACTCCCGCGCCAGCTCGACCCCGGAAAACGCCAGCCCGAGCTTGCCCATCACGCTCGACAGCCCATCGGCCTGGCGCGCTACCTGGCCGATGCTGCCCGGCACGCCATCCAGCTCGGCGCGCAGCGTGCGGATGCGCGCCTGACCGGCGGCAAAGGCGCGGTCGAACTGCTCGCCGGTGACGTCGCTGCTGCGCGCCAGCCGCTGTAGCGCCTGGTTGATTTCGAGGAGTTCTGCCTGGATGCGATCGGCCGAGCGAATCCCGAGGGTGGCGAAGGCCGCCTGCAACTGGTCGGTGCTGCTGCGCACCTGCCGTTGGGAAGCGGCGACGCCATCGAGGGATTGCGCCGCGGTACGGACGTGGGCGCTCGCCTGGCCCGCCGCTGCAGCCAGGGTTTCCATGCCCTCGCCCGCACTCCGGGCGCCGGCGCTGGTCGAATGCGCCGCCGTCCCCAGCGCCGCAATGCCGGCGCCGGCGGTCCGGGCTTGCGCCCCCGCCGCCTGCTCGGAGGCCGTGAGATGGTCCACAAAGGACTGCAGGGCGTCGAGTTCATTGCCGGCCTGGTTGACCTCGGAGGCCATGCCCTGCGCGGCGCCACTCAAGGCGGTGATCCCCGCACCGGCGGTCCGGGCCTCGCCGCCGGCGTCGGTCGCCTGCTCGCCGAGCTGGTTTACCGACGCGGCGAGTTGGTCGACCGCCTCCCGGCCGGTGACCCCGGCGGCAATATCGACGCGTAATCGCAGATCGTCGGACATGGTCGGGGATAGGGGCTAGGGGATAGGGGGTAGAAAGTCTTACGAGGTGAGCAGATCGACCTGGAACGGCTCGGTTTTACCAGCCGGGGTCTTGAGCCGGCCCTTCAACTGGATGTCGCCGAAGTCGTTCGGCGTAAAGTCGAAGCCCGATTCGGGAGCCAGAACGGCTTCCCAGACCGTGCAGATACACGGCAGGCTGTCGGCGTAGTTGATGCCGTCGAGGATGAACTTGGCCCGCACCTGCGCCTGCGTGGCGCCGGCGATGCGCGTACCCGCCGAGGTCTGATAGTTGGCCGTGACCTTGATCGTCGCCCCTTCCAGGATCGCGCCGGTGCTCAGCACCTTGACCAGACCGAGCCGGTAGTTGATCAGGTAATCGGTGCCGAGCACGTAGGTCGGCGTGCCCGAGGTATGCGTGACCGAAAGCCCGGCGACCGCGAGATTCACCTTGCTGACCGGCACCCAGTAATCGCGCTTGGCGACGATGGCCTCGGCGGTGATCGAGCCGCTGCCCTGCGTGAACGCGCTCTGCGTGCCGAGCAGCGCGAGCGTGACGCCATCCTTGTTGAGTTCGGAGAGGGTCACGGACAGGTCGGCCGGCTTCTGGATGGCGACCGATTCAATCACCTGGCCATACGTCGTCTTGCCCTTGGAGACCTTCTCCTTCAGTTCGGTGTTCGGCTTGATTTCAAACTTGCTGACCTCGAAAGGCCCGGCGAGGCCGAGAGAAAGGCCGGTGGCCGGGTCGACCCGGTCGATGTACAAATCTCCGGACCCCAAAAAAGCGCGTGATGCCATGGTGTGGTCTCCTGGTTAAGAAAGGATTTACCGGTCGGACTCGATCACCTGTTGCGTGGTGATCGCCAGCGGGTAGAACAGCGTGCCGGACAAAAAGACCGGCGCGGGCGGCGTGGCCAACAACAGCGGCGTGAATTTCGCCGGCGGCGTCCAGCCCAACAGACTCTTCAACAGCGCTTCGGCCAACGGTGCCGCCGCCGCCCGCGCCGGCGCGCCGCTGCCCGTGCGGGCGGCAGACTTCACCGCCAGAATCACCAGCCAGCGCGTTTCGATCCGCACCGCGCGCCGGCTTCGGTGCGCCTCGACCACCTGATAGCCGTCGTACGCCACAAACACGCACGGCGCCGGCTTGCCCGATTTCTCGATGTCTTCGAGGTCGCTCATCGGGTACACCCCGAGCAGGCCGGGCACCTCGCCGAGGCGCTCGACCAGCGGCGTTTCCAGCGTCAACATGCCCCGCTCACGACCGGGCGAACAGGCGGGGGTTGCTCACCATCTGCGCCAACCCCGAACTGGCCGGGGTCGCCAACCCCAGTTGCAGCGTCCCGGCGGCGATTTCCCGCAGCACCCGCAGGGCATTCTGGTGGCGATCCTTGACCATCTCCGGCGCCGCGTCCGGATACAGCGCATAGCGCGCCAGGTCGCAGCACAGGCCGACCAGTAACGGCGGCACGCTCGGCAGCGGCAAGGCGTAGCGCCCCGTCAGATAGCCGTCGATGGTTGCGCCGGCGTCGTCGAGCACGCGCGCCACCACCGTCGCGTCCACGTTGGTGCCGCTGGCGCGGTCCGTCTGGTCGATCAGTTCCTGCTCGCCGAAGCGGGTGATCAGGTCGGCGAGGGTGGCGTAGGGCATGTCAGGCGACCGTCGGCGAAATCAGGTAGCCTGCGGTCGCTCCAGCAATCACCGGCGCCACTTCGTCGGTGACCGGATAGACCCACGACTTAGAGGCCCGATCCTCGTACGGCACTTCGACGATCGGCGCGCCGCGCAGGCGATAGGTGTAGCCGTAGCTCGGCACGCCCAGGTCGGCAACCGAACCGATTTCGGTCACCGCCAGCACCGCCGTCTTGCCCCAGACATCAGTCAGCGTGCCGGCAGCGTCGGCCCACACCGCGCCGCCGATGACCACCTTCTGCAGGCCGAACAGGCTGGCTAGCAGTTCGACGGTCGGAATGTCGCGGCCGGTGTACTTGATCCGATCGATGATCTTGCTATGCACGCGCAATGCCCGCGCGGTCTTCGCCGAAATCACCAGCGTGTTCGGGTAGCGGCCGGTCTGCGTGCGGATCGCCTCCTTGCCGGTTTCGATGTCGCCAATCGGGTCCGAAGCGCTGGCGTCGGACCACAGCGTCGTGCCGGTCAGGCCGACGTTCTTGTTGCCGGCGGCGTAGTTGGCCGCCGTCGTCGCCAGATCCGCCTGCGCCTTTTCCAGGTTCAGCGCCACGATGCGCTGCACGCGGATCACCGCCAGGCTGGCCTGGTCGATGCCCGGCACCGCCTGCGACTCCTGCTGCAGTTCCCACGGCACGACGCCTTCGAGGGCGAACTGGCTGAGCGCGTAGGAGCTGCCGCTGTAGCCGAAGCCACAGTATCACGCCTCGGAGGCAGCGTCATC
>CAYNYW010000062.1:0-7102 GCA_964401555.1 uncultured Defluviicoccus sp.
AACAAGCCGGAGATTACGCCACCCTCAAATTCCAACCACTTCCCCGACGGCACCTCGGCCGCGGCGGACGCCGTCTGGATCAGTTCCAGTTCGATCGCATCGAAGTAGCTGTCGGTCGAGGTGCCGCTGGCCCAGGTGCCGCCGAGGATCACCCGCACCTTGCGGGCGTTCGCCGGCACCGCGGCGGTGAACGCCTTCTGCGACCAGGCCTGCGCGCTGTCGCCGAGGCTGCCGCTGGCGGCCGTCGAGATCACCGCATCGGCGGCGTTGAGGAACGCCAGCTCGACGAAGCCGATGTCGTTGCCAGCGCCGTAGTTGGCCCAGAGGAAGCGGAGGCTCGCCGATACGAGGCCGGCATCCACATCGGCATGGCAGTCAGCCGGGATGGCGACGTCCTGACGGACGCGGTAACTGCCGGCGGTACCGGTGTTGTTGACGTGGAGGTAGCGCGTTCCGCCGCGAAGGTCGGGCCCGGGCGTGGCGGTACGGAACACCGGCGTGCCGTTGACGGTGGTCCAGCCGTCGCCGGGGGCGCTGCCGGCCTCGAATCCGGGGTTGGTGAGGCCGAGCCGGCGGGGGTAGGTTGCCACCGCTTATGTTCCCGCCTCGATGCCGACCAGCGCGGCGTTGAGCGATGCCCCCGTCCACGGCGCGGCCCCGTCCGGGTTGCGGTAGACGGGATGCTGCAGCGTCGCCTCCTGGTTCGACAGGGCCAGGTTGGCGGCGACATCCTCGGCGGCGTTGACCTTGACCAGCGGTCGCAGGGTCTTCGCTCCCACATCGGTGCGCCGGCCGCGGGCATTGACGACCAGCGCATAGGCCGTCTGCGGCACCGCCGCCGGATCGGCGAGGGCGAACAGATCCCGCGTGCCGGCAGCAATCGCCGACAGGTAATCGCTGTCCGAAGGTGCCGCCTCATCGACCAGCGCGTAGTGATCGGCGCCAGCGCTCGGGCTCCAGCCTTGCGCGCCTGAGTCCGCCGTCGGCCTGAGCGTCTCGATCTTCAGGTCCTGGGTGATCAGCGCGTTGAGGAACGAGCCGGTGGCGTCGTAGACGACGACGTCGTCCCAGTCCCACTCGTTGCCGGCGCCGCCGCGGGGATTGGCGAGCACGATGCGGTCGAGCAGCGGCCCGCCGGAGGAACGAGTATCGCCGGTGAAGTTGAACAGCTCGGCGCCGTTCAGCAGCACCCGCCACCGGCCGCCGGTATCGGCGCACTTATAGTGGATGGCGAGCGTGTTCCACTGGCCGAGCGCGATCGCCTGCACGCTCGTCGGAGACGCCGCCGAGGTGGTGCCGAGGAGCGTCCCGAGGATGTTGCCTGCCGAGGTCATGCGCAGCGAGGCGCCGTTGCCCGAAGCATCCTCGAAGAAGAAGAACGCGGTTGTGGAGGTTGGCCACGCGCGGGGAAAGACGGCAGCGTTGACGAAGAGCTCGTCGACCGGCGTCGCGAGCTTCTTGCGGATGTAGCTCGACGAATTGGCGATGCGCAGCGCGCCGCCGCCGAAGCGGCCGCCCGTGGGCAGAAAGACGAGATCCGAAGGCCCGGAGTTGTAGGCGTAGCTCGACCACTTGCCCATCAGATCGCCGGCGGCGCCATAGCTATCGAAGCCGTCGCAGAATTGCAGCGCCATGTCTCAGCTCCTCGAAGCCATTAGGGTGATGGAGACATCGGAGAGCGTCGCGTCCTGCGGGCTGGGCGCCAGCATCTCCAGGACATCGCCCGCGGCGAACACCGCACCAGCGGCGAGCGTGAACGTCGCCGTCGCGGCACCGGCGGCGAAGTCGATCGTGCCGATGTTCGAACCGTTCTTGCGCAGGGTGAACGACGCGGCCGATGTCGCCGCGGTACCCGCCTTGGCCAAGCTCCCGATCAGATTGACGGGGACCGCGATCGCCCGCGGCACGACGAACTGAAAAACCATCGCCGACGCGGCCGGCTGGCCGGGGATAAATAGGCCGATGTCGTAGAGGCCGCCGACGGCGGACGCCGCCAAGGCAACGAGGCTCGCGCCGCGCGAGCCGACGATCGAAAGCTCGCCACTACGCAGCGCCACCGTCGAGACCGGCAAGCCGACCTACCGGATCAAGCCAGCAAAGTCGGAGGCAGCCTGATGGCGATTTCGCTTGCGTCGCTGAAGCGGCCGACGGCACTCGCCGCCCCGCGGATCCTGGTCCACGGCGTTGCCGGTGTTGGCAAGACGACGTTCGCCGCCGGAGCGCCAGCGCCGGTATTCATCTGCACCGAGGACGGCCTCGGCACTCTGCAGACGCCGCACTTCCCGCTGGCCAGAACGTTCGATGCGGTGATGGAGGCGATCGCCGCGCTGTCCGAGCAGGACCACGACTTCGCGACGGCGGTGATCGACTCGGTCGACTGGCTGGAGCCGCTGATCTGGCAGAAGGCCTGTGAGGAGAACGGCTGGAACAACCTGGAGCAGCCGGGATTCGGAAAAGGGTATGTCGCCGCCCTCGATCTGTGGCGCCAGTACCTCGATCGCTTGAACGCGCTGCGCGACGAGCGCGACATGGCGATCATCCAGATCGCGCATACCGACATCAAGCGGTTCGACTCGCCCGAGCACGAGCCCTACGACCGCTACGTCATCAAGCTGCATGCCCGCGCCGCGGCGCTGTTGCAGGAGCATTCCGACGTCGTGCTGTTCGCCAACTACCGGATCGGCACCGTCAAATCAGACGTCGGCTTCAACAAGAAGGTGACCCGCGCGCTCGGGTCCGGCGAACGGGTGCTCTACACCGCCGAGCGTCCCGCCTTCCTCGCCAAGAATCGGTACGACCTGCCGGACAGCTTGCCGCTGTCCTGGGCCGCGTTCGCCGAGGCGATGCCGCACTTCTCCCCCGAACAGAAGGACTCCTGATCATGGCCAGACTGGGCGAAACCTTCGACGCGACCACCGTCGAGCCGAACAAACCGATCGAGCCGTTGCCACCCGGCCGCTACGTCGCGCAGATCGTCAATTCGGAGATGCGGCCGACCAAGGACGGCATGGGCCAGTTCTTGTGGCTGGAACTCGACGTGCTGGAGGGCGAATTCGCCGGCCGCAAGCTGTTCGACCGCCTCAATCTGATCAACAACAACCCGACCACCGTCGAGATCGCGCAGCGGACGCTGTCGGCGATCTGTCACGCGGTGGGCAAGATGCAGGTCGACGACTCAGAGCAGCTGCATCTGATCCCGCTGATCGCCGACGTCAAGGTGCAGCCGCCGAAGAACGGCTACGACGCCCGGAACACGCTGCGCTACCTGCCGCTGGAGCAGCAGCGCCCCGCGCCGCGGCCCGTCGCACCGTCCGCGCGTCCCGCAATTGCAGCAAAACCGGCAACGCCGGTGGCCTCGCCGGCGACCGCGGCAAAGCCCGGCACCGCGCCCTGGCGTCGCAGCAGCTGATCGATGACCACCATGCCCGATCACGAGCAGCCGGCGACGCGGGAGGCGTGCCAGGCGCGGCTGGCCGAGTTCCATCGCGACGTACAGGCGATCCGGACGAAGATCGCCACCGCCGATCTTGAACGGCAGCGACGCCGCGGCGGGGTTGATCCGCACCAGTTTCAGGCGTGGCGGGCGGCGCTGCTCGAGACGCAGGGCGAGATCGAGCGGATCAGCCGGCACATGGCGACGCTGCCGTCGCGGCGCGATGGGCTGAAGGATCGGCTGATCGCGGTGCTGCGCGCCGATTACGACGATGTTGCCTGGCAGGCGGCGGTGGACCGCGCGCACCAACCCGGGGAAGGCTGATGGCGCCGCTGCCGCCCCCGCCGGCGCCGACGATCGATGCGATCTACGCGGCCTATGTCGCGGACGCCGACGACGGTTTCCGCGACCACCTGGGCGCCTCGATCATCGGCAAGGAGTGCCGCCGCGCGCTCTGGTACGACTTCCGCTGGGTGACGAGGCGGGCGTTTTCCGGCCGCATGCTGCGGTTGTTCGACACCGGCACGCGCGAGGAGAACCGCCTCATCCGCGATCTGCGGCGGACGGGGGCGACCGTCCTCGATACCGATCCGGAGACCGGCCGGCAATGGCAGGTCTCGGCGGTCGGCGGCCACTTCGGCGGTTCGCTCGATGCCGTCGCCATCGGCCTTCTGGAAGCGCCGAAGACCTGGCATGTCCTCGAGTTCAAGACGCACTCGGCGAAATCGTTCGCGACGCTGAGAAAGGACGGCGTCGAGCGCGCCAAGCCGCAGCATGGCGCGCAGATGCAGGTCTACATGCATCTGACCGGCATCACGCGGGCGATGTACGTCGCCGTCTGCAAGGACACCGACGAGATTCACGTCGAGCGGCTGCGCGCCGATCCGGCGGAGGGGCAGCGGCTCATTGCCAAGGCAAAGCGGGTGATCGACGCGCCGCGGCCGCCGGTGAAGATCTCCGGCGATCCGGCGTGGTGGCAGTGCCGATTGTGCGAGCACCATGACCACTGCCATGGCGACCGGCCGGCCGAACGAAACTGCCGGACCTGCCTGCACGCGACCCCGGTCGAGGGCGGGTGGATCTGCGAGCGTTGGCAGCGGCGGCTGTCGTCCCTCGAACAGCGGCAGGGCTGCCCCCTCCACCTGTTCGTTCCGGATCTGGTCCCGGCCGAACCGGTCGATGCCGGCGACGACTGGGTCGCCTACCGCCTCGCCGACGGTTCGACCTGGATCGGCGGCGCCGGGTTGGTGTCAAACCTGACGACCGCGGAGACCTTTCCCTGGACTTCCCCGCCAACCAGAGCCGTCATGGCCGGAAACGACGGATGAGAGAAAGGCCATGAATGACAGTGTGTTAGCGCAACTCGCCGCGCTGCCGGAGAAGTCTACCGCCGAGCTGAAGCAGCTGTGGCGCGATCTCTACGACCGCGAGCCGCCGCCCTTCAACAAGCCGTTCCTGGTCAAGCGGCTGGCGTACCGGATCCAGGAGCTGGCCTTCGGCGGGTTGTCGGCGCGGACCGAGGCGAAGGTGGGCGCTTTGATCGAGGAGGAGGACCGGCGGGTCAAGGGCAAGCAGCCGGTGCGTAAGGGTGACCGTCCGATCGCCGGCACCCGGCTGATCCGCGAGTGGCAGGGGGTGGAGCATACAGCGACCGCGCTCGACGACGGCTTCGAGTACCAGGGCCGGCGCTACCAGTCGCTGTCGGCGATCGCCCGTGCCGTCACTGGCACGCGCTGGAATGGGCCGCTGTTTTTCGGGCTTCGGAGCCATTCCGCCAAATGAAAGCGCCCGTCCGGAAAACCCGCTGCGCCATCTACACCCGCGTCTCCACCGACGAGCGGCTCGACATGGAGTTCAACTCCCTCGACGCGCAGCGTGAGGCGGCGCTGTCGTACATCGCCAGCCAGAAGCACGAGGGCTGGATCTTGGTCGGTGACCGCTACGACGACGGCGGCTTCTCCGGCGGCACGCTGGAACGCCCGGCGCTGCAGCGGCTGCTACGCGACGTCGAGAGCGGCACGATCGATGTCATCGTCGTTTACAAGGTCGACCGGCTGTCGCGCTCGCTCACCGACTTCGCGCGCATCGTCGAGATCTTCGAGCGGCACTCGGTGTCGTTCGTCTCGGTGACGCAGGCATTCAACACCACCACCTCGATGGGCCGGCTGACGCTGAACATTCTGCTCTCGTTCGCCCAGTTTGAGCGCGAGGTGATCGGCGAGCGCATTCGCGACAAGTTTGCCGCGTCTCGGGCGCGCGGCATGTGGATGGGCGGCAACCCGCCGCTCGGTTACGACGTGATAGACCGCAAGCTGGTAGTGAACGAGAGCGAGGCCGAGCTCGTCCGGCTGATTTTTGGGCGGTTCCTCCGCGTCGGCTCGGCGACGAAGCTGGCGCAGGAACTGCGCCGCGCCGGCCATCGGACGAAATCGTGGACGACGCAGGACGGCAACCATCGAACGGGCAAGCCCATCGACAAGTGTGCGATCTACAAGATCCTTGGCAACCGGGTCTATCTCGGCGAGGCGGTGCACAAGGGGACGTCCTATCGCGGCGAGCACGAGGCGATCATCGATCGCGCCATCTGGGACAGGGTGCGCGCCATCCTCGCCGAGAACACCGTCGCCCGCGGCAACCAGAGTCGCGCGCAGACGGCGGCGCTGCTGCGCGGGCTCATCTTCGCGCCCGGCGGCCACGCGATGACGCCGTCGCACACGCGGAAGGCCGGCAAGTTCTACCGCTACTACGTCGCCACCGACGCCATCCGGCAGGGCTTCGCGGAATGCCCGGTGAGCAGCGTGCCGGCGGCGGAAGTGGAAGAAGCGGTCGTCGCGCAGGTACGGCATCTGCTGTGCACGCCGGAAGTCATTGCGCGCACCTGGGCCGAGGCGAAGAATGAGCTGCCGGAACGCGATGTCGTCCGGACCATCACCGACTTCGCGCCTTTGTGGGACGAGCTATTCCCGGCCGAGCAGGCGCGGATTGTCCGGCTGCTGGTGGAGCGGGTTGATCTTGCTCCCACCGGACTTCGGGTGAAACTCCGCGCCGAGGGGCTGCAGACGCTGGTTGAGGACCTGCGAGTGAAGGAGGCCGCATGAAAGCGAAACGCAAGATCGCCGGCGCCAACTGGGAGCTGGACGGCACCACCATCATCGTCACCATCCCCATGACCTGGAAGCGCCGCGGCTGCCGCAAGGTGATCATCGCCCCCGACGGCGGCGACGCCTGGGCGCCGGCCAAACCGCGGCCGGATGAGACGCTGATCCGGGCACTCGCCCGCGCGCACCGGTGGAAGCGGATGCTGGAGGAAGGGACGTATCGGTCGGCGGGCGAGATCGCGGAGGCCGAAGGCATTACCCGCAGTTTCGTCAATCGCTTACTGCGGCTAACCCTGCTGGCACCTGATATCCAGGGAGCCATTCTCGATGGCCGTCAGCCTAAGGGCATGCAGGTTGAGGAGCTGACTCGGGCGATGCCGTTGGCGTGGGAGGAGCAGCGAGCAGTTATCACTTGTTGACTCGGGGCCTACCGATTGGCTTTGACCCAGTGACTGCAAGTTGCGTCTGAGAATCAAGCGCTGGAACGGCCTGACTCAGGCTCTGGCTGCTCATCTGGGTGCTGTCTGGAATGTGGTTGGAAATGCCGTGATGGGTGTCTCCGGCGGGTTGA
>CAYNYW010000063.1:0-7031 GCA_964401555.1 uncultured Defluviicoccus sp.
GAGGTTGGCGCCCGCGAGGTTGGCGCGCGCGAGGTTGGCGCCCGCGAGGTTGGCGTCCGCGAGGTCGGCGCCCGCGAGGTTGGCGCGCGCGAGGTCGGCGCCCGCGAGGTTGGCGTCCGCGAGGTAGGCGTCCGCGAGGTTGGCGCGCGCGAGGTCGGCGCCCGCGAGGTAGGCGCGCGCGAGGTCGGCGCCCGCGAGGTTGGCGCGCGCGAGGTTGGCGCCCGCGAGGTTGGCGCCCGCGAGGTTGGCGCGCGCGAGGTTGGCGCCCGCGAGGTTGGCGCCCGCCTTAACCGCTGCTTCGACGCACAGTTTCAGCGAGCCGAACTCGCCTTCGAAGCGGACTGCGTCGGTGAAGCGGCAGGTGATCTTGAAGTTCATGCCGCCGCTCCCACCGGCTGGGCCTGCGCGGCGGCGCGCTCCGCCCGGATCGCATCGACCTGCTGCGCCAGATCATCGAACTCGGCGTCGGTCAGATCGATCGTCGTCGAGAGGGCGATCGGGCCGCGATTGATGGCCCCCGCCGTGGCGACCTGAAATTCCACGTGGTCGCTGAATTTCGACCGCCGCAGATCGAACGTGGTGCTCATGCCGGCACCCGATCGGCCAGCACGTCGTCGCACGCGCCCGCGACCGCGATCAGCGCGCCATACCAGCGGGCGAGCCGGTCGCTCTCGGCGTCCAGTTCCTCCACGTCGCGCCGCGCGTCATCGCGCTGGCCGTGGCGGTAAATCTGCGGCCAGCCGCACCACGCCGCGCTGGACTGCTTGCGCAGCAGCCCGATGCGGTCGTCCAGGATGTCGGAGAGCCGGTCGGCGGCGGCCTGAATGTCCGCGAGGAGCAGCAGCTCCAGCGCGTCGTGGGCTACATCCCCGCCAGCCCCCAAGCCTCGATCGTGCACACCACCATCGCGGCCAGCAGCGCCACCGCGAGGGCCGCCACAAGCGGCCACGCCCACTTCGGCATCGCACGTCTCCCCCTTGCCACCCACGAGAGCCTGCGCCCCCAGCGCGTCAGAACCTGTCGGCGTAACGAAGCGGCTGCTCACGACCGCGGCTCCCGCGCGGCCAAGGCCTGCTCTCGCCAGCCGGCCGCCTGCGCCAGATACCCATCAACGGCTCGCATCTGCCGCGCACCGAGTTCATCGCCGTCGGCGAGCAGCCGCGCCCCGTTCAGACGAAACTCGCGAGCCAGCGCGAGGAAGTGTCGGACTTCGCGCTTTGCAATCTCGACGGCGGCTGGCTGGCTAGACATCGCGGCCTCCCCTCGGTGTGTGGGGGGAGTATCGCCTAGTGTTGCCGCTATGGCAACAACAAAGTTGTCAGTCCGGCAACTTTCTTTTCCGCAACCGCTCGCCCATGGCAACCCACGTTGCCACGTCGTCGGGATCAGCCGTTTCGACCACCGAAACCGCCCTCTCAACCATTGATGGATCGGCGGCGTCGGGCTGGGGCGGCCCCTTAAGTAATTGGGCGACTGAAAGGCCGAGCGCTTTTGCGGCGGCAGCCATCGATGTTTCTTTCAATTGACTGGTCCCCTGTTCCCAGCGGCTGAGCGCGCCTTTGGTTACGGGAATTTTCGCCGCGACTTCATCAACCGTCAACTTAAGGTAGTTTCGCCAAAGCCATATGCGGCCGCCTATGGTCTTCGGGTCCGGCTGTTTCATCTTCGGCATGACCCGACCATGTTGCCGGATCGGCACGGCACGGATAGCCGCCAAGGTGGCAACCCTCTTGCGTTCTGTGTTGCCGCTATGGCAACATGAAGACATGACGCTTTCCGAATATCTCAAGGCTGAGGGACTGACTGCCACCGCGCTGGCGCAGAAGGCCGGTGTGAGCAAGGCGGCCGTCTCCCGCTGGCTGGCCGGCGAGCGCATGCCGTCTGCGGCGACGGCAGCAAAGCTGCTTCACGCGACGGGCGGGCAGGTTGACGTGGCGGCCGCCATTCGTCGGCCCGCCCCCGCGCCGGAGCCTGCGCAGTGACGCCCGAGGAAGCGCGCGCCATGGCGGCGGACCCGAGGCTGTTCATGCGGCAGCACAAGGCGCGCGTTGACGCGCAATTGTCTGCGGCGGCGTGGAAGGCGTGGGCCTTCGGCATCATTCAAAGGAGGTCGCCAACTCGGTCAGTCGCGCCCGAACCATCTCCCGATACGGACGGTCTTCCGGGATGACCTCGACCATGATTTTGGCCGCGCGATATGCCGCCGCCGCCGCGTCTCGACGGGTCATTACCCAACGCGCGATGAGCATTTCGATCAAGGCCAGCACCATTCCGTTCGCAACCTGCGCGTCGGCAAAAGCCTCGTTGTCCATGGCATCCCCCTGTGTTGATGCCGCGATCCTGACTCCGTGCGCTGCGGGGCCGCAACGGTGACCCAGCCGCAGGCGCCGTTCGGGGAGGCGAGGGCGTGCACCGCGATTCCGCGCGCGTGCGCCTACTGCGGCCGGCCGCTCGGCGACACCACGGTCTCGATGATCGATGGCCGGCTGTATCACTGGCAGTGCACGATGCCGCCGGCTGAACTGGTCTCGCGGCGCTTTCCCTCGCCGCTGGTCGAGACGGCCGAGCCGGTGGACGCCGCCGCGCACGAGCGCCGCATCGCCGCGCTGGAGGACGAATGCCGCCGCCTGCGCGCCGAGGTCGAGCGCCTGAGCAAGGCGCAGGCGGTGTAGATGCATGTCCTCGACCTCTTCAGCGGCATCGGTGGTTTTGCCCTCGGCCTCGAAAGCGTCGGGATGCGCACCGTCGCGTTCTGCGAGTGCGAACCGTATGCCGTCGCCGTGCTGCGCAAGCATTGGCCGGATACGCCGGTATATCCAGACGTGCGACGCCTTGGCGCTGCCACTCTTCGCCGCGACGGCATCGGCCCTATCGACCTCATCTGCGGCGGTTTCCCGTGCCAGCCCTTCAGCGTCGCCGGCGAACGCCGAGGCACCGCAGACGAGCGTCACCTGTGGCCCGAGTTCGCCCGCCTCATCGGTGAATGCCGACCTGCTTGGGTTGTCGCTGAGAACGTTCCTGGCATCCGAGGTCTTGCGGCAGACGGGGTGCTCTTTGACTTGGAAGCGCTCGGCTACGCCTGCTGGCCGGTCGTGGTGGGTGCTGGCCATGCCGGAGCACCCCATCGGCGCCAGCGTGTTTGGTTCGTTGCTACCGACGCCGCGCGCATGCAGCGGCTTGCGGAGTTCCGGCATGAACCGGACCGAGATGATGCGGGCGCTGTGGCCGACGCCTGGCGCAGCGGACAACCGAGCGCGCGGCACGATGGCTTCGACAGCCCGGCGCATCCAACTAGGCAAGCAGATTGGCTTGGAGGCGGCCGTGAAGTTCTGGCCGACGCCGAAGTCGAGCGATGCGACAGCCGGTGTGGATCGGGTGCGACGCGACACGGGGAAGCCGCAAAGTGCACTTCCGACTGCGGTTGGTGGCACGCTGAACCCGACGTGGGTCGAGTGGCTCATGGGGTTCCCCGCCGAGTGGACCGCCTGCGATGCCTCGGCAATGCCGTCGTCCCGCAGGTCGTCGCGATGATCGGCGCCTGGATCATGCAGCAGCACCAAGCGGTGGCTGCCTAGATGCGCGCCGCCAACACCCCCCGTTGGCTGCGTGCCGCCCGGCCGGGTTCCCCCCCGATCGCCCGGCCGGGCACCCCCATTGCCGCGAGCGGCGGCTCTCCCCAACAGGTGAAGCGCTGGGCCCAGATCAGCGCACCGCTCACTGGTGCTGGGGATGCGGGGCGCACACCCCGTCGCGCGTCCACCAGTCTGCGCGGCGTGCCCCAGGCGCCGCTCACCCATTCCGTCGCGACCCCTCGCGGCGGCATCCGTGGCACCGCCGGTCAGCCGGTGCGGCGTTTCCTCCCTAGCCTGGAAGGCGCGGGCGCCCAGCGTGGTTGCCAGACGCCCGCGCCGATCTTTCTCCCCCTGCCTCCCTCTGCCGTTGCCGATCCCGCCGTTCACAAGGGGATCGAAGCATGGGGATGAGTGACATGTCTGCGAATTCGGAGGCGCAACTGTGCGCCTTGCTGCGCGCCACCGGCACCGCCAAGGAACTCGGCCACCAGACTGGCCGGCCGTGGCGGACCATCCAGCGTTATCTTGCCGGCCGGGCGCGGCCGGACCCGCTATTTCTCCTCTCCCTCATGCGCGTGAACGACGCTTTTGCGGCCGGGCTGCTTTGCCTTGCCGGCTGGGCCGAAGCCGCGCGCGCCATCAACGAGGCCGCCAATGCCCGCAAGCAACTCGACCTCGATCTCCGCTGGCAGGCCATGGGCCGCGATCCGCCGCCTCGCCGCTAGCCTCGGGCGCCGCTTCGCGCTGTGGCGCGAGGATCGGCTGATGCTGCGCGCGGAGTGGTGGGCTGCCCTCGCGAGGCGGTGGCTGTGAGCGCGCCCATCAGCCCGACCGCCTATGCACGCTTCCTGGCCGGCAAGTCCGTCGTCGCCGCGCGCCACGGCATGGGCCGCGTGCCGTCCCTGTTGCCGGCGTTGAAGCCACACCAGCGCGATTGCGTCGCCTTCGGGCTGAGGCAGGGGCGCTGGGCATGTTTCCTCGATACCGGCCTTGGCAAGACGCTGATCGAGCTCGAATGGGCGCGCCACGCGGCGGCAGCGACGAATGGCCGGGCCTTGATCCTGACGCCGCTCGCCGTCGCGCGGCAGATTGAACGCGAGGCCATCCGATTCGGTATCCCGGCCCGCGTGATCCGAGACCAGGCCGAGGCCGGCGAGGGGATCAACATCTGCAATTATGACAGGCTGGATAGGCTGGACCCCGCCGCCTTCGGTGCGGTGGCGCTGGATGAATCATCGATCCTGAAATCCTTCACCGGCAGCACGACGAGGGCCTTGATCGAGGCGTTCCGCGCCACGCCGTTCCGCATGGCCGCGACCGCCACGCCGGCGCCGAACGACTACATGGAACTCGGCCAGCATGCGGAATTCCTAGGCGTGATGTCCGGCATCGAGATGCTGTCCCGATTCTTCATCAACGACACGTCGAAGGCTTCTCAATCGTGGCGCCTGAAAGGCCATGCCGTCGAACCCTTCTGGGATTGGGTGGCGTCCTGGGCGCGGCTTGGCGAAACGCCGGCCGATATGGGGCACGACGCCAGCGAATACGTCCTGCCGCCCATGCATGTGCATCGCCATCGGGTGATCGGCGATACGCGCGCGCCGGCCGGCGAACTGTTCGCGGGCGATGTCTCGGCCACGACGATGTTCGAGGCGAAGCGCCAGACGGCGCAGGCCCGCGCCGCTGCTGCCGCCGCGATTGTCGCCACGCTACCGCTCGATGAGCCGGCGCTGCTGTGGTGCGACACGAACGACGAGGCCGATGCGCTGCAGGCCGCGTTGCCGGGTGCCAGCGAAGTGCGCGGCAACGACGCGGCCGAGGCGAAGGAATCGACGCTGGCGGATTTCAGCGAAGGCCGCACGCGCATCCTGATCACCAAGCCATCCATCGCCGGCTTCGGCATGAATTGGCAGCACTGCGCGACCATGATTTTCGTAGGTCGCACCTTTTCGTACGAAGCTTGGTATCAGGCCGTGCGGCGCTGCTGGCGCTTCGGCCAGACGATGCCCGTGAACTGCCACCTGATCGTGGCGGAAGGCGAGGAGCAGATCGGCCGCGTCATTGATCGCAAGGCCGCCGACCATGCCGCGATGAAGCTGGCGATGCGCGAAGCGATGCGCCGCGATGCCGCGCAGGGATCGGCCGTGCGCGTGGCCTATCAGCCGACACATATCGGGGAGATACCGCCGTGGTTGAATGCCTGAATTCGGCCGCCGGAGAGGCATGGGCGGCCTATCATGGCGACTGCTGTGCCGTGCTGCCCCAATTGCCGGACGCTAGCGTCGGCTTTTCGGTCTACTCGCCGCCGTTCGGCAACCTGTTCGTCTATTCAGACAGCGTGGCCGACATGGGCAACTGCGCCGATGACGCGGAGTTCGGCGCGCACTACGGGTTCATGGTGCGCGAGAAATTCCGCGTCACGATGCCAGGGCGGCTGAGCGCCGTGCATTGCTCGGACCTGCCGATGACGAAGTGGCGCGATGGGCAGATCGGCATCAAGGACTTCTCCGGCCAAATCATCCGCATTCACGAGGACGCAGGATGGGTTCTGCACTCGCGCATCACGATCTGGAAATGCCCGGTGGTCGAGATGACGCGGACCAAGGCGCTTGGCCTGCTCTACAAGCAGCTACTGAAGGATTCAGGCCGCAGTCGCGCGGGCATGCCGGACTATCTGCTGGTGTTTCGCAAGCCGGGCGACAACCCATCGCCCATCATCCATCGAGCCGAGGATTTCCCCGTCGAGCAGTGGCAGGAATGGGCATCGCCGGTCTGGATGACGGTAAATCAGACCAACGTGTTGAACGTCGCTGCCGCCAGATCGGAACATGACGAGCGGCACCTTTGCCCGCTGCAGCTCGATGTTATCGAGCGTGCGATTCATCTGTGGAGCAACCCCGGTGACGTGGTGCTTTCGCCTTTCATGGGCATCGGCAGCGAAGGTGTGATGGCGTTGAAGTCTCGACGCAAGTTCATCGGGATCGAACTCAAGGATTCCTATTTCCGCCAGGCGTGCCGCCACCTCGATGCGGCCGAGCGCAACGCCGTGGATCTATTCGCGGCATGAGCGGCGACACGACGCAGCGCGCGTGGGCGGCGAGCGAGCCTACCCTCAGCCAGCGCGTGTTGGCGCGGCTGAAGGCCGAGCCGGGCGCTGTGCTGCCGCATGAGGCCCTGTATCGCGCCATGTGGCTGGACGGTCCGCGACCCGCAAATCAGAACGAGGTGCTGCGCCAGATCGTCAGCCGCGTGCGCCGCCGGCTGCCGCCCGGCCATGCCCTCTATGCGGTGTGGGGCAAGGGCTACGTCTACCGCGTCGGCGTGAGGGTGCGGGCGTGATGCGCCGCGCCCCTGAGCACAGCTTGCAGCGTGCGGCCGTGGATTACCTCGCGGCTGCCATCGGCCCGCCCGGCGTCTGCCGCGAGGGCGTCCTGTGGCACAGCATCGACCACGCCAACG
>CAYNYW010000064.1:0-7029 GCA_964401555.1 uncultured Defluviicoccus sp.
CTCCTATAGCTCGCTCTACTACATGAAGCGATACGCGGTTTCATCGGTTGTCAATTCGACCACCTACACCATCCAGTTGCCCGTGGGCGCGGGCTCTAGTCTGCCGAATGGCGCGCTGTCCGGTTTGACTTTCGTGGTTCCGTACCAGCACAAGTGCTCGAAGTCCTGGCTAACCTGGCTGAACGTACTGGCCGGCCAGCGGTTCAATGTTGTTTACAACGGCGCGCAGTCGGGCGACACGACCATTGACGCGCTGCACCGCCTACAGTCGGATTGCCTGTCGTGGAGTCCGCAAGTGGTGGCCATGCAGGCACTGGGCATCAACGATCTTACGCTCGATCTGTTCACGTCGCGCAACAACGTGCAGCGCGTGATACAGAACAACAAGACCATCCTGGACGCCATCACGAAGTCCGGCGCCTATGTGCTGCTTGGGCTGATAACGCCGGTGGCGGCGGGCGAGGTGCGGGCGCAGATCCGCATCATGAACGCCAAGGACGAGATCAACCATTGGCTGTGGCGCTATGCGCAGGCCAATCCGAACGTGCTGATCATCGACACCAATAGCCCCATCGTAAGCCCGACGGACGCGACGGGGCTCGCGCGCTCTGGCCTGCTTTCCGCTACCGACTTCATCCACTATGGCAACGTGGGTGCCTACCGCGTGGCCAAGGCCGAACTGTCCAAGGTGGTGGCCGCGTTCCCGAGCTTCAACCCGACGCTGCCCAAGTCGATCATCGATACGGCGACGGCCGGCGCGCTCACGACCCCTACGGGCGTGGTCTCCGGCGGTGTGCTGACCATCACCAGCGCCAACGCTTACTGCCAGAAGGGGCAGGAGGTGTTCATCAAGGGCGCGACGGGCAGTTATACGTCGCTGAACACCCGATGGTTGGTGGACGGCGCAAGCGCGTCAAACACCTTCACCATCCTGACGCCGGGCCTGCCGAATGGGTCGGTCACCGGCACGTTGGTGATGTGGAGCTCGCGCAACCTGATGCCCGACCCGCTGATGCAGACCGCCAATGGCACGATCTCCAACAGCATCGGCGGCGTGGCCGCGACCGACGCAGCGGGCCAGTTGAACGTGCGCAACTTCGCGGGCACCGCGATGGCGGGCGCTACGGCCAGCATCGTGGCGGATTCGGAGGGCTTCGGTAACGCGCAGCGCATCAGCATCGCGACCGCTGCGCTGAACGATCAGGCGGGCGTGTCGTTCAAGAACAGCATCGGCACCGTGGACGGCAAGATGTACCCCGGCCGTAGCTATTACTTCGAGTGCAAGGTTGTCCTGACCTCGAGCGCCTGGGCAAGCACGCCGCTGTCCGAAATTGGCGTGCGCGTCGATACGGGCGCGAACAGCGGCGAGACCTGGCGCGTGACCGACCTGAATCAGTTCGAGACCGTGATCCCGGTGCTGGGCGAAAACCAGACGTTCCATGTGCGCACGGCGACGTTTACCGTCCCGTCCGACACGGCAACCATCGACTCGTGCCAGCTCAACCTGTGGGTGCGACACCAGGGCGCGCAGGTCGCCGGCACACTGACGATCGATTTTTCCCGGTTCAATTTCCACGATGCGACGGCGGACGAGCCGGCCGTGAGCGATATCACTATCACCTGATGCCCGTAGACGCTGCCGCTTTTCGCCGCGTATTCGAGGAGCACCACGAAGGGCGCATCGTGCTCGAGCAGTTGGTGCAGACCTTTGGCCGAGACCCTTACGTGAAGGGCGGCCGAGCGGCGCACTCGATGCTGTGGCATTGGTACACTTACGACTCGGCGCTGTTCGGGAATCTCGACTCCGCGCCGCGTCAGGCGTGGTGGACCGATATTTACTCGCAGCTCGTCGGCAAGTGGGTCGAGCTCACCGGCATTGCTAGCGATGGAACCGTGAGCGCAAAGGTGAACAATGCCGCCATCACTATCTGACGATCAGGGCCCGCAGCCGGTTGATCCGCGCGCCTACGCGCGCATCTTCGAGGGCAACCCCGACGGCGTCGCTATCTACGAGGAGCTGGCGCGCGTGTTCGCACAGCAGCTCTACGTGCCCGACGGCAAGGGCGGCGAGCGGGAAACCTGCCGCCGGCTGGGCCGCTTCGAGGTGGTAAACTTCATTACGGCCAAGATCAACGCGGCCAATGGGATCGAGCCATTCCAGCAGGAGGAGGCACCATGAGCGGGCAAGCATCCGGCACCTTTGCCAACGGACAATCCGTTTCGATCGGCGCGCGCTCTGACGTGCTCGTGATCCCCTTCGGCGTGACGTCCATGTATCTGACGCTCGGCGACGCGATCGGCGCGTCCAACACCGTCAAGACCCGCAAGAGCACGACCAACGGGCAGACGTGGGCCGATCAGGTGACTTACAACGTGGCGCAGGCGGGCGTGGCCGTTACGGTGGCGCACGGCGAGCAGTGGATCCTTGAGACCGTCGCCGGCCAGCCGCTCAAGGCGATCGACTACCGCATGAGTTGCGCCTCCACGCCATGAGGCGCCGCCGCTTCGTCGCGCTGCTCGCGGCCGCGCCGGTCGCCGCGTGTGCGCCGCTGGCGCCGGCCGCGCCGCTGCCGTCCGGCCTGACCGTTGAAAAGCTGCTCGCGGCGCGCGCCCTGCTCGACGCGGCCGAGGTGGCAGATCCGTACTACGTGTGGGCCAACGGCCGCGTGATCGAGCTGATCGACACCTTCACAGAGGAGACCGCCCTATGCTGAAACCGCACCGCTATCCGCTGCTCGACAAGGAAAGCGGCGGCGACCCGCCGCCCAGCGGCGCCGGCGACGACGCCCCGCCGCCGGCCCCGCCGGTCGGGGCGTTCCGTCCGCCGGAGGGCGCCCCGCCAGCACCGCCGAGCAGCGCCCCGCCCGGCGAACCGCCGCCCGACGACGGTCGGCCCGAGTGGGCGCCGGCGAAGTTCTGGGATGCCGAGGGCAAGGCGCTCAAGGCCGAAGAGCTCGCGCGCTCCTATGGCGAGCTCGAGCGTCGCTTCCGCGGCGGCGTCGATCTGCCGCCGAAGGACGCCGACGGCTACGTGTTCGAAAAGGTCGATGGCGAGGACTTCGATCTCGACGCCGAGCAGGATGCACTGTTCCGGCAGGCCGCGCTCGAGCGTGGGCTCAATAATGGGCAGTACAATTGGATCGTCCGCGAATATCAGGACGGACTGCGCGAGGCGCGCGCGACCTTCTGGACCGCCAACGAGCAGGCGACGCTCGAGGCGCTGACCAAGGAACACGGCGAGAAGGCCGCCCAGGTCTCGGCCGACGCCTGGAAAACCGCGGCGCACTACCTCTCGGCGGAGGAGCTGCAAGCACTCCAGCGCGCGCCGAGCTCGCCGGTGGTCATGAACCTGCTGGCGCGCATCGCGCCCGAGCTCAAGCCCGACGACCCGCCGCCCAACAGCGCCGGCGCGCCCGGCTCCTTCGAGTCGCGCACGCAGGCGGCCATCGCGCTGCGGCGCGATCTCAAGTCCGCGTTCTGGGACGGGACCAAGCCCGGGCACAAGGCGGCCGTCGCCCAGGTCGACGCGTGGCAGGAGGAGTGCCGCCAGCACGGCGTCCGCTCGGAGGATCTGATCCGCGCCAACTGATCAACCCCGTCACGTGGGAGGACTTGCCCCGGCCTCGCGCCGGGGCTCTTGTTTCCGGCCCGGGAATTGCTCTAGGATGCACGCAGGCGGACAACCCTCGGGCCCGCCCCGCAAGAAGCGCCCCGCACGACGGCCCGACATCGGATAACCGGCAAGCAGGCACACGACCCAACGTGTCCCGGTTTGACGGAGATCCGACACATGTCGCAGCAGATCGCAGAAAACATCGCCACCAGCTTCGGGAATAACTATTACGAGCTGGGCCAGCAGATTACTTCGCGCTTTACCCCGGGCGTCCGCATCGAGCCGGGTGTTGTCGGCGCGTCCAAGTCGATCGAGCGCGTCGGCAAGGCCGAGGCGTATGACATCGTCACCCGCCACGGCGACACCAAGTACGTCGAGGTGCCGCATTCCCGGCGCTGGCTCGATCTGACTGACAGGGGCTGGGCCGAGCTCGTCGATGAGACGGACGAGATCCGCCTCCTGGCCGATCCGAAGTCCAAGTATCCGAAGCTCGGCGTGCAGGCGCTGAACCGCGCGAAAGACGATGTGATCTACGCCGCGGCGCGCGGCTCGGCCCGCACCGGCGGCGGCCCGGTCGCCCTGCCGGCCGCGCAGAAGATAGCGGAAGGCGGCACCGGGCTGACCCTGGCGAAGCTCCTCGCGACCAAGGAGCTGCTCGATGCGGCCGAGATCGCCGACGACGGCGACGAGTCCGCGATGCAAATGACCGGGCAGGGCAAGATCTACGATCGCGTGTTCGTGGTCAGCTCCAAGCAGTTGACCAACCTCTACGGCACGACCGAGATCAAGAACATCGATTACAACAGCGTCAAAGCGCTGTCGGAAGGTGTGATCGATACGTTCCTCGGCTTCAAGTTCATCCGCTCCGAGCGGCTCGCCAAGGTCAGCACCACGCGTTTCTGCCTCGCGTGGTGCCGCCCGGCCATGGTGCTCGGTATCGGAAAAGACATCGTGACCAACGCAACCGAGTTGCCGACCAAGAACTACTCTTGGCAGGTCTATGCTCGCATGTCGATCGGCGCGGTGCGCGTCGAGGATGAGGGCGTGGTCGAAGTGGGCTGCTTCGAGTAATCGGTCGAGCAACAGGCTACAGGAGATCCAGAAATGGCAAATTTCAATGCAATCGCGCTCGGCCTCTACGCGCTCACTCCGGGCATCAAGACCAAGGCCGGCTCCATGCACGGCAAGCTCCGCATGGCGGAGTGGATCTACCGCGCGCCGAGCTCGGGCACGGCGCCGGCGATCGCCGACAAAATCATCTGGGGCAAGCTCCCGGTGCGCGTCAAGGTGTTCGGGCAGTCGTCCCTGATGCAGTTCGCGGCCGGCACCGCCTCCTGCACGGCCAACCTGGGCGACAACACCCTGGCGACGCGCCACCTCGCGGCGACCGCGATCAACGCGGCCGGCACCGCGGTTCCCAACGCCGCGGCGCTGACCAAGACGTGCACGTGCGACACCGTGAACGGCACGCCGTATCTCCAGTTCTTGAACGCCCGCGGGGCCATTCAGGTCGGTGATCTGCTCTCCGGCACCGGCATCACCACCGGCACCTATGCGCTGGAGATCCACGGCGACTACGTGACCATGAGCGCCAACGCCACCGCGTCGACCACGCCCGGCACCGGCACCACGATCACCGCCGTCGGCTCCACGTTCGAAACCTCGAACGACAGCGCGAACGAGGCGAACAGCTGGACCAGCTCGCAGGACGATTGCACGCTGATCTCGACGATCGCCGGTGCCCAGGTCGCCAACAATCAGGTGATCAAGTTGACCATCCTCTACGGCGTCGATTGAGGCCGCGTCGGGGCCTGTCTGACAGACGGGCCCCGACTTGCGCTATCCTGAAAGCCGGGCCCAGTGCCCGGCTTTTTCTTGGGGGGTGCGTGATGCGGTCGATTCTCCTGCTCGTGGCGCTGGCGCTGGCTGGCTGTGGCTTTACCCCGCAGGGCGACATCGCCCGCGCCTTTATCCGCGACAAGGGCGCCCAGGCGGCCGACGAGGGCCGCCGCAACGCGGTGTGGTGGCTCTGTAACGGGGAGAGTATCGGCGCCATCCGCCGATGGATCGGTAACGACCGCGAGCTCGCCGGCGCCTACGATCGGATCTGCTCAAGCGAGGCGGGCAGCGCGGCGCTCGCCACCGGGGCCCACTGACATGGCGGCCACCGCAGTATCGATCTGCTCCAATGCCCGGATGATGGTCGGCGCTACCTCGATCTCGGCTTTCGAGGAGGACAGCACCGGGCTCTGCGCTTCGATGTGGGACACCGTGCGCACCGCCGCGCTGCGGCTCGGCACGTGGTCTTGCGCCCGCACGCGCGCCCTGCTGCCCGCCACCGCCACGGCGCCGGCCTGGGGCTGGAGTTACGAGGCGCTGCTCCCCGGAGACTGCCTGCGCGTGCTGGCGGCCGGTTACCGGGGCGAGACGATCGACTATGAGATCGAGAACGGGCGGATCCTGAGCGACGAGCAGTCGCTCCCGATCCGCTATGTCTATGATCTGACCAACCCCGGCGCCTGGGATTCGCTGCTCGTGCAGGCGGTGACGTTCCACATGGGATGGATCCTGGCCTACCCGATCACCGGCTCCAAGACGATGCAGGATGCGATGCAGGCCAGTTTCCTGGCGACCATCACCGCGGCGCGCGGCGTCAATTCGACCGAGGGCCCGCTCGACGAGCTCGGCGATCATCCGCTCTTCACCGCGCGCGCCGGGGGCGGCTGACCGTGGCGCGCGGCGAAACCTCGCAATCAGACTTCACCGCCGGCGAATGGTCGCCCGCCATGCTGGGCGCCACGCAGGCGCCCCGATATCAGCAGTGCGCGAAGTCGCTCAAGAATTGGATCGTTCTCGTCCAGGGCGGCGCGCGGACTCGATGGGGCACGCACTATCAGGCCGACGCGCGCAACGCCGACAAGAAATGCCGGCTCGTCCCTTTCCGCTATTCGAATTCGCAAGCCTACGTGCTCGAGCTCGGGCACAACTATCTGCGCGTGTTCTCGCAAAACACCCGCATCGAGGTGGCGTCGGTGCCGGTCGAGTTCTCGACGCCGTGGGGCGAGGCCGATCTGCCGGATCTCGAGTGGGCCCAGTGGGGCGATACGGCGATCTTCGCCCATCCTTCCTACGTGCCTTATCGCATCGTGCGGATCAGCTCGACGCAGTGGAAGGTGCAGGCCGCGCCGTTCGTGGTGTGGCCGTCGGCCGAGCTCGGCATTAAGCCCGCCACGACCCTGAACCTGACCGCGGCATCCGGCGCCATCACCGCCACGAGCGGCGCGGCGGCCTTCCTGCTCGCCGATGTCGGGCGGCAGATCATCGCCGACATCGGCGAGGCCACAATCACTGGCTACACCGACACGCAGCACGTCAGCGCCACCGCGACCGGCTTTCAGGCGCTCAACTACGCGTCC
>CAYNYW010000065.1:0-534 GCA_964401555.1 uncultured Defluviicoccus sp.
ACGATTGATTCCGAACCCCAGGCGCGGATGCCCTGGACCTCCTCGGCCATGACCGAGTCGTTGAGCTCGAAGTGCGGCACCGCGAGCGACCGCGCCGTGCGCTTGCTCTTGTCGAGCGTGTTGCCGGGGCCGCCGCGCGGCGTCGGGGACACAAGCGAGAGAATGCCGTCCTGCTGCTCCATCATGACGCTGGTGGTCGCGACGCCAGTCTCCTCGAACAGTCCCATTTCGCCGATGCGGCCGGGCACGAACTTGGCATTGTTGATGGCGTCGGTGAGTGCGATGACCCCAAACGCATCCTGTTTGAAAACGTCCAACATGGTGTGAATTCCTTTCCGGTGTGTTGGGGTTAGCGGACGATGATGCCGGCGGCGGAGAGTTGCTGCTGCGCCGTCGCCTTTTCCGCCGCAGTATTCAGAGCGGCGTCGTAGACCAGAATGTTGCCGTTGACCTCGGCGTCGCGCGTGATGGCCGCCACATCGACCGCCGCGCTCGTGGCGTCGACTTCGGAAATAGCGATTGCTGCGGCGACCT
>CAYNYW010000065.1:544-1384 GCA_964401555.1 uncultured Defluviicoccus sp.
CGGTGTTGGTGTTGTCGCAGGAACGGTATTCCTTCGCGTCCACGTCGAAAACAACGGGGATGGTGAAGGTGTCGCCCGCGACAAAGTCGGTGGAGCCGTCGGCGATGGTGAAGTTCACCACGCCAGTGAATGCGACGCCGACAGTGGCCGTTCCGATCTGGACACCGTTAGGGTCTTCGACCAAGAAAGTGCCGAGGTTGGTGGCCGGTTCGGTGCAAATGGCCTTGTAGTTGCCAGCCTTCACGCCAGCACCATAGGCCGGGGTGGCCTTGG
Organism: uncultured Defluviicoccus sp.; assembly: GCA_964401555.1. GTDB lineage: Bacteria > Pseudomonadota > Alphaproteobacteria > Rhodospirillales > Defluviicoccaceae > Defluviicoccus. The sequence continues at coordinate 818 of CAYNYW010000065.1, forward strand.
TGCAGGTGCCGTTGCCGGTGCCCGAGAAAGTCACGGAGCCGCGCACCTTTCCGAGAATCTGGCCGGCCTTGATGACGCCCTCGCCGGACTTGATGGTGATCTTGTCCCGCGAACGGGTGCCGGGGGCCTCGCTCAAGATGAACGCTGCGGCGTGATAGGTTTCGGTAAGCGTGGTCATGGAACTGTCTCCGATTGAGTGGGTTGATTACTTCGCGGCCACGCCATGGCCGGTGCGCGTGCCGGGAAGGCGCGAATTGACCTTCGCCATCGCCTTCGACATGAGATTGGCCTCGGGTTGCTGCGCATTGAGATCGAGACCGGAGCGCGTCGGGGCTGCCGCCTGAGCCGCCGCGATCTTCTCGAAAAGGTCGCTCCGCACCTTCTCGATGCCAGCACCCGCCGCGATGTAGCTCTCGGCGATCTTCGGATCGATGGCGGCGCAGGTCTTGGCCGCGAGTGCGACGGCCTGGCGAATGTCCTTGGCCTGGGCGGCACGGGCCTTGGCGGCATCCAGCGTGATCCCTTCGCGGATCAGCGCGGCTGCCATGGCTGGCTCGCCGGCGGCGG
>CAYNYW010000065.1:1394-2290 GCA_964401555.1 uncultured Defluviicoccus sp.
GGGTTCGGGTTCGGAGTGGTCATGTTGGTCTTCTCCTTTGGGGGTTGAGCGGCCTTTGCCGCAGCTTTGCGGCTGGCGTGATCCCAGCCCTTCACGGACGCCAGGGCCCTCAGAGGTTCGGGTGCCGCCGCGTAGACGCGATAGTCGAAGGCGCTCGCCTCGGCGGCGGCGGCGTCATCGACGCGCTTCGCGTATCCCATGGCCACCGCCTCCTCGGCGGTCAGCCAGGTTTCCTTCTTCATGTCGGCGCGGCAGTCCTGCTTCGCGCGCCCCGATGAATCGGAATAGATACCCGCCATGTTGTCGGCCAGGCGGGTCAGGTATTCGATGTTGCGCTCGTGATCCTCCAGCGTACCCATGCTGAAATTCGCCGGGTCGTGGATCATCATGAGCGTGCCCTTGCGCATGACGATCTCATCGCCCGCCATGGCGATGGTCGAGGCTGCCGAGGCGGCGATGCCGTCGACGATCACCGTCACCTTGCCGCCGTGCATCGACAGCGCGTGGTAGATGGCGACGCCCTCGTCCGCGAGGCCGCCGCCGCTGTTGATGCGGACGGTGATGTCCTTTCCCTTCACCTGCGCCAGGGCATCGAGAACGTCGCGGGCCGTGAAGCCTTCGCCCCAATAGTTGTCGCCGACCGCGCCGTAGAGCGCGATCTCGCCGTCAACGAGAAGGTCCGGCATTCTGTGGTTCCTCCTTGATCTGTTTCGCGGTGAGCTTCGCCTCCGCGCTTGTGTCGTAGGTGAGCCCAAGCCGCTTCTCGCGCTCGCGGTCTCGCGCCGTCTCGGCGTCGATCTGCTCGACATCGTCGCCCATCGCGCTGACCGTGGCCTCGCGGGACTTGAAACCCGCGCGGACCTCCGCCGTCTTGGCCTCAACGTCCTGAACTGGAT
>CAYNYW010000065.1:2300-3744 GCA_964401555.1 uncultured Defluviicoccus sp.
GCACACTGACCTTGCCGTTGGGCCTGGCCAGCGGCGGCACCCATTTCGGCATGGCCGCGCGCTTCGCTGTCACGCCCGAAGGCAACCTGATCGCGCCCGAGAGGATTGCCGTGTCCACCCACCTCGCCACAATCGGCCGGCACATCTGGTAGACGATGATGTGGTGCTGGATATGCTCGATACGGCGCACGAACTCGTTGATCGCCGCGCGCCACACGCGGTCATTGACCTGACTGTAATCGCCGGTCAGTTGCTCGTAGAGAATGCCGATGGACGCTGCCACGCGGCGCATCTGCCCTTTCATGAAGGGCTCGTAGTTTGCGCCGACGTCCGGTGGATCGTTCCAGTTGATGGTCGAGCCCGCCGGCAACTGCTGCACCGCGCCCGGCTCGGCTGGAGCAACGGCCAGCCCGCCCGCGTCCGCCGCGCCCTGCCAGGCGAACGCGCCCTCGACTGACCCCGACACCCATCCGGTGAAAAGGTTCTGGATCTTCGTCTTGAGCACCATCGCGTCATCGACCTGGTCGAGATCGTGCAGTTTGACGAGCGCGCGGGCGAGCCACGGTTCGCCGCGGACAAGGCCGGGGCGGCGCGGAACCGCCAGGTGGACCACGTCCTGCGCCGGAATGCGCGAAAGCAGGATGCCGTCAAACGCCCGTGAATTGTCGTTCGGGTGGTCGCGGTGCATGTGATAGGCCACGCGCCGGCCGATGCCGTTGAACTCGATGCCGTTCTGAATCCAGCCGCCAGGGATCGACTCCGTCTTGTCGGACGGCACGTACTCGGCTTCGAGCACTTGCATCTGGAGCGGCACCGGCAGCCGGTCCTCGGGACGCCTCGTGCGCAGCCGGATGAACACGTCGCCCGCCTCGACCATGGCCACGGCGGCCAGGTATTGCAGGCCGTAGAAATCGAGGCGCTCCTCGGCGTCGGCCTCGTCGGTCCATTCCTCCCACAGTTCCGAAAGCTCCTTGTTGAGCCCCGAATCCTTGGTGTTGAACTGCGGCTTGATGCCGGTGCCGACAAGGTTCGACACAAGCGTCTCGATCCCGGCGTCGGCCACGCCATCATTGCGGCGGCGATCACGCGAACGGGAGCGAAGCGATCCGATGCCTGCCGACAAGGCGCTGTTTGGCCCACCATAGTGGCCAGTCCAGCGCACCAGGCGCGGCTGCTGGCTGGCTCCCTCGTACACCGGCGACGCCTTCAAGGGCTCCTCGGCCCTGGCCGGGGCGTAGTATTGCCCTGTCGCCTTGTCGCGAAGGCGGATGGCGAATGGCGCGTTCACAGCCCTTTGACTCCGATGATCTGAATACTCCTGGTCCGCGCCGCGCCGCCCAGCACTGCGAGCTCGCTCTCGAGCGCCGTGGCGACGCGCTCCATTTCGGCGAGCGTCCGATAGGTCACATCGCGATCGTTGAACCGGACGCGCAATGCGCCAGTC
>CAYNYW010000065.1:3754-5481 GCA_964401555.1 uncultured Defluviicoccus sp.
CATTTCACCTGCTCAGATAGTTTGATCGGACAACTTGGGCCGCGGGCCGTTGCATCATCGGCGCGGCTCCCGTTTGCTGTTCCTGCGCCGCGCGGCGCACCGCCCCGTCGGGAATGCGCTGCACGTTGAGAATATAGGCTCCCGCATAGGCCATGGCCTCGCAGTCGAGCGCGTGGTTGTCCTTGCGCTTGCGAACCCATGTCGCCCGCCCGCTCGGCTTCTTCAGCCGGGACTCGGAGACGAGTTGCTTGCAGTATTCCTCGTTCACATCTTCGGGCAGGTGAAACGCGCCCGGCTGATCATGCGGCCAGCGGATGCGCTCGTGCACCCACAGCTTGCACCAGTCGGTGTTGATGCGCAGCAGCTCCAGGCCGTACTTTGCTTTGCCGCCCGATGGCGAGACTTCGATCTTCGACACGATCACCGGCGAGGACAGCGTCTCGAAGCCCTTGCTCGGCATCGTGTTGCGCTGATGGCGGCGGCAGAACTCGTAGACGGTATGCTCCGGCCCCGCGTCCGTCTTGTTCGGCCGGAAGCCGGAATCGATCACCGCGAGCCGGATGCGCAGATCGTTGATCGGCTGCTCCAGCAGATCATCGAGATCGTCCCACACTTGCCTGTCAGCCGTGTCGCCCCAGAGCTCGCCATAGTGAATCAGCCACGACGTGGAACGCGGCCCCCAGCCGCGAATGACATAAACCAGGCGGTTCTTCTGGACGTCTATCCCGGCGGTCAGCACCACCGCGCCATCGGGAATGTCGCCCATGCGGTATGGCATGCGAAGCCGCGCAACCTCCAAGGCTTCCGGTGCCTCTCCTCCAGCCGGAGCCCATAGCTCGCCGAAGCCCGCGTTGATCGCCGTCTGCTGCTCATCGCGGTCGCCCGCGCGAACCGCCGCGAGAAACTTGTGCGCCCGCTGTCCGAATGTCACGAACGGCGAAGCCAGCCCGGAGACCCAGAAGCTCGCGGTCGTCGATTCCGGCGGATCGCCCGTGACGTTGCCGTCGTCGTCTATCGATTGCCCCGGCGCCACGAACACGCCCCGGTCGTTCATGGCCTTCTTGTCGGCTTCCTCGATCACCCCGCCGCAGCCATCGCAGGGGCACACCAGATGCGCGGATCGAAGCGCCTCGGCCGGCGTCGCCTTCTCGGACCACGTCAGCAGATTGAAGCGGGGAATGAACCAGCCCCGGCAGTGCGGGCACTGCCACGCCCAATGAAACCTCGTACCCTCTTGCCACCGCTTCCAGATGGCGCTTTCGATGTCGTCAGACGGCGCGGCCTTCCAGAACTGCAAGCCGCTCACGGCATCCCTTTCCACCTCGACCGATCCCAGAGACGGCGTCGAGCAAATCAGCGTCGTGAAATCGGCGTAGGTGTCGCCACGCGCCTCGACCAGCCCGAGCGGATCGCCTTGCCCCGAAATGTTCTTCAACATCTCGTCGTACTCGTCGACGATGGCCAATGCCGCCGGATCGGACTTGAGCGCAGATGACGAACCACCATGCGCCAGGCGCACCGGCACACCGGCCACAACCTTCCGGGTTTTCGTCATCCGCTTGCCGCGCAACACCTTGGCCTTGAGCGACGGGGCCTGATCCAGGAGCGCCATTACCCTCGGCTCGAATTGCTCGACCACGAATTGCTTGGTGGGGCCGACGTAGAGGATCGGCGCGGGCCGTTGATCCAGCCGATGCCCCATGACATCGAGCGCGAGGTCGGTCTTT
>CAYNYW010000066.1:0-5108 GCA_964401555.1 uncultured Defluviicoccus sp.
CTCGTTCTGTCTTTCCTGCCCGCAGAATCCGTTACGATCAAATCACGACCGGTAAATCAGGACCGGCAAATCACGACGGGAAAATTCATGTGACGCCCAAACGACACCTTAGATTCCTGGAGCGGGTGAAGGGAATCGAACCCTCATCTGAAGCTTGGAAGGCTCCTGCTCTGCCACTGAGCTACACCCGCGCGACCCTCTGCGCCCCCCGTCTCTCACCGACCCCGCCGCCCCTTGCTCGTGGTGGAGGGGGTAGGATTCGAACCTACGTAGGCGTGCGCCAACGGTTTTACAGACCGTCCCCTTTAGCCACTCGGGCACCCCTCCGGCGCGCCGGCGGCCTCGGTCATCGCGCCGGACGAACGCTTGCAAATAGGGCGTTTGCCGATGGTTGTCAACGCCGCGCAGACGCGACAACAATCCCTCTCCCCCCGCGTGTTGCACGCGGCCGGTAGAACTGCAAGCTTGCAGAAAACAGGCGCCGATGACAAGCCTCGACAGGAAAAGCGGTTCGGGGAGCGAAGGTGGCAGGCAAGGGGACGCGCGCGGCGGCAGGCAGGCGGACACGCCATGTGTCGCGCGCCGCCGCCAACGGGGCCATGGGTGGCGCGGCCAGGGGTGGTGCGGATGGCGGCCATTGGCTCTACGGCCGGCACGCCGTGCTGGCGGCGGTCGCCAATCCGCGCCGGCACATCCTTAAGATGACGGCCCTCGCCGAGCTTGCCCCGCTGCTGACGCAGGCGGCGGTGGACGCCGACGTCGTGCGGCCGGGCGTCGCCGTCGCCGAGCGTGCGGCGCTGGCGGCGCTGCTGCCGGCGGGGGCCGTGCACCAGGGGATGGCGGTGTTCGCCGCGCCCCTCGATGATGTGGGCCTGGAGGCGCTCCTCGCCGGACCCGGAGTAGGCGATGATGCCGTGATCGTCGTTCTCGACCAGGCGGCCGATCCGCGCAACGTCGGCGCGGTGCTGCGCTCGGCGGCCGCCTTCGGCGCGACGGCCGTGGTGATGCAGGACCGCCACGCGCCACCCGCCACCGGCGTGCTTGCCAAGGCGGCATCGGGGGCGCTCGAAAGCGTACCCTTGTTGTCCGTCGTCAACATCGCGCGGGCGCTGCGCCTTCTGCGGGAGCACGGCTTCTTCTGCCTCGGTCTCGACGCCGCTGCCGGCCAGGCGTTCGGCGGTGCTCCGCGTGCCGGTCGTATTGCCTTGGTCGTCGGCGCGGAAGGGGCGGGGCTGCGGCGGTTGGTGCGCGCGTCCTGCGATGCGCTGGCGCGCATCCCGATCACGGCGGCGGTGGAAAGCCTCAACGTTTCGGTTGCCGCCGCCATCGCGCTCTACGCGGTGGCCGAGGCCCGGCGCGCAACACTGGTGACGACGCCGTGATTGAGGCGATTCTCCGCCTGCCGCCCGCCTATTTCGCAGCCGGCTTCGGCGCGATGCTGGCGCTCGACCGCTTCGCGCCCGGGGCGCGCCTCGCTGTTGCGCCCTGGTGCGCGCTGGTGCCGGCGACGATCGCGCTGCTCTTGATCGGCTGGTCGGCATTGTTGTTCCTGCGCGCCGGCACGCCGATCGAGCCGTATCGCGATGCCACGCGTCTGGTCGTGGCCGGCCCCTATCGCTGGAGCCGCAATCCGATCTATCTTGGGCTGTTGCTGCTGTTGTTGGCGCTGTGGCTGTGGCTGGCGAGCCTGACGCCGGGCGTGGTGCTGCCGGCCTTTGTCGTCCTGCTCGAACGCCGGATCATCCGGCACGAGGAGGCGGCGCTCGCGGCCCGCTTCGGCACGGCGTACGCCCTCTATAAGGAGAGGGTGCGCCGCTGGCTGTAGGCGCTCGCGGGTACGCTTGGGCACTGGCATGGGATGCCGCTTGACGCGGCTGCGGTGCCTCCATAATATCCGCGGCCTTCCATTGGGGATTGGGCGGTGGGCCGTACGGCCCAGCCGCAGTTCCAATTGAGGCGGGAATTGGCGGGAGTGCCGCTCGGTCGGCGTGCGGCACCGGCGTCGTTTTGGCTTTGTTGAAAGCCGGCGCCGGTGCGGACGGGGGCGGGTGAGGCGGTTGCTCCGGGCGCGGCCGTCTGAGGCGCGGGCTCGGACGAGGGAGAGATATGCCGACGATCAATCAGTTGGTGCGCAATCCGCGCCAGGCGCCGGTGTCGCGCAACAAGGTGCCGGCGCTGACCAGTTGCCCGCAGAAGCGCGGCGTGTGCACGCGCGTCTACACGACGACGCCGAAGAAGCCCAACTCGGCGCTGCGCAAGGTCGCCCGCGTGCGGCTGACCAACGGCTACGAGGTGACCAGCTACATTCCCGGCGAAGGCCACAACCTTCAGGAACATTCGGTGGTGCTCATCCGTGGCGGGCGGGTCAAGGACCTGCCGGGCGTGCGCTATCACATCATTCGCGGCACCCTCGATACGCAAGGCGTGTCGGGGCGTCGCCAGCGTCGCTCGAAATACGGCGCCAAGCGTCCGAAGTAGGAGGCGTTACAAGAGATGTCTCGTCGTCGCGCGGCCGAGAAACGCGAGGTCATGCCCGATCCCAAGTACGGGGATCTCGTGGTGACCAAGTTCACCAACGGCCTCATGCTGGAAGGCAAGAAATCGGTTGCCGAGCGCATCCTCTATGGCGCGCTGGCCATGATCGAGAAGAAAACCAAGCAGGAGCCGCTCAAGGTCTTTCACGACGCGATGGATAACGTCAAACCGGCGCTCGAAGTGCGTTCGCGCCGGGTCGGCGGCGCGACGTACCAGGTTCCGGTCGAGGTGCGTTCCGCCCGCAGGCAGTCACTCGCCATTCGCTGGCTGGTCGACACCGCGCGCAAGCGCTCGGAGAACACGATGACCGAGCGGTTGGCCGGCGAGATCCTGGACGCCGCCAGCAACCGCGGCGCGGCGGTCAAGAAGCGCGAGGACACCCACCGCATGGCGGAGGCCAACAAGGCCTTCTCGCACTACCGCTGGTAAGCTCGGACCGAACAGGCCACGGATCACACCCATGCCTCGCGTCACGCCGCTTGAGCGGTACCGCAACATCGGCATCATGGCACACATCGATGCCGGGAAGACGACCACCACCGAGCGCGTCCTCTATTACACCGGCCGGTCGTACAAGATCGGCGAGGTGCACGAGGGCACCGCGACGATGGACTGGATGGAGCAGGAGCAGGAACGCGGCATCACCATCACGTCCGCCGCGACCACCTGCTACTGGGCCGACCACCGCGTCAACATCATCGACACGCCGGGTCACGTCGATTTCACCATCGAGGTCGAGCGCAGCCTGCGCGTCCTCGACGGCGCGGTCGCGGTGTTCGATTCGGTTGCCGGCGTCGAACCGCAGTCGGAGACGGTGTGGCGTCAGGCCGACAAGTACGGCGTGCCGCGCATCTGCTTCGTCAACAAGATGGACCGCATCGGTGCCGACTTCTACCGGTGCGTGGAGATGATCACGGACCGGCTGGGGGCGACGCCGATCGTCCTGCAGTTGCCCATCGGCTCCTCGGCGGAATTCGTTGGCGTGGTCGATCTGATCGAAGACCGGGCGATCATCTGGAAGGACGAGACGCTGGGCGCCGAGTTCGTCACCAAGCCGATCCCGGCCGAGCTCGCCGCCGATGCCGCCGCCTATCGCGCGAAGCTGGTCGAACTGGCGGTCGAGCAGGACGAGGCGGCGCTTGAGGCCTATCTCGAAGGCAAGGAGCCGGACGCCGCGACCCTGCATGCCTGCGTGCGTCGCGGCACCGTCTCCGGCGCCTTCGTCCCGGTCCTGTGCGGCTCGGCGTTCAAGAACAAAGGTGTGCAACCGCTGCTCGACGCCGTCGTGGCGTACCTGCCGTCGCCGGTCGACGTGCCGGCGGTCAAGGGGCACAAACCCGGCGCAGAGGAGGAGATCACCCGTCCGAGCGCGGACAATGCGCCATTTTCGGGCCTTGCGTTCAAGATCATGACCGATCCGTTCGTCGGCACGCTCACCTTCGTGCGCATCTATTCCGGTGTGCTGAAGGCGGGCGACGCGGTGCAGAACACGGTCAAGGACAAGTCCGAGCGCATCGGGCGCATGCTCCTGATGCACGCCAACTCGCGCGAGGACATCAAGGAGGCGTTCGCCGGCGACATCATCGCGTTGCCCGGCCTCAAGCAGACGACCACCGGCGATACGTTGTGCGATCCGAAGAATCCGGTGGTGCTGGAGCGCATGGAGTTCCCCGATCCGGTGATCGAGGTCGCGGTCGAGCCGAAGACCAAGGGCGACCAGGAGAAGATGGGCGTCGCCCTGTCGCGCCTCGCCAACGAGGACCCGAGCTTCCGCGTCGCCGTCGATCAGGAGAGCGGACAGACGGTGATCAAGGGCATGGGCGAGCTGCACCTTGAGATTATCGTCGATCGGATGAAGCGGGAATTCAAGGTCGACGCCAACGTCGGCCAGCCGCAGGTGGCCTACCGCGAAACCATCTCGCGCCCGGCCGAGATCGATTACACCCACAAGAAGCAGTCGGGCGGGTCCGGCCAGTTTGCCCGCGTGATCATCCGCTTCGAACCGCAAGAGCCTGGCGCGGGCTTTCAGTTCGAGAGTGCGATCGTCGGCGGCGCGGTGCCCAAGGAATATATCCCGGGCGTGCAGAAGGGCCTCGCGAGCGCGCGGGAATCGGGCGTCCTCGCCGGGTTCCCGGTGATCGATTTCAAGGCGACCCTGGTCGATGGCGCCTTCCACGACGTCGATTCCAGCACGCTCGCCTTCGAAATTGCCGCGCGCGCGGCGTTCCGCGAGGGGATTCGCAAGGCGGCGCCGAAGCTCCTGGAGCCGCTGATGAAGGTCGAAGTGGTGACGCCCGAGGAGTACATGGGCGACGTCATCGGCGATCTGAACAGCCGGCGCGGCCAGATTTCCGGGATGGACCAGCGGGGCAATGCGCGGGTGATCACGGCGCTGGTGCCGCTCGCCACCATGTTCGGCTATGTCAACACGCTGCGCTCGATGAGCCAGGGGCGCGCGCAGTACACGATGCAATTCGAACGGTACGCCGAGGTTCCACAACAGGTTTCCGAGGAAGTTCGGCAGCGGCTTGCCGGTTAGCGGTCGCCTTGAAGGGATAAGACGGAGAGAAAAT
>CAYNYW010000067.1:0-2634 GCA_964401555.1 uncultured Defluviicoccus sp.
CCGGCGTCTTGCAACGCATTGAAATCATGAGCGTCTTTTCGAGTCAGGCTCTTAGACCGCTGCCTGCTTCTCGCATTGGTCTACCCGATCGCAACAATTTTTGTCATCTGGGTCATTTCTGGCCATGTCGGCCCAGCAGAGAGGGCATTGCATCTGGAGTCTAATCTCGACGGCTGGCAAAGAGCCGCTACAGCAGTGGTGATCGGGATTTTGATCGTCGAAGTGTGGCGCAGTATGTCAGTGGAGGGCTGGAAATCCTTTGGGCGACTTGCTATGTCAACGCCGGAGTGATTGGGAGCCAGGTCGCCGGAGCAAAAGGGAGGCACGCGCCCCTGCGATTGGGTGCGGTCGTCCCCGTTTTCCATGGGGGGACCCAAGGGGCGCCGCGGAGTGCCCTCCCAAGAGGCTGACGCAGCGGCGCCGCGGACCTTCCAGCCGATCGCGCGGCGCGCGACCGCCGCCGACTTCAAGGACATGCACCGCGTCCAGCTCGGCGAGGCGCCGCAGCTCGAAAAGGTCAACGAAGCCGGCGAGTTCAAACGCGGCTCGATCGGCGAGGGCAAGGAGCGGTACCGAGTCGAGACCTGGGGCAAGGTGATCGGCATCACCCGACAGGTGATCGTCAACGACGACCTCGACGCGTTCACCCGGGTGCCGTCCCTGTTCGGCACCGCCGCGGCGACGCTGGAAAGCGACGTCGTCTGGGGCATCGTGACCTCCAACCCGGCCATGGCCGACGGCGTCGCGCTGTTCCACGCCAATCACAAGAACCTCGCCGGCACCGGCACCGCGCTCGACGTCGCCAACCTCGGCAAGGCGCGGGCGGCGATGGCCAAGCAGACCGGCCTCGACGGCCGGACCGTGCTCAACATCCGCCCCGCCTTCCTCGTCGTGCCGTCGTCCCTCGATCTCACGGCCTCGCCGCTGATCGCTTGAGACACCTGGTGCCGGCCACCCCCGCCAGCTTCGCGCCCGCCTCGATCCGCTCGCTCGGCATCATCGCCGAGCCGCGGCTGGATCCCGGCGTCCGGTGCGGTGCGGATCTCCCCGCCCCGCGGTTGCGTGCAGCCGCTCAGACGGCGATCAGGACGAAGGGGGACTCGTTCTGCTGATCTGGTTCTATGAAGGGATCTTCCGGGTAGTACTGTTCTAAAAACTGCTCGACAAGTTCTCCAGCTCCGGCGGCTGCAGCAATCGCAATGGGGAGGGATATCAGTAGCGGCGCCCCTGCCACCGTCAGTCCGCCTCCGACTACCGTAAAAGCGATTGTTCCGGCCAGACTCTCAGCAACAATTTGCCCCCCGTCTACCAGTGCATCCAACGCTTGTTGCCATTCTCCCTCCCCAATTGCGTTCAGCAAATCTTGCGCAGGTTTCACGCCCTGCGCCAGATCGATGATCTCAAGCCCAGGCACCGCCGAAAAGCCTCCAGAGACGAAATCCAAATTCCGCTCGAGTGAGGTATCCTTGATCGTGAAGCTGGTCGAGGCGAGCTCGCTGGCCAGCGGGCTTGCCGGCCTCGTCATGGATGTACAGTCCGAACGTCTCATCGGGCTCCCCGAGGATGCTGTCGTAAATGTCAAGTTTGATCGGCAGCCATTCCTCGCCGGCCTTGAAGCTGAGCGCCGCGCTCTGCTTTGTGGCGAAATCGTTGTTGTTGGTATTGTAGCCCAGCGCACCATCGATCGTGCTGACGTAGACGGTCTGGGGCTGGCTGCCGTCGGAGCGGGCGACGGTGAACGTCACCGTGCCGGCGTCCTCCCGCACCGTGGCATTCTGCGGCGAGATGGAATAGGAGGCGGTTGGCGGCGCGCTGTCATTGTCCTCGATCGTGAAGCTGGCCGACGCGAGGGAGTTGGTTACCGGATCGCTGGCCGATTTCTGAATGATCAGGCCGAAGGTCTCGTCGGCTTCAGGGATGGCGTCGTCGATGATCTGTACCGTCACCGCCTTCGATGCCTCACCGGCGGCGAACGCCACCGGCTCGTTCAGCAGGCCCACATAATCGCCGGCGTTGGTGAAGCCCTGGTTCTGCACCGTGCTGGCGTAGAGGGTTTCGCCGGCCGTGGTGACGGAGCGGGCGACGGTGAAGCTCACCGTGCCGTCGCCCTCGTCCACCGTCACGCTCGCGGGCGCGATGGAATAGGAGCCCGTCGGCGGTGGCGCATCGCCGAGCGTGACGACGAAGATGTCGGAACGGTCGTTGGTATCAGCGGCAACGAGGTTGGAGGCGTCGCTGGTGAACGCCACCTTGGTGCCGTCCGCCGAGAGCGCAGGGTATTCGCTCCTGCCGTTACTCTCGGTGCCGTCAGCGTCGGTGGAGACGCGCTCGATCGCGCCGGTGGCGAGATCCTTGACGAAGATGTCGGGCGCGTCGTTGCTATTACCCGGCACTAGGTTGCGGGCGTGGCTGCGGAACGCGACAAAGCGGCCGTCCGCCGAGAGCGCCGTGTCGTAACTTCTGTCGTTCCCTTGCGTGCCGTCGGCGGCCGTATTGGCCCGCGTGATCGCGCCGGTGGCGAGATCCTTGACGAAGATGTCGCGATCGTAGTTGGTATCGCCCGGCACGAGGTTCGAGGCTGAGCTCGTAAACGCGACGAAGCGGCCGTCCGCCGAGAGCGTCGGGTAGTCACTG
>CAYNYW010000067.1:2734-4641 GCA_964401555.1 uncultured Defluviicoccus sp.
CTCGTAAACGCGACGAAGCGGCCGTCCGCCGAGAGCGTCGGGTAGTCACTGCCATAGTTCCCTTGCGTGCCGTCGGCGGCCGTACTGGCCCGCGTGATCGCGCCGGTGGCGAGATTGTTGACGAAGATGTCCCATTCGCCGTTGGTATCGCCCGGCACCAGGTTGGAGGCCTTGCTTGTGAACGCGACGAAGCGGCCGTCCGCCGAGAGCCCAGTTTCGTAACTTCTACCGTTCCCTTGCGTACCGTCCGCCGCCGTGCTGGCCAAGGTGATCGCGCCGGTGGCGAGATCCTTGACGAAGATGTGGCCATAGCGGTTGGTATTATCGCCGGCAACGAGGTTGGAGGCGTCGCTGCTGAACGCGACGAAGCGGCCGTCCGCCGAGAGCGCCGCGGCGAAACTCAAACCATTCCCTTGCGCGCCGTCGGCGGCCGTCGAGACGCGGGTGATGCTGGTGATGGCCATGGTCGTCCCCTCTCCTGATCCCACACGCTCGGGCGAAGGCCGCTGGGGTGAGCCCTCGAACAGCTCTTGCCGCCAACCGCGCAGAGGCGTCCTTATGCCCCAAACGTACCCCCCCCCGCGGTTGTGTTGCAACCACAAAGCACACACAATAATAGATATTGCGTCGCACTCGCACTCGCGCTCGCACGCACACTCGCACGTGCCGCCGTCGCCCGATCAGCCGCGTCCGTTCGCCGGCCGGGAGGGGGTCAAAGCATTCAGATGATCGAGCGCGAGGCTGCGGAAGCCACGCCGGCGGCCGTGATCGGCGCCCGCGTCGCGGTGCCGGTGGGCGGGCTGCTGATCCTCCGCGACGGGGATCCGGGCGAGCCAGATATCACGCTCAACCCGCGCACGGAGTTCTACAGCCACCGCGCCGAGATCGAGGCGTTCGTGACGCAGCCGGCCGGCGGTGGCGGCGAAGCAAGTCTCGACGCTTTGCTCGGCGAGATCGGCACCGCGTTGGCCGGCGATCGCGGTCTTGGCGGCCTCGCCGAAAACCTGTTCTGGAGCGCGCCCGAGACGTCGGTGCTGGCGATCGAAGGCGCGGCGACGATCCTGACCGCGCGCATCACCGTCACCATCGAGTACCTGGTCGGCGATCCGCTCCGGAACGGCTAATCCTCGGGCAACGGTGCGCTGCGCAGGCGCTTCACGGCGGCACGATGACCCTTCGCCTGCAGCCGCCGCGCGCGGTCCGTAGCACTCGGCCGCGTCGCCTTTCGCGGTCGCGGGGCATGCGCCGCAAGACGGATCAAATCGACCAGGCGCGCCAGTGCATCCTTACGATTGGCAGCCTGGGTGCGGTGGCGGTGCGCGGTGATGACCAGGACGCCCTCTTGGGTCAGTCGCCGGCCGGCGAGCCGTTCCAGGCGCTGGCGCACTTCGCCAGGCAGCGAGGGCGAGCGCCGCACGTCAAAGCGCAGCTGCACCGCCGTCGACAGCTTGTTGACGTTCTGACCGCCGGGGCCGGCGGCGCGCACGAAAATCTCCTGGACCTCCCCCTCGTCGAGGACGAGCCCGTTGCCGATCGCGAGCATCGTGACACCTCCGCGTAGCGCCGCGCCGTTACTGCGCGAGGACCTCACCGCAAACACCTGCTCCATGGAAGGAAAAGCATAGCAATGCCGAAAGTTCGCGCCTTCGGCGCCGACGCCACGCTGCTCGCCTGCCGCGAGACCAGCTACGGCGTGGCGCCCTCAAACGGCTATCGCTCCCTCGACTTCAAGTCGACGGATCTGTCGGCCGAGCAGCCGCTCGGCGACGATCCGCTCCTGGGTCGCGGCCGCAACGCCCAGGCCCCTTACCGCGGCCTGATCACAGACGAAGGAAAGGTCGAGATCCCGATTGATCTCAGAGCCTGACTCGAAAAGACGCTCATGATTTCAATGCGTTGCAAGACGC
>CAYNYW010000068.1:0-1982 GCA_964401555.1 uncultured Defluviicoccus sp.
ATGCGTGTCCACTTGCCGCCGACCAGCTTCATCGGGTAGCGCAGGCGGCGGTCGCCGTGCGCATGCTCGCGCACGCTCGCCCCCTTGCAGCAGTGCGCACCAAGATTGAACGGACTGTCGAAGCCCGGCTCCTGGCCGACCCAGACGCCGTTATCGACCTCGGCGACGACCGTGCACCCGACCGAGCAGTGGGTGCAGATCGTCTTCACTTCCGTGAGCCTGGTGGCGGCCGAAGCCGGTTGCGGCGCCGCGGCGGCCTTCTGCACCATCCCGTGCGGCAGCGTGGTGGCGACGGCAGCGCCGCCGGCAATGAGCCCAGAGCGCTTCAGAAAGGCGCGGCGATCGATCGCATCGCCCAGGAGTCCCGCCATCGGTTTCGCGAGCCGCGGCCGGGTGGCACCAGAAGTTTCTTTCTTTATCAGCATGGACGTTCCTCAACCCGAAGTGTTCTTGTGCCTCGGCTGACCCTCGCGACGGGATCAGAAGCGGGCAAGTTCGTAAACGCGGCGCACGTGATCGCTCTCGCTGTAGCCGCCGGCCTGCGGCTGGGACGCCGGCGCCGTGGGCGCCGCATCCGCGCTCCGCACCAGCGTGGCCGCGGCAGCCGCACCGGCGGCTCCCAGCCCAAGACCACGCAGAACGCCGCGGCGGCTCACTTGCGGTTTTTCCTCTCGTGTGTTGCTCACCATGGCTTCTCCACTCCCTCTCTCGTCCAAAAACCCTTGCCCGCGTTTGCGCGCGCGTGTTCGCCTCCGTAGGCCCGCCTTCGTCCAGGCCCGCCCTAGTCCAAATAGCCGAACCCCTCGCGCTCGATGGCAAGGAAGCTGCGGCCGAGCGTGCCGACCGGGCGATAGAAGGCCGCCGCCGTGGCCGCCTCCAGATCTGCGAAAAAGCGCGCCGCCCAGGGCTCGATGTGCTTGTCGAAAAACGCACGCTGGGCGGCCAGCGCCGCCGGTTCCGCATAGAGGCCGAGGATCTGGCCGTGCATCACCTCGCACAGGAAGGCGATGTGATCCTCCGGCTCGGCAACGCCGTCGGCGCGCGCGATACCGGCCGCCGCCAGATCCCGGCGCAGGTCGGCGAGCGGCTTTTCATTGAGAAAACCGGTCCGATAGTAGGACGCGTACGGCTTGAGCTCGCCCCCGGTCACGCCGATGAACAGGGCTTCGTATTCCTCGGTTACGCCAGCAGTCGTGCAGGCGGCCGCCGCGGTCGCGAGCGCGCCGAAGGCCGCACCGATGGCAGTGCCGTCGGAGCGGATGCCGGCCAGGCGCGCCAGCACGGCCGCATCCGGCGGCGCCGCCAACAGGTGCGCGAGTAGGCCGTAAAGCCCGGCGCGGCTCCGATCTTCATCGGGAATCGCGCGGACGCGCTGTGCCTCCCAAACCTCCATCCTTTTCCGACCCTTTCCCGGGTCGCCTCTCAACCAAGAGGAACATAGTAAGCTGATGGAGTGCTTATGTATTTTATTGGTTTCGAGGGTAAGCGCGCTTTGCCAGTCTTGTCAATCCACAATTGCCCCGCAAGCGATCACTCCCGAGTTCCCGCCTCCGTGTTAATACTGGTTCTCATTTATTGCCGCAGATCTTGGCGATCGACGCCGGGTAAGTAGCCTGCATGGAGCGCGAGCGGAATGCGGGAACTGCGGTTTGCCCCGGCGGTCCCCGGATTGCGCCAAGGCTTCATCCGGGCTACTCGCTCATTTATTGCCGCAGCTCTTGGCGATCGAGGGCAGGTGAGTAGCCTGCCGGGTAGGTCGGATTAGCGTAGCGTAATCCGACGGATGATCTTAGCCGCCGCGTTCACCCGCCTCCACGTCCGCTACCCCATCGCCGCCCCAAGTCTCCGGGTACCACCCGCGTGCGGCGCACGCCTTGAAGGTGGAGTACGGCCAATCCGCCGCCGCCGCGACCAAACCATGCTTCACGGGGTTGAAATGCACGTAATCGACATGGACAGCGTAATCCGCGTCGTCGCGGATG
>CAYNYW010000068.1:1992-3781 GCA_964401555.1 uncultured Defluviicoccus sp.
GTCCGCGAGCAGGTCCAGGACATCATCGGTCAGGGCCAGCAGCAGCCGACGGGCCACATCCCCTTCACGCCGCGGGCGAAGAAGGTCTTGATCAGCCGCCACCGGGTCGAGAAGTCGTCATCATCCGGCGGCAACGTCCAGACTGCGTGCATGTGATCGGGAAGGACGGCGAAAGCGTCGATTGCAAACGGGCGGGTGCGCCGGACACGCCGGACAGCATCGCGCAAGAGATCGATGCGATCGGTGAGCAACGCGTTGCCGCGCCGCTCCAGAAGATTGACGGTGAAGAAGAAGCAACCGCCCGGCACGCGCAACCGACGGAAATCCGGCATGGCTCAGGGATCGTCCCTTGGACAGCAGTCGGCGCCCACATCCGTCGGATTACGCCTGAAGGCTAATCCGACCTTGTAATAGCGACTTCCCCTATTGTGATCGTGTTCCGAAGGGAGCGCCCGGCCCTGGGTGGCCACCCAGGGCCGGGCGGCTGGCGACGGATCGGATCCGACCTGAGCCGTCGCGGGCTCTTGCGTAGCATGATCGCGCCAGCCTCTTCATCGGACCCGGATGGTTGCTCGAACGAAAGGTTCGATTTCACAAGGCGGGGTCAAACGAAGATGGTCAAGGATATCATGCGGACGGCCGGCATCGATACCGGCAAGGACAGGCTCGACGTCGCCATCCACGCCGGCGGTGATCCGTTCGCGGTCGAGAACACGCCCGCCGGCTGGCAGAGCCTCGCCGCCCGGCTCAGCCAGGAAGGCGTCCAGCGGGTCGGCATCGAGGCCAGCGGCAGCTACGAACGCGGCATCGCCCGGCACCTGCAGGCAGCCGGCTTCACGGTCGTCGTCCTCCAGCCATTGCAGGTGCGCGCCTTCGCTAGGCTGCAGCTGCGCCGCGCCAAGAGCGACCGCATCGATGCCGTGTTGATCGCCGCCTGCACCCATCTCCTCGATCCCAAGGAAACAAAGGCGGCCGACCCGCGCCTGGATGGTCTCTGCGACCAGCTGACGTTTATCGAGCAGGTGGAAGCGGACATCGCCCGGCTGAAGACACGCCTTGAACATATCCGCGATCAGCGCCTGCGCGACATCGTGACGGCCGACATCGAAAACCTGAAAGCGCGCCGGGCCGATGAACTTCGGCGCCTGATCGCGGCCCTGCGCAGCCATGCCGACTTGGCGCGGCGCTTCGAGCTCGTGCTGAGCGTACCGGGGATCGGCGAGCGGACCGCACTCGCCCTTGTCCTGCGCATGCCGGAACTGGGCGCGGTCAGCCGGGAACAAGCGGCAGCGCTTGCCGGCCTCGCGCCATTCGTCCAGCAGAGCGGGCGCTGGACAGGCGAGACCCACATCGCGGGTGGCCGCAGCCGGCTCAGGCGCTCGCTGTACGCCGCAGCATTGCCGGCCGCCTTCCGCTGGAACCTGGCGCTCAAGGCCCTCTACCGACGCCTCATGGGGCGCGGCAAAGCCCATGCGGTGGCACTGGTCGCCTGTGCCCGCAAGCTCCTTATCTTCGCCAACACCGTCGTCACCCGAGGTACCCCATGGACCGAACGGACGGCCGAAGCTTAATGGTTGCTACACGGCTTCGAGGCGTCCGATTGGCTCCTTGAAACGAGATTTTTTCCGGCTCTTGCAGGCATTCAACGGGGCAGCCGTGGCAGGCATCGTGAACAGCGAAAAACGCGTCGATTTGCTCTTGACTTAGAGTGCGCTCAAACTCGTAGATCTATTCGCGTCGTGAGAAGAGCGAGCGCAATGAAGATCGGGGAACTGGCGAGACGCGCAGG
>CAYNYW010000068.1:3791-4330 GCA_964401555.1 uncultured Defluviicoccus sp.
GATCGCGATGGCGGTGGCAGGCGCGATTACGACGGCTCGACCCTGGTCTGGCTCGAATTTCTTGGCCGTCTCAAGACGACCGGAATGCCGATCCGCGACATGCTGCGCTATGCCGCGATGCGAGCGGCGGGTCCTGCCACCGAGCGGGAACGCCACGACCTTCTGGTTGCGCATCGTGACCGCGTCCGCGCCCATGTCGCCGCGCTGCAAAGCTGCCTCGCCGTCCTCGACACCAAGATCACTGGCTACGCCAGCAACCTGACCAACGAGGCGAAAGATGACGACGCACTCCCGAACCAGCTCCGAAAGCCGCTTCGATAAGGGCACGCGCGCGCTCGCGGAGATCGACGGCCAAGCCGGCCAGAACGTGATCGACGCGCTGGCTGACATCGCGCCCGACTTCGCGCGGCTTCTGATCGAATTTCCCTTCGGAGACATCTACACCCGGCCCGGCCTCGGCCTGCGCGAGCGTGAGATCGCGACGATCGCGGCGCTGACCGCCTTGGGCCATTGCGCGCCGCAGCTCAAGGTGCATATCC
>CAYNYW010000069.1:0-3960 GCA_964401555.1 uncultured Defluviicoccus sp.
GGTCAAACTTGGGGAGCCGATGATGATACTGGAACTTCATCGACAGGGATTGTCGGTTGCCGCGATCGCTCGCGAGACGGGCAAGGACGCAAAGACGATCCGCAGATGCATTGCCCGCGGCGTGGAAGCGCCCGTCTATGGGCCGCGGCCACCGCAGGCGTGCCGCCTCGATCCGTACAAGGCGTACCTGCAGGAGCGGATCGCCGCCTACCCGCAGCTGAGCGGCCGGCGCTTGCTGCGGGAGATCCGCGAGCGCGGTTACCGCGGCGGCTACAGCACCGTCACCGAGACCGTTCGCGATCTGCGGCCGCCGGTGCAGGCGGGCTATGAGGTTCGCTTCGAGACGCCGCCGGGTCGGGCAGGCGCAGGTCGACTTCGCCCAGTTCCAGGTGGCGTTCACCGACGAGCCGGGGGTGACCCGGATCGTCTGGCTGTTCTCGCTGGTGCTCGGCGCGAGCCGCCGGCTGTGGGCGCGCTATGTTCTGCATCAGGATCTGCAGACGGTCCTGCGCTGTCACATCGCCGCGTTCACCGACCTTGGCGGCGTGCCGGAGGAGATCCTCTACGACCGGATGAAGACCGCCGTGATCGGTGAAGCAGCCGCAGGCGGCATCGTCTATAACCGTACGCTGCTCGACTTTGCCGGCCATTACCGCTTTCATCCGAAGGCCTGTCGCCGCTGGCGGGCCAAGACCACGGATGAGATCGAATAGCCTTTTCTTGCCGAGGGGTGAATTTTCTAGCGCCGCGGGTATCGAGCCTCGCTGCCCGATCATCATCGCTCGTGTGCAGCCTCTCTGTAGCGGGCCGGTCCTTGCCTTCGCCAGCCTTGTGTCATGCGCCTGTAAGCGGCCTCGGCGTGCTCGGCGCGGGCACGTTCCTCGCGACGGCGGTGAGGCAGATTGTAGTCGTATGACCGGCCTCGCTGCCCGCGTCGCTCCGGGCAGCCTGCACGAAGTTCGAGAACCCGGATCTTCTTGGCGTGCAGGGCCGGGCGCACCCAGTCGTAGTCCTCCCCCTTGCTGAGCAAATGCCAGATGATCACCGTCAGCTTGCGCGCGACGGCAACGGCAGCGATGTGATTGCCGCGCCTGGCCCGGACCCGTTCGTAGAAGGCACGCAGCGGCCCCGGGCTGCGGACAGTCTGCCAGGCCGCTTCGACCAGCAGGTGACGGGCATTCGACCGCCCGCGCTTGGCGATCCGGCCGTGGTAGGCGGGACCGTCGCCGGATTGGTGGACGCTTGGATTGAGCCCGACATAGGCGGCCAGCTGCTCCGGCCTGGCGAAGCGCTCGATCCGGCCGATGGCCGCCATCAGCCCGATGGCGACCACCACATCGATCCCGGGGATGGTCATCAGCCGGATGACGTTGGGATCAGCGAGCGCGGCCCTGGCGATGTCGCGCTCCACGCCGGCTTGTGCCTCGCTGAGACGGTCGTATTCCTGCATGTGCTGCTCGACCGCATCTCGCTCGTCGTTCGGCAGGTATTGCGCCCGCACCCAGGCCCGTCCCTTGCCGCCGAGCAGGTCCGCATGGGGACATTGGGGGATCAGGTTGGCGTGCAGGATCGACTGGATCATCGACTTCAGCCGAACCCTGTGCCGCACCAGCGGTGTCCGCCGCGTCACCTGCCGGCGGCGAGCCAGCGTCGCCGCATCCGGGATCCACACCTCCGGCAGGAAGCCGGCGGCATAGAGTTGCGCCAATACCTTGGCATCGATGGCGTCCGTCTTGATCTTCGCCTTGGCGATCAGGTGCACCTGCAGCGGGTTGGCCACGGCGACTCTAGCCACATGCGGGGCGAGGATCTCCGTCACGGCCGTCGCATTGCCGGTCGCCTCGACCACCACATGGTCGCTCGCATCCAGGGTTCTCGCGAAGGCTTCAAGGTGGGCGCGCGTCATGCCGATCCGACCGAGACGCTTGATCTCGCCACCTTCGAGCGCCACCGCTTCCGCGAACACACGATGAATATCCAGGCCGATGATACGCATTGCCGCTTCCGTCGCTGTTGCTGTCGGTCTCGAGAGCCGGCGGGCTACACGGCAACTACAGATCCGCGCTCGCAGCGCATCCGGGCCAGCCGCAGGGGCGACCACTTAAAGGCTCGGGCTCGCAGCCCATGTCTTTCGCTCGGTCTGCCCGCACTCGCGGGCTCCCGGTGCCCCACATCCCGGATGGTCTCACCATAACGCCGGCCACCGAAGTGCGGCAGGGACCTCAGGGCACCGGGCTCATCATGCCCGGATAAGGGCAAGGTGGAGCGGCCGTTCCGCTATATCCGCCAGGACGTTTTCCTCGGCCGGACGTTCCGCAACCTCGATGGCCTGAACGACCAGCTGACTCGCTGGCTCGACGAGGTCGCCAACCCGCGCCTCCATGCCACCACCCGGCGTGTCATCCTCGAGGCTTTCGCCGAAGAGCGGCCGCATCTCAAGACGCTGCCGCTGGCACCGTGGCGAACAGTTCTCAAGCTGGAACGCCGGATTACCCGCGACGGCATGGTCTCGGTCGGCGGCAACCTCTATTCCGTGCCCGACGCCACGCGCCGGCGCGTCGTCGAGGTGCAATGCCTGGCAGACGAGATCCTGATCGTCGAGGATGGCACGGTCGTCGCCGTCCATCCGGTGCTGGAGGGCAAGAACCGGCGGCGGGTCGCGCCCGGCCATCGACAGCCAACGCGTCTCGCAGCGGCTCGCCCGGTCGCCGAGGAGCCTGCCGTCGTTCTGGAGCGGGCCGGCGATCGGGGCGGGCAGCGGCCATTGGCCGTGTACGACACCATCGCCCGCGGCCTCGCCAGCCAAAACCGCAGCCAACCGCGAGCACGCCGATGAAGGGCGACGGAATGCCGAAACGCGAGCGGATCAAGGCCACGCTGGTCGGTCTGAAGATGCCCCGCGCCCTTGAGATCGTCGACGACACCCTCGGTCGTCTCGAACGCGGCGAGATCTCCGCGCTCGAAGCCATCGACACGCTGCTTGCCGAAGAACTGGCGCTGCGGGAAAGCCGACGGGTGCGCATCGCGCTCACCATGGCGCGGCTGACACCGATCAAGACACTGGCCGGCTTTGACTTCACCTTCCAGCCGTCACTCGATCGCCAGCGGATCCTGGCACTCGCCGAACTCGGCTTCGTCGATCGTTGCGAGGCGGTGCATCTGCTCGGTCCCCCCGGCACCGGCAAGAGCCATCTCGCCACCGCCCTTGGCGTTGAGGCGGTCAAGGCCGGACGGTCCGTCTCCTTCACAACCCTGGCCGATATCATCGCCGCGCTTGCCAAAGCCGAACGCGAGGGCCGCTTGCGCGACAAACTTCGCTTCTTCTGCCGCGCCGCACTGCTGATCGTCGACGAAATCGGCTACCTCCCGGTTACTCTACCTCCCGGTCACTCTACCTCCCTGTCACTCCCGGCGGCGGCAATCTGTTCTTCCAGTTGGTCAACGCCCGATACGAAAAGGGGGCCATGATCCTCACCTCCAACCGCGGCTTCGCCGAATGGGGCGAGGTGTTCGGCGACGCCGTCGTCGCCACCGCACTGCTCGACCGCCTCCTGCACCACGCCGCCGTCATCCAGATCGAAGGCGCCAGCTACCGGCTGCGCCAGCACGCCGAGTTCCTGCCCGAGCACATCCGCTCCAAGGCCCTCATCGCCCCGCCGCCTATCGCGCCACACCCGAAACGCCGTGGCAGACCAACCAAACCGCGGCCGGCGCCGATCGATTGCAGCCCGAACTGAGCCCACAGACCTGGGGAAATTTCCAACGGCACTTCTGCGGAAAATTCAGACCGTATTGACAGGCGGCGGTGTTGTTCGTCGTCACCAGCTTACGCAGCAGCGTGCCGTCGTGACGGGCGGCGTCGGTCACCGCGAAGCTGCGGATGAAGCCGAAGCGGCGGTCGATGGCGATGTGTGACTTCTACCCGAACACCGGGATCGCCAGTTCGGGAACGCTGCGCTC
>CAYNYW010000070.1:0-679 GCA_964401555.1 uncultured Defluviicoccus sp.
GAGACCTGGTTCCGGCGCGAGGGCGACGTCGAGTGGTGGGACCCGCAGCAGGTCGAAGCGAATCTGCCGGCGCTCACTCGCTGGCTTCGGGGGTGAGACGGTGGAGGGACGGATGAACAAGCCGAGCATCAACATCCAGGACGGATACCTGTTCCAGAGCCTGAAGGACGGTCGGCCGATGAGCGTCGAGCTGATCACCGGCAAGCGGCTCGACGGGCGGATCCGTCGGTTCGACCGCTTCGCGGTGGTCGTCGAGACCGGCGGCCGCGAGGTCCTCGTCTACAAGCACGCCATCGCGACGATCTCCGCGGCGGAGGGCTGACCCCCGGGCAGCTCATGCGGAACGGAGCCGGCTCACTCCGTCTCGCCGGCCGGTTGCTGCTGCTCGACGGCCTGGCCATGGAGTGGCGCGCGATCGCCGTCCCGCGCGACCCCGCCTGCGCCGTGTGTTCGGCGCATCGCCCCGACTGACTTGCGCCGGCGCGATCACGTCGCCAGTTTTGCCCTGATCCGAAAGTCAGCGCCGACGACACGCCGGTCGACCACGTCCAGGCGCGTCGCCCCCGCCAGCTCCGTCAACTCGGGCAGACCGAACATGCCGCGCGCCGCGTCGCCGATCAGCAGCGGCGCCTGGTAGATCAACAACTCGTCGACCAAGCCTTCCCGCAGCAGGGACCCG
>CAYNYW010000070.1:689-1699 GCA_964401555.1 uncultured Defluviicoccus sp.
ACCAGTACTTCGTTGATGCCGCGCCGGCCGAGTTCGGCCAGCATCGCGGCGAGATCGACCTTGCCGGCGGGATTGGGCAGGACGACGACTTCGGCGCCGGGCCGCGTCCCCGGCACGGCCGAAAACACCAACACCTTGCCGTCGCCGGCCAGCACTTTCGCCGTCGGGCCAATCTCCAGACGGCTGTCGAGGACGATGCGCAGCGGCTGGCGTTCACAGGCCACGTCGCGCACGGTCAGACTGGGATCGTCGTCCTTCACGGTGCCGATGCCGGTCAGGATGGCGCAAGCGCGCGCCCGCCAGGCGTGGGCATCGCGGCGCGCCTCGGCCCCGGTGATCCATTGCGACTTGCCGTTGGCAAGCGCGGTCTTACCGTCCAGGCTGGCCGCCACCTTCAGGCGCAGCCAGGGCCGCCCGCGCGTCATGCGCGACACGAAGCCGATATTGAGCTCGCGCGCCTCGGCTTCCATGAGCCCGACGTCGACCGCAATGCCCGCCCGCTGCAGGCTGGCGAAACCTTCGCCGGCGACCAGCGGATTGGGATCGCGCATCGCCGCCACCACCCGCGCCACGCCCGCGCCGACCAGCGCATCGGCGCACGGCGGCGTGCGGCCGTGGTGAACGCAGGGCTCGAGGGTCACGTAGGCGGTGCACCCGCGGGCCGCCTTGCCGGCTGCGGACAGCGCGAGCGCCTCGGCATGCGGCTCGCCGGCACGCCGGTGCCAGCCCTCACCGACGACGATGCCGTCCTTCACCAGCAGGCAGCCGACGCGCGGATTCGGAGTCGTGGTGTCGAGCCCACGCGACGCGAGTTGCAAGGCGCGCGCCATGAACGCGTGATCAGCGACCGCAAAGCTCATGTCGAGCGCGGCCGACGCACGCGCGGCTTCTTCACTTCGCGGATCGCATCGGAAAACTCGTCGAGATCCTCGAAATTGCGATAGACCGAGGCGAAGCGGATATAGGCGATCTTGTCGAGCTTCTTGAGCTCGCGCATGACCAGTTCGCCC
>CAYNYW010000070.1:1709-2355 GCA_964401555.1 uncultured Defluviicoccus sp.
TGACCACCGACGGCAATTGCAGCTCGACGCGCTCGTAGGTGGTAAACCGCTTGTCGCAGGCCAGGCAGCGGCGACGCCGGCGCACCGTGTCGCCTTCCTCGTTCTCCCGGGTATCGACGACCTGGGTGTTGGGATCAGAGCAGTAAGGGCACTTCATGCGCCATAGACGGGAAACTTCCTGCAGATCGCCGCCACTTCGCCGCGCACGCGCTCGAGCACGGTCTCGTCGGCGGGCGCCTCGAGCACGTCGGCGATCAGGTGGGCGACGCGCTCCGCCTCGATCTCGGTGAAACCGCGCGTCGTCATGGCCGGCGTGCCGATGCGGACGCCCGAGGTGACGAAGGGCTTTTGCGGATCGTTGGGAATGGCGTTCTTGTTCACCGTGATGTGGGCCCGGCCCAAGGCGGCCTCGGCATCCTTGCCGGTGATATTCTTGGCGCGCAGATCGACCAGGAACACGTGGCTTTCAGTGCGCCCGGAAACGATGCGCAGGCCGCGCTCCTTGAGCACCTTCGCCATGACGATGGCGTTTTCCATCACCTGTTCCTGGTAGATCTTGAACTCCTTGGTCATCGCCTCTTTGAAGGCGATGGCCTTGGCGGCGATCACATGCATCAGCGGCCCGCCCTGCAAGCCCGGGAAGATG
>CAYNYW010000070.1:2365-3843 GCA_964401555.1 uncultured Defluviicoccus sp.
GATGGCCGAGTTGATGGCTTTTTCGTGCTCGGCCTTCATCAGGATCAGGCCGCCGCGCGGACCGCGCAGCGTCTTGTGGGTGGTGGACGTCACGACATCGGCGTGCGGCACCGGATTCGGGTAGTAGCCGGCAGCCACGAGGCCTGCGTAGTGCGCCATATCCACCATGAAGATGGCGCCCACCGACTTGGCCACCTTGGCGAAACGCTCGAAGTCGATCTTGAGAGCGAACGCCGAGGCGCCAGCGATGATCAGCTTGGGTCTGTGCTCGCCGGCCAGCCGCTCGAGGGCCGCGTAGTCGATGTCCTCGTTGGCGTCGAGGCCGTAGGGCACCACGTTGAACCACTTGCCGGACATATTGACGGGCGAACCGTGCGTCAAGTGCCCGCCCATCGCCAGGTTCATGCCGAGGATGGTGTCGCCCGGCTTGAGGAAGGCCATGAACACCGCCTGGTTGGCTTGCGAGCCGGAATTGGGCTGGACGTTGGCGCAATCGGCGCCGAACAGTTTCTTCGCGCGATCGATGGCGAGCTGCTCGACCACGTCGACATGCTCGCAACCGCCGTAATACCGCTTGCCCGGATAGCCTTCTGCATACTTGTTGGTCAGCTGGGAGCCCTGGGCTTCGAGCACCGCGCAGGACACGTAGTTTTCCGAGGCGATCAGTTCGATGTGGTCTTCCTGGCGACGGTTCTCGGCCTGGATGGCGGTCCACAGGTCGCCATCGACCTTGGCCAAGGTATTCTGCTTGGAAAACATGCTCGGACTCCGTTCTGGCTTGGCGCCGCCGACCGGCGGCAAGGGGCGGATTTTATCACTCGGGGGAATCTTCCAGCGCCCGCACCAAATGGCGCCGATCGGCCCATTCAATCAGTCGCCAGCCGCCGACGCCGACCTCGAACCAGTTGAGCGCGGCGTTGGGAATGGGAAAGTCGCGCGGCGGCCTCAGCCCCCGGCCGGTGGCCTGCCGGTAGCAGATGTCCAGCACGCCGCCATGCGACACCAGCAATAATTGCTGGCCGCGGTGCGCCAATGCCAGCGCTTCGATCGCCGACACCACCCGCGCCGCGAACGCGGCCAGGCTTTCGCCCGTCTCGAAGCCGCAATCCGGGTCGCGGGCGAGATAGCGTTCGAAATCGCCCGGGTGACCGGCCCGGATGTCATCCGCAGTCAGCCCTTGCAGCACGCCGTAATGGCGCTCGCGCAGCCCGCTGGCGGGCCGCACGGCGAGACCGCGCTCCGCGGTCGCGATCTCGGCGGTACGCCACGCCCGGATCAGGTCGCTACTGTAGGCGGCAGCGAACTGCCACTCGGTCAATCCGGCCGCCGTGGCCCGCGCCTGCGCTTCGCCCGTGGCGTTGAGCGGCACGTCGATATGCCCCTGAATGCGTTTTTCGACGTTCCAGTCGGTTTCACCGTGGCGAACGATGCAGATGCGGGTCGAATTGCGGGTTTCCACAAGCGCGGTTGAACAATGG
>CAYNYW010000071.1:0-3576 GCA_964401555.1 uncultured Defluviicoccus sp.
GGAAACTGGCCAAACCAGCCGCGTCAGCCAAGGCCACGTGAGATATCCGGGCTAGTGCACAGACCGATTCGGATGGTTCAACCGGATGGGTCTGTGCACTAGAAACAATAGGTTGGGTGCAGCGACCGCGCATCTTTCGAATGCGCTGCTGCACTGGCGGGCGGTCAGCTGCGCCGGCGTCTGGCGCCGGATTTTGCCTTCGCTGGCGCCGCCTGTGCTGCGAGGCTGGGCGCCATGCCCGGCCGATCGAGCCCGAGATCGTGGGCTTCGAGCCTGCGGATCTCGTCGCGGTAGCGCGCCGCGTCCTCGAATTCCAGCTCGGCGGCGGCGGCGCGCATCTTCTTGTCGAGCTCGGCGAGTACCGACTTGAGGTCCTTGCCCACCACCTGAACCGCGCCGGCAGTGCCGGTATCGACGGTGACGTAGTCCTGCTCGTAGACGCTCTGCAGGACATCGTTGATGCCCTTCTTGACGCTCTCCGGCGTGATGCCGTGGGCTTCGTTGTAGGCCATCTGCCGGGCGCGCCGCCGGTTGGTCTCGTCGATGGCGTATTGGAGCGAGCCGGTCATGCGGTCGGCGTAGAGGACGACGCGGCCGTCGATGTTGCGCGCCGCCCGGCCGATGGTCTGTACCAGCGACGTCTTCGAGCGCAGATAGCCTTCCTTGTCGGCGTCGAGAATCGCGACCAGCGCGCACTCCGGGATGTCGAGGCCCTCGCGCAACAGGTTGATGCCGACCAGGACATCGAAGGCGCCCAGACGCAGATCGCGGATGATCTCGATGCGCTCCAGCGTATCGACGTCGGAGTGCATGTAGCGCACGCGCAGGCCCTGCTCGTGCAGGTATTCGGTCAGGTCCTCCGCCATTCGCTTGGTCAGCGTGGTGACGAGGGTTCGCTGGCCGCGGGCCGCCACCTCCTTGCAGGCGCCGATCAGGTCATCGACCTGGTTCTCGACCGGCCGGACGTCGCACGGCGGATCGATCAGGCCGGTCGGACGAACCACCTGCTCGACCACCACGCCGTGCACGCGCTCAAGCTCCCAGGGGCCGGGTGTCGCCGAGACGAAGATGGTCTGCGGGCGCATCCGCTCCCATTCCTCGAACTTCAGCGGCCGGTTGTCGACGCACGACGGCAGCCGGAAGCCGTACTCGGCGAGCGTTGACTTGCGGTTGTAGTCGCCGCGGAACATGCCGCCCAACTGCGGCACGGTGACGTGGCTCTCGTCGACGAACAGGAGCGCGTTGTCCGGCAGGTACTCGAACAAGGTGGGTGGCGGCTCGCCCGGATTGCGGCCGGTGAGGTAGCGCGAGTAGTTCTCGATGCCGGCGCAGTGGCCGGTGGTCTCCAGCATTTCGAGATCGAAGGTGGTGCGCTCCTGCAGCCGCTGCGCCTCCAGGAACTTGGCCTCGGCGACGAAGCTGTCGACGCGGCCCTTGAGCTCGCCTTTGATGCGCGGGATCGCCTGCTGCAGCGTCGGCCGCGGCGTCACGTAGTGGCTGTTGGGGTAGAAGGTGGCGGCGTCGAGCGCGGCCGTCTTCTCGCCGGTCAGCGGATCGATCTCCCAGATCGCCTCGATCTCGTCGCCGAACAGCGACAGCCGCCAGGCCCGGTCCTCCAGATGCGAGGGGAAGACGTCGAGCACGTCGCCGAGCACACGAAAGGCGCCGCGGGCGAAGGCGAGATCGTTGCGGCGGTACTGCAGTTCGACGAGGCGGCGCATGATGGCACCGCGCTCGATCCGCTCGCCCGCGGCGAGCGGCAGCGTCATTTCGGCGTAGGTCTCGACCGAGCCGATGCCGTAGATGCACGACACCGAGGCGACGATGACCACGTCGTTACGCTCCAGAAGCGCCCGGGTGGCGGCGTGGCGCAGCCGGTCGATCTGCTCGTTGATCGCGGAGTCCTTCTCGATGAAGGTGTCGGTGCGCGGCACATAGGCTTCCGGCTGATAGTAATCGTAGTAGGAGACGAAGTATTCGACCGCATTGTCCGGGAAAAATCCCTTCATCTCGGCGTAGAGCTGCGCGGCGAGGATCTTGTTCGGCGCCAGGATCAGCGCCGGCCGCTGCGCGTCGGCAATGACGTTGGCCATGGTGAACGTCTTGCCCGAGCCGGTGACGCCCAGGAGCACCTGATCGCGCTCACCGTCGGCAACACCGGCCGAGAGCGCTTCGATCGCCTGCGGCTGGTCGCCCGCCGGCCGGTAGCTTGAGGCCAGGGCGAACGGCCTGGTCAACGGCAGCGCCGGCCGCTTCGCCGGCATGAACACCGCGGGATTGAGGAGGGCGGTCATGGGGGAGGTTATAGGGCACCGGCCGGTGGCTCGCCAGCACGAGACGGTGGAGCGTCGCAGCCCCGTCCGCGAACCGCGCGAAACTCAGAGATCCAGCGCAGAATGATAACGACAGGCGACAGGCACTAATCCACAGACCCATTCGGATTCCTCAGCCGAATGGGTTAGGTATGCACTAGGAACTGCGCCCGCGCAACCGGCAAATGCCGTCACCGGCACCGCTATCAACTACAAGACGTCGATGGAATTGCCACCGACTATCTGAGTTTGAATTCGCCGTCCCATAAAGCGCCACCGCAACTGACGCTTCCTTCAAAATTCCAAGTGCCTTTTACATTTGTTAAATTCCCAGAGCACTCTCCTTTTTTGAAAGTTATGATATCTCCACTTATGCTGCCAACAAGACCGTTGTTATTTTCTTTGTATTCTGAGAAATGGCCTGATCCAATATCATAATATTCTATAGGTGACGCAATTCTTGTTTCATGCTCTCCTTCGTATAATAGATAACTATTATCTGTTTTTTTGCTAGCAGTTAGGTCTACTCTAAATAAATGCACGGCGCGAAACGCATCGCGAAATGCAACTGCCCGTAACGCGGGATCAGATTTTTCGAATTTATCTTGAATGAAAATCTCATGCTGCATTACATTCTGCAGTTCCGAACGAACTCCATAAGCTTTAAAAAACACAGGTACTAATTCGCGAACGCATTGACGTGCATCGGCTCGATCAGTGGCGCGATCCTGTTTCAGGACATCTTCGACACCTGTCCATTCCTTCTTGTTAATCGTTCCTTGACCCTTTACTCCCCTCATCAATCCCCTCATTTAAGCGATGTTTGCAATTGGGGTGGTGAGCGGTTTGTTTTGCAGCATTTCGAGGAATTTGTTGATTAATGGCCGGAGGCGGGGTTCGGGCATGGCCGGGATGAGGTCGTAGAGCATGCAGCCCTGGCGGAACAGGGAATGGGTTCGGCGCTTGGCGGTGTTGACCTTGAGGTGGCGGTCCATGCCGAGCGCTTCGCCGGCCGCGCCGAGCAGGGTTAAGAACAGCACGGCGAAGGCGTTGAGCAGGAGCAGGCGGTCGCGGCGCTCAGGATTGCCGATGCGCACGGCGCCGAGCCCCATGCCGAAGCGCAGATCCTTGGTGTCGCGGAAACTGGGCTCGATGGTCCAGCGTCTGGCGTAGAGGTTGACGATTTCGCGCGCCGTTGCCTCCGCCTTGCTCGTCGCCAGGCACCAGGGCTCCTGCATCGCCTTGGCGTGGACGCAAACCACGG
>CAYNYW010000072.1:0-3358 GCA_964401555.1 uncultured Defluviicoccus sp.
CAGTCGGTGATATGACAGTTGTCGAGGCTGCCGTCTGTGTCACCGGACGTGGTCCTCAGATACCACACAAGGCCGTTTGCTCCGCAATTCGGAGCTGTAAATTTGCACTTCTCGATGAAAACATCTCGCAATACCGCGCCGTCACAATAGAGCAACGCCTTACCAGCATCTTCATTGGCGAGGTCGTCATCATAGGTATTCTCAAAATTGACGCCATAAATCGACAGGTTCGTGCTGTCGAGCAGCTTCAGCAGCGGGTATTGATAGTTTGGATTGCTTCCAGTGCGGATGGCTCCGGTTATTGTAACCGTGCCGGGGATTGCGAAAATCCGCGCGTTCGTGAAGCCGTGCGTGAGTTGCGACGTGATTTTGTATTCGCCCGGCGGCAGAAATGCAGCGCCGCCAGAGGCAATCGAGTTGAACAGCGCGGCTAGTGCTACCGTATCGTCGGCTACGCCATCGCCGACAGCGTCGAAAGTCTGGGCGCTGGCGGGCAACTCGGCTAGGACGTCCTCGACGCTCCGCGCGACCGATCCCGTGCCGAGGCGGCCGGCGGGGATAACGTCCGTGCTGGCCGTGATCGTCACGCCAGCCGCGCTCGCGGCCGACACCACGGCCATGATCCGGCCGTCGCTGGCCTCGATGTCGAGCCGGTCACGCGCGGCCAGCCTGTACCAGCCGGCATCGAAATAGCCGGCCGTCAGTACCGTGCTCAGATCGTCGGTCGTGTCGTAGGCGTGATACCGCCGCCCGAAGTTGAGCGTGCGGATCTCGCTTAGGGCGTCGAGGTCAAACGCCACGGCTCAGACTCCCAAAAGACTGGCCAGCGACGTGGGCCGGCCGCTCAGACCGCCGGTCAGGAAGCTGTTGAAGCCAAAGCCCCGGCGCTTGCGGATCTCGTCCTGACGCGCCAACTCGTCGGCCTTGGCCTTCTCGATGTCCCGCTGCCGCTGCTCCTCCGCCAGCTTGAGCTTGGTCGCCTCGTCCTCGGCCGGAGTAGTGGCGGCAACCGCGGTCGTCGTGTCAGCCGCCGGCTGTGATGCGACTGCACCTGTGCCAGCGGTGACCGTCGGCATCGCCTGGACGCCGGGCAGGTTCTTGTTCTCGTCGAACGGCTGACGTGCGCCGCCCGGAGCTGGCCTTGCCGCCCCGGCCGTGTTGATCTGCTCCTCCAGCGCCGCGAGCTGGCGCCGCGCCAGGAGCCGGCTCATCCCGGTGCCGGATTGGTCGTTGACCAGCATGCGGAGCTGGTCGCGCTGGCTCAGGAGCGATGCGAGGCTCGACGTGGCGGCAGGCTTGCCGCTGCCGGTGACGAGCGTCTTGGTTCCGCCGCCCGCCGGCTTCTTCGACTGGCTGAGCTTGGAGCCGTAGAGGACGGGGGTGTACGTGGCCACACGCTGGTCCGGCGACGGGAATCGTCGCGCGGGGTTAGGCGTGGGCGGGCTGTCCCGTCAGCCCCCGGTCGGGTAGGTTGCGCCGGACCGTCGCCAACGGGTTACCTGACGAAAGAACCCCAGCGGCACGGCATAGGCGTCAGTGTAGCCGCCGAAAGGCGTGACGGTATACAGTGATATAAGGATCTGGCCTCGATCTTCGTTCGCGATGCTCGCCATGTCCCTCGGGGCATAGTCGATCGCCCGCACCGGCATATGCGCCCCGAGCCGCAGGACGGCCGGCGCTGCGATCAGGCCCGAGAGGCCGACGATGAGCGAGCGGCGGTTCATGGTGACGCCCGTAGATTATGCCTCTTCACAATCTGCCATACGCGCGATGCGGATATGCCGTGCTTTTTCGCGACATCTACCTGACGCATGCCAGCCTCGACATCTGCCAGAATTGCGGCGTTCTTCGGCGAGAGAGGGCGTGGCACCCATTTCGGGGGGTCGCCCGGTCGAAGTCTCCATGCGTGAGACTGCAATGCAGCTTCGATCTCATAGAGATCTTTGTAGCCAAATCCTGGAATACGCAATATCTCCAAAGCGGTTTTCTGTGTCAGGTCGCGAATCGTTCTCATCCCACTAAAATAACCTAAGCCTGTGCATATCCACGGCGCGACCGGAAGCCTCTCGATCGGGTCGTCGAGATTCAGTGTCTCGCTCACCTCCAAACCACCTCGATGGTCACCGGCCCCCTCACGCCCTCGGCGTCGTCCGGCATGTCCACGATCCACATCTCGCCGGCCTCGACCGGCTCCTGATTGCGGCGCACCGGGCAGCGCTTGACCCTGCGCTTGCCGTGCTCGTCCGTCCAGCGGATCACGGCACGCCAGGGGCGCTGCTGGGCGCCGGTGACGCGTGGCTTTGAGACGGGATGGGGGAGAGGCTTCGCCATCATCAATCCCACACGCTGAAGTCGGTTGCGGCCTGCGTCATCCGCATGGTGACCCGCTGCGGCACGTCCCGCGCCTGGAGCGCCCGCATCTCTCCGGCGCCGAGCAGGCCATAGGCGCAGGCGTCGCACGGGTGCGAGTATTCGCCCTTGTCCGGCTTGTCCGCGAACGCCTCTCGGCCGTGCACCGACAAGCGCTTGTAGTACCAGCCGCCGCCGAGCCCGCGGATCAGCCTCCGGCAGCGTGGGTGCACCAACATCGCCGGCTTGCCGTCGATCATGCGGCTCATCGGCGCCCGCAGCGCGTCGATCCGCAACTTCGTGTCCTGCGATGGCGCGCCGCGCACCTTGATGCCGCACGCGCGCTTCAGGTGCTCGAATACCGCCGTCTCGTACAGCTCGTCACGCTGCGCGCCGGCCGGGTCCGCCCATGCGGTGATCCAATCGTCGTCCGTCTCGCCCTTGGCCATGTGGTCCGGGAACCGATCGGCTATCTCCTGCCGGATCAGCCGGCCGAACGCTTCGAGCCCGAGAGCCTGGCACACGACTTCGCCGAGTATCAGATAGGCGCCGCGCGGATGGCGCTGGAACAGGATGGCACTCGGGTTGAGCGTGCCGCCGCCAACGTCGAGCCCCAGGCGCAACGGCTGATCGGTCAGCGGCTTGATCGCGTCGCTCACATGCAGCGCCGGATCGAACTCGGGCGTCACGGGGCGGCCGTCGACCACGAAGCCGAAGCGGTTGCGCCGATAGACGTTGATCTCCTCGGCCCGCATCGCCCCGAGATTGCGCTCGTAGTAGCCGGCCGGCAGGTTCTCGATGTTCTCGGCCTGCAGGTTGGTGACCAACTTGCCGTCGCGCTCGATCAGGCCCGACGGCTGGACGAAGAAGCGCCACCCCTCGGGCGGATTGTGCTCGGCCTCGGCCAGCCAGTGATCCTCGTCCGGCGGGTTGGTGTCGGCGATGATGCCGTACCATTTCGGTCCACCGTCCTTCGGCGGCGGATAGCGCCCGACGCGCTCGACCGTGC
>CAYNYW010000073.1:0-3263 GCA_964401555.1 uncultured Defluviicoccus sp.
GGCTAGACAGGCGTTTCTGGCGAAAAGAGCCGGGATTGCCGCATCAAGTTGCGACTGCCGGCGGCCCGCGCGAAATTTCGATTTCAGCGACCGGAATGAGCGAACGCCGCGGCGCTGGAATGAGGCAGGTCGCGGCGGCGAGCGTCTGCCCTCGCGCTTGCCGCGCCGAACCCCTATGTTAGCGCAAGCATTTGGAGCGCAGCATGACGTCGCCGACTATGTCCCTGATCGACCGGGCCGGTCTCGAC
Organism: uncultured Defluviicoccus sp.; assembly: GCA_964401555.1. Classification (GTDB taxonomy): domain Bacteria; phylum Pseudomonadota; class Alphaproteobacteria; order Rhodospirillales; family Defluviicoccaceae; genus Defluviicoccus. The sequence continues at coordinate 249 of CAYNYW010000073.1, forward strand.
CGGTCACGGGTGGCTAAAATCGTCTCGAACGGACTCGAAGGCGCCGACGACGGCGAGTTGTATCTTGAATACCGGCAGTCGGAGATGCTCGTCTTCGATAATTCCCGGTTGAAGCAGGCCACCTACGATACCGCGCACGGCTTCGGCCTGCGCGCGGTCAAGGATGAGGCCGTCGGCTTCGCCCACTCCTCCGACGTGTCGGAAGCCGCGATCTCGCGCGCTGCGGACGCCGTCCGCGCCGTCAAGGGCGGCTATTCCGGCGCCGCCGCGCTCGCGCCGGCGCGCAGCAATGCGCACCTCTATACCGACGCCAATCCGCTCGCGGGCCTTGCCTTCGAAGACAAGGTCAAGCTGCTGGAGGCGATCGACGCCTATGCGCGCGCGAAAGACCCGCGGGTGCGGCAGGTGACGGCGAGCATCGCCGGCTCCTGGCAGGTGGTCGAGATTCTGCGCGCGAACGGCGAGACCTATCGCGACGTTCGTCCGCTGGTGCGGGTGAATGTCTCCATCGTCGTCGGCGATGGCGCGCGGCAGGAGGCCGGCAGCCACGGTTACGGTGGCCGCGACGTCTATGACGAATTCGTCGTCGGCGCGGCGTGGCGCGGCGCGGTCGACGACGCGGTGCGGCAGGCGCTGGTGAATCTTGCCGCCGTGCCCGCGCCGGCCGGGGAGATGGACGTGGTGCTCGGCCCGGGCTGGCCCGGCGTGCTGCTGCACGAGGCGATCGGCCACGGGCTCGAGGGCGACTTCAACCGCAAGAAGACCTCGGCCTTCGCCGGCCTGATGGGCGAGCGCGTCGCCGCCACGGGCGTCACCGTGATCGACGACGGCACGAGTGCCGGCCGGCGCGGCTCGCTCTCGATCGACGACGAAGGCACGCCGACCCATCGCACCGTGCTGATCGAGGACGGCGTGCTGGTCGGCTACATGCAGGACCGGCAGAACGCACGCCTGATGAACATGGCGCCCACCGGCAATGGCCGGCGCGAGAGCTACGGCCATGTGCCGATGCCGCGCATGACAAACACCTTCATGCTCGCCGGCGAGCGCGACCCCGGCGAGATCATCGCCTCGGTGAAGCGCGGCCTCTATGCCGTGAGTTTCGGCGGCGGGCAGGTCGACATCACCTCCGGCAAGTACGTCTTCCAAGTCACCGAGGCCTACAAGATCGAGGACGGCAAGGTCACGGCGCCGGTCAAGGGCGCCATGCTGATCGGCAACGGCCCGACCGATCTCAACCGCATCACCATGATCGGCAACGATTCCATCCTCGACCTCGGCATCGGCACCTGCGGCAAGAACGGCCAGGGCGTGCCGGTGGGCGTCGGCCAGCCGACGCTGCGCCTGGATCGGATCACGGTCGGCGGGACGGGGTGAGCGATACCGCGCGGCCGCTGAAATCACCGGCGGCTTAAGCCAAAACGACGGAAATCGGGTCGCGCGGCGCACCGCCGTGGCCCCAGAAACAAGCCATGACGCCGCGCCCGCTGACCATGTCTGCCGCCGACTGGCTGATGCTGGTCGTCTTGTCGATCCTGTGGGGCGGCTCGTTCTACCTCAACAAGCTTGCGGTCGCCGAGCTTCCGCCCCTCACCGTCGCGCTCGGACGGGTCGGCATCGCCGCCATCGTCCTCGTTTCCATGGCGTGGATGCGCGGCGAACTGTGGCCGCTCCGCACCGCGTGGCCGGTCTTCCTGACCCTCGGCCTCATCAACAGCGCCCTTCCGTTCTTCCTGGTCGCCTGGGGCCAGACGCAGATCGCCAGCGGCCTTGCCTCGATCCTCAACGCCACGACGCCGTTATTCGCCGTCGTCATCGCCAACGCGGCGACGGTCGACGACAAGCTGACGCCAAGCCGGGCCGTCGGCATCGTCTGCGGACTGATCGGGGTCGTGGTGATGATCGGCCCCGGAGCGCTCAAAGGCCTCAGCCTGCATGTCGTTGGCGAACTCGCCTGCCTCGCCGCCGCCGCGCTCTATGCCACGGGCACGGTCTACGCGCGGCGTTTCCGGAACTTCACGCCGAATGCGCTTGCGGCAGGCCAAACCGGTGCGGCGACGCTGTTGCTGCTCGCGCCCGTTGCGTATGTCGATCATCCCTGGACGCACGGGCCGCCCGTCCCCCACGTGATTGCCGCGCTCGTAGGCCTCGGCGCGTTCTCGACGGCCGTCGCTTACCTGCTGTATTTCCGCCTGCTCGCCCGCGCTGGCGCAACCAATACGTCGCTCGTGACCTTTCTCATCCCGGTCACCGCGGTCCTGCTGGGCGCCCTCGCGCTGGGCGAGCGGCTCGAGCCGCACCAGATCGCCGGGATGGCGGTCATCGCCGTCGGCCTCGTGGCGATCGACGGGCGCGCCGCGCACGCGCTTGCCCACCGGCGCGGGCGGCGCAAGAGGGAGCAGCCGAACGACCTCACGCACACATGATCTGTTGTGCGGCAAGAACAGCTGCGAACCTGCCTGAATCCCGTTGCACCGATGGGCTGGCTGGTTCAAATCCGTATCAGTTTGTTGATCCGGGATATGGTCGAGGCGCGGCCTCTGTGACAGAGCTCACTGTAGCCAGAGGCCGCCCCGATATTCTGATGCAACGGCAAGAACGCCTGGCAAAGCCGGAGGATGCTCACATGACCCGCTTGCAGAAATTCGCAGCCGCAATCGCCAGTCTGGCGCTCGCGGGCGGCATCGTGCTTTCCGCGACCGCGCCGTCGTTCGCGCAACGGCCGACCGAAGAGCAGATGCTGAACGCGCTGAGACCCGCTCCCAAGACCCGGGGCCTGACCACCGATTCGCGGCAGGAAGAGCAGCGCTTCATCGATTCGGTCCGCAAGATCAAGACCCGCCAGCTCACCCTCAACGAGCGCGAGAAAGTATTCCAGATCGCCGACAAGAAGCCGAAAATCGATCTGGAAATCTACTTCGGCTATAACTCGGCGGAGATTTCGGCGGACGCCGAAGCCGAATTGACGAAGCTCGGCCGCGTGTTGACAAGTCCCGAACGTCAGGGCGGAGTCTA
>CAYNYW010000074.1:0-3154 GCA_964401555.1 uncultured Defluviicoccus sp.
GATGTCTCCTTCCTTCCCATCGTCATGGCCCATACACGAAATTCCCGATACTCCTTCGGCGTCCTTGGACTTGTAAATTTGCTTGAGCGCGGCGGCCACCGCCTTCCGGTCCTTGTAGGAGACGAACGCCAGCGAATGGCGGATCAGGTGGACGACGCAGGTCTGCACCAGCGCCTGCGGAAACACCGCGGTGATCGCCTCGGGAAAGCCCTTGAGGCCGTCGACGATAGCGATCAGCACGTCCTCGACGCCGCGGCTCCTCAACTCGTTCATCACCCGGAGCCAGAACTTGGCGCCCTCGCTCTGCTCAATCCAAAGGCCGAGGATCTCCTTGGTGCCGTCGGGCCGAACGCCGAGGGCAACATAGACCGCCTTGTTGCGAACGGTTCCCTCATCGCGCACCTTGATCCGGATCGCATCGAAGAAAATCAACGGGTAAAGGGCTTCCAGGGGGCGGTTCTGCCACTCCGTGACCTCGTCCAGGACGGCGTCGGTCACCGCGCTGATCAGGTCGGGGGAGACGTCGATCCCGTACAGCTCTCGCAGATGCCCCTGGATCTCGCGGGTGCTCATGCCGCGCGCATACATCGAGATGATCTTCTCGTCGAAGCCCGGAAACCGCCGCTGATACTTGGCGATCAGCTGCGGATCGAAGGTCGACAGCCGGTCCCTTGGCACCTCGAGATCGATTTTCCCGGTCTCGGTCAGCACCCGCTTCTTGCCGTAGCCGTTGCGGCTGTTGGGCCGGCCATCGGCCTCGCCGGCCTCCAGGTGATGGTCGATCTCGGCGTTCAACACCCGCTCGGCCAGAGCCTTCTTCAGCTCGTCCAACAGGCCATCCTTCTCGAACGCCGTCTTCGCATCCGCCCCGGCCAGCAGCTGATCCAGCAACCGGTCGGCAATCACCGGTGGTTTCCGTCGTGCCATGCGATGTCTCCTTCCTTCCCATCGTCATGGCCCATACACGAAATTCCCGATACTCCTCACTCGTGTCAACGTCGCGGAGCGCCACCGGAGCCAAGCTCAACCGCAGCACCTCAACGGTGCGCTCCTCTCTTGATGGGTCCTCAAACACCTTCGGTTTCAACGCTCCGTGTTGACTCATCCATGCCCTCAACAACGATCCGCGTGCTCAGGAGTGACCGTGGGGGAGGCGCTGGCGACTTACCATGACGGGCGCTTCCAACCGAGCCAAATTCGGTCCATATTCTGGTCAATCAACTCGGAGGCCGGCGCATGAAGCTCTCGGATCAGGTGAAACCCATCAGCTATCTCAAGGCACACGCCCCGCAGCTTATCCGCAATCTCGCCGAGGGCCGTGAGCCGGTGATCATCACCCTGCACGGAGAGGCCAAGGCGGTGCTCCAGGGCATCGCCAGCTACGAAGAGACGCAGGAGACGCTGGCGCTCTTGAAGATCCTCGCTCTCGGCAACCGCGCCATCGAGGATGGCAAGGTTCGTCCCCTCGGCGAGGCGTTCGCAACCATGCGCAAGCGCATCAAGGGCTAGCGCGGTCGATGCCCTTCGACGTCTTCCTCGTTGAGGACGCCGAGCGCGACATCGAGGACATCTGGCGCTACGTCGCCGGAGCCGACGGCGTCGAGAAGGCGGACCGGCTCATCGATGCACTCGAAGAGGCGTGCTCCCGCCTTTCCGAACTGCCGCATCGCGGGAACGTTCCCAAGGAGTTACAGGGGCTGGGGATGACCGAATATCGCGAGGCGCACCACAAGCCCTACCGGATCATCTACCGGGTCTTCGAGAACCGCGTGATCGTCCACTGCGTCGCCGACGGCCGCCGGGACATGCAGAGCCTTCTGCAGAGACGGCTCCTCCGTTAACGCGTTAATGGCGCCGATCTCGGCCAGCACGTGGGCCGGGTCGTATCCCTGCCGCGCGATCGCTTCCTTGAGCGTCATCGCCCCCACCCCGGCGGCGATCGCGTGCAGCTGGACGCGCATGTACGGAGCATGGCCACCGGCATGCGACGGCGTGGCGAACTTCACGTCCTTGCCGGGGGCGAGGTACTCGATCATCCCCGGCTCGAAGCTCTCGACCCGCCGGCAGTCGGCGTCGGCCGATGCCCGGCCGAGGGTCTCCTCGTCGTCCGAGCCGGTGACGAAGGCGGCGAAGCAGGCCTCGATCTTCTTGCGCACCAGCTCGGCGTCGTCGTAGTCGTCGAGATCGCGCAGCTTGAGGATCACCGGGGCGAACCACGGCACGCCGCGGACCTGGCCCGGGCGCAGGCGATCGAACAGGTGCAGCACCGAGGCCGCCGGCACCGGCTGGCTGACGAGCGCGGCGCGGCGGAACATCGCGACCTCGCCGGGATGCACCGGGTAGAGCCAGTAGGCGCGGCGCCGGCCCAGGGCATCGAACTCGACGCCCTGGACCACAAAGCCGCCGCCCGGCAGTTCGTCGGTCTTGCCAGCGTCCAGATGATCCGGCTCGAGGAGCTGCAGTTGCAGCGGGACGGCCAAGCCGTCCTCGATCCGCCGCTCGCGGATGCGCACCAGGCACTCGCCGCTCTCGACCATGGCGCGGACGATCAGCGCCTGCAGGCCGGAGAAGTCGGTCAAGCCATCGGCGTCGCACGCTTCGGCGAAGCGCGCCCAGAGCCTGTCGGCCCGATCGTTGACCGCAGCATCGCCGGCGCGAGCGCGCGGCATGATGCCGGTGCCGACGAGGTTGCTGACCACCGCGTGGGCCGCCTTCGCCGCGTATGGATTGTTGCGCACCAGGTCACGCGAGCGGTCACGCAGGCGAACCAGCGCGGTGCCGATCTCGGCATTGGCGCTGGTGCCGGCGACCACCCAGCCCTCGGTGCGCCGGCCGAGCCTGGCGCCCTCGTAGCTGCGGGTAACAGCAGCGATCGCCCCCGCGCCTGAGCGCGGCGCAAGCCGGCTCCCGGCGCCAGCAAGCCGATGGCGCGGTCAAGGAAGTTCATCACCTCTAGTTTCCGATCAGCCCTTGCGGAAGGTGGCGAGGCTGCGCCGCGGCTTAGGCGCCCCGGCCGATGTCGCCATCTCGCTCTCGATCGTGCGGATTCTGCGGATCAGATGTAACCATCCGGCGAAGGCCGCGGGTTGCTGATGTTCGGGCTGTGGCGGCGGTGGCGGCGGGTTTCCAGTTCCAGGGGAGGAGTTCGGCGAGG
>CAYNYW010000075.1:0-1894 GCA_964401555.1 uncultured Defluviicoccus sp.
CGAGGATCTCGCCGATCTCGGCGAGGCGCTCGGCGGGGGTCATCCGGTTCGGGTCGAGGGCGTTGGGAGAGCAGTTGCAGGGCGTCTCGGGCATGGCCGCGCATTGTCTGCAGACCGGGGCCAACGCGATACCTTCGAACCGTTCACCCCTTCGCCGTGGCAGTTGGTGGAACGGTTCAGCCCTTCGACGGGGCAAAGGGTGGAACGGTTCAACCCAGCCATCCGCGCGCGTGTTGATCCTGGGCCCCGTTCAGGTTATGTTCTCGCCCCTTTTGGCAGCGAGGGATGGCATGTTGATCGAGCAGTTGGATCGAACACCATGGAAACTGGGGCAGGCATGGAAGCGCATCGCCAATCAGTTGCTCAGCATTCCGCACGACGCCGCCGAGGCCGTCGGCGAACAGATCGTTCGCATGGCCCCCTGGCAACACGGCCGGAGCGTTCAGGAACGGGCGGAGGAGGAAGCGCGGTACGAGTTGCTGATTGCGCTCGGCGACGGTGACCTGCATGCCAAGGGGCGGCTGTCGACACAGCGGCCGGCCCCTGGCACACGGCGCACGCCGGGTGGCGCCTGCACTCGGGGCACCACAGCCACATCGCACCTGAACACTGGCGAGGCGGCGAGATGGAATGGGGGTTCGGCACGCTGACCATGACCGACGGCCAGTTCATCGATATTCGCGTGCCGCGATTTGCGGTGCTCGCCATCTGGCCGGAGCGCGGGGAACCGGTCCCCACGGTGGAGTATCGCAGTCCTTATCTGGCGCTTCTGGATCGCATCATCGCCGAGTGGCGCATCACCGAAGAGAACCAGCCCAAGAAGGAGCTCCTGGTCGACTGGTTTCGTGAACAGACGGTCGAGGGTGAGCCGATCTCGGAGAACCTGGCCAGCGCCATGGCGACGCTGGTTCGGCTGCCGGGATCGCAACGTGGCGGCGCCCGCCGAGCCGGCGGCTGGTGACCCAGAGGCGTCCGCCGGCGCCAGAGTCACATCCGCGCGGGCTGAGCGATGCGCTCAGCCCGTCGCGCCAGAGGATTCAACCGTTCCACCAGCCCGCCGCAGCAGAGGGTTGAACCGTTCAACCGTTCTGCGGTCCCTCAGGGTTGAACGGTTTGAACGTTTCGGAGGCGTTCTCCGTGCGGTTTGATCGCGGGGCAATCCGAACTCGGAGCCCCGATGATCGCTTCGCCATCCTCCCCGGAAACGAGCAGCGCAACTGACAAGACGGTCGCCGCCAGCGAACCGCACGCAAGGCTGCTCCGCTTCATCGGCGATCTGCCGGCGGTGATCGCCGTGCCTTCGATGTCGCCCGACGAGGACGACGACCCGGTCTACCGGCCGTTGTTCGGGCCGAAGAGTGCGACCGTCGGCGAGTTACGCATCGCCGTCGACGCGCTTTGGCAAAGCATCGCCCTCGAGCAGCGGAAGGCGATCGCGCTGACCCAGATGTTGCTCCTCGTTTCGGCTGGGCGCGCGACTGACGACACCCGCGTGAGCGCGGCTTTGCAGCGCATCGCGGGAGCCGTGGCATGAACCCCTTCGAGCGCCATGGCATCTCCCGGCTGTCGCCGAGCGCGCTCAATCACTTCGCCGCCGAGCCGGCGCACTTCGTGATGCAGCGCCTCCTCGGCCTGCGCGCCCCGGCCGGCGCCGCCGCCGCCCGCGGCACCGCCGTCGAGAACGGCGTCCACCTCGGCCTGATCGACCCCGCAGCGCCGGTCGAGGCGTGCATCGCCGCCGCCGAGGCCGCCTTCGCCCGCGAGATGGTGCTCAATCCCGACGACCGGCGCGCGAGCGAGCGCGGCAACCTCGCGGGCTACGTCGCCAACGCACTCGCCGAGCTGCGCGGGTACGGCGTGCCGTCCGCGGCGCAGCAGCGCGTCGAGATCCGGC
>CAYNYW010000075.1:1904-2999 GCA_964401555.1 uncultured Defluviicoccus sp.
GAAGACCACCGAGCGGCTGCCGTCGGCGATCTCCGACACCCATGGCCGGCAGGGCGCCGTCTACGCCAGGGCGCACGGCAACTACGGCATGCGCTTCGCCTACGTCAAGCCGGCCGCCGGCAAGAAGGACGGCCGCGCCGTCGTCGTTTACGAGCTGTCGGCCGACGATGTCCGCCGGCACCTCGCCGCGCTGCGCCAGATCGCGCTCCGCCTCGGCCGTTTCCTCAGCCTCTCCTCCGATCCGCATGAGCTCGCCGGCGTGGTGGTCCCTGACTTCGAGCACTTCTGGTGGAACCACCCGATCGCTCGTTCGCACGGGCGCAATGTCTACGGCTTCTGATCTTTCACCCACGGCACAGGAGTACTGCCAAATGCCTCTGAATATTGGCGCTTCCGGTTCGCTCAAGGCTTACGCCAAGTACAACTCGAAGGCCGACAAATGGTTCGCCCGCGGTGCCGACGGTGACGTCGAGATCGGCCGGCCGACCTTCGTCGCCGACTTCGCCAACATCGCCACCGGCTGGTTCCGCTTCCGCGAAGGCGAGGCACCGGAGCGGCGGATCGACCCGTCGCTCGACCGGATCGCGCCCAGCCCCGGCGAGGGCTTCAAGCGCGGCTTCGTCATGACGGCGTTTTCGCAGACGTTTTTCGGCGGCGCCGTCGAACTGGCCAGCGCCTCGATCCACATGGGCAACGCCATCCGCGAGCTCTACCAGGCATTCGAAGAGCAGCGCGGCAGCCATCCCGGCCAGCTGCCGGTCGTCGCGTGTGTCGGCTCCGAGCCGATGAAGGACAAGTACGGCACCAACTACCGGCCGAAGCTGGAGATCGTGAAGTGGGTCGACCGGCCGGCGGCGCTGCCGGATGCCAGCCCGGTCGATCCCGCCGACGTCTGGCAGGGCGAAACGCCGACCACCGCCAAGCCGCAGGCCACGCACGTGCCGCCGCCGGCGCCCAAACCCGCCGCCGACGACCTCCTGCACACGGAGTTCTGAGCAATGACCGTCACCACCGCCCTGCTCGATTTCAATCGCACCATCGACACCGATCCGGTCTCGATCGATGTGACTTTGCTCACGGTGGCGGACCGCCTGG
>CAYNYW010000076.1:0-2987 GCA_964401555.1 uncultured Defluviicoccus sp.
CGACGCCGCCGCAGCCTGAAACCCGACCGCTCACGGCCTTCGCCGGATGGTTACGGAAGCGGCCGGGTTTGGTCGTGATCGGGGCTGTCCTCTCCAGGGCGCGTTCCTTGATCTGCAGGTCTGCGTGCAGGTAGATCTGGGCCGTCTCGATCTGTTCGTGACCGAGCCGGAGGGCGATCACGGATGTATCGATCCCGGCCCGCAGCAGGCGCATGGCCGCGGAATGCCGCAGCACATGCATGGTCACCCGCTTGCGCGCCAGGGACGGGCATCGGGCGGTCGCGTCCACGACATATCCGGCGAGCCGGCGTTCGAGCGCGTCGCGGCTGAGGGCGCGTCCGGTCCGTGTGGGGAACACCGGGTCCGCAGGCTGACCGGCGCGCTCGGCCAGCCAGGCCCGTATGACGGCGACGGTGCCCGAGGTGAGCGGCGTGATCCTCTGCTTTCGCCCCTTGCCGCTGCAACTGACATGCGCACCGGATCCGAGGTGAACATCGGCGCAGCTCAGCCCGATCAGCTCGGAGGCCCGAAGGCCCGTCTGGACGGCGAGGCTGAACAGCGCCATGTCGCGCCGCCCGGTCCATGTCGCCCGGTCCGGCGCAGCGAGCAGGGCCTCGATCTCCGCGTCGGTCAGGAAGGTCACGAGCCGCCGCTCGAAGCGCTTGGGCGGAATGGCGAGAACGCGTTCGATGACGGCGGCACGTTCGGGATGCCGAAGGGCCGCATAGCGGAACAGGGACCGGATCGCGGCGAGCCGCGCGTTGCGGGCGCGCACGCCGTTCTTCCTGTGGCTCTCCAGATGGTCGAGGAAGGCGCCGATCAGGGGCGCATCGAGATCGTCGATGTCGAGCTTGCTCGGCTCCTTGCCGTGTCGCTCGGACGCAAAGACCAGAAGCAACCGCAGGGTGTCGCGATAGGCAGCGACCGTATTCGGGCTGACCTGGCGCTGGCGGATGAGGCGATCGGTGAAGAACGCCTGCAGGGTGGTGGCGAGCGCGCTCATGCGTCACCTCGCAGGTGGCGCTCGAGCCTTTCGCCGGCCAGCCCCAGCAATTCCGGCGCGGCCGACAGGTACCAGTAGGTGTCGCCAGGATCGGCATGACCGAGATAGGTGGACAGGATCGCAAGGCGGGAACCGGGGACGCCGGACCTGTAGCCGTCGACGAGGGTGCCCACGGCGAAGCTGTGCCGAAGATCGTGGATCCGGAGCCGGCATGTCGCCGAACGCGGTGCGATGCCGCAATGATCCAGCAGTTTCTGGAACGTCCATTGCACGGTCCCATAGCGCAGCCGTTTGCCGACCGAACTGATCAGCAGGGTCGGCATGCCCGCCCGGCGGTGTGTCGCGGCGCGGATGCCGTGACGCCGCATCAGCCGTTCGATGCGGCCGCGGCTGACCGAGCGATCCTCGGCCCGCAAGGCGGCGTGGACGCGCGGCGCGCCGTAGCGCTGGCGGTGCTGCTGGTGAATGCGCCGGATGTCGGCGAGCAGATCCCGGTTCGCTGCCGCCCTGGCACTTACCGGTCGACCCCGCCATGCGTAGTAGCCGCTGGCCGAAACCTCCAGCGTCGCGCAAAGTACGCGCACCGGCCAGGTGCCGCGTTGATCCTCGATGCAGCGGAACCTCATTTCGGCGGTTCCGAGAAGATGGCCACAGTTTTTTTTAGAATATCTCGTTCCATGCGCAACCGTTCGACCTCTCGCCGAAGGCGTGCAATCTCGGCTGATTGATCACCGGGACTGCCAGCCTGCGGCGGCGTCGCTTGCGTGTCGGGGCGCCTCGACGCCCCCCCGACAGCGCCGCGCCATCGCCGCAGCATCGACGGCTGAACGCCCAGCTCCTCGGCGATCTGTATCAAGGGCCGGCCGCTCGACACCACCAGCGCAACGGCCGCCCGCTTGAACTCATCCGTGAAATTCCGACGCGGTTCCATCATCAATCACCTTCCTGCCCCTCGCGGAGCTTAGCCCGGATATCTCACACACGGTAGGTGCATCGGGGCGACGAATCTGAGAAAGTTGTTTTACGAGAACGACTTGACGAGATTCCCCGGAGTTCCCCGATGCCGACAGAGTGTAGGTTAGCGTCCGTCAATGAGGTGTAATTTCGGGTGTGGTCACCGGGCTGCATGGTCAGGCGGCCTTGGGTGTAATCTGTAGCGGTTGGACCTCCTCGATCGGTGGCGCGGCGAGAGCGGCCATGCCCTCGATCTCAATCGCGAGCCACACTGGCTCGACCTCGGCCATGGCGTGCGCGTGCGCGTGCACGTGCGGCCGTGCACGACGGCGCTGATGATGGCGGCGCGTGCTGAAGCGCAACGATCCCCCGTGCCGGTGACGAACGATGCACAGGCGGCCGGCGAGCGGACGGCGGCGCTGGTGAAAGCGCTCGGGCGGTTCGGCATCCAGGACTGGGGCGGTGTCGGCGATTTCGGCGGCGAACCCGTGCCACTGACCCCTGAGGGCGTCGATGCGCTCCTCGATCTGTGGCCGATGGCGGAGGCGTTCGAGCGCCTCTACCTCGGGCCGGCGCTCCTGCTGGACGACGAAAAAAACGGCTGAGCGCCCTAAGCCGATGGCACTTCGGCGGCGGGCCCAGTTACTGCGGCAACTGCTCCACGCTGAACCGCCCTTGCGCCAGGGGTGGTCGAGCGGCGAGGCCGATCGACGGCGCCGATGGTCATCGTTGCCCCTACGTCGAGCACGAGCCGCTGACCGACGCCGGTTGGCAGGCGTGGGACGTCGTCACCCGTTGTTCGGGCCAGCTGCGGCTGGCGCCCAATGCCACGATCGTCATCGGCCTCGATCTCGCCGCGCAGCCGTCATCGCCGCTCGCGCCGGAGCCGTTCCCATCCACGCATCGTGCCTCCGGAAAAAGTTCCGGAAGCTCTTTCACGTCCTGAGCATTTCCTCATCATGACCGATCGCTCGCTTGATCTTCCCCCGGGAAAGTGGACACCGGGTTATGCGGCCTGAGCCTCCAGCTG
>CAYNYW010000077.1:0-1067 GCA_964401555.1 uncultured Defluviicoccus sp.
CAAGGAAGAAGCCAACACCAACTTCGATTATCACCTCGAGCAGATTGCCCTGGCACAGCGCAACCAGACGCTGCACGGGGCAACCGAGGCGCTGGCCGGCGAGACCAGTTTCGATTTCGTCATCCGCATCTGGGATCGCAACGGACTCACCATCTACTCCTCGCGTCCGCACCGCCCCCTGCCCGAAATCGCCCGCCTCGGGTTCGCCACCGAACGAACCAGCGAGGAAACCTGGCGCGTATACGCCCTGCAATACCGCGGCGAAACCATCGCCGTCGCCCAGCCGACGAGCGTGCGTGCGCGGCTGGCGGCGACGGCGGCATTGCGCACGCTGACGCCGTTCATGGTCCTGTTGCCCCTCATCGCGCTGCTGATCTGGCTGATCGTCAGCCGGGAACTCCGGCCGCTGACCGACCTTGCGCGTTCGGTGCGGACGCGGACGCCCGAGGCGCTCGATCCCTTCACCGAAAGCGGGGTTCCCGACGAAGCGCGCCCGCTGGTCGTCTCGCTCAACGAACTGCTCGGGCGCCTGCGCGCGACGCTGCAGGTGCAGCGCGACTTCATCGCCGATGCGGCGCATGAGCTGCGCACGCCATTGACCGCCCTGCAACTCCAGGCGGGACTGCTGGAACGGGCGACGAGCGCGGCCGAGCGCTCCGGGGCGCTGGGTGACCTCAAGTCAGGGCTCGAGCGGGCGATCCACACCGTGCAGCAACTGCTGGCGCTGGCGCGCAACGAAGACGGCGCCAGGCTGGGCGCGTTTGCCGGGGTATCGCTCGCCGAGGTCTTGCGCCAGGTCATCGCCGACCACGCGGCGCTTGCCGATGCCAAGCAGATCGACCTCGGCGTCAGCGCCCTCGACCCGGCGGCGACCATAATGGGCGATGGCGACGCCATGCGCACCCTGCTCGCCAACCTGGTGGCCAATGCCTTGTGCCAGGTGACCCATGCCGATGGCACCCCTGCGGCTGCCAACCCGCTGTGGCTGGCTATCGCGGTGAACCGACTGCTGAGCTTGGACGGTCAGGACTTCGCGAAGATCGCCGAGATCCAAGACAAGCCGGAAG
>CAYNYW010000077.1:1077-1937 GCA_964401555.1 uncultured Defluviicoccus sp.
CAACGGCCCGGGGATTCCGGCGGAGGAACGCGAGCGCGTATTCGACCGCTTCTACCGCCGCAGCGGCCAGAGCTCCAGCGGCAGCGGCCTCGGGCTGGCAATCGTGCGCACCATCGCCCAGCGGCACAAGGCCGAAGTCTGCCTCGACGACACGCCGGGAGGCGGACTCACCGCCAGGATCGTGTTTCCCGGATGCGCCCGTCCCGCCTGATCGCGCCGGAATCGCGCAGGCATCCGGCTCGCCGGCGGCGGTTGTCCTTAAGTCAGTCTTAAGTCTTGCCGAGGCATGCTTCTCGCGTCGGCGGGCATCGTGCCTGCCCGGATTTCACCCAGGAGAACGCAATGAACTCGAACAAGCTCAAACTGACCGCGGGTGCAGCCGCCGTTGTGGCGGCGCTGACCGGCGCCTACACCCTCGGCCACGCCAACTCCCCCGCGTCGCAGCCCCCCGCGTCGCAGCCCCCCGCAGCGCAAGTCGCTGCTCCGATCACGATGACCCAGCCGGTCGCCGCGGCGGCGGCCGCATTGCCGGACATGAGCGGCATCGTTGCGCGCAACAGCCCTTCGGTAGTCAATATCAGCGTTTCCGGCACGCGCAAGACAGGCTCGCGCGGACCGAAATCGCCCCAGTTCGACGACGACGATTCGATCCCGGATTTCCTCCGCCGCTTCGGCGTACCGCACCGCGATACACCCGCCCGCGGCCTGGGATCGGGCTTCATCGTCAGTCCGGACGGCACGATTCTGACCAACGCCCACGTCGTCGACGGCGCGGAGGAAGTGATCGTCAAGCTGACCGACAAGCGCGAGTTCAAGGCCAAGGTGCTCGGCCTCGATACCGCCAGCGACGTCGCCGTCCT
>CAYNYW010000077.1:1947-2964 GCA_964401555.1 uncultured Defluviicoccus sp.
CGTGGCCGTCCTCAAGATCGACGCCAAGGATCTGCCGGCAGTCAGGATCGGCACGGCCGCCAACACCCGCGTCGGCGAATGGGTCCTCGCCATCGGCTCGCCCTTCGGCTTCGAGAGCAGCGCCAGCGCCGGCATCGTCTCGGCCTTCTCGCGGTCCCTGCCCGACGGCAGTTACGTTCCCTTCATCCAGACCGATGTTGCCGTGAACCCCGGCAATTCGGGCGGGCCACTGTTCAACATGGCGGGCGAGGTGATCGGCATCAACTCGCAGATCTACTCGCGCAGCGGCGGCTACCAGGGGCTTTCCTTCGCGATACCTATCGAGGTCGCGATGAATGTGGAAAAGCAGATCGTCACCCACGGCAAGGTGCAGCGCGGCCGGCTCGGCGTCGGCATCCAGGAGGTCAATCAGTCGCTCGCCGACTCCTTCGGCCTCAAGAAACCGGCGGGAGCACTGGTCGGGTCGGTGGAAAAGGACAGTCCGGCGGCGAAGGCCGGCCTCGAGCCGGGCGATGTCATTCTTTCCATCAACGGGAAGGAGATTGCCTCGTCCAACGAGCTGCCGGTGATCGTCTCTTCGATGAAGCCCGGCGAGCAGGCGAAGCTTCAGGTGTGGCGCAAGGGTGAGACACGCCCGGTCGATGTCGAGGTCGGCAAGTTCGTCGACGAGCAGGTTGCCAGCAACGACGCTCCCGATGCCGGCAAGGGTCGCCTGGGTGTGGTCGTCCGTCCGCTGACGCCGGAAGAGCAGCGGCGCTCCGATGTCAGCAACGGCGTCGTCGTCCAGAATGTCGCTGGCGCCGCCGCCAAGGCGGGCATCCAGCCGGGCGACATCGTCATCGCGGTCAATGGCGAGGCCATCGCCAGCACGGAGCAGTTGCGCAGCCTGATCGGCAAGGCCGGAAAACGCATCGCCGTCCTGGTCGACCGCGGCAACGCCAGGATCTTCATTCCCGTCGATCTGGGCTAGGCCTGATAGCCGAGCGGAGGGGACTGGAGCAGGCGCCAGTTCCCTCC